>NZ_BBYR01000080.1 GCF_001293525.1 Pseudideonella sakaiensis | reverse complement strand
GCGGCGGCCGTGGTGATGACGTGATGCACGGCCTTCTCGCGGTGATGGGCGAGCGCCTTGGCGTGTGCCTCGTTCGGCGGGTCGACGCCCCATGCCGACTCGATGCGCTCGGCCTCCTTGTGATGCTCCAGCGCCCGGGTGGCCAGGTGAGCCACGAGCCAGAGCCACTCCGCGGGCGCCTTGCCCTCGCGGTCCTCGGTGCCCCACCGGAGCAGCTGGTGGGCCGCCTCGGCCTGCACGGCCTTGGGGAAGTCGACCAGCTCGGGCGTGTTGACCAGGTCGTGCAGGCGGCGGGCGACCTGGGCGTCGTGCATCAGGCCGTACAGCCAGCTCGCACGGACCATGCAAAGGCCCTGGCCATCGCGGGGGGCGCTTTCCAGCAGCCTGCAGCAGGCCTG
>NZ_BBYR01000079.1 GCF_001293525.1 Pseudideonella sakaiensis | reverse complement strand
CCGACGCCGATGCCGATGCCGATGCCGATGCCCTCGCCGCCGCGCTGCTCGCGCGCGTGGGCGGCAACCCGGCCTGGCTGCTGGAGTGCCTGAAGAGCCTGTGGCTCGGCCGGCCGGGGGACGGCGCGCCCGCCCCGCCGTCGGCGGGGGCCGTGCCGGCTCCGGGCACTCGGGCGAAGACGGCGATGACGACCGTGGCAAGGGACCCGCCGCCATCGCCGCGCGATCGCCGCGAGATACCGCTGCCGCCCACGCTGCGCGAGGCGGTGCGGCTGCGGCTGCAGCGCCTGCCGGAGCCCGCGCTGCAGCTCGCGCAGGTGGCGGCGGTGGCCGGCGGGGATTTCTCGCTCGGGCTGGCGGCGGCCCTGCTCGGCCGCAACCTCCTCGGCCTGGCGCCGGCGCTGGGTGCGCTCGAGCAGGCGCAGGTCTTCCAGGGCCTGGGCTTCGCGCACGACCTGGTGGCCGAGGCCGTGCTGGATTCGCTGCCGCGCGCGCTGCGCCCGGCGCTGCACCGCGGTGTGGCCGCGCAGCTGCAGGCGCAGCAGGCGCCGGCGGCGGCGATCGCCGACCACCTGCAGGCGGCCGGCGAGGCCGCCGCCGCGGCGCCGTGGTGGCTGCAGGCCGCCGCCCGGGCGCGCCGCCAGTGGCAGATGGCCGAGGCCGCGGCTGCCTATGCCGCCGCGGCGCCGGCGCTGCCGCAGCGCGCGGCGCGCTTCGCCGCCTGGTGTGACGCGGCGCGCTGCGCGCTGTGGGTGCGCCACCCCTCGGCCGAGGCGGCGCTGGTGGCGGCCGAGGCGCTGGCGGAGCGTCCCGAGGAGGCGGCCCGGCTGCGCACGCTGCGCACCATCGCCCACTTCGGCAGCCGCCGGCTCGATGCGGCGCTGGCCGAGGCCGGGCCGCTGATGACCGACTACGAACACCTCGGCGCCGCGCTGCCGCCGGCCACGCTGGCCGACGGCGTGCGGGTGCTGACCTCGCTGGTGGCCAGCGGCCTCGACGTGGGCCGGCTGCGTGCGCTGGTGGACCGGCTGGCGCCGCACGTCGAGCCCGAGGCCGAGGCGCGGCTGGCGCTGCGCACCGCGCGCGCCGGCCTGCTGCACTGGGACGGCTGGCCGCGCGAGGGCGTGGCCGCGCTCGAGCCCGCGCTGGCCCAGGCCGAGCAGGAGGCCGACCCCGGCCTGCGCGTGACGCTCGGCAACCAGCTGATGCGCATGCGCCATGCGGTGGGCGACCACGCCGGTGCGCGGGCGCTCGGCGAGCGCGTGCTGGCGCAGTCCGAGCCGCTGGAAATGGGCGTGGTGTTCCGCGCCGACGTGATGCACGTGGTGGCGATGATCGAGGTGGCCGCCGGCCAGGCGCCGGCCGGCCTGGCCCGCTTCGAGGCGCTGCTCGCCCGGCTGGCCGCCGCGGGCGCGCGCGTGCCCGACCTCTTCCTCACCTCGCAGGCCCAGGCGCTGGCGGTGGCCGGCCGCGGTGCGGCCGCGCGTGCGCTGCTGGACCGCCACCCGGCCCCGGGCCGCCCCGGGCAGGGCACGCAGGACCTGCACCTGCTGCTCACCCGCGCCCGCCTGGACCACCGCGACGGCCGCGACCCGTCCGCGGACCTGGCGCGCGCGGCCGAGGTCGGCGCGCTGCCGACCGGCCTGGTGCTGCAGCGCGCCGCGCTGGCCGCCGCGCTGCAGGGCGGCGACCCCGACGCGCTCGCCGCGCTGGTGGACGAGCTCGGCACGCGCGGCCTCGTCGCGCTGCAGCGCCTGGCCGCGCAGGGGGCGGCGCGGGCGGCCGTGGCGGCCGGCCGCCCGGACCAGGCCGTGGCGATGGCGCGCCAGGCGCTCGCGCGGGCGGCCGAGGTGGACGCCTGGGTGGACGAGCCGGCCAGCGCCTGGGTCACGGCGCACGAGGTCTTCGCCGCCTGCGGTGAGTCGGCAGCCGCCCGCGACGCCGCGCACCTCGGCGCCGCTGCGGTGCGCGAGGGCGCCGCCGCGTGGCGCCGCGCCGCCGAGCGGGAGGCCTGGCTGCATGGCAATCCGCTGCACCGGCGCTTGTTGGCGGTGGCGGGGTGAATCGAGCCCCCCGGCCCGGCTCCGCCGGGCACCGCCCGGTCTACGTGCGGCGCGCTCCCCTGACCCGGGTGGCCGGCGATGAGGGGATCGGCGGCGCGATGCCGTTCTGCTGAAGGGCGGCATCCGCCGCCTGTCCCCGCCATGTTCCGGAGCCTGCAATGCGCCTGCCGCGCCTTCCGTCCGCCCTGCCTTCCCTCGTCGCCGCGGCCCTGGCCGGCGCCGGGGCGCCCACGTCCGCGGCCAACGTGCACCTGAGCTTCATCGGTGCGCCGGGCTCCGGCACGCGGGCCACCTGCGAGCTGACGGTGCAGGCCCGCAACGGCATGGGCCAGCCGATCCGTGCACTGGTGGCGGAGGCGCGGGCGGTGCATGCCGCCAGCGGCCAGGCGCTGGGGGGTGGCCTCAACGCCGCCACCTTCTCGCGGCTGGCGCCCGGGGCCACGGCCGAGACGCCGGTGGGCACGGTGAACGCGCCCTGCGGCCGGGTCCGGTTGCAGCCGGTCACGGTGCAGTGCACGACGCGGGGCTGCGAACCCGGGCTGGCCCAGCAGGGGCTGGCCGGCATCGCGGCGCGCTGAGGCGCCCCGGGGCCCGGGGCCTCCCGCAGCGACGGGGTGTCATTCCCGTGTCACGCCGCCGTCATAGTCTGGCGCGGCCGTGAGCCTGCTGCCGATCCCCGTTTCCAGCTATGGCGCCGACGCGCACGGCCTCGTCTGCGGCTACCGCTTCGCCGCTGGTCTGCCGCCGGAGCCGGTCGAAGGGCTTGGCGCCGGCCTGCCGCCGCCGCCGGCCGAGGGCTTCGTCTGGCTGCACTTCAACCTGGCGCACGCGGCGGCCGAGCCCTGGCTGCGCGCGCACGCGGGCCTGGGCGAGCTCTTCCTGGAGGCGCTGCACGAAGGCACCCGTTCGACGCGCATCGAGCGCGATGGCGACAGCCTGTTCGCGGTGCTCAACGACGTCACCTTCGATTTCGGCTTCGACGCGAGCGACGTGGCGACGCTGTGGCTGGCGGTGGGCCCGCGCTGCGTGGTCAGCGCGCGCCGGCATCCGCTGCGGTCGGTGGACCGGCTGCGGATGGCGGTGAAGCGCGGGGAGCCGCTGGGGTCGAGCGTGGCGCTGCTGGATCACCTGCTGCGCGACCAGGCGGATGAGTTGCAGGCGATCGTGCGGCGCGCGGCGGAGCGGCTGGACGAGGTGGAGGATGCGGTGCTGGCGGGGCACCATGGGCGCCATGGCGGGGAGTTGGGGCGGCTGCGACGGCTGGCGGTGCGGCTGCAGCGCTTGCTGGCGCCGGAGCCGAGTGCGTTGATGCGCACGCTGGCGAAGCCGCCGGCGTGGGTGGCGGCGTCGGATCTTCAGCATCTGCACCGGGCGAGCGAGGAGTTCGCGCTGGTGTTGCGGGACGTGGCGGCGCTGCAGGAGCGGATCAAGCTGATGCAGGACGAGGCGGCGACGCGGGTGGCGGAGGAGAACAACCGGAGTCTGTTCGTGCTGACGATGGTGACGGTGCTGGCGTTGCCGATCAATCTGGTGGCGGGGTTGATGGGGATGAACGTGGGGGGGATTCCGTTGGCGGAGCATCCGCAGGGGTTCTGGTGGATGCTGGCGGTGATCGGGGGGCTGACGCTGGGGATCGCGGGGGTGGTGATTGCGCGGTTGAGGCCGAGGGAGTGAGTCAGGGCTTGCGCTTGAGCTTGAGCGGTGTCCGAGCGATCGCGGCGGGACGGGTGGGCCCCTTTCACTCCATGCCGACGCGCAAGCGCGTCGGCGCTCGCCAGGCACGGACAGTCCACTGGACTGTCCGTGTCCGGGCTCGCTCCCCCGGGCCTTCGGCCCTCCTCCTTTACTTACGTGAAAGGGGCCCACCCGCCCCGCCGCTCAGGCACGGCTCGCTTGGTCCGCGCAGCCGTGGGGCGGGGGTGTGAAGAGGGAAGGTGGGGCGGGGTCAGGCGCGGCCGCGGACGAGGTCGAGGAGGCGGGTGAGGATGCGGTCGCCGTCGGCGCGGAGGCCGTCGTGGGCGTACTCGTTGGTGATCCAGGGGCGCAGGCCGCGGACGTGGCGGGCGGTGGCTTCGGCGAAGGTGCGTTCGACGTAGAGGTCGTCGACGTAGACGGTGGCTGCGACGGGGACCTCGTTGCGGGCGAGACGGTCGGGGTCGTAGAGGCGGGGCCAGGGGTGGTCGGCGAGGTGGTGGGCGGCGTCGCGGTGGGCGCGCAGGCCGCCGTGTTCTTCCCACATCCAGGGGAAGACGTGTTCGCCGCCGAGCAGGTCGCCGTGCAGGGCCTCGTCGGGGGCGAGGCGGTGGGCGGACCAGCGGGTGCTGCCGCCGTCGGCGTAGCAGGACTCGTGCAGCGTCGCGTAGAGCGGGTTGCGCTCCCAGCCGGTGGCCTGCTGCACGTCCCACAGGAAGGCGGGGGAGTCGGGCGGGAGTTCGAGCAGGTGGTGCAGGCGCTCGAAGCCGGTGCTGCTGCCGAGCCAGAGGCCGAGCTGGCGGAAGCGGCGTGCGGTGAGGCGGTCGCCGCCGGGCAGGCGCAGGTCCTCGGCGTCGAGGCGCTGGAGCAGCGCGTGCAGGCGGGCGCGGTCGCCGGGGTAGCGGGCGTGGTAGCGCGCGTTGGCCTCGCGCGCGCGGGCCCAGGTGGCGGCGTAGACGTCGTCGACCGGGCGGCCGTCGACGGGCGCGAGGCCGCCGGTGATCATGACCTCGCGCAGCGCCTCGGGCGCCATCGACAGGTAGCTCAGCGCGGTGAAGCCGCCGAAGCTCTGGCCGAGCAGGCTCCAGCGCTCGATGCCGAGTTCGGCGCGGAGGCATTCCAGGTCGCGCACGATCGCGTCGGCGCGGAAGTGCGTGAGGTACTCGGCCTGCTCGGCCGGTGTGGCCCCGGGCAGCCGCGGGCCGACCGGGGTCGAGCGGCCGGTGCCGCGCTGGTCCAGCAGCAGCACGCGGAAGTCGGCCAGCGCGCGCGCCATCCAGCCCGACGGCGGGGCGGACGGCCGGCTCGCCTCGAAGCCCGGGCCGCCCTGCAGGAAGACCAGCCAGGGCCGGTCGCGGCCGTCCGGCGCGGCGAGTTCGCGGGTGAAGACGGTGATCGTGCCGCGCGACGGGTCGGCATGGACCAGTGGCACGCGGTGCTCGCGCTCGGTGGTGACGACGCCGGGGAGGGGGAAGGAGCTGGGCATCCCGACACGATAGCCGGGTCCGGACGCGGCCGCGGCGCCGCGGCACCGGTCTTCAGGCCTTCATGAAGACCGTGCAGGCCATGGCCTTCCATCCCGTGCGTTCGCGAGCGGGATCGGCCACGCGTTCGGTGCCGGTGGTGCGCTCGTAGTAGGCGAGCTCGCCTTGCCGGGTGCTGTAGGGGTTGGGGCGCAGGCAGGAGGTCCAGAACAGCTGCGTCAGGCACCGCGCCAGCGTGCGCAGGCTGCACGCGAAGGTGCCGCCGTTCGGATCGAAGAGGTAGAAGCGCGAGTCCAGCCCGTGCTGGATGGCCACCGCGTGGCCGCCTTCCGACAGGCTGCGCTTGAGGTTCACCACGGTGCAGCTGCCGGGCTGCGCGGCGACGATGTCGAGCAGCTCGCGCAGCCAGTCCCCGGGGCTGGCGAAGGCCGTCAGCGGCCGGTGCCCGACGACGCGGATGCCCGAGAAGGGCTTCTTCGAGACGCCGCGGTTCTCGAGCGCGCGGATGGTCGCGAACTTGGTGTCCAGCTCGGTCGCATAGGCGCCCCAGTGGCGGCCGCGCCGGTCGAGCCGGCGCTTCTGCGGGTCGCCTTCCGCCTTGATCCGC
The DNA here is from genome assembly GCF_001293525.1 of Pseudideonella sakaiensis. GTDB lineage: Bacteria > Pseudomonadota > Gammaproteobacteria > Burkholderiales > Burkholderiaceae_C > Ideonella_A > Ideonella_A sakaiensis. The sequence continues at coordinate 29,340 of NZ_BBYR01000079.1, read as the reverse complement.
GCCACCAGCGCGCGCGCGAGCGTGAGCAGCTGTTCCTTGTCCAGCACGCCGGCCGGGTCGCGGTCGAGGCGGAAGCGGCTGAACAGGCCATCCGGCACGCCGGGGATGGCCCAGAACCCGGCCATGCGCCTGGCGATGGCGGTGCTCACCGGCACGCCGCTGCCCAGCCCCGCATGGGCCGCCACCGGCTGGCCGGCCAGCCGGCGCAGGTCGTCCACCAGCTGCTGCGCGTCGGTGCGCTCCACGTAGCTGCTCGCCTGGCCATCGAAGGCATCGACCATCCGCAGCAGTGCCGCGGCCTGGCGGCCGGTGGCGGCCGGGGTGCCGCCGTCCGCATCGCCGGCGGGCGACTCGTAGGAGAGGTAGGCCGCGTCGCGCGCGACCGAGCTCTGCAGCACGCGGCGCGTCCAGTCCAGCACCACGCCGGCGCAGTAGCCGTTGCCGATGCTCACGCCGTCCAGCGTGCCCAGCGACTCGGAGAATTTCCCCTGGTTGAACTCGCGCCCGCGCAGGGTGGCGCCGAGGGCGAGCATCTCTTTCACGAGCGACATGGCAGCGGCTTCCGTGGCGGTGGGGAATCGCCCCGGCGCGGTGCCGGGGACTCGGGTCTGCCCGCCATCCTGGGCCGCGCGCCGGCGGCTGTCTCGGCAGTTCCGAGCCGACGGGTTGGCCGATTCGACACGCCGCGCCGGCCGGCCGCAGCGGCGGCGGCTCTCAGCCGCCCGGCAGCGCCACCCGCGTCTCGAACTTCGCGCAGTGCACGCTGAAGTAGCTCTTCACGTTGCGCACGTTCGCGTCCTGCGTGAACAGGCGCTGCACCAGCGCGTGCCAGGCCGGCATGTCGGGCACCTGCAGCTGCAGCATGAAGTCCGGGCCGGGGCTGCTGCGGTGGCACTGCTGCACCGCCGGCTCGGCGACGGCGCGCTGCTCGAAAGCGGCCAGGTGCTCGGCGCCCTGGCGGTCGAGCGTGACCTCGGCGAAGGCGGTCAGGCCCGCGCCCAGCGCCGCCGGGTCCAGCAGCGCCACGCGGCGGCGGATCACGCCGGCCGCCTCCAGCCGGCGCACGCGGCGCAGGCAGGTGGCCGGCGAGGTCAGCGCGGCCTCGGCCAGGGCCTGGTTGGTGCGGCCGGCGTCTTCCTGCAGCAGCGCGAGCAGGCGGCGGTCGGTGGCGTCGAGCGTGATCGGCGCGATCGGTGTGAGAGAAGATTCCATCGATAGCCTCTGATCGGATGATTTCTTCGGATCGTCGCAGGACCGGTGGATTCTTCCATATGGCAATCGATAACGGAAGCTCCATTCATCGGCGCCCGCCTAGCATTCCGCCCATCGCGCCCGGCAGCCCGCCCGGCGCCCGCATCGCCGGCCCGCCGCGGCCGCGCCAGGAGGCTTCCCCATGTGTGGCATCGTCGCAGCCGTCAGCACCGGCGACATCGTTCCCCTGCTCGTCGAGGGCCTGAAGCGGCTCGAGTACCGCGGCTACGACTCCTGCGGCGTGGCCGTGCACCAGCACGGCGGCCTGCGCCGCGCGCGCAGCACCGCGCGCGTGGCCGAGCTGGAGGCCGGCATTGCCGCCGACGGCGTGGCCGGCGGCACCGGCATCGCCCACACGCGCTGGGCCACCCACGGCGCGCCCGCGGTGCACAACGCCCACCCGCACTTCTCGCACGGCGCCTTCCAGCCCGAAGGCGCCGACGCCGACACCGCCGCCACCGGCCGCGTGGCGCTGGTGCACAACGGCATCATCGAGAACCACGACGAGCTGCGCGCCGAGCTGCAGGCCCGCGGCTACCGCTTCGTCAGCCAGACCGACACCGAGGTCATCGCCCACCTGGTGGACCACCTCTACGACGGCGACCTGCTCGAGGCCGTGCAGGCCGCCGTGCGCCGGCTGCACGGCGCCTTCGCGATCGCCGTGTTCTGCCGCGACGAGCCGCACCGCGTGGTCGGTGCCCGCGAAGGCTCGCCGCTGGTGCTGGGCCTCGGCCGCGACGCGCGCGCCGGCGAGCACTTCCTCGCCTCCGACGCGATGGCCCTGGCCGGCGTGACCGACCAGATCGTCTACCTCGAGGACGGCGACGTCGTCGACCTGCAGCTCGGCAAGCACTGGATCACCGCCCGGCCCGACCCCGCCCAGCCCGCCAGCCGCTTCGAGCCCGCCAGCCGCCCCGTGCGCACCGTGCAGGCCCACACCGCCGCCGCCGAGCTCGGCCCCTACCGGCACTACATGCAGAAGGAGATCTTCGAGCAGCCGCGCGCCATCGCCGACACCCTCGACGCGGTGCAGTCCATCAGCCCCGAGCTCTTCGGCGACGGCGCCTGGCGCGTCTTCAAGGAGGTGGACCGCGTGCTCATCCTCGCCTGCGGCACCAGCTACTACAGCGGCTCCGTGGCCAAGTACTGGCTCGAAAGCCTCGCCCGCATCCCCACCAGCGTCGAGATCGCCAGCGAGTACCGCTACCGCGACAGCGTGCCCGACCCGCGCACCCTCGTCGTCACCATCACCCAGAGCGGCGAGACCGCCGACACCCTGGCCGCGCTCAAGCACGCCCGCCGCCTCGGCATGGCCCACACGCTGACCATCTGCAACGTGGCCACCAGCGCCATGGTGCGCGAATGCGCGCAGGCCTTCATCACCCGCGCCGGCGCCGAGATCGGCGTGGCCAGCACCAAGGCCTTCACCACCCAGCTCGTCGGCCTGTTCCTGCTCACCCTCGCACTCGCCCAGGTGCGCGGCCACCTCGACGACGCCGCCGAGGCCCGCCACCTCAAGGACCTGCGCCACCTCCCCGTCGCCGTGCAGGCCGTGCTCGCGCTCGAACCCCAGGTCATCGCCTGGGCCGAGGTCTTCACCCGCAAGGACAACGCCCTCTTCCTCGGCCGCGGCCCCCACTACCCCATCGCCCTCGAAGGCGCCCTCAAGCTCAAGGAGATCAGCTACATCCACGCCGAGGCCTACCCCGCCGGCGAACTCAAGCACGGCCCCCTCGCCCTCGTCACCGCCGACATGCCCGTCGTCACCGTCGCCCCCAACGACGCGCTGCTCGAAAAGCTCAAGAGCAACCTGCAGGAAGTCCGCGCCCGCGGCGGCGAACTCTTCGTCTTCGCCGACGCCGACACCCACATCGCCCCCAGCGACGGCCTGCACGTCATCCGCATGCCCGAGCACTACGGCGTGCTCTCGCCGATCCTGCACGTGGTGCCGCTGCAACTGCTGGCGTATCACACGGCGGTGGGGAGGGGGACGGATGTGGATAAGCCGAGGAATCTGGCTAAGAGTGTGACGGTGGAGTGAGGGGGGCTCTGGCTGTTGACTTGTTGTTCTTGACAACTCAAGTCGTGAACAGCGAGGCCCACCTGACTGCGCGGTAGATCCCGCAAAACTGGAGGTTGAAGTTCGGGCCGCCGATCAGCTACTTTGTAAGCGGCCGGCAATGTCACGTTGACGCGGTCAACTCCCGACGCTAGTTTGCGTTCGCGCTGCAGGCCTCGATTGCGGCCTGCAGGCGACCGAACCAGTAGCCGTCTCTTTCGCGGTCCGTCAATGCGTCGGCGACAGCTTGGAGCGGTCCCAGCAATCGGCGAGTAGCAAGCGCTTCTGCAGCATCCAGTTCAAGAACGCGACTCTCGGGGCTCAAGTGCTCCAAGAGATACTCGACCGCTCGCTCGTCGTGCCGGACGGCCAGTCCTACCAACGCTTCTCCGCGCACATCGACGTCCTGATCGTTCAGGTTCCTCCACAGCGCCGCTCGGATGTCCGGGGTGTCAGAAGACTGAAGCGAACCAAGGCCGAAGGTAGCCCAGTCGCGCACAGCGTCATCAGGGTCGGCCGCGAGTCTCAGCAGCGCTTCGATGGCCACTGGCTGCTCGTATCGACCAAGCGACACGGTCACATCCCACCGGAGCCGGTCATGGTGATGTGTCGCCAATCGAACGAGGTCATTGAGTGCTGCAGGATGCGGGCGGTGTCCCAAGCCCGACACCGCCGCACGAACCACGTCGAGGTGTCGGTCGTCCAGGCCTTCCAGCAGAAGCTTCTGGGTTTCTGCCACGGCGTACTCGCCGCTGGAGGGACCTCGCCGTTGTCTGAGTTGGGACGCGATGTACAAGCCCAAGCTGCGCCGGCGCCAGCTTGCACTTCGCGCCAAACGCGTTGCGATCGCGAAGGTGCGCGGTGACCCTCGCATCTGCAGTTCTGCGATGGCGCGCCAGCCTTTGTCGGTCTCCCAGCACCGAAGTGCTGTACGGACCAGGCTCTGAAGAGTCTTCTTCTTGCTGAAGTTTTTGGACAGCCGCTTCATGGCTGACATGACCTGCTAGCAACTGGCTGAGCAACGCTGAGGCAGCAACTCCTCGAGAAGGCTGGCGGGGAGGCACCGCGCGCGGGATGGTCGAGCATCGTAGCAACGCCTACGTCGAAGCGATGAACGGACTGCTGCAGAAGGCCAAGCGCGCCGCCCGGGGCGTCCAGTCCCTGCCAAACGATCAATCGTCCGCGGCGCCCGCGACGAGGCTCTGCCCGGAAGAATCTCCTGCGGCCGACGTGACCGTACTGGCGCGGCGGAAGATGCGCTGGGCAACCAGGATCACACCGGGCCAGAACGCTCGCCGCCTTGGCCCCAGGAAGTTGCCGGCGACGCCCGGGAAGATGCAGGCATGGTTGATCCTGCGGGGACCGTTGAAGACCGAAACACAGCTCCGCTGCCATTCGTCCAAGTCTTCTGAGTGCTCCCCTTCGTCGGTCGCACGGAGGATGGGGACGACGAAGGCCACAGCCAACCGGCAGCTTGCTTCGGTTGAGAACAGTTGCCGTGCATCGTCGCGAGCGCGGCGCAGAGCATCCCGGGTCCGCGCATCCAGGTCCTGCTGATTGGCCACGACCTGCTTGGCCTCGATGGCAAAACTCGTCCCTCGCGGCGACCGCAGGAACAGATCGCAGCGCCCGTGCCGATGAATGCCCTGTTCGGGATCGTCGCGCAGGGCAAGAACCTTGCGCGTTGAGAACTCCTCCACACCCACCCATCCGAGGCGCCACGCAGCAGCCGCCAGCAAGCTCACAGACGCTCGTTCGTTGAACCAGTACGGAGGGCTCCGTACATCGTCGCAGTAGCGCTCGACCACGGTGTTGAACTCAGCCAGCACCGGACCCAGTTCGCTCATCAAGGGGTCACTGTCGTCGATGCTGACCTGACTGATCCTCGCCATGACTGCCCCAAGGTGATGCTGTGATCGGGACGATAACTTAGCAGAGGCCGCCCCCGCCACCGAGGCGATTGCCATCGAGCGGGGGTAACGCCGGAAGCTGCCCCTCATCCATCATCGATGCGCGGTCCACGCCAGGACCTGGGCGTTCGGATCGTCGCGCAGCCGGAGCATGTGCTCCGTCGTGTCCACGCCGGCGGTCTCGAGGTCGTGGCACAGCGCCGCGCGCGCGGCGGCAACCTGGTGGCCGTCCGCCACCAGGCTGCTGGTGGCCTTTGCGAGTCTGGTGACGGATTGCACCTGGCTCGGTGCCAGCGTTCGGCCGGCCAACTGAGCCATCGCCAGTTCCTTCGCAGACCGAGGCAACGGCGCGAGCCAATCGGCCAGGCGTGCCGACACCTGGCCTGCAAGGCGCGCATGCCCGAGGCACAGAAGAACCTCGGCCCGGGCCGTGCTGAAAGTGGCGAGCCAGCGCAGCGTTTCCACCACGGCTGGAACGGACAGGGTGCGCAGTCGGCTCTCGCCGGTCATCGCCGTCGACGAGGGGCCTTCCAACGGGAGGCCCTGGCCCTCGATGATCTGCAGTCCCTCTTCGATCAGCAGGCCGAGGTCCTTGTCGGCCTCTTGCCAGTAGCGCCGACGCTCGGCCGGAGCAACGAGGGAGAAGGCTTCGTCGGCGCGCCGCAAGGCATGGCTGCAGCGTCCCAGGAAGCTTGCGTCGTGGTGCATGGCGAGGACCTGGAGCTCCGTAGAAATGTCTTCGATCTTCGATTCCATGCGCTTCAGGCTCAAGAGCACCATGGCGAATCTCCCGGCGGACACCCCGAGGTTCAGCACCGACGCAGCAGCGCCGATGCTCGCGACCAGCTGCACCTGCGCCACCATTCGCTTCAGGTCCAACAGCTGGAGATGGCTCACCAGAGCGCTGGGGATCGTCAGGGGTTGTGTCACCGCGCTGAGACCGTGCTTCAGGATCAGCTGGCTCAGCCGATGGGTCGGCTGCAGATGGGCGAGGATCCGACCACTGGCCAGGTCTTTCACCATGGCGCCATCGACGAACGCGGACCTGGCGTCGACCGCAGCGATCAGCCAGTCGGGAACCTGCATCAGGTGCAAGGTCATGCTTTCACTCCAGTTCGGCCAGTTGGCGGCGCAGTTCGTGCGCGCACAGCAGCATGAGCGTGGCTGGGATGGTCTTCCTGTAGGCGGTCGACATCGCCGCATGGGCCACGAACGCTGCCGCGGCGGGAGCCGACAGGAGCGCGCCACCAACGGCAGCGGCACCTCCAGATGCGACGAGCTGGGCACCCGTCACCACGCCGAACATTCGCACGACGAGCCACAAACCGATCTGATAGAGGGTTCCGCCGAGCAGGCCTCCCACGGCGAGGGTCGTCGTTCCGGTCGCCAGTGCAAGGACGCCTGCCCCGGTGACGAGCCCCGACCCGATCGCTGCCGCCAGTGAAGTGGCCGTGACATGGGTGATGCCGGCCTCGGTGGCACGGCCCGTCGCGAGGGCATCGGATGCCGACATCTCGGCGTCGAGCTGGGACGCCAGCCGCGTCTGTTCTTCGGGGGGCAGGGCGGCCCACGCGGTCCGAACCCGTTGCTCGAAGAACTCCAGAACCATCCTCTCCAGCGCCTGCTCCGTGGTCGCGTCATCCAGCGTGATCGGTGTCCAACCCAGCCCCGGCTTCAGCTTGTCCGCCACGTCGATGAGGATTCGCTTCCATGGCAGCTCATGGCTGTCTCGCCAAAGATTGGGAAGCGAGTGACCGTGGATGGCGCGCCAATGCGCGCTGACGACCGAGACGCGAAGGTCTTGTGGAAGCTTCTCGAACTCTTCGTCGGAGGGCTTGCGCCGAAATCCCTTCTCCCAGATCGCCTGCAGCTCACCGGGTTCCAGCGAGCCCAGCAATTGGAAGAGGCGGTCGTTGTAGGGCATGCTTTGTCGGAGTGATGGGAATCGGCCCGTGGGCTGCCGTGCCGCGAACGCCGTGGCTTCGACCGGGAGCTCCTCTTTCAGCTCGAGCGTGGCCTGCATGCCCAAAGGTTACTGTTGTCGGGACCGGATCCGCAGGATGCGCGGGCGGTTCATGCCACGTTCTTCACCATTTTGCGCAAGGAGTGGCTGCTGCGGTAGCGCAAGGAGTGGCTGCTGCGGTAGCGCAAGGATGGCGGTCGATCCCGTCGTCTCCGGTCTCTCAGAGGTAATCGTCGCTCCATCGCTCGGCCTCGCCCACGTACCAGGACGCGGGTTCCTGCAGGCCGGCCACCGACATGCACAGTCGGCCGTCCCAGACCATCAGCGGCAGGTGCTCGCGGTCGGCGATGCGCCGGTCGGGTTCCGCGAGGGAGGCGTCCCGCCAGGCCGGTCCGACAGCGGTTGCGTCGGGGTCCGCGTCACCGGTGAAGCGCGGCGCGCTCGCTGGTGCTCGGTGCGTGGCGTAGGCTGCCGGTCATCGCCGCCGCCGAGCGACCTTCCAATCGACGTGCAGGCGCGCTGCTGGGCGTCAACAGCCCCTGTGCGTCGCTCACGACCGCCCCGCAGCCGCCAGCAACGTGAACTGACTGCGCCCAAGCAGCTTCCTGAAGTCCCGGTCGAAGGTCACGAGGTGCTCCCCGCGGTGCGCCACGGCGGCAGACAACCAGGCATCCGGCAGGTCGTTGCCGGTCAGGCGCTTGTCGAGGCAGAGCTGCCGCAAGGTCGGCCACTCCGGCCCCAGCGGCGCCAGTTGCACGCCGGGTGCGGCCAGGAGAGCATCAATGAATGCCACCGCATCCTGGCTCGGGGTGGCCTGCTGGAAGATCTTCGGGCTCGTGACCAGCCGCAGGAAGCTGGCCAGCACCATGGGCATCAGCGTCAGCGGTGCTCCCGTCCCGGCGTCGCTGATGGCCTGCTCGAGCCAGCCGAGCGCCATGGCATGGTGCGGGTGGTCGCTCCGCGATGCGGCGACCAACACGTTGACATCAGGCGTCATCGCCGAGGGCCGCGAGCAGCGCCTGGTTGCTCAGCGGGTCGACGCCCTTGGCCAAGCCACCGCGACCCTTGAACACGGGCAAGCGAACCTCGCCCTGCGGCGCGGGGGCCGGCCTCGCGCGCAGACGCAACTGCAGACCTTCCTCGATCAAGCGGGTCAGGCTCGTGCGCTGCTGGGCTGCAAGCGCCTTCGCATCGGCCAGCAGTTGATCGTTCAGGTTGAGGGTCGTTTTCATGCCTGAAAGTGTACAGATTTCTGTATGGGAAGACGCGGCGACGTGACGTCCCCCCACACCCCGCCTCCCTCACGCGTCGGGCGAACAACTCGCCACCGCCAGATCGATGAACGCCCGCACCTTCGGCGCCAGGTAGCGCGCACTGGCGAACACGGCGTGCACCGGCACGTCGGGCGGGGCCCAGCCGGGCAGCACGCGCTGCAGCAGCGGCGGCTGGCCGGGCGGCTCGGCCACGCGCCGCGGCAGCAGGCCGATGCCGAGGCCGCGCTGCAGGGCCTCGCGCGCGGCGAGGCTGGTGTTGACGCGCAGCCGGGGCTGGAGCTTCAGCCGCAGCACCTCGTCGCCCCGGCCGAGTTGCCACTGGCCCTGCGGCGCGGCGCCGTCGTAGACCACCAGCGGGTGGCCCGGCAGCTCCTGCGGGCCGGCGGGCGGGGCGTGCCGGCGCAGGTAGTCGGCGGAGGCGTACAGGCCGTAGCCGAGCGCGCCGAGCCGCCGCGCCGCCAGCGATGAATCGGGCAGCGGCCCGACGCGCACGGCCAGGTCGTAGCCCTCGTGCACGATGTCGACCACGCGGTTGCTGTAGTCGGCCTCGACCTGGACGCGCGGGTAGGCCGCGAGGTAGTCGGCGATCCAGCCGCCGACGGCCACGAGGCCGAACTCCACGCCGCAGGTGAGGCGCAGCCGGCCCTGCGGTTCGCCCTGGATGCGCTGCATGGCCTGCCGCACGTCGTCGACGGAGGCCAGGATGGCCTGGGCGCGCTCGAAGAACTCGCGCCCCGCCTCCGTCAGCGACAGCGCGCGCGTGCTGCGCTCGAGCAGCCGCACCGACAGCTCGCGTTCCAGCTGGCTCACCACCCGCGACAGCCGCGCCTTCTGCGTCTGCAGCGCGTCGGCGGCGCGCGTGAAGCTGCCGGTCTGCACCACCTTGACGAAGGCCTGCAGGGCGACCAGGTCCATTGTTGTCTCCCGGGGCAACAGTGCGTCGCATTCTGCTGGATTGAAGCCTCCGCTGCCCATCGCGAGACTGCCGGCCATCGCACCCCCTCGACGGAGCCCCCGATGAGCCTGCAAGACCCCAACGTGCTTAACCCGCAGCGCCGCAAGCGCGTCGCCATCGTCATCGCCAACCCGGCGGTGTCCACCACCACCGGCTGGCCGGTGGGCTTCTGGTGGAGCGAGCTGACGCACCCCTTCCACGCCTTCGCCGAGGCCGGCTACGAGGTGGCGGTGTTCAGCCCCGCCGGCGGGCCCTGCGCGGCCGACGGCATGAGCGACCCAAACGACGCCAGCGGCTACAGCCGGACCGACCTGATCAGCCAGGGCTTCATCCACACGCCCGAGCTGAAGGCGCTGGTCGACGACACGCGCCCGCTGGCCGACCTGGAGGTGGCCGCGTTCGACGCCATCGTCGTGGCCGGCGGCCAGGCGCCGATGTTCGGCTTCGAGGGCGCGACCGAGCTGCACGCCCGCTTCGCCGCCTTCTTCGAGGCCGGCAAGGTGGCCGCCGCGCTGTGCCACGGCTGCGCGGTGCTGGCTTTTGCCAAGGACAGCCGGGGCGAGTTCATCGCCAAGGGGCGCACGGTCACCGGCTTCGCCAACGTGGAGGAGGACTTCGCCGACGACGCGGTGTGGCGCCTCGGCCTACTGCCGCGCGACCGGCACGTGATGCCCTGGCGCATCGAGGACCGGCTGAAGGCCCTCGGCGCGAACTACGTGCAGGGCGGGCGGTGGCGCAGCTTCGCGGTGCGCGACGGCAACCTGGTCACCGGCCAGCAGAACTTCTCCGGCGGCGAGACGGCCCGCCTGGTGATCGAGGCGCTGGGGCGCTGAAGGAGACGGCGATGCAGATCAGCATCCTGGGCGCCGGCAACGTCGGCCTGGCACTGGCCGGTGCGCTGCTGCGGGCCGGCGAGCCGGTGACGATCGGCGTGCCCGAGCCGGCGCGCCATGCCGACGCGGTGGCCGCGCTCGGCCCGCAGGCCCGGCTCACCACCAGCGACGACGCGGTGGCGCGTGGCGAGCTGGTGATCCTGGCGGTGCCCTATGCGGCGGCGCTGTCCATCGCGCAGGCGCGGGCCGACTGGCAGGGCCGCGTGCTGGTCGATGCGACGAACCCGCTCGCGCCGGGCCTGGCCGGCCTGAGCCTGGGCACCACCACCAGCGGCGCGGAGGAGGTGGCCGCGCGCGCCGCGGGCGCCCGCGTGGTGAAGGCCTTCAACACCACCGGCGCCGAAAACCTGGCCGACAGCCGCTATGCGCAGGGCCGGCCGATGATGCCGGTGGCCGGCGACGATGCCGCGGCGCGCCAGCAGGTGCTGGCGCTGGCCGCGCGCCTCGGCTTCGATGCCGTCGACATGGGCCCCTTGAGCGCCGCGCGCTACCTGGAGCCGCTGGCGATGGTGTGGATCCACCTCGCGTTCCGGCAGGGCCAGGGCCGGCGCTTCGCCTTCGCCCGCATGACGCGCGGCTGAGCGGCCGGTGGGCGCGCTGGGCGCTGCGCGTGCCCGGCCTCAGCGCGGCTGCACCAGGTCCCACAGGTTGCCGTGCAGGTCCTCGAACACCGCCACGCGCCCGTAGGGCTGGTCGGCCGGCTCGCGCACGAAGCGGACGCCGCGGCTGCGGTAGAGGCGGTGGTCGCGGTCGATGTCGTCGGTGTGGAGGAAGAGGAAGACGCGGCCGCCGGTCTGGCGGCCGATCGCGGCGGTCTGCGCCGGGGCGGTGGCGCGTGCGAGCAGCACTCCGGCGGCTGCGGGGCCCAGCGCGGCGCCGGACGGGCGGACGACCACCCAGCGCTTGTGCTCGTCGAGCCGGGTGTCTTCGACGAGCGCGAAGCCGAGGGCGTCGCGGTAGAAGGCGATGGCGGCGTCGTAGTCCTGCACCAACAGGCTGACGAGGGCGAGGTGGCGCGACGCGCCCGGCGTGCTGCCGTCGGCCGGATGCGCCGCGGCGCCCGGCGGCGGCGTGGTCACGGTCCGCGCCGGAGCCTGTGTCTGCGTCTGCGCCTGCGCCTGCCAGTCCCGGCGCAGCAGGCCATGGATCCAGGAATCGGAGACCTCGCCGGACACGACGCAGTCCTCGCGCCGCAGGCCTTCGCGCACGAAGCCCAGCTTGTCCAGCACCCGCGCGGACGCCGCGTTGCGGGTGTCGAGCTCGGCCTCGACGCGGTTCAGGTCCAGGGTGTCGAAGGCCCAGCGCAGCAGCGCGTGCACGGCCTCGGTCGCGTAGCCGCGGCCCCAGGCCGTGTCGTCCAGGCAGTAGCCGAGGCCGGCCTTGCGGTGCACCGGGTTCCAGCCGAAGAGCGTGCACCAGCCGATGAAGGCGGCGCCTTCGCGTGTCTCGATGGCGACGCGGGTGCCGCTGCCCTCGGCCTCCATCTGGCGGCAGCTGGCGAGGAAGGCCTCGGCGCGGGCGGGGTCTGTCCACGGCGGAGCGTCCCAGTAGCGCAGCACGCGGGCGTTGCTCTGCAGCGCGTAGAGGGCGCCGGCGTCCGCGGCGGCGAAGGGGCGCAGGCGCAGGCGGGGCGTGTGGAGGGTGGGGGTGGGCAGCGGCATGGGCGCAGTGTCGCCGGGCCGCGCCCGATCCCGGGCCTGCCCGCCACCCGCGCGTCCTTCATGGTTTCGTGGAGCCTGGCATGGCGGCACGGGAGCCGTTCCGGCTGGATGCGCTAAAAAGGGCCAATCGACCGCCGCGCTGCTCGGTGCGGAGGAACCGTCCGTCTCTCAGCCGCTCGGCGTGCGCACGATGAAGCTGCCCCTGACTTGCACCTCCCTCGCCCTGCTGCTGGCACTGGCTGGCTGCGCGACCAGCACGGCGTATCGGATCGGCGATGACCTGTTCTTCTCCGAAGAGCCCTCCTTGCGGATGGCCCAGTGGATTGCTGCAGCGACGGCTGGCGCCAACCTGGATGCGCCCCTGAAGCTGCTCGAGTCGCCGATGCCCAGGCCTCCGGCGGGCTGGTCCGGGTCCGGCTCGGTCGTCGTGCGCTTCACCATCGAGGCCAATGGACAGGTCAGCACGCTCCACGTGCTCGGCGACCCGCCCCCGATCCTGGCCGACGTCACCCGCCGCGCGGTGGAACGCTGGCGGTTCGCGCCGATCACGAAGGGCGGCGCGCCGACGAGTATCCAGGTGCAGCAGCAGTTCGCGTTCTCATCCTCGTCGTGATGCGCGGGGGCTGGGCGAGGCACCCGGCCACGCGAGGGCCAGCAGCTTGAGCAGCGACTGCCGCAGCGCCGTGTGTGCCGGGTCGGCGTGGTGACGGGGATGCCAGGCCATCACCAGCGGTTCGGTCCCAACGGCAAAGGCCAGCGACAACACCTGCAGGTTCATGACTGGCGCCATGGCGCGGGCGATGCGCTCGTTGAGCGTGGCCACGAGGTCGGAGCGGCCGGCCACCAGCGCCGCCACCTGGGCCTGCGGCACGGTCAGCACCACGGGGCGTTTCTGCTGCTGGGCGGCAAGAGCGTCGTCCAGCGGCGACGGAGCGCCGGGCCGCCGCTGCACATCCACGTGCAGATGCTCGCACAGGCGCTTCGCGGTGACCTTGTGCTCGGTCAGTGGGTGCCCGGCACGCACCAGGGCCATCGGCCGCTGTTGCATCAAGTGCAGCGTGTGGACCTCGGGCTCGCGCGGGACGAAGTGGCCGATGTCGAGATCCAGCGTGCCATCGCGCAGCGCGGTGTCTTCGGTCGTTGTCTCGGTGACGAAGCGCAGCGTAGCCAGCGGCAGGATCTCTCGCAGGCTCTGGACAAGGCTGGCACCGAAGCTGATGGCCATGCCTTCGGGCGCGCGCACGACGAAGCAGCGGCGCAAGGTGCTCAATGCCTGGCTGCGGTCGCGCGCCAGCAGCAGTCGACCCTGCGCCAGCCACTGCGAAAGCGGCTCGCGCATCTCGACCGCGCGCGGCGTGGGCACCATGCGGCGGCCAGCGCGCACCAGCAGCGGGTCGCCGAGGGCATCGCGCAGCCGGGCCAGCGCATGGCTGGTCGCCGGCACGCTGAGGTGCAAGCGCTCGGCGGCGGCCGTGACGCTGCCGGTGTCGAGCACGGCGTCCAGCACGCGCATCAGGTTCAGATCGATGGATTCCATGACGTGCAATTATTCCTTCTGATCATTGCACTTCTCAACGTGCCAGACGACCGCCAGACTGCGGTCATGACCAAGCCCGCTTCCCCTGCTGCTCCGGTGGTCTTCGGCATGCTCGCCTTGCTGCTGGTGCTGTCGGGCCTGGACCAGACGATCCTCTCCACGGCCCTGCCCACCATCGTCAGCGAGCTGGGCGGGCGCGATCTGGCGCCCTGGGTCTTCTCGGCCTACCTGCTGGCCTCCACCGCCGTGATTCCGGTGTACGGCAACCTGGCCGATCGACTGGGGCCACGACCGGTGCTGCTCACCAGCGTGACGCTGTTCGCGGGTGGCTCGCTGGCGTGCGCGCTGGCGGGCAGCATGCCGGCGCTGGTGGCGGCCCGTGTGCTGCAGGGTCTGGGCGGCGGCGGCTTGATGACCTTGACCATGCTGGCGACGGCCGCGCTGTACCCGCTGCCCGAGCGCGGTCGGCGCATGGGCGTGCTGGGTGCGGCCTACGGCTTGTCCACCCTGGTGGGTCCGCAGGGCGGTGCGCTCCTTCTGCGAACGCTGCCCTGGACCTGGGCCTTCTGGCTGAACTTGCCGGGCACCCTGCTGGCGCTGGCGGCGCTGTGGCGCGCCGACATCGGTCAGGCGCATCCGCGTGCGACGCCGTTTGACTGGCCGGGTGCGGTGCTGCTGGGCGGCGCGTTGTCTTCGCTGCTGCTCGCCAGCAGAGGGGGGAGCTGGTGGCTGGCGGGTCTTGCGCTCGCGATGGCCACGGCGTGGTGGAAGGTCGAACGCCAGGCGACCGATCCGGTGGTGCCGCTGTCGTTGTTCGCGCGCCCCATGTTCCGCGTGTCCGCACTGCTGTCGATGCTGTCGGGCACGCTGCTGTTCACTGCCGTGGTGTTCGTGCCGCTGTTCCTGCAGCAGGGGCTGGGGCTGGTGCCGGTTCGCGCCGCGCTCGTCACGCTGCCGCTCATGCTGGGCATCATTGCAGGTGGTCGGCTCTCCGGGCGGGTACTGCGCCGCGGGCTATCGCTGGCACGGGTGGCGGGCTTCGCGGCGGTGGGTCCGACGCTGGGCTTCATGGCGCTGGGAGCCGCGCTGCACTGGCTGCCGTCGCATGGCACCGAGCTCACCGCGTGGGCCGTGGCGCTGGCCCTGCTGCCGGCTGGCCTGGGCCTGGGTCTGATGTTCCCGCTGGTGAGCGTGGTGTCACAGCGCAGTGCTGCGCCTGCCCAGCTCGGTGCGGCCACCGCCATGCCCGTGATGCTGCGAGCCCTGGGCGGCGCATTGGGCGTGGCGGCGATGGGCGAGTTGCTGCGCTCGCACATGGCCACTGCGGCAGCCCGTGGCCTGCACTCCAGGCTCGAGGCGATGCTGGCCCTGGCCGATGGCACGGCGCGCATCGCCGTGGTGGCGGCGATGGTGGCGGTGGTGGTCTTCGCGGCGTCGAGGGGGCTCAAACCGCCGGGCGGCGCGTAGCCCTAGCCGGCTGTCGGAGCGCCCCGAAGCCGGTCCGCGGTGCGGCTGGCCACGTCCTGCACCCAGGGGTGGCGGGCCCAGTGGGCTTGCGCGAACGCGTCGATGCGCCCACGGCTGGCCAGGGTCAGGCCGATCACGTCGAGGCCCTCGAGGAACATGCGGCGGTGACGCGGCGACAGCGTGAACGGCGCGCTGAAGCCGCCGCAACCCACGGTCATGGCGCCGACGTCGATGCGTGCCACCGCAGTCGCCGGATCGGCGGCCGCCGTCATCAACGCAGCCACCTGCTCCTCCGGCAGCGCCACCAGCAGCAGCCGATTGTTCATCGCGTTCGAGTGGAAGATCTCGGCGAAGCTCGGCGCGATCACGGCGCGGATGCCGAACTGCTGCAGCCCCCAGACCGCGTGCTCGCGGCTCGAGCCGCAGCCGAAGTTGGCACCCGCGAGGAGGATGGGGCTGCCCGCATGCTCCGGCCGGTTGAGCACGAAGTCGGCGCGCGGCCGGCCCTGGGGATCGAAGCGCAGGTCGTGCAGCACGCCCTGCGCGAGCCCCGCCTTGTCGACGCCCCACAGGAACTGCTTGGGCATGATCTGGTCGGTGTCGAGGTTGTCGACGGGCAGCGGCGCCATGCGCCCTTCGATGATCGAGGTGTCAGGCATGCCGGCTCTCCAGTGTGCGCACGTCGGTGATGCAGCCGGTCACCGCGGCGGCCGCCGCCATCGCCGGGCTCATCAGGTGGGTGATCGCCGCCCGCCCCTGGCGGCCTTCGAAGTTGCGGTTGGTGGTCGACGCGCAGCGCGTGCCCGCCGGCAGCACGTCGCCATTCATGGCCAGGCACATCGAGCAGCCGGGCTGGCGCCATTCGAAGCCCGCGGCGACGAAGACCCGGTCCAGGCCTTCGCCTTCGGCCTGGGCCTTCACGGCGCCGGAGCCGGGCACCACCATCGCCCGCACGCCGGTCGCCACCGTGCGGCCCCGCACGACGTCGGCCGCGGCCCGCAGGTCCTCGATGCGGGCGTTGGTGCACGACCCGATGAACACGTGCTGCACCGGCAGGCCTTCGATCGGCGCACCCGCCGCCAGCCCGGTGTAGCGCAGGGCCTGTTCGATGCTGCGGCGCGCGGCGCCCGCGGGGCACGTCGACGGATCGGGCACCTGGGCGTCGACCGCGATCACCTGGTCGGGGCTGGTGCCCCAGGTCACGTGCGGCGCGACATCGCCGGCGTCGAAGCGGTGCTCGACCTCGAAGACCGCATCGGCGTCGCTGTGCAGCGTGGCCCAGTGCGCGAGGGCCGGCTCCTGCCACGCGGCGCGGATGTCCGGCGCGCGCTGCAGCACGTAGTCGATGGCCGCCTCGTCGGGCGCGATGAGCGCGCCGCGCGCGCCGGCCTCGACCGCCATGTTGCACAGCGTGAAGCGGGCTTCGATCGACAGGGCGTCGATGGCCGTGCCGCAGAACTCGACCACGAAGCCGCGCGCGCCCTGCGCGCCGATGCGCCCGATGATCATCAGGACGAGGTCCTTCGCCGTCGTGCCGGCCGGCAGGCGGCCGTCGACGCGGATGCGCATGTCGCGCGCGAGCCGGTACACCAGGGTCTGGGTGGCGAGCACCTGCTCGACCTCCGAGGTGCCGATGCCGAAGCCCAGCGCGCCCAGCGCGCCGGTGGTGGTGGTGTGGCTGTCGCCGCAGATCACCACCATGCCGGGCCGGATCATGCCGTGCTCCGGGGCGACGACGTGCTCGATGCCCTGCAGCGGGTCGTCGGTGTCGAACAGGGGGATGCCGTGGCGCTCGCAGTTGCGCTTCAGGCGGCTCGCCTGCAGCGCCGGCGCCTGCGCGTGGATCACGCGCCGACCCACCGGCTCGGTGGGGATCACGTGGCTGACCACGGCCAGGTTCTGGCCGGGCAGCGCGACGCCGCGACCCTGCTCGTCCAGCCCGGCGAAGGCCTGCGGGCTGGTGTACTCGTTCATCAGGTGCAGGTCGCAGAACAGCAGCAGGTGCTGTTCGTCGAGCCGGGCGACCGTGTGCGAGTCGACCAGCTTCTGGTAGAGGGTCCTGGGCGTCATCGGGGTCTCCGTCGAGTTCAGGCGGCGCTCAGGAAGGGCAGCACCTCGGCCAGCAGCGCGTCCGGCGCCTCCTCGGCGATGTAGTGGCCGCAGGGCAAGGGGCCGCCACGCACGTCCGTGGCGACGCGCTGCCATTCGACGAGCGGCTCGAAGCAGCGCTGGACGACGCCGTCGCGCCCCCACAGCGCGAGCAGCGGCTGCTGCAGGCGCAGCCCGCGCTCGCGGTCGGCGCGGTCGTGCTCGAGGTCGATGCCGGCCGATGCGCGGTAGTCCTCGCAGAGGCCGTGCGCGCTGCCCGGCAGCGCGAGGGCCCGTTCGTACTCGGCCAGCGCGCGCGGGTGGAACGGCGCGAGGCCGGCACTGCGCCGGCCCATCACGTCGCGCAGGTAGGCGCACGGGTCGGCCTCGATCAGCCGCTCGGGCAGCGGCGCGGGCTGGATCAGGAAGAACCAGTGCCAGTAGGCGCGCGCGAAGGCCTCGGCGGTCTGTTCGTACATCGCCAGCGTCGGCGCGATGTCGAGCAGCACCAGGCGGCGCACCGCGGCCGCGCTGTCCACCGCGAGGCGGTGCGCGACGCGCGCGCCGCGGTCGTGCGCCAGCACGTCGAAGCGTGCGTGGCCCAGGGCCTGCATCACGCGCAGCATGTCGCGCGCCATCGTGCGCTTGCTGTAGCGGGCGTGGCCGGCGTCGCCCGCCGGCTTCGAGGAGTCGCCGTAGCCGCGCAGGTCGGCGAGCACGAGCGTGAAGCGCCCGGCCAGGGCCGGCGCCACCCGGTGCCAGATCGCGTGGGTCTGCGGGTGGCCGTGCAGCAGCAGCAGCGGCCGGCCGCGGCCGGTGATCCGCACGCGGACGTGGACACCGTCGCCGACGTCGACATCGCGCACGACGCTGTCGGGGAAGAGATCGTTCGCGTCCATGGCGGCTCCTGGGGATCGGGGTGAATCGGACGTGTGCTGTCCTGGTGCCCATCCTATGCATGAACACAGGGCACATAATTCATTCTCGTTCAGTGCTTTCGGTCTTCTGATTCATCAATGGCGGCACCCCCGATGGACGGCTTCTCGGACCTGCGCTTCTTCTCGCTGCTGGTCAGGCACGGCAGCCTGGCTGAGACGGCGCAGCAGATCGGCGTGACGCCGCCGGCGGTCAGCAAGCGCCTCGCCGGCATCGAACGCAGGCTCGGTGTGCGCCTGCTGCAGCGGACCACGCGTCGCATCGGCCTCACGCCCGAAGGCGAGACCTACCTCGTCGAAGGCGCCCGGGTGCTGGAAGAACTGGAGGCGCTGGAACACACCGTGGCCGGCAGCGGCGCGGCGCCCCAGGGCCTGCTGCGCGTGTGTGCCTCGCTGGGCTTCGGCCGCAAGCAGCTCGCGCCGGCCCTGTCGGCCTTCGCCCGGCGCTTCCCGGGCGTGGAGGTCCAGCTGCACCTCACGGATCGCACGGTCGACCCGGTCGAACAGGGCTTCGACCTGCAGCTTCGCTTCGGCGAGCTTCCCGATTCGCGGCTCACCGCACGCCTGCTGGCCCGCAACCGGCGCGTGCTGTGCGCTGCGCCGGCCTACCTGCGGCGCGCGGGCGAACCGGCATCGCCGCGCGAACTGGCCCGGCACGCCTGCCTCTTCATCCGCGAGAGCGACGAGACCTTCGGCACCTGGCGCCTGAGCGCGGGCGGCCGCACGGACAGCGTGAAGGTGCGGGGCCCGCTGGCGTCGAACGATGGCGAATGCGTGCTGCAGTGGGCCCTGGACGGACACGGCATCCTGATGCGATCGCTGTGGGAGGCGGCGCCGCTGCTGCGCGCGGGGAGGCTGACGCCCGTGCTGGCCGACTGGAGCCTGCCGCCCGCCGACATCCACGCGGTGTTCCCGACGCGCAGCCAGCTGTCGGCCAAGACCCGGGCCCTGGTCGACTTCCTGACCGAGCGCTTCGAGAAGCACCGTGCGGACGCATCGGGCGCCTGGTAGGCGGCCCCGGCTTCATCAGAACGTGGACGCACCGCGCACCGCCGCCGCGGCCCGCCCGCGCCGCTGCGCTACAAGGCAGCGATCGCCCCGGCGCGCGCCGTCGGGCCCAGCCGCTCGGCCGGACCGGCGGTGACCCACCCCCGACTCGACTGCTCCGATGAAGCTGCCCCTGACCTGCACGATCCTCGCGCTGCTGCTGGCGCTGGCGGGCTGCGCGACCAGCTCCCGCACGTCCTACACGGTAGGCCATGGCCCGGAGGAGAGGTCGCCGTACTGGGCCTCTGTCCGGATGGCGAGGTCGGTTGCCGCGTTGCCGCCGGGCGAGGATCTGGATGTACCCCTCAAGCTGCTCGAGTCGCCGATGCCCCAGTACCCGTCGGGGGGTGCCGAGGCCGGCGTTGTCGTCGTGCAGTACATCATCGAATCCGACGGGCGCGTCAGCACACTTCGCGTGCTTGGCGACGCCCCGTTCATCCTGGGGTACGCCACCCGCCTCGCCGTGGAGAAGTGGCGCTACGCGCCCATCACCAAGGGCGGCCAGCCGACCCGGATCGAGGTGGAGCAGGAGTTCGTGTTCCACTCCCCGCGGCAGTGACGTCGCGCGGGAAGGCGGCACGCCGTGCCGCCGTCAGCCCGCGGTGACGACGCCGCGGCTGCGCCCCCGCCCGCCAGGTCCCGATCGAGCAGGCAGTCGATGAAGGCCCGAGCGCCCAGCAGGAGGTGGCCGACCTGATCACCTACCTGGTCTCGCCGCGGGCAGCCTCGATCACCGGCTCCGAGCACGTGATCGACGGGGGCACGGTGCCGACGGTGCAGGTCCGGGCCCGGGGCGAGCGCGACGAGCCGCGGACGAGGGCAAACACCGATGCTCGCGGGCGGGCGATTGTTCTCCCGGGAGCAGTGCGCCCGGGCCGGGCTTCCTAGCATGGCCCGACCTCTGCTGCTCACCGACCCGGAGACACACCATGCACCCCATCGCCGCGATGGCCCTGGCCTTTTCGTCCGCCCTGTTCCTGGCCGCTTGCGGCGGCCAGGACGACGAGCTGCCGACACCCGTCACGAAGGATGCACAGGCCGCCTGTGCCGCCCTCGCCAGCACCAGGATCCCCGCGAGCGCGATCGGCCTGCCCACCACCGGGGCGAGGATCGACCGCGCCGACCTCGTGCCCGTGTCAGCCACGAACTCGTTGGGCGAGTACTGCCTGGCCGTCGGCCGGATCGACCCGGTCGATCCCGCCGCGCAGCCGATCGGCTTCAACGTCGCGCTGCCGACGGCCTGGAACGGCAAGGCGATGCAGCTCGGCGGCGGTGCCTGGAGCGGCTTCCTGTTCCCTGCGAATGGCGCCTCCTCCTATGGTGACCAACCGGTGCCGGTGGCCCGCGGCTACGCGGTCGTCGCGACAGACGGCGGCCACCAGGGCGGCGGCAGCGACGTGCTGCCCGATGCCCGCTTCGCGATGAACGACGAGTTGCTGCGCAACTTCGGCGGCGACCACTTGAAGAAGGCGCACGACGTGGCCCTCGCGCTGATCCGCATCCGCTACGACGCCGCACCGGCGAAGACCTACTTCATGGGGGACTCGGGCGGCGGACACCAGGCGATGCTGGTCCTGCAGCGCTGGCCCCAGGACTACGACGGCATCATCGCGGTCTATCCGGCCCTGGCCTGGACCTCCACCTTCATGAAGCTCCAGATGATCGGCCGGGAGATGCGCCGCGAAGGAGGCGCGGGCTGGATCAATCCGGCCAAGAGCGAGGCCATCCGTGTGGCCCTGCTGGGCGCCTGCGACGCGGGCGACGGACTGGTCGATGGCAATGTCTCGAACCCGCACGCCTGCCGCTTCGATCTCGACGCCCTGCTGTGCCCAGGGGGCGGGGATGCCGGTGATGCCTGCCTCTCGGCCGCGCAGCTCAGGGTGCTGAAGGCCTATGTCGATCCAGCGCCCTTGAGCTACAGCCTGGCCCACGGGATCCGGGCCTTGCCTTCGTTCCGGGGCGGTGAGTTCAACCTGGCCAAGGGGGCGTTCACGGCCGCCTTCGGCAACACCGCGGCCTTCGATCCGCCAGCCGCCGGTGGCTCGCCCCGGCTCGACGAGATCGGGGCGAACCACTGGTTCGGTGACACCATGGTGCGGGGCGCGATCCTGCAGGATCTGCAAGCGGACTCGCTGGCCTTCGACCCGCTGAACCCGGGTGTCCACCTGGCCCGCCTGCAGCACGTCTCTGCCATCCTGGATGCCACCAGTGCCGAGATCCAGCCCTTCCTCGCGCGCCGGGGCAAGCTGCTGCTGGTGCATGGCACCGCCGACCCGCTGATCCCGGCCCAGGCGTCGATCGACTACTACCGGTCGATCGTCCAGAGGTTCGGCCAGCCCGCGGTGGATGCCTCCGTCCGCTTCTATCTCGTGCCGGGCTATGCGCATGCGGCCGGCATCTCGTTCAATGCGACCCGCGGCCTGCCGCTGCTGTCCGCGCTGGAAGCCTGGGTGGAGGGCGGGACCGCGCCGGCGGACAACCTCATCGTGACGGACACGAGTTCCGGGGCCGGCAACCGCACGCGCCCGCTGTGCCGCTATCCGACCTGGCCGCAGTACCGCGGATCCGGGGATCCCTCGTCGGCGGCCAGCTTCCGTTGCGCCGCGGACTGATGGCCGACGTCGAGAGCGCAGGCGCGCTTCCCCGCGGTGGTGCGGGCAAGCTCGTCACGGTGGACGCCGCGATGGCCGTGGTCCGCTCCGGATGCCGGCTGATGGTCGGAGAGTTCGTCGGCGCGGCCGAGCCCTCCCGCTGCATCGAGTGGCTGCTGGCATCGGGGATCACCGGGCTGACCCTGATCTCGAACACACCCGGCTTGCGCGGAGGCTTCGGCAAGGCGCGCCTCTTCCTCGCCGGCCAGGTGCGGGAGTACATCGGGACGCACATCGGCACCACGACCGAGTCGACCGAGGAGTACCTCGCGGGCCGCACCGTCGTGAGGCAGTTCCTGCCAATGGGGACCTGGGCCGAGAAGGTGCGTGCCGGCGCGGTCGGGCTGGGCGGGGTGCTGGTTCCCGTGGGGGTGGGCCTCCTCGACGAGGAGGGTCTGTTCCCGCAACTGGAGGAGCCCAAGCCGAAGATCAGCCTGGGCGGACGGGAGTACTTCGTCGAGGCCGCGCTCACGGCGGACGTCGCTCTCGTCAAGGCCTGGCGGGCGGACCGGCTCGGCAACCTGGAGTTCCGGGGAACGTCCGCCGTCAACCAGCGCGACCTGGCCATGGCGTCCGATTTCGCGATCGCCGAAGTGAACGAGATCGTGGAGGTCGGGCAGATCGAGCCGCAGCGCGTCGGCTGCCCGGGGGTGTTCATCGATGCGGTCGTTCAGGGCGAGCCCCTGGCCCTCCAGCACGACCGCTACCGCCAGCACTGGCTCAAGCTCGGCCGCCTGGCCGGGTCGGCCTGAGAGGAGCACCCGATGGATCCCGGGATGAACCCCAAGGAGCGCATCGCGAGGCGCTGTGCCGCCGAGCTGCGGGCAGGCCAGGTCGTCAACCTGGGGCTGGGCGTGCCGACCCTCGTCCCCAATCACTTCGACGCGGGTGTCGACGTCGTGTTCCACACCGAGAACGGCGCCTTCGGATTCGGCGGCCGACCCGCCTACTTCGACGCCGACAGCGACCTGACCAACGCCGGCTGCGAGCCGATCACGCTGCGCCCCGGTGCCGCCCTCATGGACCTGGCGACCTCGCTGGGCGCGATGCGCCGAGGCTTCATCGACGTGACGATCCTGGGCGCGCTCGAGGTGGATGCTCAAGGCAACCTCGCCAATTGGGCCGTCCGCAGGAAAGGACGGTGGTGGCCCGGCATCGGTGGTGCGATGGACCTGTGCCATGCGACGCCCAAGGTCATCGCTGCGCTCAGTCACGTGGACAAGCGGGGTGCGCCGAAGGTGAAGGCGCGCTGTTCCCTTCCCCTGACGGGCCGGCAGTGCGTGAAAGTGATCGTGACCGACCTCGCCGTCTTCGATGTGCGGCCCGGCGGGGGCCTCGTGCTGCGCGAGCTCTGCACCTCCCTGGGGGTGGCGCAGTTGCGGACCGTCACCGAGGCCGACTTCGATGTCTCGCCGGCCCTGCCGGCCTCGCGGGCATGAGCCCGCCGGGCCGCCCCAACGGCGAATATCGGAGTGCGCAGCACGAAGGTAGCCCAGTGAGCGCGCGGGATGCCGGCTGTCGTGACGGCGACGTCGAGTGGTTCTTCGACGTGGTGTCTCCGTTCGCCTACCTGCAGCTGGAGCAGCTGGCGGCCTGCCTGGACCCTGGCCGGGTCCGGTGCCATCCCGTCGTGCTGGGCGTGCTGCTCGAGCACTGGGGCACGCGCGGACCGGCGGAAGTTCCGCGCAAGCGGGTGCAGACCTATCGCAGTGCGCTGGCACGTTCCCAGGCCACGGGCGTGCCGCTGCGCTTTCCCCCGGCGCATCCCTTCAATCCGCTGCCGCTGCTTCGCCTCGCGGTGGCGGCGCAGGCGCGCTTCGATGCCGTTCGCCAGATCCTGCGCTTCGTGTGGCGCGACGGGGGCGATGCGTCGGACCCGCAGCAGTGGCAGTCGCTGGCGCGGCAGCTGGGACTTCCGGATGCGGCGGAACGCGTGGGCAGCGAAGCGGTCAAGTCGGGCCTGCGCGGTTCCACGGCCGGTGCGCTGGCGCGCGGTGTGTTCGGCGTGCCGACCCTCGTGGTGCGGGGCGAGTACTTCTGGGGCGAGGACGCGACCGAGATGGCGCTCAGAACGCTGGCACAGGGCACGGCGTGGCTGCATGCGGACGAGTGGGCGCGGGCCCTCGACTTGCCCGTGGGCGTGAGCAGGCGGGCTTGACGCGCGCTCCCTGGGCCGGGCCGGCCCGGCAACGAGGATGAGCTCCGATGGTCGAACCGGATGTCTTCCGCGCGGTCGCCATCTGGTCGCGCCAGCTCGAGCCCCGGGCCTTCGAGACCGCCCGCCAGGGCATGACCCTGCGCCGCTACGCGCGGGGGCAGTGCCTCTTCCTCGAAGGCCAGGCCTTCGACGCGTGGCCGGGCATCGTGGAAGGGCTGGTCAAGCTCTGCCACCGGACCGAGGACGGCCGGGAGGTGACCTACACCGGCGTGCATGCCGGGGGCTGGTTCGGCGAAGGCACGGTGCTCAAGGGCGAGCCCCGGCGCTACGAGGTGATCGCCCTGCGCGACACGACGGTGGCCTTGCTCGACCGGGCGAGCTTTCTGTGGCTGTTCGAGAACAGCGTGCGCTTCAACCACTTCCTGGTCGGGCAGTTGAGCGAGCGCCTCGGGCAGTTCATGGGCCTGCTGGAGAACGATCGCCTGCGCGATCCCGTGGCACGCGTGGCCCGGGCGCTGGCATCGCTGCTGAACCCCGTGCTGTACCCCGAGGCCGGCATGCGCCTCGTGCTGTCGCAGGAGGAGGTGGGGCTGCTCGCCGGCGTCTCGCGCGGCGTCGCGAACCGGACGCTGCGGGCGCTCTGCGCCGCCGGGGCGTTGGAGGTCGCGTACGGGGCGATCACCGTGCTCGACCTCGAGCAGCTGCGGAGCTTCGGATAGGCGTGCACGGCGGCAGCGCCGCCAGCGTCAGCCCCGCCCCAGCCCCTCCGACTCGATCACCCGCTCCCCCGCCGGCCGCGCCAGCGCCTGCGCCAGCAGCACCGCGGCCACCTGCTCGGTGCGCACCGTGCGCCAGCGCCGCGGCAGCAGCGGGTCGGCGATGCGCATCACGCGCAGTGCCAGGCTCTCCGCGGGCCGGCTGTCGTGGCGCTCGGTGCCCGGGTCCATCAGGCCCGGCCGCACGATGGTCAGCGACGCGAAGCCGAGCGCGCGCAGGTCGGCCTCGGTCTCGCCCTTGACGCGCAGGTAGAAGCTGCGCGAGCGCGGGTCGGCGCCCATCGACGAGGTCAGCAGGAAGGCCGGCGTGCCGGCGGCGCGCGCGAGGCGGGCGGCGGCCAGCACGTGGTCGTGGTCGACCTCGCGGAAGGCCTCGCGCGAGCCGGCCTGGCGCAAGGTGGTGCCGAGCGCGCAGACGGCGGCGTCGGCCGCCCACCACGGCGCGTCGGACGGCAGCGCGCGGTAGTCGACGGTGGGGTTGAGCAGGCGCGGGTGGGCCGGGAGCGGCCGTCGCGTGGGCGCGGCCACGGCCGTCACCGCTGCGTCGGCCAAGGCCAGGCGCAGCAGGTGGCGGCCCACCTGGCCGGTGGCGCCGAGGATCAGCAGGCGGGTCATGGGGTGGGGCGCGGAGGGGCCGGGCGGGGCGCCGGCCTGCCCATGATCGGGCCTCCCGCGGGGCGCGGGATCAGCCGCCGCCGTTGTTGCCGTTCGACAGCGTCCGCAGGAAGGCGAGCAGGTCGGCGATCTCCTGCTCGCTCAGCGCCGGCGGGCCCTGCAGCTCCGGCGCGAGGCGATCCAGCATGTCGGCATAGAGGGCGGGGGCATCGATGCTGTCGCGGCAGGCGACGCGGACGCCGTCCTGCGCCAGCGGCGCGTCCCGCTCGCACCGGAAGGCGCGGGCGTGGGCGGCGGGGTCGAGGTGATGGCGCAGGGTTTTCTCCAGGCTGTCGTAGACGCCGTTGTGGAAGTACGGGGCGGTGGCGCGCACCTCCCACAGAGAGGGTGTCAGGAAGCCGTAGCGGTCGCCGTCCTGGCCGGTCACCTCGTGGCGGCCGCGGTCGACCGGCGGCGTCTCCAAGGCGCCGCGGCCATGGCCCGGCCCGATCTGCGGAACGGCCAGGTTGTGGAAGCGGCCGTCGCTGAGGCGCGGGCCATGGTGGCAGCGCGCGCAACCGCCGTGGTCGAAGAAGATCAGCGCGCCCCGCCGCTGTTCGGCCGCGAGAGGCCACCTCGTGCGGTCGCGCAGCCAGCCGTGGAAGCCGTGGGACGAGCCGGTGGCGTTCCAGCGGCGCGTCTGGAACGCGGCGAGTGCGTTCGCGACGTGCACGATGCCGAGTCGGTCGGCTGGCACGTCCGGAAAGGCGGCGGCGAGCGATGCGAAGAGCGCCGGATCCTCCCTCAGCCGCTGCATCAGCGCGTTCCAGACCGGCCAGGGGTCGGTCTCCACCGGATCGCCGACGAGCCCCGCCACGGCGTTCTCCGAACGGCCGCCGTTGCTGCCTGGCGCGTAGCCCAGCATCTCGTCGCGTGTCAGCAGGGGCACCAGGGCCTGCGCGGCCAGCAGGTTCTCCAGCCCGGGCGGCAGCTGGTCGCCCATGGGGGTGAGGAAGCCCCCGCGGCCGTCGAGCGCGACGCGCCCGTCGTGGAACATGACGCGCGGCCCTCCCAGCAGCTTGTTCACCAGGTCGGGCGCGTTGCGCGCGATCGAGCGGGTGTTTGCCGGGTCGTCCACTGCGCCGCCTCGCAGGCTTGGATGCAGCGCCCGGGTGAGCGTGCGGCCGCCGATCGTCACGGGGCCCTCGATGCCGGCATTGTTATTGGCGTGGCACGAGACGCAGGCCACGGTGCCGGTGCCGGACAGCCGGGTGCTGGTGAACAGGCCGACGCCGGCGGCGAAGCGGGCGTCGGACACCGTGGGCGGAGCCTCGAGCGGCGTCACTGCATGCAGCGCGGTGAAGCAGGCCAGGCGTTCGTCCTCGTCCGCCTTCGCGCGGCAGGCTGCCAGGGCTGTATCGGCACCCGCGACCTCGGCGGGCAGCGTGGCCTGGCCCCCGCAGCCCAGGCCCGCGCCGGCGACGACAGCGGCCGCGAGTGCGGCGCGGATCATGGCGTTCCGGCTTCGAACACCTGGATCTCGGCCACGTTGGACACCTGCCGCGCGCCCATGGTCTCCGGCGTGCCCGCATTGCGGGCGATGACGAGCCGCAGTGCACCGGCGCTGCCGAGCCCGCCGCCCGCCTCCGTTTCGTAGGCGACGATGGCCGGCCGGTTGCCGAAGTTCGGATGAATCTCGCCGAGGGACACGACGGCCCGGAAGCCATCGGTGGCGGTGACCACGGCGTACAGCGACAGCACCGCATTGTTGCGCCCGGTGCTCGAGGTGCTCAGGCCCACCGTGTTGGCGAGCAGCTCGTAGAGGCCCGCGCCGCGGTAGACGGTGCCGTTGTAGGAGGCGGTCTTCGGCGGCAGGGCCTTCAGGTCGGCGATGCCGAAGCTGCGGGCGGAGCGGACCTTGCCGTTGACGACCACGGCCGACGAAGGCCCGCCGGGCCGCGCGCCCGATTGGGGCGTGGCCGGCGGCACGCCCACGTCGAGTCGGGTCACGTTGGAGGCATAGCGCCCGCCGCGCAGGTCGCCGGGGGCGGTGATGCGGAAGGGCCCGTCGGTCAGCGTGTCGAGCGGGGTGACGCTGCCCTCGACCCGCTGTGCGTAGGCGATGAGCGGCTGGCCGGGTGCCGGCGCGCCGCCGAAGCTCGGGCTCAGCTCGCCGAGTGCGAAGGCGACCTGGTAGCCGTCGCTGGCGGTGGCCAGCACGTAGTGCTCGACCAGGCGCCGGCCCACGTTGCCGGTGTTGGTGGTGCCGGGGGTGTTGTTGTCCGTCGCGAGCGCGTCCTGCACCGTGTCGAACAGCGGGACGCCCAGGTAGGTCCGGCGCTGCGGCGTCGTACCGGCGAGGTAGCTCACGTCCTGCGTGACCTCGGTGTACCGGGCCTTCAGCTCGGCCGCCGTGAAGCTCGCGGGCCGGGCCACCGATCCCGCCAGCGTCAGCGCGGCCGCCTCGTCGCCGCCGCCGCAGGCGGCGAGGGCCAGGGCCAGCAGGGCGGTCGCGCCGCGGGCCGCCGCCGATGTCGTCATCCGCATCGTTCCTCCTCCTTCGAAATATCTGCAGGAATATAACGTGAACCCGGCCAGGGTGTGTGCGCGACCTCGGAGCTGCTGCGACCGGGCGATGGACGTCACGGCCTGCAGGCGCGACGCCCGGCCCCCTGCTGCAGCCCCGCGGCGGGCCGCACGCAGGCGCCGATACCGGTCGTCGGCCCACCCGGATCAAGGTGTTTTGTCCAGGACAAAACATTCCTCGATGCCGCGGGATCCGCAGGGCCGATCCCCGCGCACCTCACTGCAGGAAGCGCTCTGCCTCCGAATTGATGTGCATCAGAACACCGGGTAAACCCTGATCTGCGGGCACTCTCAAGTTCTCCGGATGCCCGACGAAACCCGCGCTGTCTATGACAAAACTGGAACTCCCATGCGCCAGAACCTGCCGATCACGCAACGCGAGTACGACTTCCCCGCCGATGCGACGCTGATGTCGAGCACCGACACGCAGAGCCACATCACCTATGCGAACGAGGCCTTCATCAAGGTGAGCGGCTTCGAGCGCGAGGAGATCCTCGGCCAGCCGCACAACATGGTCCGGCACCCGGACATGCCGCGCGAGGCCTTCGCGGACATGTGGCAGACGCTGAAATCCGGCCAGTCCTGGACGGCGCTGGTGAAGAACCGCCGCAAGGACGGGGACCACTACTGGGTGCGCGCCAACGCCACGCCGGTGGTGCGCGGCGGCCGGGTGGTGGGCTACATGTCGGTGCGCACGAAGCCCGGCCGCGACGAGGTGGCGCAGGCGGAGGCGATGTACCGCGACTTCCGCGAGTCGCGGGCGGGCAGCCGCCGCTTCCACCGCGGGCTGATCGTGCACGGCGGGTGGATGGCCTGGCGCTCGATCGGGCAGACGCTGCCGATCGGCTGGCGCCTGGCGCTGCCGCTGGTGATCATCTCGGCGCTGGCGCTGCTGGCGTCGATCGGCTTCGGGCTCGACCGCAACGGCGTGCTGGGGCTGGCCGGTGTGCTAGCGGTGGGCACGGCGCTGAAGATCTGGGTGCTGAACGCGCAGATCGTGCGGCCGCTGCGCCAGGTGCTGGCGCAGGCGCAGAGCGTGGCCGCGGGGCAGGCGGGGCAGAACCTGCACTTCAACCGGATCGACGAGATCGGCATGCTGATGCGGGCCGTCAACCAGGCCGGGCTGAACCTGAAGTCGCTGGTGGACGACGTCGGCGAGCAGGTCGGCGGCGTGCGCCGCGCGAGCGACGAGATCGCCAGCGGCAACAGCGACCTGAGCGACCGCACGGTGCATGCCGCGGCGCAGCTGCAGCAGACGGCCTCGTCGATGTCTCAGATGACGGCCACGGTGCGCACGAACACCGAGACCGCGCGCCATGCGACCCGCCTGGCCGACGAGGCCAGCGCCGCGGCCAGCCGCGGC
This sequence comes from Pseudideonella sakaiensis, assembly GCF_001293525.1. Taxonomy (GTDB): domain Bacteria; phylum Pseudomonadota; class Gammaproteobacteria; order Burkholderiales; family Burkholderiaceae_C; genus Ideonella_A; species Ideonella_A sakaiensis. Next base: position 172 of record NZ_BBYR01000079.1, on the reverse strand, counting down.
GGCGAGGTGGTGGGCCGCGTCGTCGACACCATGTCGGCGATCAGCGGCAGCTCGCGCCGCATCGGGGACATCATCGGCACCATCGACGGCATCGCCTTCCAGACCAACATCCTGGCGCTGAACGCCGCGGTGGAAGCCGCGCGCGCCGGCGAGCAGGGCCGCGGCTTCGCGG
>NZ_BBYR01000078.1 GCF_001293525.1 Pseudideonella sakaiensis | reverse complement strand
ACATCATCGGCGTGATCGACGGCATCGCCTTCCAGACCAACATCCTGGCGCTGAACGCCGCGGTGGAGGCGGCCCGGGCCGGCGAGCAGGGCCGCGGCTTCGCGGTCGTCGCCGGCGAGGTGCGCAGCCTGGCCGGGCGCTCCGCCGAGGCGGCGCGCGAGATCAAGGGGCTGATCGGCGCGAGCGTCGAGCGCGTCGACGCCGGCTCGCGCCTGGTCAGCGACGCCGGGCGCACCATGGACGAGATCGTCAGCTCGGTGCAGCGCGTGACCGACATGATCGCCGAGATCAGCGTCGCCGCCAACGAGCAGAGCGACGGCATCCGCCAGGTCAACACCGCGGTGACCGAGCTCGACCGGATGACGCAGCAGAACGCCGCGCTGGTCGAGCAGAGCGCCGCCGCCGCGGCCTCGCTGAAGGAGCAGGCGTCGCGGCTGGCCGGCACCGTCTCCACGTTCCGCATCACCTGACACGGACGCTGAGACGACCGCCGCGCACCCCGGGCTTCAGTCCGGCGCCGCGCGGCCGATAACACGACAGGGCAGTTGCCCGCCCAACCCAGAGGATTCGACCATGGACATGATCTCCGATGCCCGCCGCGTGGCCCAGCACGAAGTCGAGCGGGCCGCCGCCAACGCCGCCGGCGGCGAGTACCTGACCTTCCGCCTCGGTGCCGAGGAGTACGGGATCGACATCCTGCGCGTGCAGGAGATCCGTTCCTACGAGACGCCGACGCGCATCGCCAACGCGCCGTCCTTCATCAAGGGCGTCGTCAACCTGCGCGGCGTGATCGTGCCGATCGTCGACCTGCGCCTGAAGCTCGCCTGCGAGAAGGCCGACTGCAACGACTTCACCGTCGTGATCGTGCTGAACATCCGCGGCCGCGTGGTCGGCGCGGTGGTCGACTCGGTGTCCGACGTGCTGGAGCTGGCCCCCGAGGCCGTCAAGCCGGCACCCGAGATGAACTCCGTGGTCGACACCTCCTTCATCACCGGCATCGGCTCGGTCGGCGACCGCATGCTGATCCTGATGGACATCGAGGCGCTGATGAGCAGCGCCGACATGGGCCTGATCGACGCGCACTGAGAACGCCGCCGCCCGACCTCGACGACGCAGCACATGATCAAGCTCAACGACATCGGCATCCGCGGCAAGCTGCTGGCGGGCTTCGGCCTGGTGCTGGCCATCGCACTCGGGCAGGGCCTCGCCGGCCTGCAGGGCCAGGCCCGGCTGTACGCGGAGGTGCAGAGCCTCGACGAGAACTGGATGCCGAGCATCCAGGCGAGCGAGGAGATCCGCGTCGCCGCGGCCGACTACCGCATCGAGCGCCTGCGCAGCCTGCTCGCCGCGCAGGACGCGCAGAGCCTCGAGAAGACGCTGGTGGCCACGCGCGCGGCAGCCGAGCGCGTGGAGCAGCGCCGCAAGGCCTACGCCGAGCTGATCAGCAGCGACGAGGAGCGGGCCGTCTACGACCAGTACGCATCGCGCTGGACGCGGTACGTGGCCGAGCAGCCGCGCTACGAGCAGCTGCTGCGCGACGGCAAGCTCGACGAGGCCCGCCAGCTGCTGATGGGCCTGAGCGGCGTCTACGACGAGATCAATGCCTCGCTGAACCAGATCATCGAGCTGAACGGCAAGGGGGCCGAACAGGCTGCGGCGGGCGCGAAGGCGACCTACGAGCGCGTGCGCTGGCTCTCCGTCGGCGCCCTGCTGGCGATGCTGGCTGCCGGCTTCGGCATCGCGTGGACGCTGTCGCGCAGCATCGCCCGCTCGACGGCCACCGTGGTCGAGGAGGCCCGGCACATGGCCGACGGCAACCTCGCGCGGCCGATCGCCGTCTCCGGCGCCGACGAGATGGGCCGGCTCGCGCAGGCGCTGGCCGGCATGCAGCAGAACCTGCGGCGCATCGTCGGCGACGTGCGGCGCAATGCCGAGAGCGTGGCCACCGCGAGCGCGCAGATCGCCCAGGGCAACAACGACCTGAGCGGCCGCACCGAGGAACAGGCCAGCGCGCTGCAGCAGACGGCCGCGTCGATGGAGCAGCTGTCCGGCACCGTGCGCCAGAACGCCGAGAACGCCCGCCAGGCGAACCAGCTCGCGGTCGGCGCCGCGGACGTGGCCGAGCGCGGCGGCCAGGTGGTCGACCAGGTGGTCGGCCGCATGCGCGACATCAACGAGAGTTCGCGCAAAATCTCCGACATCATCGCCGTGATCGACGGCATCGCCTTCCAGACCAACATCCTGGCGCTGAACGCCGCGGTGGAAGCGGCGCGCGCCGGCGAGCAGGGCCGCGGCTTCGCGGTGGTGGCCGGCGAGGTGCGCAGCCTGGCGCAGCGCAGCGCCGAGGCCGCGAAGGAGATCAAGGCCCTGATCACGCACTCCGTCGCCCAGGTCGAGCAGGGCAGCACGCTGGTCGACCAGGCCGGCCAGACCATGGGCGAGATCGTGCAGGCGATCAAGCGGGTCAGCGACATCGTCGCCGAGATCAGCTCGGCCAGCAACGAGCAGAGCAGCGGCGTCAGCCAGGTGGGCCAGGCCGTGTCGCAGATGGACCAGGCGACGCAGCAGAATGCCGCGCTGGTCGAGGAAAGCGCCGCGGCGGCCGACAGCCTGCGTCACCAGGCGGGCCAGCTGCTCGCCGCGATGAACAGCTTCCAGCTCGGCGGGGCGATGGACGGCGCGGCACGCGCCCCCGCCGCACCGGTTGCCGCGGCCGTCCCCGCGGCCCGCCGGGCGGATGGTCCCGCGCCTGCGCCGCGCACCACGCCGCGCGCCGGCGCCGGTGCCCCGGCCGCGAAGCGCGTCACCCCGGCCCGTCCCGCGGCCGCGCCGGCGACCCCGGTGGCCGCAGCCCGGGCGCCGGCGCCGGCGCCGGTCGCGGCTCCTGCGACCGCGTCGACCAGCGACTGGGAAAGCTTCTGAGCCCCCAGGGCCGGGCGGTGCCCGTCCCGCCCCGCGGGGGTGTTCCGGCCAGCCCTGCCCGCTGCAGGCCGGGCCCGGCTGCCGTCAGCCCTGGGCCTGACGCAGCGTGGTGACGACGGGGCGGCGCAGCACGTCGCGCAGGCCCCACCAGCCGGCCCCGAGCGCGAGCAGCGCCCCGGCCACGCCGCCGGCGAGCGGCACCCACGGCGCCGCCGTCCACGCGAACTCGAAGACGTAACGCGCCAGCCCCCAGCCGACCGCGACCGCGGCCAGCGAGGCCAGCACGCCGGCCAGCGCGCCGACGCCGAGCAGCTCGGCCCGCTGCACCTGCGACAGCAGCCGGCCGCTCGCGCCGAGCGCGCGCATCACCGCGAACTCCCGCGCGCGCGCCTCGCGGGTCGCGGTGATGGCCGCGAACAGCACCACCAGGCCCGCCGCCAGCGTGAAGCCGAACAGGAACTCGACGGCGCGGATGACCTGGTCGAGCACGCGCTGGACCTGCCCGATCGAGGCCGAGACGTCGATGTTGGTGATGTTCGGAAACTCGCGGCTGAGCGCGTTGTCGAACGCCGCCGCGGCGGGGGTGACCGCCGGCCGGCCGTCGGCGGCGACCGTGCCGGGCGCGCGGAAGGCGGCGATGTAGGTCACCGGCACGTTGGCGTCCATCCGGGCACGCGGGAACATCACGAAGAAGTTCACGCGCATCGAGCCCCAGTCGACCTTGCGCAGGCTGGTGACCCGCCCGTCGACCGGCTGGCCGGCGATGTCGAAGCGCAGCCGGTCGCCGAGCTTCAGCCCCAGGGTCTCGGCCAGGCCCTGCTCGACGCTCAGGCCGTCGGCCTCGTCCGGCGTCCAGGCGCCGCCGACCAGCTGGTTGTGCGCCGGCATCTGCGCCGCATGGCTGAGGTTGAACTCCCGGTCGAGCAGGCGGCGGGCGCGGTCCTCGGTCATCTGCTCGGGCGCGACCGGGCGGCCGTTCACCGCCACCAGCCGCCCGCGGATCATCGGGTACCAGTCGTAGCGCGCGACGCCGGCCGCACCGAGGCGGGCGCGGAAGGCCTCGCCCTGGTCGGGCTGCAGGTTGATCACGAAACGGTTCGGCGCGTCCGGCGGGGTGGCCTGGCGCCAGGCGCCGATCAGGTCGGTGCGCAGCAGCACCAGCAGCACCAGCGCCAGCAGGCCGACGCTGAGCGCGGAGACCTGCAGCACCGCGAAGGCCGGCCGCGCGGCGATCTGGCGTGTCGCCAGCACCAGCCAGCGCGGGGCGCGCGACTCCGGCACCAGGCGGCGCAGCAACTGCACCGCCAGCGCGCTGGCCAGCGCGAAGAGCAGCACCGCGGCGGCGAAGCCGCCGACCGCGATCAGGCCCAGGCGCAGGTCGCGCGAGACCGCCAGCAGCAGCGCGACGAAGCCGCCCAGTCCGGCCGCCAGCACCAGCAGCGAGGCCGGGCGGATCGCGCCGACGTCGCGCCGCATCACCCGCAGCGGCGGGACGCGCGCGAGCTGCAGCACCGGCGGCAGGCCGAAGCCGGCCAGCAGCGTCAGGCCGACGCCGATGCCGAAGGCGGCCGGCCAGGCGCTGGGCGACGGCAGCGCGGCATCCACCAGGCCCGCCAGCAGCAGCACGAAGACGTGGTGCACCGCCCAGCCCAGCAGCACGCCGCCGAGGCTCGCGAACAGGCCGACCAGCCCGAACTCGAGCAGGTACTGCGCCGCGATGCGGCGCTGCGACTGGCCCAGCACGCGCAGCATCGCGCAGTCGTCCAGGTGGCGGTTCGCGAAATCGCGCGAGGCGATGGCCACCGCGACCGCGGCCAGCAGCGCGGCCAGCAGCGCCACCAGGTTGAGGAAGCGCTCGGCGCGGTCCAGGGTCTGCGTCATCTCCGGCCGGCCCGACGCGAGCGACTCGACCCGCAGGCCGCGCAGGCTGCGCGCGGCCGTCTCGGCCTCGGCCCAGCGCACGAAGGCCCGCACGCCGGACGGATCCTCGCCGGTCGACGCGACGGCCAGCCGGTAGCCAACCCGGCTGGCCGGCTGCACGAGGCCGGTGGCCGCCAGGTCGTCGGCATGGAACATGACCCGGGGGGCGAAGTTCATGAAGCCGGCCCCGCGGTCCGGCTCCATCGCGATGCGCCGGGTGATGCGCAGTTCCGCGTCGCCGAGCAGCAGCGGATCGCCCAGGCGCAGGCCCAGCGCGTCGAGCAGGCCCGGATCGACCCACACGGTGCCGCGCGCCGGCGCGCCCGAGGCATTCACGGCCGGCGTGCCGGGCCCCTCGTCGACCTGGACGCGGCCGCGCAGCGGCCAGGCGGCGCTGACGGCCTTCACCGCGACCAGCCGCGTCGCGCCGCCCTGCGCGTCGGCGGCCCGGGCCATGCTCGGGAAGCTGGCCGAGGTGGCGGTGCGCAGACCGAGGGCGCGGGCCCGATCGGCGAAGTCCGGCGGCGCTGGCTGGTCGCTCGAGACCACCGCATCGCCGCCGAGCAGCTGGCTGGCATCGCGTGCCAGGCCCTGGTTCAGCCGGTCGGCGAAGAAGCCCACCGCGCTCAGCGCCGCCACCGCCAGCGTGACGGCCAGCACCAGCAGGCGCAGTTCGCCGGCGCGGAAGTCGCGCAGCAGCTGCTGCCATGACAGGCGCAGCACGCCGGCCGGGCCGGCCGGGCGGGGCCGCATCGCGGCGGGACCGGCGGCGGGCCGGGGCGGGATCGGGGAGGTCGCGCTCATCCGCCGACCATACCCGAGCGCCCATGCCAGACGCCGCCGCGGGGTCGCCCACGGCAGCCGCCGCCCCGCTTCGAACCCCGCATGCAAACGCTTCGAATCGCCGCGGCCGGCGGCCGTGCGTCAATCACGGCATGGACACGCCCGCCCCCGCCCTGCCCCCGCTCTTCGTCTCGCACGGCTCGCCGATGATCGCGCTCGAGCCGGGCGATGCGGGCCGCTTCCTGCAGCGCCTCGGGCAGCTGTGGCGGCGCCGGTACGGCCCGCCGGCCGCGATCCTCGCGGTATCGGCGCACACCGCGGCCCGGGTGCCGGTGCTGCTGGCCGCGCCGCGCCACGCGGCGGTGTACGACTTCGGCGACTTCGACCCGGCCCTGTTCCGGCTGCGCTACGACGCGCCCGGCGCGCCGGCGCTCGCGCGGGCGCTGGAGGCCCGGCTGCGCGACGCCGGCCAACCAGTGCAGCGGGTGGACGACGGGGGCCTGGACCATGGCAGCTGGACGGTGCTGCGCTACCTGTTCCCGGATGCCGACGTGCCGGTGCTGCCGCTGGCCTACGTGCCCGACGCGCCGCCGGCGGCGCAGTTCGCGCTCGGCGCGGCGCTCGCACCGCTGGCGCGCGAGGGCGTGCTGGTGCTCGGCAGCGGCAGCATCACCCACAACCTGCGGCGCGTCTTCGCGCAGGGCCTGCATGCCCCGGCGGCCGGGCGGCCCGAGGTGCCGGAGAGCGCGGCCTTCCGCGCCTGGATGCAGGCGCGCAGCAGCGCGCGCGACTGGGAGGCGCTGTTCGACTACCGCCGCCGCGCACCGCACGCGCTGGACATGCACCCGAGCGACGAGCACCTGCTGCCGTGGTACGTCGCCGCGGGCGCCGGCGGCCGGGACGCCGCGCCGCAGCGCCTGCACGCGAGCGTCACCCACGGCTGCCTGGGCATGGACGCCTACGCCTTCGGCCCGGAGGCCGCCGCGCTGCGCGCCGCCGTCGACGCCGTCGATGCCGAGGCGGACGCAGCGGCCCGGCCCGCCGCGTCGGCGGCGCAGGGGGCGCCGGCAGCCGGCGCCTGAGCGCGCGCAGCCCGTGTCGCCGGCACGCTCGGGTTCCCCGGCGCGCGGCTCGGCCTTGCGCACCGGGCCGCCCGCCTTTGCTACCCTTGCGGCCCGCCGCCCGGCCCCGGGCCGGCACGCCCCGACCGGAACCTGTCCGATGCTGATCGCCGTGTGGATCCTGACCCTGCTGGGGCTCGCGCTGTGGTCGGCCGCTGCCTGGGGACTGCACGCGGTGCTGTCGATCGACCCCGCGCGGCTGCAGGACCTCAAGCCCTGGCTCGAGACCCTGCCCTACCGGGACCTGCTCGAGCGCTGGGTGCCCGGCTGGCAGGCGCTGCTCGGCCTGGCGATCGACCTGACGCAGTCGCTGCTGGCCTGGGTGGGCCATGCGGCGCCCTGGCTGGTCGCCGCGGTGTGGGCGCTCGGCTGCCTGGGGCTGCTGGCGACCGCCGGCCTCGCGTCGCTGGCGATCGTGCTGATCCGGCGCGGCATGCGCGCGTCGGACGAGCAGCGTCGGCTGCGCGCGGCGACCTGAGCCCCGGCCCCGCCGAACGGCGCCGGAGGCCCCCGCCGCGCCCGCGGCCACGCAGCAACGCGGAGCGCCGCGCGTCAGCCCGGCCCGAGCGCCGGCCGGTGCGCCGCCAGCCAGCCCGGCACCTGGTCGGCCGGCATCGGCTTGCCGTGCAGCCAGCCCTGCATCTCCTCGCAGCCCATGGTCTGCAGCAGGCGGTGCTGGTCCGCCGTCTCGACCCCTTCGGCGATCACGCTCAGCCCGAGCGCGTGGGCCAGGTGCACCACGCTGCGGGCGATGGCCTGGTCGTCGGCGTCGTGGCAGAGCTGGCGCACGAAGGACTGGTCGATCTTCAGCACGTCGAGCGGGAAGCGCTTCAGGTAGGCGAGGCTGGAGTAGCCGGTGCCGAAGTCGTCGATCGCCAGCGCCAGACCCAGCGCCTTCAGCTGGCGCAGCACCTCCAGCGTGTGCTGCAGCTCGAGCATCGCGGTGCTCTCGGTGATCTCCAGCTCCAGGCGCTGCGCCGGCAGGCCGCTGTCGGCCAGCGCGGCGCGCACCTGCTCGACCAGCCCCGGGTCACCGAACTGGCGCAGCGAGAGGTTGACGGCCACGCGCGGCGCGGGCGCGCCCGCCGGCAACGCCGCGCTCCAGCGCATCGCCTCGCGGCAGGCCTGGCGCAGCACCCAGGCACCCATCGGCACGATGCAGCCATTGCTCTCGGCGATCGGGATGAACTGGTCCGGCCGCACCATGCCCAGGCCGGCATGGCGCCAGCGCATCAGCGCCTCGAAGCCGACCACGCCGCCGTCGGCGGCGCGCACCTGCGGCTGGAACACCACCTGCAGCTCGTCGCGCTCGAGCGCCCGGTGCAGGTCGTTGTGCAGCCGCCAGCCGACCGAGGCCGCCTGGCCGGTGCCCGGCGTGTGCACGACCACCGGGCGCAGGCGCTGCGCGCGGGCATCGGCCAGCGCCATCTCGGCGCGCGCCAGCAGCGCCTCCGCCGGCTCGTCCGGCACGGCGCCCAGGCCGACGCCGACGGAGAGGTCGACGAAGTGCTCCTGGTCCCCGATGCGCACCGGCGTGCGCAGCGTGTCCAGCAGCTCGCGGCCGATCGCCTCCGCGCGCGCGGGCTCGAGCACCGGCGCGTCGACCGCGGCGAAGAGCACGAGCACGTCGCCGGCCACGCGGGCCAGGCTGCCGGGCAGGCCGCGGTCGGTCAGCGTCGCGACCGCCTGCAGGCGATGCGCCAGCGTCTGGATGCAGCGGTCGTAGCCGGCGCTGCCCAGCGCCTGCGCCAGCGCGCCCTGCTGGTTCAGGCCGAAGGCCCACAGGCCCCAGGCCGCCTCGCGGCCGCGGTGCGCCGCCAGGGTGTGGGCGAGCAGCAGCAGGAAGTGGCCGCGGTTCGGCAGCCGGGTCAGCGGGTCGAAGTGCGCCAGGTGATGCGCCTGCTCCGCGGCGCGGCGCGCGGCCAACTGGCGCGTCTCGGCCTTGTCGAGCTGCGCCTGCAGGCAGGCCAGCAGCTCGTCGCGCTGGAACGGCTTGGTCAGGTAGTCGTCGGCGCCGAGGTTCATGCCCTCGCGGACGTCGCCGCGGTCGGCCTTCGCGGTCAGCAGCACCACCGGGATGTGGGCCGTGAGCGGGTCGGCGCGCAGGCAGCGCACCAGCTCGTGGCCGCTCATGTTCGGCATCATCACGTCGGACAGCACCAGGTCGGGCAGGTGCTCCTGCACCAGGCGCCAGCCCTCGGCGCCATCCGGCGCGGCGTAGACCGCGTAGCCCTCCAGCCCGAGCAGGCGCGTGAGGTTGATGCGGATCGCGGCCTCGTCCTCCGCCACCACGATGCGGCGGCTCATCGGGCCCGCTCCCGGCAAGCGAACGGCGTCGTCATGACCCCTCCGGGGGTGGCGCCGCCGGCAGGTGGCGGCGCAGCGCCTCCCGCAGGCCGGCCAGGTTGAAGGGCTTGGTGAGGTAGCCGCGCGCGCCCAGCCGCAGCGCCTCCTCCAGCTTCTCCGGCTCCGCGCTGGCCGAGACGAACAGCAGCGGGATGCCGCGCAGCGCCGGGTCCGCCTGCAGCGCGGCCAGCACCTCGAAGCCGGTCAGGCCCGGCATCATGATGTCGCAGAGCACCAGGTCGGGCCGCCGCTCGGCGATCAGCCGCAGCCCGCTCGCCCCATCGGCGGCCTGGATCGCCCGGTGGCCTTCCAGCCGCAGGATGCGCTCCAGGTTGTCGCGGATCGAGGCTTCGTCCTCGATCACCAGGATCGTCGCCATCACGCCTCCCCGCGCGGCAGCCAGACTCGGAATCGCGCCCCCCGGCCGGCCGCACTGTCCACCTCGATGCCGCCGCCATGCAGCTGCACCGCCTGCTTGACGATCGCCAGGCCGAGGCCGGTGCCCGGGATGTGGCCGACGTTGCTCGCCCGGTGAAACGACTCGAACAGGTGACCCAGCTCCTCGGCCGGGATCCCGATGCCCTCGTCGCTCACCTCGGCGCTCACGCGGCCGGGCGGACCGTCTTCCAGCACGAACCGCACCAGGCCGCCGTCCGGCGAGTACTTGATCGCATTCGACAGCAGGTTGCCGAAGACGTGGCGCAGCAGCTTGTCGTCGAAGTCGCCATGCAGCGGCGCCTCCGGCAGGCGCAGCTCGAAGCGGCAGGCGGCGTTCGTGCGCAGCGCCTGCGATTCCTCGGCGATCTCGCGGCACAGCGCGACCAGGTCCTGGCGCCGCGGCTTGAACTCCAGCATCCGCGCCTCCGCCTTCCCGATCAGCAGCACGCGGTCGAGCAGGCCGGTCATGCGCTGCACGCCGGCCTGGATCGAGCCGATGATCTCCAGCCGCTCCTGCGGTTCGAGCCGGTCGCCATAGTGCTCGAGCAGCTCGGCGGAGGAGAGGATGGTGGCCAGCGGCGTGCGGAACTCGTGGCTGGTCATCGAGACGAAGCGGGTGCGCAGCTCGTTCAGCTCGCGCTGCCGCTCCAGCGCCTCGCGCGTCTCGACCTCCGCCTTCTTGCGCCGCGTGATGTCCAGGAAGGTCCAGATCACGCCCGAGTCCGGGTCGCGCTCGCGCACGCAGCGCCCGCCCAGCTGGACCCAGAACACCCGCCCGTCGCGGTGCCGCAGCTGGCGCTCGTCGGCGTAGGTGCCGGTGGCCAGCAGCTCGTCGCGCACCAGGTGCTTCTGCTGCTCCCAGGCCGGGTCCATCACGTTGACCAGCTCGACGGTGCGGCTTTCCCAGTCGCTGCGCGGGTAGCCGAGCATGTCGATGAACTTGTCGTTCGCCCACAGCAGCCGGCTGCCGGCGGAGAAGACGATGCCGACCAGCGCCGTGTTGAGGATGGCCTCGCGCTCCGACGAGGTGCGCTGCAGCGACTCCTCCAGCTCCTTGCGCCGCGTGATGTCCATCATCACCCAGACCGTGCCCTGGGTCAGGTCGCGCAGGCTGACCGCCTTGCCCGACAGCGAGACCCACAGCCGCGTGCCGTCGACGCGGCGCATCTGCAGCTCGGTCTGGTAGGCACGCCCCTCGCGGATGCAGGCCGCGACCTCGGCGCCGACGCACAGGTACTGCTCGCGGTCGAGGTAGAGCGACTCGACGCTGCTGACGTTGTGGCCGTCCTGCGCGACGCCGAAGATCTGGAACATCGCCTGGTTAGCCCAGCGGAAGCGCCCGTCCGGCGTCAGGAAGGCGATGCCGACGATCGAGCTGGCGAGGATGGTCTCGCGTTCCTCCAGCGTGCGCTGCAACCGGTCTTCCAGCATCTTGCGCGGCGTCACGTCGGAGAAGAAGGTGAGCGTCGCGTCGCCGCCCTCCCAGGGCACGATCGTCACGCCGATGTCGATCCACTTGACGCGGCCGTCGGGCATCCGCAGCCGGATCTCGTAGCGGCTGGGCACGTCCTCGCCGGCCAGGCGGCGGCGCTTGCGCTCCTCGATCAGCGGGTGGTCGTCGGGGTGGATGCGCTCGAGGTAGCCGGCGCCGGTCATCTCCTCGCGCGTCAGCTCGACGATCTCGGTGGCGTGCTGGTTGACGAAGACGAAGCGGTCGTCCTGCACCACCACCATGCCCTCGCCCACGTGCTCGATCACGGCGCGGTAGCGCTGCTCGGAGCGGTGCAGCGCGTCCATCACCTCGCGGCGCACGGTGACGTCGGAGAAGAAGGCCATCGACGCGGGCGCGCCGTCCCAGGTGGTGACCGTGACGTGCACCTCCAGCCAGCGCTCCTGGCCGTCGCCGCGCAGGCAGCGCATCTCCTGCAGCTCGGGCACCGGCACGCCGCGCAGCCGCGCCGCCTGGCGCTGGGCCGACAGCGCGCGGTCGTGCGGGTGCAGGCGCGCCAGGTAGTCGGAGCCGAGCAGCTCCTCCAGCGGCAGCTTGAGGATCTCGCAGGCCCGCGGGTTGGCGAACACCACGCGGTCGTCCAGCAGCACGACCAGGCCCTCGCCGAGGTGCTCGACGACGGTGCGGTAGCGCTCCTCCGACAGCCGCAGCGCCGCGCGCACGCCCTGGCGCTCGCTGACGTCGCGGATGAAGGCGCCGAAGTGCATGCGCCCGTCGACCTCGAAGCTCCAGATCGACAGCTCCACCGCCAGGTGCCGCCCGTCGCGCCGCAGCGCCTCGACCTCGACCAGCCGGCCGACCACGTGCGGCTCGCGCGTGTGCAGGTAGCGCACGAGACCGGCCTCGTGGGCGGCCCGGTGCACGTGCGGCACGATCATGTCGGACAGGCGCTGGCCCATGGCCTCGTCGCGCGACCAGCCCAGCAGCCGCTCGGCGGCCGGGTTCCAGTCGGTGACGAGGCCGTCCTGGTCCATCGCGACGACGGCGTCGCGCGCCGAGCCGAGCAGCGCCTGCAGGCGCAGGTTCTGGGCCTCCAGGTGGGCGAGCCGGTCGGCTGCCGATCCTGCGGCCTCGCTGGATGCCCTCGACACGAACCCTCCCTCGACGCCGCTGCCGGGCGCTTCAGCGTGGCAGCTTAGCAGCCCGCCGGGGCCGGCGCGAGAGCGGCGCGCCGCCCGGCCGTCTCGGCGGGGGCGCTCTCACACGCTCAGGCGCCGGCCTCGGCGAAGCACCGGTCCAGCGCCGCCACCCAGGCGGCCTGCCGTTCCGGCGCGACGAAACTCGCCTCCAGGCTGTTGCGCGCCAGCCGGTAGGCCTCGGCCGCCCCGAGCTGGGGCAGCGCGGCGAAGGTCTCGGTGAAGTTCCGGTTCAGGTAGCCGCCGAAGTAGGCCGGGTCGTCGCTGTTGATCGTCGCGCGCAGGCCAGCGGCCAGCAGCGCCGGCAGCGGGTGCTCGGACAGGCTGGAAACGACGCACAGCTTCAGGTTGGACAGCGGGCAGACGGTCAGCGGCACGCCGTCGCGCGCCAGCCGCGCCATCAGCGCGGGGTCGTCGATGCTGCGCACGCCGTGGTCGATGCGCTCCACGTGCAGCGTGTCCAGCGCGCTCCACACGTAGGCCGGCGGCCCCTCCTCGCCGGCATGGGCGACGAGGCGGAAGCCGAGCTCGCGGCAGCGCGCGAACACGCGCGCGAACTTCTCCGGCGGGTGCCCGCGCTCGCTGCTGTCCAGGCCGATGCCGGCGATCGCGTCGCGGTGCGGCAGCGCCTGCGCGAGCGTCTCGAAGGCCGCCTCCTCGCTCAGGTGGCGCAGGAAGCACAGGATGAGCAGCGCGCTGACGCCCAGCTCCCGCTCGGCGTCCTCGCAGGCGCGCTTCAGCCCGCGTACCACGGTCTCGAAGGGCACGCCGCGCTCGGTGTGCGTCTGCGGGTCGAAGAACAGCTCGGCGTGCACCACGTGGTCGGCGGCGGCGCGGCGGAAGTAGGCCATCGCCATGTCGTGGAAGTCCTGCTCGGTCAGCAGCACGCTCGCGCCGGCGTAGTAGATGTCGAGGAAGCTCTGCAGGTCGGTGAAGGCATAGGCCGCGCGCAGCGCCTCCACGCTGTCCAGCGCCAGCGTGACGCCGTTGCGCTCGGCCAGCGCGAAGATCAGCTCCGGCTCGAGCGAGCCCTCGATGTGGATGTGCAGCTCCGCCTTGGGCATGCGCTGCAGCAGCGCGGGCAGGCGGTCGGCGGGGATGGCGTCGAAGTTCATGGGCAAGACTCCGGGGCGGCGGCCTGCGCCGCGGTCAGACGGTGCCGAAGGTGATGCCGCGCTCGCGCAGCAGCCGCCGGTAGGCGGCGGAGGCCCGGTCGGCGGCATGGTGGACCTCGCCGCCGGCGTACACCGGCAGCGCCTTCGGCTGCTGCGACTCGAGGATGGGCTGGTCCTGGGTGAAGATGGCGTGCTGGAAGGCCCGCAGGGCCTCGTCGCTGGAAGCAAGATCCGTGACGGCCAGGCGGAACCAGACGAGGCTGCGCTCCGGGTCGAGCGGCGCGACGAACAGCCCGATCGCGTCGCGCTCGGCGTCCGCGTCCTCCGGCAGCTTCAGCAGCTGGGCCGCGTAGGGGCCGGTCACCTCGTAGCGGTAGTCGATCCAGCGGCCGGTGCTCGAGCGCTGGTTGCTGCGCGGCTGCCAGGCCCGGCAGCCGACCACGGCGAAGCCCTGCGGCGTGGGCTCGATCCCGTGGTCGTCGACCTCGGTGTGGGCGCGGTCGCCCAGCCAGCCTTCGTGGACGAAGCCGAAGTGGGCCAGGTCGAGGAAGTTCTCGACGATGCGCGGCGCGCTGGTCGCCACCCGGTAGGGCCCGCACAGCAGCTTGCGCAGGCGCGCATCGTCCTCGGCCTCGAAGGAGGGCAGCTCCGCCACCGCGCCCTCCCCGGCCGCGCCGACGCGCAGCCACACCAGGCCGTGGCGCTCCTGCACCGCGTGGCTGCCCAGCCCGTGCCCGGCGGGCGGCTCGAACCCCGGGGCGGCCGGGATGCGCACGCAGCGGCCACCGTCGCCGAACTGCCAGCCGTGGTAGGGGCACTCCAGCGCACCGTCGACGACGCGGCCGAGCGAGAGCCGCGTGCCGCGGTGCGGGCAGCGGTCGTCGGCGGCCTGCAGCCGGCCGTCCGCCGCGCGCCACAGCACCCGGTCGACCCCCAGCAGGCGCACGCCCACGGGCCGCTCGGGCGGTACCGCATCGGCGGCGATCACCGGATGCCAGTGCGCCGCCTCCGGGCCGGGATCCGCCGCGGCGGCCGGGCCCGGCGCGCGCGCGGCGTCCGCGGGGCTCATTTCACGCTCACCCAGCGCCATTCCAGCCAGTTGTCGGCCCGGTGCACCAGTTCCACGTTCTGCCGCGCCGCCCAGGGGATCACCTGGCGGTGCAGCGGCAGGTGGTGCACCTCCTCGTTGTGGCGCTTCAGCGCCGCCTTCACGAGCTGCTCGCGCTTCTTCGGGTCGGGCTCGCGGCTGGACGCGGCGGCCAGCTCGTCGAGCTTGGCGTCGACGTAGCCGCCGAAGTTCCAGGCCCCGACGCCGCCCTCGCCGCGGTTGCGCAGCACCGGCGTCAGCGTGGTCTCGGCGTCGGTGATCGAACCGCCCCAGCCGAGCATGTACATCGAGGTGTCGAACTTCTGCACCTTCGGGAAGTAGGTCGAGCGGGGCATCGCGTTGACGCGCACCTTCACGTTCAGCTTCGCCCACATCGCCGCCAGGGTCTGGCAGATCTCCTCGTCGTTGATGTAGCGGTTGTTCGGGCAGTCGAGGGTCACCTCGAAGCCGTTCGCGAAGCCGGCCTCCGCCATGCCCTTCTTCGCCGCCTCCAGGTCGTAGGGCAGGCGCTTCTCGATCTCGGGATCGTTGTAGGCGCCCAGCGGCGACGGCGTGATGCCGCCGGTCGGGTAGGCCTGGTTGCGCATCAGGCGCGTCTTGATCGTCTCGATGTCGATCGCCTGGTAGAGGGCGCGCCGCACCCGCACGTCCTTGAAGGGGTTGCGGCCCTTGCTGCCGTACAGCAGCTCGTCGCGCGCCTGGTCCATGCCGATGAAGACGATGCGGTTCTCCGGGCCGTCGACCACCTTCACGCCGGCGGTGCCGCGCAGCCGCTGCACGTCCTGCGGGGCCGGGTCGAGCACGAAGTCGATCTCGCCGGAGATCAGCGCGGCGATGCGGGTGGCGTCGCTCTTGATCGGCGTGTAGACCACCTCCTGCACGTTGCCGTCGATGCGGCCCCACCACGCGGGATTGCGCCGGTACACCGTCTTCACGTCCGGCGCCCGCGACACCAGCACGTAGGGGCCGGTGCCGTTGGCGTTGAAGGCCGTGTACATCTCCTCCTTGTTCTTGAAGTCCTGCGGCCGCGTGGCCTTGTGCTTCTCGCACCAGGCCTTGCTCATGATCTGGATCGTCGCCAGGTGCTGCAGGAAGATCGGGTTCGGGTCCTTCAGCGCGAACTCCACCGTCAGCGCATCGACGCGGCGCGGCGTGCCGAGCGCATTCGCGTAGGCGCGCAGGTCGGAGGTGCCCTCGCGGGCGCGCTGCACCGAGAACACCACGTCGTCGGCCGTGAAGGGCGTGCCGTCGTGGAACTTCACGTTCGGGCGCAGCTTGAAGCGCCAGGTCAGCGGGTTCGGGTTGCTCCACTCGGTGGCCAGCACCGGCTCCAGGTCGAGCTTGCGGTCGCGGTTCACCAGCGTCTCGTAGACCTGGCCGTTGATCGAGTTGGTGAGCAGCTCGTTCTGCGAGTGCGGGTCCATGGTCTGCGCATCGCCCTGCGAGGCCCAGCGCAGGGTCTGGGCGCTGGCGGGCGCGGCGGCCAGCCACAGCAGCGCGGACAGGGCGGCGGCGACGAGGCCGGCGGGCCGGCGTCGGGCGGTCGGTGGGGGCATCGGCACTCCTCGGCAATCGGGGGAACGGAGCGCAGTGTAGGGGCGCCGCTGCGCCGCGGTGCGGTGGTGCGCCCGCACCGGGCCTGAACGGCCGAGAGGCCTCGGGCTCAGGCCCGGCCGAGCTTGCGCAGCACCTCGGGACCGGCCCAGAGGGCGTCGAGGTGCGGAAACTTCCAGACCGCGTTGGATTCCCGGCCGACGATGCGGTCGCTGCAGCGCGGGCTGGCGAGGTCGAGCACCTCGAGCGGCACCGGCATCTGCTGCCGGGCCGAGAAGAAGACCTTCACCTTCGGGCTGGTGATCGCGGCCTCGTTCTGCTCGATCACCACGCCGAGGCGGTCCGACTGCATCCGCACCAGCGAGCCGACCGGGTAGATGCCCAGGCTCTTCACGAAGGCCTGGAAGATCGTCTCGTCGAAATGGCCGCTGCGCCACGAGGCCATGCGGCCGATCGACTCCGACGGGTCCCAGGCGGCCTTGTACGGCCGGTTCGAGGTGATCGCGTCGTAGACGTCGCAGACGGCGCCCATCTTGGCCAGCGTCGAGATCTGCTCGCCGCGCAGGCGGTGGGGGTAGCCGCTGCCGTCCACCTTCTCGTGGTGGTGCAGGCAGACGTCCAGCACGCCCGCGGTGACCTCGTCGGCCACGTCGCCGGCGCCGACCTGGCGGGCCATCAGCATCGCGTGCCCGCGCTCCGGGTGGGCGCGCATCAGCGCGAACTCGGCGTCGGTGAGCTTGCCCGGCTTGGTCAGCACCTGGAGCGGCATCGCCGCCTTGCCCATGTCGTGCAGCAGGCCGGCGAAGCCGGCCTCGCGGGCCTGGCCCTCGTCCATGCCGAGCTGGCGCGCCAGCGCCACCATCAGCGCGCACACCGCCACCGAGTGCATGTAGGTGTAGTCGTCGTGCGTCTTCAGGCGCGCCAGGCTGAGCATCGCGCCCGGGTTGCGCCACACCGACGCGGTGACCTCGCTGACCAGGTCGGCGCAGCCGCCGGTGTCGAGCGCCTTGCCCATGCGCGCCTCGGCGAACAGCGAGATCACCGCCTGGCGCGACTGGTTCACGAGGCTGGCGGCACGGGCCACCTCCTCGGCCATCGGGACCGTCGGGGGCGGCACGGCCGGCGCCGTCGAAACGGCGGCCTGCGGCACAGGCCCCGGCGCCGCCGGCGACGCGCCAGGCGTCGCGCGGGCCACCGCCGGCGCGGGGCCGGCCGCCGGCGTCGGGTCGCGGCGCGGCGCCACGGCCGGGCCGTTGGCGGCCACGTCCAGGCCCTTGGACACGTCGATCCAGCACTCGCGCACGCCGCTGTCACGCAGCTTGGCCAGGTCGGTCGGGTCCTGCAGCAGGAACTGCGTCTTCCAGAACGGGTGGTCCAGCCAGGCGCCGCACAGGCCGTGCAGGTGCATGCCCAGGCGCATCTGTTCGACCGGAACCTTCTTCAACATCTCGGTGCTGTCCTGTTCGCCCCCCGCTTTATCGGCCGCTGCGCCCCGCACCTGAGGGCCCGGGTGGCGCGAAAACGGCGACGGCCGCAGGGGAGCGGCCGTCGGGAACGGTCGGCGGGGCGGCCTCGGCCCGGCAGGGGCCGGCGCAGCCCTCGCGCGCGGGAATCAGCGGAAGCGCGACTGCGGCACGGTGCGCAACTCGCCGTCGAGCGAGCCGATGTACTGCGCCATCTGCTTCAGCTCGGCCAGCGAGTACTGCTTGGCCATGCCGGCCATGATCGCGTTGCCGCGGCCGATGCTGGCGTTCTTGTCGGTCTGGTAGGCCTTCAGCGCGATGTAGAGGTAGTCGGCGTGCTGGCCGGCGATCTTCGGGTAGCTCGGGTCGATCGGCTTGCTGAAGTTCTCGCCGTGGCAGGAGGCGCAGTTGGCCTTCTTCAGCAGCTCGGCGACCTGCGGCGAGGGCTCGGTGGCGGGCTTCGCGGCCACCGGCTCGACCTTCGCCTGGCCCTCGTAGAACGCGGCCAGGTCGGCCATGTCCTGGTCGCTCAGGCTCTTGGCGATCGCCTGCATCGTCGGGTGCTTGCGCTCGCCCTTCTTGTAGGCGGCCAGCGCCGCGGCGAGGTACTTGCCGTTCTGGCCCGAGATCATCGGCACCTTGTGCACCTCGGGGAAGCTCGCCTGGTAGCCGGGAATGCCGTGGCAGCCGATGCACATCGCGGCCTTCTTCTCGCCGGCCGCGGCGCTCTGCGCCCACGCGGCGGGCGCAGCGAGCAAGGCGGAGACGATGGCGGCGGTCAGGGTCAGTTTGGTCATGAGGAGAACGGGGCGTGCCTCGGAACAACCTTCGATTATAGGGGTCGCCTATACTGGCCCGATCCACTTCCACCGCACGACATGAAGTTCCAGGGTTCCGAGCAGTACGTCGCCACCGACGACCTCAAGCTCGCGGTGAACGCCGCGATCACGCTGAAGCGCCCGCTGCTCGTGAAGGGCGAGCCCGGCACCGGCAAGACGATGCTGGCGGAGGAGGTGGCGCAGGCGCTGGGCATGCCGCTGCTGCAGTGGCACGTGAAGAGCACCACCAAGGCGCAGCAGGGCCTGTACGAGTACGACGCGGTCAGCCGCCTGCGCGACAGCCAGCTCGGCGACGCCAAGGTCAAGGACATCCAGAACTACATCGTGAAGGGCGTGCTGTGGCAGGCCTTCACCGCCGAGCAGCCGGTGGCGCTGCTGATCGACGAGATCGACAAGGCCGACATCGAGTTCCCGAACGACCTGCTGCGCGAGCTGGACCGGATGGAGTTCTACGTCTACGAGACGCGCGAGCTCGTGCGCGCCCGGCACCGCCCGCTGGTCTTCATCACCTCGAACAACGAGAAGGAGCTGCCCGACGCCTTCCTGCGCCGCTGCTTCTTCCACTACATCCGCTTCCCCGATGCGGAGACGATGAAGCGCATCGTCGAGGTGCACTTCCCCGCGCTGAAGAAGGAGCTGCTGGCCGCGGCGCTGAAGAACTTCTACGATGTGCGCAACCTGCCGGGCCTGAAGAAGAAGCCCTCCACCTCCGAGCTGCTGGACTGGCTGAAGCTGCTGGTGGCCGAGGACATCCCGCTGGAGGTGCTGCAGAGCAAGGACGAGAAGGTGACGCTGCCGCCGCTGGTGGGCGCGCTGCTGAAGAACGAGCAGGACCTGAGCCTGTTCGAGAAGCTCGTCTTCATGCAGAAGCACAACCGCTGAACCCGGCCCGCCCGTGACCTCGCCCACCGCGCCCGACCTGCGCACCGCGCTGGCGATCGGCCTCGCCGATGCGCTCGCCTTCGTCGCCGGCGGCTGGCTCGGCTGGCAGGCCGGCCGCGCCGTCGGGCTGGACTTCGTCCACCTCGAGGGCTGGGGCACCGAGGCCTTCGTCGCGCTGCTGCCGATCCTGGCCGGCATCGGGCTCGGCCGCTGGCTGGCCCGCGCGGTGGTGCGCCGGCTGCTGCTGCGCGCCGGCGGCGCGGCGCGCGGCTGACGCGGAGCGCCCGGCCGTGCGTCCCGTCGACCCCGTCGTGCTCGAGCGCGCGCCGGTGCGGCTGGAGCCGCTGGCGCCCGGCCACGAGGCCGGCCTGCAGGCTGCCGCCGCGGACGGCGCGCTCTGGACGCTGCGCTTCACCTCCGTCCCCGAACCCCAGGACACCGCGGCCTACATCGACGCGGCGCTGCGCGGCCGCGCCGAGGGCCACCGCTTCGCGTTCGCGGTGATCGAGCAGGCCAGCGGCGAGGTCATCGGCTGCACCAGCTACCACGACATCGTGCCGGCGATCGACCGGCTGGAGATCGGCTGGACCTGGTACGCCCGGCGCGTGCAGCGCAGCGCCGTCAACACCACCTGCAAGCTGCTGCTGATGCAGCATGCCTTCGACACGCTGGGCGCGAAGCTGGTGGGCTGGCGCACCGACAACTTCAACCACGCCAGCCAGCGGGCGATCGAGCGCCTCGGCGCGCGCCGCGACGGCGTGCTGCGCCACCACGCGCTGCGCCGCGACGGCACGGTGCGCGACACGGTGATGTACAGCCTGGCCGCCGGCGAGTGGCCGGAGGTGCGCGCCCACCTCGAGTGGCAGCTCGCGCGCCCGCGTTGACCCCGCGCGGGACCGGGGCGCCCGGCCGCCGCGGGCACTCTGGGTTAGGCTTGCGGGAACACGCCTTGCCTGCGCGGTCGCTGCCGGCCGCCGGGGCTGGAGACGCCCGATGCTGATCGATTTCTTCTACACGCTGCGCGCGGCCAAGCTCAAGGTCTCCGTCAAGGAGTACCTGGTGCTGCTCGAGGCCCTGCAGGCCGGCGTCCTCGACGACGAGGGCGGCCCGAGCGTGGACCGCTTCTACTACCTCGCCCGCACCGCGCTGGTGAAGGACGAGGCCCAGTTCGACAAGTTCGACAAGGCCTTCGCGGCCTACTTCAAGGGCGTCGAGCTGCTTGCGGACTTCAGCCGCGAGCTGCCGCTCGACTGGCTGCGCAAGCGGCTCGAGCGCGACCTGAGCCCGGAGGAGAAGGCCGCGATCGAGAAGATGGGCTGGGACGAGCTGATGGAGACGCTGAAGAAGCGCTTCGAGGAGCAGAAGGAGCGGCACGAGGGCGGCAACCGGATGATCGGCACCGGCGGCACCAGCCCCTTCGGCGCCTACGGCTACAACCCGCAGGGCATCCGGATCGGCCAGGACAAGGGCCGCAACAAGAGCGCGGTCAAGGTCTGGGACCAGCGGCAGTTCAAGGACTACGACGACACGCTGGAGCTCGGCACCCGCAACATCAAGGTGGCCCTGCGGCGGCTGCGTCGCTTCGCACGCGAAGGCTCGCTCGACGAACTGGACCTGGACGACACCATCCGCTCCACCGCCGCCAACGCCGGCTGGCTGGACATCAAGATGGTGCCCGAGCGCCACAACAAGGTGAAGGTGCTGCTGCTGATGGACGTCGGCGGCACGATGGACGAGCACATCCACCGCGTCGAGGAACTGTTCAGCGCCGCGAAGAGCGAGTTCAAGCACCTCGAGTTTTACTACTTCCACAACTGCGTCTACGACTTCGTCTGGAAGAACAACCGCCGCCGCTACAGCGAGAAGTTCCCGACCTGGGATGTGATCCGCAAGTACAACAAGGACTACAAGCTGATCTTCGTCGGCGACGCGACGATGAGCCCCTACGAGATCCTGCAGCCCGGTGGCAGCGTCGAGTACAACAACGAGGAGCCGGGCGCCGAATGGCTGCAGCGGCTCACGCACGCCTTCCCGAAGTTCGCGTGGATCAACCCGGAGCCCCAGGGCGTCTGGGGCTACCGGCAGAGCATCGCGCTGGTGCAGCAGCTGATGAACCAGCGCATGTTCCCGCTGACGCTGCAGGGCCTGGAAGGTGCGATGCGCCTGCTCGGCAAATGACCCGGCCGCCGGACGCCGGAGCGACGGCGCGTTGACGCCGCCGCGGACCGACCCCCGGGGCTGGCGCCGCGCGGCCACGCTGGGCCTGCTGCTGCTGGCCGGCGCGCTCGGCGGCTGCGGCCTGCTGACGCGCAAGCCGGACCCGGCCGCGGCGCAACGCCCGCCTGCCGAGTCGCTGCAGCCGATTTACCGGCTGGAGGTGCAGGCGCCCGCGCCGCTGCGCCGGCTGCTCGAGACCTACCTCGACCTGGGGCGCTTCCAGCAGGCGCCCGAGTCCGAGCGCATCACGGCGACCGAGCTGGAGCGGCTGGTGGCGGCCGCGCCGCTGCAGGCGCGCGGGCTGCTCGACACCGAGGGCTACGTGAATGCCCGCGTCACCGCCACGCGCGAGGCCGGCGGCGCCGGCGGGCTGCCGCTGGTGCGGGTGGTGGTGGAGCCGGGGCCGCGCACCGTGGTGGCCGAGGTGGACGTGCAGGCCCGCGGCCCGCTGAAGCAGGCCGCCGACGGAGGCGATGCCGCGGCGCTGCGCTCGCTGCAGGCGCTGCGCTCGCGCTGGCCGATGGGCGTCGGCCAGCCCTTCCGCCAGGCCGACTGGAGCTCGGCGAAGAACGCGACGCTGATCGGGCTGCAGGGCGACGGCTACCCGGCCGCGTCCTGGGCCGAGACCACCGCCCGCATCGAGGCCGCGACCGACCGGGCTTCGCTGTACGCGCTGGTCGACAGCGGCCCGCTGTTCCACGTCGGCGAGCTGCGCGTCGAGGGCCTGCAGCGCTACCGGCCGGAGGCGGTGCGCAACCTGGCCACCTTCGGCACCGGCAGCCGCTACAGCGAGAAGGCCCTGCTCGACACCCAGGAGCGGCTGGCGCGCAGCGGGCTGTTCGAGGGCGCGGTGGTGGAGATCGACCCGGACCCGGCCCACGCCGACGCGGCGCCGGTGACGCTGCGGGTGCGCGAGCTGCCGCGCCACCAGGCCACCTTCGGCCTCGGCTACAGCGACGCGACCGGCCAGCGCGTGTCGGTCGAGCACACGAACCGCCGCGCCTTCTCGCTGCTGGGCAGCGACTGGGTCAGCCGCACCAAGGTCGAGTTCGGCCGTGACCTGCAGTCGCTGGAGGCGGACCTGCTGTCGCACCCGCTGGAAGGCGGCTGGCGCAACCTGCTCGGCGGCCGGGCGCAGCGCGAGGACACCGCCGGCACGGTGGTGCGCTCGGCCCGGCTGCGCGCGGGCCGGTCGGTCGAGCGCGAGCGCATGGACCGGCTGGTGTTCGCCGAGCTGGAGCAGGCCTCCACGCAGACCGGGTCGATCCGGGACCTGAGCCGCGCGCTCAGCGGCAACCTCCACCTCGTGCGGCGCGACCTCGACAGCGTGCTGCTGCCCACGCGCGGCAACAGCCTGAGCCTGGAATCGGGCGCCGGCTTCGCGTGGTCGAACACCGCGGCGAACGGCGCCTTCGCGCGGCTGAAGGGCCGGCTGACCGTCTACCGTCCCGTGGGCGACCGCTGGTACGCCAGCGCGCGCGTGGAGGCCGGGCAGGTCTTCGCCCGCGACGGCGTCGGCATCCCCGACACCCTGCTGTTCCGCGCCGGCGGCGACGATTCGGTGCGCGGCTACGCCTACCGCAGCCTGGGCCCGCAGGCGAACGGCCTGACGGTCAGCGGCCGCGTGCTGCTGACCGCCAGCGCCGAGATCGCGCGGCCGATCAGCGCCTCGCTGCCCGACTTCCTCTGGGCCGTGTTCGCCGATGCCGGCCAGGCCGCCGACCGCTGGCAGGACCTGAGCCCCGAGCTGGGCTACGGCGCCGGCCTGCGCTGGCGCAGCCCGGTCGGCCCGCTGCGCATCGACCTGGCCTATGCGGAGGCGCTGCGGCGCTTCCGGATGCACCTGAGCGTGGGGGTCACGTTTTGACGCCCTCCCCCGGAGCGCCATCGGCGCCCGCGCGCCAGCCGCTGCGCCCCCGCCCCCGGCCGCGCACGCGGCTGTGGGTGGTCGGCGGCACGCTGGGCGGGCTGCTGCTGGCGCTGCTGGTGCTGCTGCCGGTCGCGCTGGTGCTCGGGCTGCGGTCCGAAGGCGGCAGCGCGTGGCTGCTGCAGCGGCTGCCGGGCGTGGAGGCGGTGGCCCCGCGGGGCGCGCTGCTGGGTGACTTCTCGGCGCAGCGGCTGGAGATCGGCTTCGGCGCGGGCGGGCGCGTCACGCTCGAGCGCCCGTCCTGGCAGGGCTTCGCGCTGACGCCGACGCCGGGCCGCGGGCCCTGGGCCACGCTGCGGCTGGACCGGCTCGCGGCCGACCGCCTGACGCTGGTGCTGCCGCCCTCGCCGCCGTCGTCCGGCCCGCCGCAGGCCCCGGCCTCGCTGCGCCTGCCGGTGGCGCTCGACATCGCGTCGCTGCAGCTGGGCGAGCTGCGGGCGGAGGCCCTCGGTGCGCAGCCGCTGCGCGGTCTCGCGGCGCGCCTGTCGCTCGGCGCGGACGGCGGGCAGCAGCACCGGCTGTGGCTGGAGTCCCTCGCCTGGGATCGCCTGAGCGCCAGCGGCGAGCTGCAGATCGGCAGCGACGCCCCGCTGCCCTTGCAGTCGCGGCTGGCGCTGGTGCCGGTCGGCCCGGCGACGGCTGCGGCCGCCGCTCCCGCCGCCTCCGCCTCCGCCTCCGCCTCCACCACCCCGGCCCCGGCCACCTCGCCGGCACCGGCACCGGCACCGGCCTTCGATCCGCTGCGCGACTGGCAGGCCGAGCTGCGGCTGCAGGGCCCGCTGGAGCGGCTGCGCGTGCAGGCGCGGGTGACCCCGACGGCGGCCGCGCCGGCCGCCGCGGCATCCGCCGGCGGCGCCTCGCCGGCCGCGCCACGGACCGCCCCATCCGCCGCCGCGCCCGCGGCGGCGGCGGACCGCCCGGCGCTGCTCGACGCGGACGCGGTGCTGCAGCCCTTCCAGCCCTGGCCGCTGGCCGAGCTGCAGGCCCGCGCCCATGGCCTGGACCTGGCCGCCTTCTCCAGCGCCGCGCCGATGACGCGGCTGAGCGGCGCGGCCCAGGTGCGCAGCGTCGCGGCCGACCAGCCGGCGCTGGTCGAGCTGAGCGTGGACAACGCCGCGGCGGGGCGCTGGAACGAGGGCCGCCTGCCGGTGCACGCGCTGCGCGTCGCGCTGTCCGCGCGGCCGGACCGGCCCGAGGTGCTCGAGGTGCGGACACTCGAGGCCGAGCTGGGCACGCGCCGCCAGCCCGCCGGCCGCCTGCTCGGCGAGGGCCGGCTGGACGGCGCGCGCTGGCGCGTCGACGCACGGCTGGAGAACCTCGACCCGGGCGGCCTGGACGCGCGCGCGGCGGCGATGCGCGTCTCGGGTCGCCTGAGCGCATCGGGCGGGCCGACCGAGGCCGACGCGGCCGGCGCGGGCGCCTCCGCCGCGTCCGCTGCACCCGCTGCACCCGCTGCGCCGGCCGCCTCGGCGGTGACGGACGAACGCTGGATCCGCGTGAGCGGCCGCCTGGAGGGCCGGCTCGACGCGGGCCGCGGGCCCACGCCGGCGAGCCGCGCCACCCCGGCAGCAGGCCGGCGCAGCACCGATGCGACGCCGCGGCGCGCGGCGCGGGCGCCCGCCACCGCCCGGACCGCTGCCGCGTCGGCCACCGCGGCCTCGCCGGGCCGCGCCAGCGCCACCCGCGGCCAGCCGGTGCAGCTGGACATCGACGCGCAACTGCGGCTCGGCCCCGGCGGCGCGCTCGCGCTCGACGCGCGGCGGCTGGAGGCGCGCGCCGGCGAGGCCCGCGCCCGGCTGGAGGGCCGGCTGCGCCGAGCAGCGGCGGACGCGGACTGGCAGGTCGACACGCGCGGCGAGCTGCAGGCCTTCGATCCGCGGCCCTGGTGGAGCGGCCCGACGGACTCGCCCTGGCGTGCCGGGCCGCACCGCCTGAACGCCCAGTGGCAGGCGGCCCTGCGCTACGACCCGGCCGCGGTCGCGCCGGCGCCCGCACCCGGCCGGCGGCCGCCGGCGACCGCGACCGCGACCGCGACCACGACCACGACCACGACACCACCAGCGGCCGACCCGACCGGCGCCGGCCTCGCCGCGCTGGCACCGCTGCGCGGCCAGGCCGAGCTGACGCTGCGCCCGAGCGTGCTCGCCGGCGTCGCGCTGGAAGGCCAGGCCCGCCTCGGCAGCACCGGCCGCGCGCCGGCCACCGAGGTCCGCGTCGACCTGGCGCTGCAGGCCGCCGGCAACCGCCTGCAGGCGGAGGCCCGGCTGCGCAGCGACCGGCCGGCCGAGGACCGGGTCGAGCTGCGGCTGGACGCCCCCGCGCTGGCCGCGCTGGCCCCGGTGGCGGCGCTCGCCGGCTGGGCCCCGACCGCGCCGCGCGAGGGCGGCCGCACGGCGGCCGGCGCCGCCGGCAGCGGCGCCGGCGCGGGCCGCGCGGCCGCGGGCGCGGACAGCGCCGGGTCGGGCGCGCGTGCGGCGGCGCTCGCCGGCCGCCTGCAAGCCCGGGCCGGCCTGCAGGGCCGCTGGCCCCGCATCAGCACCACCGGCGAGCTGCGCGCGGACGGCCTGCGGCTGGCGGGCAACGCGCTGCAGCGCGGCGAACTGCGCTGGACGCTGGGCACCGCCGCCGACGCCCCCGCCGACCTGCAGGCCCGGCTCGACGGCGCGGCCTTCGGCACGACGGTGGCCGAGCAGCTCACCGTGAGCCTGAGCGGCACCGCGCGTGCCCACCGGCTGCAGCTCGAGGCCCGCGGCGGCGGCAGCAGCAACGCCGCGGCGGCGTCGCCGGCGCCAGCCGCCGCGCCGCCCGCGGCCGGCGCGGCGTCCGCCGCGTCCCCTGCAACGGCCAGCAGCGCCGGCGCGACGCCGGGCGGCCCGGCCACGCTCGACCCGGCGCGGCCGATCGCCCCCGCGGCGCAGCGGCCGCTCACGGCCACGCTGCAGGGCCGCGGCGGCCTGGTCTTCGCCGGCGGCGGCGGCCTGCTCACGGCCACCGGCTGGCGCGGCCAGCTGCAGACGCTGGACGTGCGCAGCGGCAGCGGGGCCGATGCGCTGGGCGCGCTCAGCCGCGACCTCGAGGCGGAGGTCGACTGGCCCGCCGACGGCCCGGCCCGCGCGCGGCTCGCGCCGGGACGGGTCGAGCTGCAGGCCGGCCCGAGCCGCGCGGCACTGCGCTGGAGCCGCCTCGCGTGGCAGGCGGGCACGCCGGCCGGCGCTGGCGCCGCGGCGCCGCCGGCCGGCATCGAGGCCGAGGCCACGCTCGAGCCGCTCGCGGTCGCGCCGCTGCTGGCCCGGCTGCAGCCCGAGTTCGGCTGGGGCGGCGACCTGCAGATCGCCGGCAGCCTGAGCCTGCGCAGTGCGCCGCGGCCGCGCGCCGAGGTGGTGATCGAGCGCCGCAGCGGCGACCTCGGCGTGACCGACGAATTCGGCACCCAGCGCCTGGGGCTGAGCGACCTGCGGCTGGGCCTGAGCGCCGCCGACGGCGTGTGGAGCTTCACGCAGGCGCTGGCCGGCTCGGCCGTTGGCGTGGCGGCCGGCGCGGTGGTCGCGCGCACCGGCTCGCCGACCGCCTGGCCGGATGCGGCGACGCCGATCGAGGGCGTGGTCGAGCTGCGCGTCGCGCAGCTCGGCACCTGGGCGACCTGGATCCCCACCGGCTGGCGGCTCGGCGGCGCGCTGCACGTCAGCGCCGGCATCGGCGGGCGGCTCGGCGCGCCGGAGATCACCGGCGCGCTGCGCGGCACCGACGTCAGCGTGCGCAACTTCGCCGAGGGCGTGAACGTCACCGAGGGCCAGGTCGCGATCACGCTGCAGGGCAGCACCGCGCGCGTCGAGCGCTTCACCGCGCGGGCCGGCCCCGGCACGCTGGAGATCGGCGGCGGCGCGAGCTTCGGCGCCGACCCGGAGCTGACGCTGACCGTGCAGGCGAAGCGCTTCCAGCTGCTCGGCCGGGTCGACCGGCGCATCGTCGCCAGCGGCGACGGGCGGCTGCGCGCCGGCACGAACCGCGTCGCCTTCGATGGCCGCTTCGTCGTCGACGAGGGCCTGATCGACTTCACCCGCGGCGACGCGCCCAGCCTGTCCGACGACGTGGTGGTGGTGCGCGCACCGCCGGCCTCGCGCGAGGCGCGCACCCAGGAGGAGGCGGAGCGCCGCGCCGGCGCCGCCGCGTCGCGGCTGGGCAGCGAGTCGCGCACGCGGCCCGACGGCGGGGCCACCGCGCGCCCCGTCGCGGCGGCCGCCGCCCCGCGCGCCACCGCCGTCGTCGACCTGCGCGTGGACCTCGGCCGCCAGCTGCGCCTGCGCGGCCGCGGCCTGGACACCGGCCTGCGCGGCGAGCTGCACATCACGTCGCCGAACAGGCGCCTGTCCGTCAACGGCACCGTCTCCACCGACGGCGGCACCTACCAGGCCTACGGCCAGAAGCTCACCGTCGACCGCGGCGCCGTCATCTTCAGCGGCCCGATCGACAACCCGCGGCTGGACATCGAGGCGACGCGCCCGAACACCGACGTGCGCGTCGGCGTGATCGTGGCCGGCACCGCCGCCAACCCGCGCATCCGCCTGTTCTCGGAGCCCGACCTGCCCGAGGTCGACAAGCTCTCCTGGCTGGTGCTCGGCCGCGCCACCGAAGGGCTGGGCCGCACCGACACCGCGCTGCTGCAGCGCGCCGCGCTGGCGCTGCTGTCCGGCGAGGGCGAGGGCATGAGCGACCGCGTCACCCGCCTGATCGGCCTGGACGACCTGTCGGTGCGGCAGAGCGACGACGACGCGCGCGAGACCGTGATCGCCGTCGGCAAGCAGATCTCGCAGCGCTGGTATGTCGGCTACGAGCGCGGCCTGAATGCCACCGCCGGCAGCTGGCAGCTGATCTACCGCATCGCGCAGCGCCTGACGCTGCGCGCCCAGAGCGGCCTGATCAACTCGGTCGACGTCGTCTGGACCTTCCGCTGGCAGTGACGCGGCACCGGCGGCGCGCCCGGACGGCCACGGGGCCCGTGCCACAATCGCTGGCTGCACCAGCCCGCCCGGGCGCGCACGGCCGCCGTAGTTCAATGGACAGAACGGGGACCTCCTAAGTCTCAGATGCAGGTTCGATTCCTGCCGGGGGCGCCACCATGATCCGTGCCGGGGCAGCGCCCGACCGGGGTGCCCCCCGCGCAGCAGTGGGTGGAAGAGGCCCGCCGGTCGACCGAACGGGCGCGGCCTGCCGACCCGGTGTCAACCCGCCAGCTGGAAGCGCGCCACCGTCCCCGCCATGCGCTCGGACTGCGTCCGCAGGCTGGCGGCGGCGGCCGCGCTTTCCTCGACCAGCGCGGCATTGCGCTGGGTCGCCTCGTCGAGCTGGTTCATCGCCTGGCCGATCTGGCCGATGCCGCGGCGCTGCTCGGCCTGCGATGCGCTGAGCGTGCCGACCAGCTGCGCGACCTGGCGCACCTGTTCGACGAGCGCGCCCATCGCGCGGCCGGCCTCGCCCACCTCGCGCGAGCCGTCGGCCACGCCCTGGGCGCTGGTGTCGATCAGCCGGCGGATGTCGCCGGCGGCCGTGCCGGCGCGCTGGGCCAGGGCCCGCACCTCGCCGGCCACGACGGCGAAGCCGCGCCCCTGTTCGCCGGCCCGCGCCGCCTCGACGGCGGCATTCAGGGCCAGGATGTTGGTCTGGAAGGCGA
>NZ_BBYR01000077.1 GCF_001293525.1 Pseudideonella sakaiensis | reverse complement strand
GCGATGAGCTTCCGCAACCCCTGCGCGGGGCAGGTGCAGCTGGCGGGCTCGCCGGCGGTGGGCATCCGGCGCTTCGTGTTCGGGGGGCTGCCGGCGGGCGAGGAGTGCCGTGCGCTGGCGGCGCAGGCGGGCGACGTGGTGCCGGGGGTGGAGGCGGGGCCGGTGCGGATGCAGCCGGGCGACGCGATGCACGGGCGCATCGAGACCGCCGGCGACGTCGACGCCTACGGCATCGCGCTGCAGGCCGGCGTGACCTACCGCTTCGAGCTGAAGGGCGCGTCGAGCGGGGTCGGCACCCTGGTCGACCCCTACCTGGCGCTGTACTCGCCCACGCTGCAGAGCCTGCGCGAGAACAACAACGCGGCCTCGGGCACGCGCGACGCGGCGCTCAGCTTCACGGCGCCGACCACCGACACCTACTACCTCGCGGCGCGCGCGAACGGCACGGGCACCGGGAGCTTCGTGCTGTCGGCCTCCGGCGTCGCGAGCGACCTGGTCGCGCAGCCGGTGCGGCCGGCCTCGGACTTCAGCGGCACGCTGAACCTGGCGCTGACCGGCCAGCAGAGCGGCAGCCTGCAGCTGAACATCGGCGCATCCGGCAACATCACCGGCAGCCTCCAGTGGGCCGGCGGCACGCCGCTCGCGGTCTACGGGCTGCTGCAGGCGGGCGGCGTGTTCAGCGTGAATGCGGGCGGTGCGAACTTCGCCGGCTACGTGGGGACCGACGGCCGCGCCTTCGGGGTCTGGCGCACCGTGGGCGGCACGCCGCAGGGCGGCCTGGTGCAGGGTGCCGGCGCGGTGACGCTGCCCGCGTCGACCCTGACGGTGCGTGCCCGCGGCAGCCTGAACGCCGGGGTCGGGCCGACCATGGTGCTGCGCGTCGACGGTGCCGTGGTCGGCTCGGTGGTGGTGCAGTCGACCGAGCCGGCCGACTACCGCTTCGAGGTGCCGCGGCTGGTGGCCGGCTCGCGCGTCGACCTGGTGTTCACCAACGATGCCTGGGCCGAGGGGCAGGACCGCAACCTCTACATCAGCTACGTCACCGACGGCCGCGTCACGGTGCTGCCGACCCAGCCCGGCGCGCAGGTCGACTGGGGCAGCGGCGAGCGGGCCTGGGACGGGCTGGACGTGATCGCCGGCCAGGGCGACCTCTACTCCAGCGGCGCGCTGCGCCTGACCTGGCCCGGTGCGCCGGCGGCGGATCCGCAGGCCGCCCAGCGGCGCCAGGCGGCGCGCCTGCTGATGCAGGCCAGCTTCGGGCCCTCGCCCCAGGACATCGCCGAGGTGCTGTCGCGCGGCGAGGCCGGCTGGATCGCCGACCAGATGGCGCGCCCGCCGACGCCGGATTTCGTCGGCTACGTGCAGGGCCAGTGGAACCAGGGCGACGCCTTCCGGCCCGGCGGTTCCAGCTACGACGCGATGGCGACGGTGCGCGCCTTCTGGAACGCGGTGGCCACCGGCCCCGACCCGCTGCGCAAGCGGGTGGCCTGGTCGCTGCACCAGATCTTCGTGGTCTCGCAGGCCGACTCCAACCTCTACGGCCAGGTGCGTGCCTATGCGGGCTACCTCGACATCCTGAACCGCCACGCCTTCGGCAGCTACCGCCAGCTGCTGGAGGACATCGCGCTCAGCCCGGCGATGGGCATCTACCTGTCGCACATGCGCAACCGCAAGGAGGACCCCGCCACCGGCCGCGTGCCGGACGAGAACTTCGCGCGCGAGGTGATGCAGCTGTTCAGCATCGGCCTGGTCGAGCTGAACCCCGACGGCACGCCGAAGCGCGGCGCCAACGGGCAGCCGATCGAGACCTACGGCAATGCCGACGTGATGGCGATGGCCAAGGTGTTCACCGGCTGGAGCTGGGGCTTCCCGGACAACCAGCTGACCGACTCGAACTTCCGCTGGGGCTGGCCGAAGTACGGCGCCGCCGAGGACCAGCAGATCGACCTGCAGCCGATGAAGCCCTACCCGAACTTCCATTCGGGCAGCGAGAAGGTCCTGTTCGCCGGCAAGCCCTGGGCGGTGACGATCCCGGCCGGCACGCCGGCGCGCGAGAGCCTGCGCATCGCGCTGGACACGCTGGCGAACCACCCGAACGTCGGCCCCTTCCTCGGCCGGCAGCTGATCCAGCGCCTGGTGACGAGCAACCCCAGCCCGGCCTACGTCGAGCGCGTCGCGGCCGCCTTCGCCAACAATGGGCAGGGCGTGCGCGGCGACCTCGGCGCCGTCGTGCGCGCGGTCCTGCTCGACCCGGAGGCGCGTCCGGCCACGCCGGGCCCCGGCTTCGGCAAGCTGCGCGAGCCGGTGCTGCGGGTGGCGCACTGGATGCGCGCCTTCGGTGCGCGCTCCACCAGCGGCACCTATGCGATGGTCTGGGACCTGGAGGACGTCAACCAGCGCCCCTTCCACCCGCCCTCGGTCTTCAGCTACTTCCGGCCCGGCTACGTGCCGCCGAACACCGCGCTGGCCGAGGCCGACGCGACGGCCCCGGAGTTCCAGCTGCTGAACGAGACCACCGCGCCGCAATGGGTCAACCTGGCCGAGGGCATGGCCGGCGGCGGGCTCGGCTGGAGCGCCGGCGGCCGCGACGTGGTGCCCGACCTGGCCGGCCTGCAGGCGCTGGTCGCCGCCGGCGACATCGACGGCCTGATCGCACTGCTCGACGAGCGCCTGTTTGCCGGCCGCATGAGCGCGGCGCTGCGCCAGGACATCCTGGATGCGCTGGCCGGCGTCGGCGGCAGTTCGGCGGACAGCCAGCTGAACCGTGTCCGCGTGGCGGTCTTCGTCGCGCTCGCCTCCCCCGAATTCCTGGTGCAACGCTGATGTCCTCGCCCACCGCCTCCCTCGACCGGCGCCACTTCCTGCGCGCCGCCGCCGGCCTGGCCGCCACCGCCACCAGCCGCGCCGCGACGCCGCTGGCCCTGGGCCTGGCCGGCCTCGCGACGCTGGCGGCCCAGCGCGCGCAGGCCGCCGACACCGGCGGCCCCTACCGCGCGCTCGTCTGCCTGTTCATGAACGGCGGCAACGACAGCCACAACTGGCTGGTGCCGGCGGATGCGGCCGGCTATGCCGAGTACGCGCGGGCCCGTGCCGACCTGGCCTGGCCCACCGGCAGCCTGCTGCCGATCGCGGCCACCGGCCAGGATGCCGGCCGCGCCTTCGCGGTGCCGATGGAACTGCAGCCGCTGCGCGCCTGGTACGAGCGCGGGCGCGCCGGCTTCGTCGCCAACGCCGGCCCGCTGACGCGGCCGATCACGCTGGCGGAGTACAAGGCCGGCACCGCGGTGCCGGCCAAGCTGTTCTCGCACAACGACCAGCAGTCCACCTGGCAGTCGCTGGCGCCGGAAGGCGCGCGCTCCGGCTGGGGCGGGCGCATGGGCGACCTGCTGATGTCGGCCAACCAGCAGCCGCTGTTCACCGCGGTGTCGGCCACCGGGAACGCGGTCTTCCTGTCCGGCAGCTCGGTGGTGCAGTACCAGCTGAGCGGCAGCGGCCCGATCCGCGCGCGCGCGCTCGGCAGCAGCTGGGTGCAGGGCTCCAGCACCGCCGGCGCGATCCTGCGCCGCACGCTGGCGGCCAGCGGCGACAACCTGCTGCAGTCCGAGGCGACGCGGGTGATGCAGCGCGCGATCGCCGCCGACGACGCGCTCAGCAGCGCCTTCCTCGCCACCGCGGTGCCGGCGATCCCCGCCACGCCCGTCAGCGGCGGCTCGACACTGAACAACGAGGGCCTCGCGCGCCAGCTGCGGGTGGTGGCGCAGATGGTCGCCGCCGGCCAGACGCTCGGCATGCGGCGCCAGGTCTTCATGGTCTCGATCGGCGGCTTCGACACCCACGGCAACCAGATGCGCGACCAGCCGGTGCTGATGTCGCGCGTCGCGCTGTCG
Organism: Pseudideonella sakaiensis; assembly: GCF_001293525.1. Lineage (GTDB taxonomy): Bacteria > Pseudomonadota > Gammaproteobacteria > Burkholderiales > Burkholderiaceae_C > Ideonella_A > Ideonella_A sakaiensis. The sequence goes on along the minus strand of NZ_BBYR01000077.1, from coordinate 75,645 downwards.
ATCGACTACTTCCTGACGACGCTGCAGGGCATGGGCCTGCTCGACAACGTGACGCTGTTCACCGCGTCCGACTTCGGCCGCACGCTGGTCAGCAACGGCGACGGCAGCGACCACGGCTGGGGCGCCCACCATGTGATCGCCGGCGGCGGCGCGCGCGGCGGCATGATCCACGGCCGCTTCCCGGTGACCGCGCTGGGCACGCCCGACGACGTCGGGTCCGGCCGCCTGCTGCCCGGCATCTCCGTGACCGAGCTGGCCGCGCAGCTCGGCGGCTGGATGGGCCTCAACCGCAGCGAGCTGGAAGGGGTGCTGCCGAACCTGCCGGCCTTCGGCAACCGGCTGCCGGCGATGATGGCGGCCTGAGCACGCGGGCCGGCCCCGGTCCGCCCGAGGGGTGGCGGGCCGGGCGGGGCGGCCTCAGCGGCCCGGGCGCGCCGCGACCCGCAGCAGCACCAGCGCCAGCAGCACGAACAGGCCCAGGCTCCAGAGCTCGTAGCGCAGCCCGAACAGGTCGACCGCCGCGTCCATGCAGCTGGCGCGGGCGGAGAAGACGTCGGGCAGCAGGCTGTCCAGCTTCATCGCGCCGACGATGCGGTCGGCCAGCGTCAGGTTGCAGGAGGCCGAGGCCGACGCCACCGTGTGCTGCCACCAGGCCGCGGCGATGCCGCTTCCGGCCAGCGCCAGCCCGAGCAGCGCGGCCACGCGCCGCCCGAGCGGGCTGCGCCACACCAGGCCGAGCAGGCAGGCCAGCGACAGCGCGAGGAAGATCACGCGCTGCAGCACGCACCAGGGGCAGGGCTCCATCCCGAACACGTGCTGGGACACCAGCGCGGCGGCCACGGCCGCCACGCCGGTGAAGGCGCCCAGCGCCAGCCAGCGGCCGGCGCTCACCGTGCGCGCCGGCGCGGCACCGGCCCCCGTGGCGACGCGCAGGTGCCGCGCGGACCGGCCCTCATGCCCCGACTTCCGCGATCAGCTCGATCTCGACGCAGGCCCCGAGCGGGATCTGCGCGACGCCGAAGGCGCTGCGGGCATGCGCGCCGCGCTCGCCGAAGACCTCGCCCAGCAGCTCGGAACAGCCGTTGGTGACGAGGTGCTGCTCGGTGAAGCCCGGCGTGCTGTTGACCAGGCTCATCACCTTGACGATGCGCCGCACCGTGTCCAGGTCGCCGACGGCGGCGTGCAGCGTGCCGAGCAGGTCGATCGCGACGGCCCGCGCGGCCTCGCGCCCGGTGGCGGTGTCGATGCCGGCGCCGAGCTGGCCGACCCAGGGCTTGCCGTCGCGGCGCGCGATGTGGCCCGAGAGAAAGACGAGGTCGCCGCTGCGCACGTAGGGCACGTAGGCGGCCGCCGGGACGGCCAGCGGCGGCAGGGTGATGCCGAGGCGGGCGAGTCGGTCGTAGACGGTTTCTTGGCTCATCGGGCGATGCTACACCCCGGCCCGGGTCACTCCTCGGCGGGGGGCGACGAGCCGGGGAAGCGCAGGCCGGCCGCCTAGAGTGCTGCGATGCCGCCCGAGCCGCCGCCGCGCGCACCCGCCGCGCGGGCCGGCCGGCTCGCGGCGGCCGGGCTGGGCTGGCTGCTCGGCATCGCGGCGCTGATGCAGGCGCCGCAGCTGCCCACGCCGGCCCAGGCCGTGGCGGCTCTGGGCGGTGCCGCGCTGCTGGCGTGCCTGCGACCGCGCCGGGCCCCCGCCGGCCTGGTGCTGGCCGCGACGGCTGTGGCCGCGGCGCTGCTGGCGGCCGCCTGGACGACGGCGCTCGGCCGCCCGCGCCTGGCCGAACGCCTGCCACACGCGCTCGAGGGCCGCGACCTGGTGGTGATCGGCCGCGTCGCCAGCCTGCCGCAATGGGGCGCCCAGGGGCTGCGCTTCCGCTTCGAGACCGAGTCGGCCCGCCGGCCCGACGGCACGCCGGTCCGGCTGCCCGACCGCCTGTCGCTGGGCTGGACCACCGGCTGGCACGAGGACGCGGTGCGCAGCGGGCCGCAGGCCGGGCTGGCGGCCGGCCAGCGCTGGTGCTTCACGCTGCGACTGCGCCGCCCGCACGGGACGCTGAACCCCCACGGCCACGACCTCGAGCTCGCGATGCTCGAGCAGGGCGTCGGCGCGGTCGGCCACGTGCGCGACGGCCCGCAGCCGCCGCAATGGCTCGCGGACACCGGCCGCGACGCGGTCGACCGGCTGCGCCAGCGGGTGCGCGATGCCATCCTGGCCAGCGTACCGGACCGCCGCGCCGCCGGCGTGCTGGCGGCGCTGGCGATCGGCGACCAGTCGGCGATCGGACGCGAGGATTGGCAGCTCTACCGCGACACCGGCATCGCCCACCTGGTCGCGATCAGCGGGCTGCACGTGACCATGTTCGCGTGGATCGCCGGCGGGATCGTCGCGGCGCTGTGGCGGCGCCACCCGCGCGCGCCGCTGCGCTGGGCCACGCCGCAGGCCGCCCGCTGGGGCGGGCTGGCCTGCGCCGTCGGCTACGCGGTGCTGGCCGGCTGGGGCGTGCCGGCGCAGCGCACCGCGCTGATGCTGGCGGTGGTGGCGACGCTGGCCGGGCTGGGACGGCAATGGCCCTGGCCGTGGGTGCTGCTGGCGGCCGCCGTGGCGGTCACCGCGATCGACCCCTGGGCGCTGCTGCAGCCGGGCTTCTGGCTGTCCTTCGTCGCGGTCGGGCTGCTGATGGCGTCGGGGCCGGACCCGGCGACCGGCCCGCGCGACGGGTCCCCGGCCGCCGGCACGCACGGGGTCGCCGGCCGGCTGCGCGCGGCGGTCTGGCGCCTGGGCCTGCGCCCCGCCGCCGGCCTGCTGCGGGCCCAGGCGATCGCGACGCTGGGGCTGGCACCGCTCGGCCTGGTGATCTTCCAGCAGCTGTCGGTCGTCGGGCTGTTCGCGAACCTGGTCGCGGTGCCGCTGGTCACGCTGCTGGTCACGCCACTGGCGCTGCTCGGCGCGGCCTGGCCGCCGCTCTGGCTCGCGGCGGCGGGGCTGCTGCGCGGCCTCGGCGCGTGGCTGCAGTGGCTGGCGGACTGGCCCTTCGCGGTCTGGCGCCCGGGCGCCGCGCCGCTCTGGGCGCAGGCGCTCGGCCTGCTCGGCGCGCTGCTGCTGGTGCTGCCCTGGCCGCTGCGCCTGCGCCTGCTGGCGCTGCCGCTGGCGCTGCCGATGGCCTGGCCGGCGGAGCGCGGCCCGCCGCCCGGCCGCTTCGAGCTGGTCGCGCTGGACGTCGGGCAGGGCAGCGCGGTGCTGCTGCGCACGCGCCGCCACCTGCTGCTGTACGACGCCGGGCCGCGCCACGGGCGCGACAGCGACGCCGGGCAGCGGGTGCTGCTGCCGCTGCTGCAGGGGCGCGGCGAGCGCCGCGTCGACCGGCTGGTGCTCAGCCACCGCGACCAGGACCACGTCGGCGGCGCCGCGAGCCTGCTGGCCGCCTGGCCGGTGGGCGAGCTGGTGTCCTCGCTCGAGGCCGGCCATCCGCTGCTCGCCGGCCCGGTCCCGCAGCGGCCCTGCCGGGCCGGCGAGGCCTGGCACTGGGACGGCGTGGACTTCAGGTGGCTGCACCCGGTCGACGCGCTCGGCGGCGCCGCGTCGCGGCTGTCGCCGAATGCGCGTTCCTGCGTGCTGCACGTCGCCGGGCGCGGGCCGGGCGCCGGCGGCGTGCTGCTGGCCGGCGACATCGAGCGCCCGCAGGAGCTGGCGCTGGTGGCCCGCGACGCGGCGCGCCTGCCGGCCGAGGTGCTGCTGCTGCCGCACCACGGCAGCCGCAGTTCCTCGTCGGAGGCGCTGCTGGCGGCGGTGGCGCCGCGCGTGGCCGTGGCGCAGGCGGGCTACCGCAACCGCTTCGGCCACCCGGCGCCGGAGGTCCTGGCACGGCTGCGCGCGCGCGGGATCGCGGTGGTCGAGACCGCCCGCTGCGGCGCCTGGACCTGGCAGGGCGATGCCGCGGTCGCCGAGGCGCACTGCGAGCGCGAGCGACGGCGCCGGCATTGGCACGACACGCCGGCCGACGGGTCGTGAGCGCCCCCAGGGCCGGGCGCTGCCCGGCGGCGGACCGCGCCGCCGCCGGCGCACTCGTCGGCAGGCGCCCGTGGCCGTGGGATGATGCCGTGGCGCCATGCCGCGGCGGCCCGCCGACATGCGATGCACCGAATTGGGCCTGGTTTTTGCTACCCTGCCGGCGAGGAGAAGCACCCGATGAAGCAGAAGTTCGACGAGATGCACGGCGATGCCGGGGCGGGCCGCAGTGTCGTGCGCCCGCACTACAAGGTCTACGACGAATGGCTGTCCAAGCAACCCGGTGACCTGATGCGCGCGCGGCGCGAGGAGGCCGAGGTCATCTTCCGCCGCGTCGGCATCACCTTCGCGGTCTACGGCGCGAAGGACGAGGATGGCTCGGGCACCGAGCGCCTGATCCCCTTCGACCTGATCCCGCGGGTCATCCCCGCGCACGAGTGGACCGAGATGGAGAAGGGCCTGGCGCAGCGCGTGACTGCGCTGAACCGCTTCATCCACGACGTCTACCACGGCCAGGAGATCATCAAGGCCGGCCTGGTGCCGGCCGAGCAGATCTTCAGGAACGCGCAGTTCCGCCCGGAGATGATCGGCGTGGACGTCGTCGGCGGGATCTACTCGCACATCGCCGGCATCGACATCGTGCGCGCCGGCAACGCGGACGGCAGCGGCAGCTACTACGTGCTGGAGGACAACCTGCGGGTGCCCAGCGGCGTGAGCTACATGCTGGAGAACCGCAAGATGATGATGCGGCTGTTCCCCGACCTGTTCAGCCGCCACCGCGTCGCGCCGGTCGCGCACTACCCGGACATGCTGCTCGAGACGCTGCGTGCGGTCGCGCCGGCCTCGGTGAACGACCCGACCGTGGTGGTGCTGACCCCGGGCATGTACAACAGCGCCTACTTCGAGCACGCCTTCCTCGCGCAGCAGATGGGCGTCGAGCTGGTCGAGGGGCAGGACCTGTTCGTCAAGGACAACTTCGTCTACATGCGCACGACGCAGGGGCCGAAGCGGGTGGACGTGATCTACCGCCGCGTCGACGACGACTTCCTCGACCCGGAGGCCTTCCGCGCCGACTCGACGCTGGGCTGCGCCGGGCTGCTGCGCGCCTACCGCGCGGGCAACGTGACGCTGTCGAACGCGATCGGCACCGGCATCGCGGACGACAAGTCGATCTACCCCTACGTGCCGAAGATGATCGAGTTCTACCTCGGGGAGAAGCCGATCCTCAACAACGTGCCGACCTACCTCTGCCGCGAGGCGGACGACCTGAAGTACGTGCTCGACCACCTCGGCGAGCTGGTCGTCAAGGAGGTGCACGGTGCCGGCGGCTACGGCATGCTGGTCGGCCCGGCGGCCACCGCGCGCGAGATCGAGGACTTCCGTGCCGCGCTGCTGGCCGACCCGTCCCGCTACATCGCCCAGCCCACGCTCAGCCTGTCCACCTGCCCGACCTTCGTCGAGTCCGGCATCGCGCCGCGGCACATCGACCTGCGGCCCTTCGTGCTGTCCGGCAGCGAGGTGCAGATGGTGCCCGGCGGCCTGACGCGGGTGGCGCTGAAGGAGGGGTCCCTGGTCGTCAACTCCTCGCAGGGGGGCGGCACCAAGGACACCTGGGTGCTCGAGGACCGTTGATCGATGAACGTTGCGGAGACACGTGATGCTTTCTAGGACCGCCGACCACCTGTTCTGGATGGCCCGCTACATGGAGCGCGCCGAGAACACCGCGCGGATGCTCGACGTCAACTACCAGACCTCGCTGCTGCCGCAGTCGGCCGATGCGGCCGAGAAGGGCTGGAAGGGCCTGCTCAGCATCTCCGAGCTGAGCGGGGACTTCAGCACCCGGCATGGCGAGGTGACGCCGCGCAGCGTGATGGACTACATGGTGATCGACGCGGCCAACCCGTCGAGCATCCGCAGCTGCCTGATGGCGGCGCGCGAGAACGCGCGCGCGGTGCGCGGCTCGCTGACCACCGAGGTCTGGGAGACGCAGAACCAGACCTGGCTCGAGTTCCAGCGCATGGCCACCCGGCCGGACTTCCTCGACGACCCGTCGGCCGCCTTCGAATGGGTCAAGTTCCGGTCCCACCTGTCGCGCGGCGTCACCGTGGGCACCATGCTGCAGGACGAGGCCTTCCACTTCCTGCGCATCGGCAGCTTCCTGGAGCGGGCCGACAACACGGCGCGGCTGCTGGACGTGAAGTTCCATGCGGTCGAGACCGAGTACTTCGGCGGCAGCATCGGCGGCAGCGCGTCCCAGGTGCAGTCGCAGGGCAGCGGCGTGGCCGAGGTCGACCGCGAGATCGACTTCTACCACTGGTCGGCGATCCTGCGCTCGGTGTCCGGCTTCGAGGTCTACCGCAAGGCCTACCGCAACGTGATCCGCCCGGAGAAGGTGGCCGAGCTGCTGATCCTGCGCCAGGACATGCCGCGCTCGCTGGCGGCCTGCATGAACGAGGTGCTGTCGAACCTGCACCGCGTGGCCAACGAGCAGTCCGGCGAGACGCTGCGCCAGGCCGGCCGCCTGTACTCCGACCTGCAGTACGGCCGCATCGACGAGATCCTCGCCACCGGCCTGCACGCCTACCTGACGCAGTTCCTCGAGCGGGTGAACGCGATCGGCGGCGGCATCAGCCGCGACTTCCTGGTGCCTGGCACGGTCTGAAGGCCGGCGGGCCGGGTCGGGCGCTGCAGCCGCGGCGCCCGGCCCGTCGCCACCCGGTCCGCCTGTCCCTCCTTCCCCGATCCCGCGCCGAACCGACTTCCGCCCCCCGGAGCCCCCGCATGTCCATCCACGTCGCGCTGAACCACGTGACCCACTACCGGTACGACCGGCCCGTCCACCTCGGGCCCCAGGTCGTCCGGCTGCGTCCCGCGCCGCATTCGCGCACCCGCATCCTGAGCTACTCGATGCGGGTCGAGCCGGCCACGCACTTCGTCAACTGGCAGCAGGACCCGCAGTCCAACTACCTGGCCCGGCTGGTCTTCCCGGACAAGACCACCAGCTTCCGCATCGAGGTCGACCTGGTCGCCGAGATGTCGGTGCTCAACCCCTTCGACTTCTTCCTCGAGCCCTCGGCCGAAAACTTCCCCTTCGACTATGCGCCCGAGCTCGCGCACGAGCTGGCGCCGTTCCGCGTCAAGGGCGAGCTGACGCCGCGGCTGGCGGCCTACCTCGACGCCATCCCGCGCGAAAAGAAGCAGACCACCAACTTCCTGGTCGAGCTGAACCAGCGCCTGCAGCAGGACATCAGCTACCTGATCCGCATGGAGCCGGGCGTGCAGACGCCGGAGACCACGCTGGAGAACGGCAGCGGTTCCTGCCGCGACACCGGCTGGCTGCTGGTGCAGATCCTGCGGCACCTGGGCTTCGCGGCGCGCTTCGTCTCGGGCTACCTGATCCAGCTGAAGAGCGACGTGAAATCGCTCGACGGCCCGAGCGGCACCGAGGTCGACTTCACCGACCTGCATGCCTGGTGCGAGGTATACCTGCCGGGCGCCGGCTGGATCGGGCTGGACCCGACCTCCGGCCTGCTGGCCGGCGAGGGCCACATCCCGCTGGCCTGCTCGCCCGAGCCCGGTTCGGCCGCGCCGGTGACCGGCGCGCTCGACGAGTGCGAGGTCGAGTTCGAGCACCGCATGGCGGTCTCGCGCGTGTGGGAGGCGCCGCGCGTCACGCTGCCGTACACGGACGGCCAGTGGGCCGGCATCGAGGCCCTCGGCCACCAGGTCGACGAGGACCTGCGCCGCCACGACGTGCGCCTGACCCAGGGCGGCGAGCCGACCTTCGTCTCGGTCGACGACCGTGACGGCGCGGAGTGGAACACCGAGGCGCTCGGCCCGACCAAGCGCCTGCTCGCGGCCGACCTGATGGACAAGCTGCGCGCGAAGTACGGCCAGGGCGGCCTGCTGCATTACGGCCAGGGCAAGTGGTACCCGGGCGAGCAGCTGCCGCGCTGGTCGCTCAACCTGTACTGGCGCAAGGACCGCGAGCCGATCTGGACCCATCCCGAGCTGTTCGCGAGCGAGCACGAGGACCACGGCGCGACCGAGCTGGAGGCGCGCAAGCTGCTGGCCGGCGTCGCGCGTCGCCTCGGCGTCGACGCGCAGTACGTGTTCCCGGCCTACGAGGACACCTGGTACTACCTCTGGCGCGAGCGCCGTCTGCCGACCAACGTCGACCCCTTCGACGCCCGCCTGTCCGACCCGCTGGAGCGCGAGCGCGTGCGCAAGGTGTTCAGCCAGGGCCTCGACAAGGTGGTCGGCCACGTGCTGCCGATCCAGCGCAACCCGGCCTGGAACGCCGCGCCGCGCTGGCAGACCGGCCCCTGGTTCCTGCGCGCCGAGCGCTGCTACCTGATCCCGGGCGATTCGGCGCTGGGCTACCGGCTGCCGCTGGACTCCCAGCCCTGGACCGCCCCCGGCGACTACCCCTGGGTGCACCCGGTCGACCAGACGCAGAGCTTCGCGCCGCTGCCGCCCTACCGCCGCCTGCGCTTCGCGCAGGGCGCCAGCGAAGGCGCCTGGGGCGTGGGCGGTGCCGCCGACGCGGCGGCCGGGCCGGGCGAGGGCGGGGCCGGTGCGACCGGCAGCGCGGTCCCGGGTGGCGGGGCGGGCGGATTCGCGGGCGGGCCGGGCAGCTTCGCGGAGCGCTCGCGCGCGGCCCAGGGCGGGCCGGCCGGCCCGTCGGCGGCCTCGGCCGTCGATGTCCGGCGCCCGGCGCCCTTCGAGTCCGCGTCGTGGCTCACCCGCACCGCGATGTGCGCCGAGCCGCGCAACGGCCGGATCTACGTCTTCATGCCGCCGACGGCGGCGCTGGAGGACTACCTCGAGATCGTCGCCGCGGTCGAGGACACCGCGCTGGAGATGAAGCTGCCGGTGATCCTCGAGGGCTACGAGCCGCCGAAGGACCCGCGCCTGTCGGCGCTGCGCGTCACGCCGGACCCGGGTGTCATCGAGGTCAACATCCACCCGGCGCACAGCTGGGAGGAGCTGGTCGACCAGACCACCCACCTCTACCAGTCGGCCCACGAGACGCGCCTGTCGACCGAGAAGTTCATGCTCGACGGCCGCCACACCGGCACCGGCGGCGGCAACCACTTCGTGCTCGGCGGCGCGACCGTGGCCGATTCGCCCTTCCTGCGCCGGCCCGACCTGCTGGCCAGCATGGTGGCCTACTGGCACAACCACCCCTCGCTGAGCTACCTGTTCTCCGGCCTGTTCATCGGGCCGACCAGCCAGGCGCCGCGCATCGACGAGGCGCGCAACGACTCCGTCTACGAGATGGAGATCGCCTTCGGCGAGCTGCGCCGGCTGGCCCAGCAGGGCGGCCGCCCCGCGCCCTGGCTGATCGACCGGGTGCTGCGCAACCTGCTGATCGACGCCACGGGCAACACCCACCGGGCCGAGTTCTGCATCGACAAGCTGTACTCGCCGGACGGCCCGACCGGCCGGCTCGGCCTGCTGGAGATGCGCGCCTTCGAGATGCCGCCGCATGCGCGCATGAGCCTGACCCAGCAGCTGCTGATGCGGGCGCTGGTCGCGCGCTTCTGGAAGCAGCCCTTCCAGCCGGCGCACCTGAAGCGCTGGGGCACCGAACTGCACGACCGCTTCATGCTGCCGCACTTCGTCTGGGACGACCTGTCCGACGTGCTGGAGGAGCTGAACGACTACGGCTACCCGGTGCAGGCCGACTGGTTCGCGCCGCACCTGAACTTCCGCTTCCCGCGCCTGGGCGATTTCAGCGCGCGCGGCGTCGAGGTGGAGCTGCGGCTGGCGCTCGAGCCCTGGCACGTGATGGGCGAGGAGGGCGCGCCCGGCGGCACGGTGCGCTTCGTCGATTCCTCGGTCGAGCGCCTGCAGGTGAAGGTGACGGGCCTGGTCGACAAGCGCCACGTGCTGACCTGCAACGGACGCGTGGTGCCGCTGCAGTCGACGGGCCGGGTCGGCGAGTTCGTCGCGGGCGTGCGCTACCGGGCCTGGCAGCCGCCGTCGGCGCTGCACCCGACCATCGGCGTGCATGCCCCGCTGACCTTCGACCTGGTCGACACCTGGATGAGCCGCTCGATGGGCGGCTGCCAGTACCACGTCTCGCACCCGGGCGGCCGCAACTACGACAGCTTCCCGGTCAACGCCTACGAGGCCGAGGCGCGCCGGCTGGCGCGCTTCTTCCGCGTCGGTCACACGCCGGGCACGATGTCGGTGCCGCGCGAGGAGCGCAACCCGAACTTCCCGTTCACGCTGGACCTGCGGCGGCCGACGGCGTGAGCGCGCACGGCTGCCCCCGGGGCGACCCCCGCGCCGCGCTGCGCTGCGCGGGCGCAGCGGGCCGGATCCCCGGGTGTCACCCGTCGCGGCCCCCCGGCCGTGCGGGTGACAATGGCTGCATGCCGGCTGCCCGCCCGGCCTCCCTGCCGCGATGCTGCTGAACGACCTGCTGTCCGGTTACGCCCCGATCCCCGGCCGCTACGACGAGATGTTGGGCGCGCCGGGGGCGCCGCGCCCGCAGTGGGAGGCCTTCCTGCGCGCGCTGGCGCGCCGCCCGGGCGAGGAGATCGCCGAGACGCTGTCGCTGATGGAACGCGACATCCACGAGAACGGGATCACCTACAACGTCTACGCCGACCCGAAGGGCGCGGACCGGCCCTGGGAGGTGGACCCGCTGCCGCTGATGATCTCGGCCGAGGAATGGTCGCTGATCGAGGCCGGCATCGCGCAGCGCGCCGAGCTGCTGAACCGGGTGCTGGCCGACATCTACGGACCGCAGCGGCTGCTGCGCGAGGGCCGCATCCCGCCGGCGGTGATCTTCGGCCACAGCGGCTTCCTGCACCCGGCCCAGCACATCGCGCCGCCCGGCGGGCACCACCTGTTCCAGTACGCGGCCGACCTGGCGCGCTCGCCGGACGGCCGCTGGTGGGTGGTCAGCGACCGCACCCAGGCCCCGTCGGGCGCCGGCTACGCGCTGGAGAACCGGCTCGTCGTCTCGCGCGTGTTCCCGCAGATGTTCCGCGAGCTGCACGTGCAGCACCTGGCCAGCTTCTTCGACGCGCTGCGCGAATCGCTGCTGCAGTGGGCGCCGCGCGGCGACGGCCCGCCGCTGGTGGTGGTGCTGACGCCGGGACCCTACAACGAGACCTACTTCGAGCACGCGCTGATCGCCCGCTACCTCGGCTTCCCGCTGGTCGAGGGCAGCGACCTCACCGCGCGCGACGGCAAGGTCTGGATGAAGACCGTCGAGGGCCTGAAGCGGGTGCACGCGCTGCTGCGCCGCCAGGACGACAACTACTGCGACCCGCTCGAGCTGCGCAGCGATTCCGCGCTCGGCGTGCCTGGCCTGACCGACTGCGCGCGCCGCGGCAGCGTGCTGCTGGCGAACGCGCTCGGCGCCGGCGTGCTCGAGTCCGGCGCGCTGCTGGGCTACCTGCCCGAGCTCAGCAAGTTGCTGCTCGGCGAGCCGCTGAAGCTGCCGTCGGTGGCCACCTGGTGGCTCGGCGAGCCGGCCGCCTTCGCCGACGCCTGGCAGCGCCTGGACCACCTGATCATCAAGCCGCTGGAGCGCTCGACCAGCGCCCCCGCGGTGTTCGGCGCCGACCTGTCCGCCGCGCAGCGGGCCGCGCTGCATGCGCAGGTCGCGCTGCGGCCGCAGCGCTACGTGGCCCAGGAGTGGGTGCACGTCTCGCAGGCGCCGGTGCTGGAGCGCGACGACGCCGGCCGGCCCGGCTCGGAGAAGCTGCGCGCGCGCACCGTCGGGCTGCGCGTGTTCGCGGTCGCCACCCCCGACGGCTACCGGGTGATGCCGGGCGGCCTGGCGCGCGTCGCCGGCGATGCCGACGAGCGGGTGATCGCGATGCAGCGCGGCGGCCGCTCGAAGGACACCTGGGTGCTGTCCGACCGCCCGGTCAACGCCGCCTTCACGCTGCTGACCCGTACCGTGCAGCCGCAGCACCTGGTCAGCCCGACCGCCAACCTGCCGTCGCGCGCGGCCGAGAACCTGTTCTGGTTCGGCCGCTATGGCGAGCGTGCCGAGGTGGCGGCGCGGCTGCTGCGGGTGGCGATCGCCGGCGTGCTGGACGAGCAGGCCGAGACCGCCGACACGCAGTCTCCGGCGGTGGTGCTGGCCCGGCAGCTCGGCCTGGTGGAGGGCCACGAGGACATCGGGCTGCAGCTGCTGCGCGCCGCCACCCACCCCGACGAGGGCCTGAGCCAGCGCCTGCGCCAGCTGTCGCGCGTGGCCTTCAACCTGCGCGACCGGATGTCGGCCGACAACTGGCGCAGCCTGAACCAGCTGGTCGGCGACCCGGTGTTCCAGCGCGGCCTGCAGTCCTCGATGGGCCTGCCGCTGGCACTCGTCTGGCTGGACCGGGCCGTCACCGCGATGATGACGCTGTCGGGCTTCGTGCTGGACGGCATGACGCGCGGACTCGGCTGGCGCTTCCTCTCGCTCGGCCGCCGCATCGAGCGGCTCAGCAGCCTGTGCACGGTGCTGCAGGTGGCGATCGGCGAGGAGGGGCGCACCCACGGCCTGGACTGGCTGCTCGAGTTGACCGATTCCACCGTCACCTACCGCTCGCGCTACCTGGTGCGGCCGGAATGGCTGCCGGTGCTGGACCTGCTCCTGCGCGACGAGGCCAACCCGCGCTCGATCGGCTTCCAGGTCAAGGGCCTGTCCGAGTACATCGCGAAGCTGGAGATGCGCCACGGGCGCGTCGCCAGCGACGTGCTGAACCCCGGGCTGATCGCGCTGCGCGGCATCGACGTGCGCGAACTGCACCCGGAGAGCCAGGCGCTGGCCGACCTGCTCGAGCAGCTGCAGCGCAGCGCGCGCGCGGTCTCCGACGAGCTGACGCTGAAGTTCTTCTCGCACGCCGCGTCGCGCAGCGTGCTGTCGCTGGTCGCCTGACGCGCCGCCCGCCGCCCGCCCGCCGCCGCGATGTCCTTCGAGCGCTACACCGTCGAGCACGAGACCCGCTATGCCTACACCGCGCCGGTCTCGCAGTCCTGGCAGCTGGCGCGGCTGACGCCGCGCGAGCTGCCCTGGCAGCGCCTGCAGTCGCACGAGCTGCGCGTCGAGCCGGCGCCGGACGAGCGCCAGGAGTCGGTCGACAGCTTCGGCAACACCGTCACCCACTTCGGGCTGCACGGCGCGCACCGGCTGCTGACGGTGACGATGCGCTGCCGCGTCGAGGTCGGCCGCCGGCCGCGGCCCGCCGAGGCCGTGCCGCTGTCCTGGGAGGCGGTACGCGATTCGGTGCGGGTGGCCACCTCCGGCCACGGGTTGGAGCCGGCCCGGATGGCCGAGCCGACCGCACAGCTGCCGCTGTCGGAGGCGGCGCGCCAGTACGCCGCGGCCTCCTTCCCGCGCGGACGCGACTGGTTCGAGGCCGTCACCGAGCTCATGCAGCGCATCCACGCCGACTTCGAGTTCGAGCCGGGTGCCACCACCGTCAGCACCCAGGTCGACGAGGTGCTGGAGCGCCGCCGCGGCGTCTGCCAGGACTTCGCCCACCTGATGCTGGCGGGCCTGCGTGGCCACGGCCTGCCGGCGCGCTACGTGTCCGGCTACCTGCTGACCGACCCGCCGCCGGGGCAGCCGCGGCTGATGGGCGTGGACGCCTCGCATGCGTGGGTCGCGGCCTTCGCGCCCGGCTACGGCTGGCTGGAGTTCGACCCGACCAACGACCAGCCGGCCGACGCGCGCTACATCACGCTGGCCTGGGGCGGCGACTTCGCCGACGTGGTGCCGCTGCGCGGCGTGATCCTGGGCGGCGGCGCGCAGGACATGGACGTCGCGGTCAGCGTGATCCCGCAGGCCTGAGGGCGCTGTCCCCGCGCGGCTGCGGGCGACGGCGAAGGCCCGGCTCGGACCGCGACCGTGGGCCCGTTCGCCGAGGGCCTGGCAAATTCACCGCACTTGCTGCGGAGAAATTCTTGCGCGCGCGGTGAATCGGGCGTCTAATCTCCGCATGGATGGCGGAGAAAAGCGCTACATCTGGCAAGCCGACGACTGGCCGACCTGGCGCTACGACCTGTCGGTGCTGGCGGGGCCGCTGACCGAGGTCAGCCGCGCCCAAGGCGTGCTGCTGGGGCGTCTGGCCGACGTGGGCCTGGCGCTGCGCGATCAGGCCAGCCTTGCCGCGCTGACGGACGACGTGCTCAAGACCAGCGAAATCGAAGGCGAAGTGCTGAACGTGGCCTCCGTGCGCTCGTCCATCGCCCGGCGCCTGGGCGTGGACATCGGCGCCGTCGCGCCGGTCGATCGGCACGTCGACGGCGTCGTCGCACTGGTGCTCGACGCTGCTTCGCGCAGCGCCGAACCCTTGACCGTCGAGCGCCTGTTCGGCTGGCACGCGGCCCTCTTTCCGACCGGCTATTCGGGCACGAGCCGGCTCACCGTCGGTCAGTGGCGCGACGATGCGGCTGGACCGATGCAGGTGGTTTCCGGCCCGGTGGGACGCCGCAAGCTTCACTTCCAGGCACCGCCCGCCGAACGGCTGCCCGCCGAGATGGCGCGGTTCCTGGCATGGGCCAACGCGGATGCGGGCGAGCCGGCACTCATCAAGGCCGGGCTGGCGCACCTGTGGTTCGTCACGCTGCACCCCTTCGACGACGGCAACGGGCGTATCGCCCGTGCCGTGGGCGATCTGTTCCTGGCCCGCGCCGACGGCAGTCCACAACGCTTCTACAGCCTGTCTGCCCAGATCCAGCGTGAGCGCCGCGACTACTACGACGTCCTGGAGCGAACGCAGCAGGACACGCTCGACGCCACCCGCTGGTTGTCGTGGTTCCTCGGGACGCTCGGACGAGCGGTCGCGAGTGCGCAGGTCACGCTGGATGCCGTGCTGGTCAAGGCCAGCTTCTGGCAACGCTGGGCTGGCACGCCGCTGAACGAACGACAGGTCAAACTGCTCAACCGCCTGCTCGATGGCTTCGAAGGCAAGCTCACCAGCAGCAAATGGGCGGCCATCGCCAAATGTTCAGCGGACACCGCGCTGCGCGACATCACGGGCTTGCTGGAACGGGGCGTGCTGAAGAAGTCCCCCGGCGGCGGGCGAAGCACCGGCTACGAGCTCGCCGGGCCATAGACCGGCCGGTGGCGCGGGCACCTCGTCCCGAAGGCGTCCCAGACACCTCCCGACACGATCCTCACCCCGGCGAGCCGCTGCGCGGCCCCTCGATCCCGAGCGCGTCGACGGCGCTGGCGACGATGCGCTCGGCGCCCAGGCGCGGCAGCCGGGCCTGGTCGCCTGGCGGCGCGTCGAAGTGCCAGCGGCCGGCGCGGTGCCGCCAGACGGCCCAGCGGCGGGGCGTTCGCCCGTCGCCGGGCGCGATGCGCCAGCCGTCGTCGTCGTCGGCCAGCCGCGGTGCGGCGGGCGGGGGAGCGCCGCCGGTGCGCCATGGCGTGGCCGGCACCAGCGCCGGCCCGCGGTAGCGCTCGCGTGCGAGCCGCGTGGCCAGCCCGCTGCGGTCCTCGGCCAGCACGCTCAGGCTGAAGTGGCAGTGGCCGCTGCAGCCGGGCCGGCGCCGCAGCGCCGCCACCTGGGCCAGGATCTCCTCGGCGGGCCAGGGCCGCGCGCCCTTGCCGACGCGGTCCGCGTAGAGCCCCGGCCAGACGTGGCGCCCGTGCGGGTTGTGCGCCAGCCAGTGGTCGGCCAGCACCTCGAAGGCCTGCGCCGGGGCGTCGATCGGCCAGTACAGCTGCGGCAGCAGCGCGTCGAACCAGCCCTCGGCGCACCAGCGCTCGACGTCCGCGTAGAGGCCGTCGTACTGGCTGAAGCCCTCGATGCCCGGCGGGCGCAGCGACGGCCGGCCGATGCCGAAGGGGCTGATGCTCAGGCGCAGCGTGGGCCGCAGCGCATGCACCCGGGCGTCGAGGGCCTGCACGAAGCGGTCGACGTTGTCGCGCCGCCAGTCCGCGCGCGCGAGGCGGCCGCCTGCCGCCCGGTAGCGCTGCCACGCCGGCTCGTCGGGGAAGGGCAGGTCGGCGCCGTCCGGCCCGGGCACGGGGTAGGGGTAGAAGTAGTCGTCGACGTGCACGCCGTCGATGTCGTAGCGGCGCGCCACGTCCTCGATCACCGCCAGCGTGTGCTCGGCCGCCTCGGGCTCGCCCGGGTCCATCCAGAGCTGGCGGCCATAGGGCCGCACCCAGGCCGGCCGGCGCCGGCTGACGTGGGCCGGGTCCGGTGGCGACGCGGCGCCAGCGGCGCGCGCGCGGAAGGGATTGAACCAGGCGTGCAGTTCGAGCCCGCGGCGGTGCGCCTCGCCGACCCACAGCGCGAGCGGGTCGCCGCCGCGCGGCGCGCGGCCCTGGCGGCCGCTGAGGAACTCGCTCCAGGGCTCGAGCGCGCCGGCGTACAGCGCGTCGGCCGCCGGGCGCACCTGCAGCACCAGCGCGTTCAGGCCGAGCGTGGCGGCCTGGTCCAGCAGGCGCCGCACCGTGGCCGGGTCCGCCGCGTCGGGGCCGGCGCGGCGCGGCCAGTCGATGTTGGCGACGCTGGCGATCCAGGCGCCGCGCCATTCGCGCGGCGCCGGCGGCGGCTCGCGCGGGTCGCCGGCGGCGTCGGCCGCGGTCGCGGCGTCGCGCGCCTCGGGTGGTCGCGGTGGTTCGGGCGAGGCGGCCGCGGGCCCGGCCGGGGGCTCCGTGGCCGGGTCGGGCGACGCCGTGGCGGGCGGCTCGCCCGCGGTGCCCGCGGGCGGCCGCCGCGGTGCCGGTGCGCACCCGGCCAGCAGGCCGCCGGCCCCCAGCGCGGCCGGCAGCGCCCGGGCGGCCAGGCCCGCGCCGACCTGCCGCAGCCACTGCCGGCGCGGTGCCGCGGGGGGCCAGGCAGCCGGGGTGCCCGCGGCGGCAGGGGATGCGGCAGGCCGCGCCGAGGCGGTCGGCAACGGGGCCCGGGCCGGCGTGGACGGAGAGGAGGGCGCCGACGTCGGCGCAGGGGCGGGTGACGGGGGTGCCGCAGGCTGCGGCACGGCGGGGACGGGGAGCTCGGGCACGGGCGGCAGTATCGCGGCGCGCCGGTGCGCCGCGGGCCAAGACCCCGCGGCGGCGCTGCTTAGAATGATTCCGCCCGGATCGGGCAGGACCGCGCCGCCGGCCGCGGCCGTTGCGAAAGGATGGCATGACCCCGACCCGCTGCTCCCGCCCCGCCCCGCGCCCGCCGCACTCGCCGCGTCGCCGCGGCCTGCTGGCCGGGGGCCTGGCCGGGCTGCTGCCGGCGGCCTGGGCGCCCGGCGCGGTCGCGGCGACGCCGAAGGACACCCTGGTGATCGCGGCCGCCTTCGACGACATCCTGAGCCTGGACCCGGCCGAGTCCTTCGAGATCTCCGCCGGCGAGCTGATGGGCAACGGCTACGAGCGGCTGGTGCGCCTGGATGCGCGCGACCCGACCAAGCTGCTGCCGGACCTGGCGCGCGCCTGGACGGTCTCGCCCGACGGCCGCCGCTACGTCTTCGAGCTGAAGCCGGGCCTGCGCTTCGCGTCCGGCAACCCGCTCGGCGCCGAGGACGTGGCCTTCTCGCTGCAGCGCGCGGTGCTGCTGGACAAGGCCCCGGCCTTCATCCTGACGCAGTTCGGCTTCACCAAGGCCCAGGTGCGCGAGCGCATCCGCGCCACCGGACCCGGCCGCGTCGAGCTGGAGACCGACCGCGCCTACGCGCCCAGCTACGTGCTGAACGGCCTGTCGGCCAACGTGGCCGCGGTGGTGGACCGCCAGCTGCTGTTGTCGAAGGAGCGCGATGGCGACCTCGGCGCCGGGTGGCTGAAGACGGCCTACGCCGGCTCCGGCCCCTGGCGCATCCGCGAGTGGCGCGCCAACGAACTGGTCGTGCTGGAGCGCAACGAGGCCTACCACGGCACGCCGGCGCGGCTGAAGCGCGTGATCTACCGGCACGTGAAGGAGTCCGCGACGCAGCGGCTGCTGCTGGACAAGGGCGACGTGGACGTGGCGCGCAACCTGAGCCCGCAGGACCTGGACGCGCTGACCGGCCACAAGGACATCCGCACCACGGCCACGCCCAAGGGCACGCTCTACTACTTCAGCCTGAATCAGAAGCACCCGACCCTGGCCCGGCCCGAGGTGCGCGAGGCCTTCAAGTGGCTGGTCGACTACGAGGCGATCGGGCGCACGCTGATCCGCAACATCGGCGTGGTGCACCAGAACTTCCTGCCGCGCGGCCTGCTCGGCGCGAGCACCGACAACCCCTACCGGCTCGACGTCGCGAAGGCGCGCGCGCTGCTCGCGAAGGCCGGCGTCGCCGACGGCTTCAAGGTGACGATGGACGTGCGCAGCGTGCAGCCGGTGCAGGCGATCGCCGAGTCGCTGCAGCAGACGGCGCGGCGCGCCGGCATCGAGATCGAGATCCTGCCGGGCGACGGCAAGCAGACGCTGACCAAGTACCGCGCCCGCCAGCACGACATCTACATCGGCCAGTGGGGCGCGGACTACTGGGACCCGCACACCAACGCCGACACCTTCGTGCGCAACCCCGACAACGCCGACGACGCCCGGGCCAAGCCGCTGGCCTGGCGCAACGCCTGGGACATCCCCGCGCTGACCCGGCAGGCCGACGCCGCGGTGCTGGAACGCGACCCGTCGAAGCGCGCCGCGATGTACCGCGAGCTGCAGGCCGAGTTCCGCCGCAGCAGCCCCTTCGTGATGCTGTTCCAGCAGACCGAGGTGGCCGCGCTGCGCGCGAACGTCGACGGCCTGCAGCTGGGCGCGACGATGGACTCCACCTACTTCGCCGGCGTCGGCAAGCGGTGAGCCGGCCGGGCCGCCCCGAGGGCAGCGTGGCCGTGCGCCGCGAGGCGGTGGCCCGATGAGCGGTGGCCGCCTGCGCCGGAGCGGGCGGGCGCTGCGCGCGCTGGCCGGCGGCGCGCTGTCGGTGGCCGCCACCTTCCTCGGGCTGCTCGCCGTCACCTTCTTCATCGGCCGCGTGATGCCGGTCGACCCGGTGCTGGCCATCGTCGGCGACCGCGCGCCGGAGCACGTGGTGGAGCGGGTACGCGAGGAGCTCGGGCTGAACCAGCCGCTGCCGGTGCAGTTCGTGCGCTACGTGCGGCAGGCGCTGCGCGGCGATTTCGGCACCTCGGTGCTGACCGCCAACCCGGTGCTCGAGGACCTGCGCCGCGTCGTGCCCGCGACGGTCGAGCTGGCGACCTGCGGCATCCTGATCGGCATCGGCCTGGGCGTGCCGCTCGGCGTCGCCGCCGCCGTCTGGCAGGGCCGCTGGATCGACCAGGCGGCGCGCCTGGTGGGGCTGATCGGCTACTCGGTGCCGATCTTCTGGCTCGGGCTGATGGCGCTGCTGGTCTTCTACGCGCGGCTCGGCTGGGTCGGCGGGCCCGGGCGCATCGACGTCGCCTACGAGTACACCGTGCCCACGCTGAGCGGCCTGCTGCTGCTCGACGCGGCCTGGGCCGGCGAATGGGAGGCCTTCGGCAACGCGCTGTCGCACCTGGTGCTGCCGGCCGCGCTGCTCGGCCTGTTCTCGCTCGCGTCGATCAGCCGGATGACGCGCAGTCTGCTGATCGCCGAGCTGTCGCAGGAGTACGTGCTGGCGGCCCGCGCCAAGGGCCTGTCGACCGCGCGCATCGTCTGGCGGCATGCGCTGCGCAACGCGGCGGTGCCGCTGCTGACGGTGATCGCGCTGTCGTACGGCGGCCTGCTCGAAGGCTCGGTGCTCACCGAGACGGTGTTCGCGTGGCCGGGGCTGGGCCTGTACCTGACGAACTCGCTGCAGAACGCCGACATGAACGCGGTGCTCGGGGCCACGCTGGTCGTCGGCACGGTGTTCGTCGGCCTGAACCTGCTCAGCGACGCGGCCTACCGCTGGCTGGACCCGCGCACGCGGGCGGGTGCATGACGCGGCGTGTGCAGCGCGCTTGCCCGGCCGGCTTGCCGGCGTGCGCAGGACGGAGGCGCGTCCCGTGAGCGGCGACGCGATCCATGGCCGCGGGCCGCTGCCGCGCTGGCGCGCCTGGCTCGAGAGCGCGCGCCCGGCCTCGCGCCGCCAGGCCGCCGCCGGGCGGGCCTGGGCGGCCTGGCAGGCCTTCGCGCGCCAGCCGGCGGCGCTGGCCGGGCTGGCGATCGTCGCCGCGCTGCTCGGCGTGGCGCTGCTCGCGCCGTGGATCGCGCCGTACTCGCCGATCGACGGCGACCTCGGCACGACCCGGCTGCTGCCGCCGTCGGCCGCGCACTGGCTGGGCACCGACGACCAGGGCCGCGACATCCTGTCGCGGCTGCTGCACGGCAGCCGCATCACGCTGCAGGTGGTGCTGCTGGTCGCGCTGCTGGCGGCGCCGATCGGCCTGCTGGTGGGCACGGTGGCGGGCTGGGCCGGCGGCTGGGTCGACACCCTGCTGATGCGGGTGACCGACCTCTTCCTCGCCTTCCCGCGCCTGGTGCTCGCGCTGGCCTTCGTCGCGGCGCTCGGCCCGGGCATCACCAATGCGGTGCTGGCGATCGCGATCACGTCCTGGCCGCCGTACGCCCGCATCGCGCGGGCCGAGACGCTGACGCTGCGCGGTGCCGACTTCCTCGCCGCGGTGCGGCTGGCCGGCGCCTCGCCGGCGCGGCTGGTGCTGCGCCACGTGATGCCGCTGTGCCTGCCCAGCGTGATCGTGCGCGTCACGCTGGACATGGCCGGCATCATCCTGACGGCCGCCGGCCTCGGCTTCCTCGGCCTGGGCGCGCAGCCGCCGATGCCGGAGTGGGGCGCGATGGTGGCCAACGGCCGCCAGTACGTGCTCGACCAGTGGTGGGTCGCGGCGGCGCCGGGTGCGGCGATCTGCCTCGTCAGCCTCGGCTTCAACCTGCTCGGCGACGGGCTGCGCGATGCGCTGGACCCGAAGCAGGCAGGGCCGGGAGGCGGCCGGTGAGCCCGGACGGCACGCCCGCCGCGCCGAGCGGGCCCGGGCCGGGCGCAGGGCCCGGCGCGGCGCCGCTGCTCGAGGTCGAGGACCTGCGCGTGGCCTACCCGGCGCGCGGTGGCGGCTGGCACGAGGTGGTGCGCGGCGTCGGCTTCACGCTCGGCCGCGAGCGGCTGGGGCTGGTCGGCGAGTCGGGCTCCGGCAAGAGCCAGACCGGTCGCGCGCTGATGGGGCTGAACGGGCCGGGCGCGCGCGTCTCGGCGGCCCGGCTGCGCTTCGACGGCATCGACCTGCTGTCCTGCCCGCCGCGCCAGCGGCGCGCGCTGCGCGGCGCCCGCATCGCGATGGTGCTGCAGGACCCGAAGGTGGCGCTGAACCCGGTGATGCGCGTCGGCGACCAGGTCGCCGAGGGCCTGCGCGCCCACCGCCGCCTGGCCGGGGCCGCGCTGCGCGCGCGCGTGCTGGACGCGCTCGCGTCGGTCGGCCTCGAGGACCCGGCGCGGGTGGCCCGCCTCTATCCGCACGAGGTGTCCGGCGGCATGGGGCAGCGGGTGATGATCGCGATGATGCTGGCTGCCGAACCCGACCTGCTGATCGCCGACGAGCCGACCTCGGCGCTGGACGTGGCGGTGCAGCAGCAGGTGCTGGCGGTGCTCGACCGCTGCGTCGCCGAGCGCGGCATGGGCCTGGTCTTCGTCTCCCACGACCTGCGCCTGGTGGCGAGCTTCTGCGACCGGGTGCTGGTGATGTATGCCGGCCGCGTGGTCGAGTCGATCGACGCGGGCCGCCTGCACGAGGCCGTGCATCCCTACACGCGGGGGCTGCTGGCCTGCCTGCCGCGGCTGGACCGGCCGCAGCGGCCGCTGCCGGTGCTGCAGCGGGAGGATGCATGGGCGCGCTGAGCGCCGTCGGCGGCCCCCCGCCCGTGCCCGGTGCCACCGGGCTGGCGGTGACGGGCCTGCGCGTCGCCTTCGGCGACCATGTCGCGGTCGACGACCTGAGCTTCACGCTGCCGCCGGGCGGCAGCCTGGGCCTGGTCGGCGGCTCCGGCTCCGGCAAGAGCAGCGTGCTGCGCGCCGTCTGCGGGCTGGTGCGCGCGCAGGCGGGGCAGGTCGCGCTGACCGGCGGCGGGGCGGGGGCCGCGCCGGGCAGCGCGGCGTTCCGGCGCCGCGTGCAGATGGTGTTCCAGGACCCCTATGGCTCGCTGCACCCGCGCCAGACGGTCGACCGCCAGCTGGCCGAGCCGCTGGCGATCCACCGGCTGGACCGGGGCGCCGCGCGCGAGGCGCGCATCGAGCGCGCGCTGGCCGAGGTCGGGCTCGACCCGGGGCTGCGCTTCCGCTACCCGCACCAGCTGTCCGGCGGCCAGCGCCAGCGCGTCGCGATCGCGCGGGCGCTGATCCTGGAGCCCAACCTGCTGCTGCTCGACGAGCCGACCTCCGCGCTCGACGCCTCGGTGCAGGCCGAGGTGCTGAACCTGCTCGACGCGCTGCGCCAGCGGCGCGGGCTGGCCTTCGTGATGGTCAGCCACGACCTCGCGGTGGTGGCCCACCTGTGCGAGGACCTGGTCGTGATGGCGCGCGGCCGGGTGGTCGACCGCCTCGGGGCCGCGGCGCTGGCCGCCGGCGGCGCGGCCTGCGCCGAGACCCGCGCGCTGCAGGAGGCCGCGGCCGGCTTTCGTCGCCCGGCGCCGCCCGTGCCGGCCCCGCCGCCGGCGATGCCTGCCTGACGCGGCCCGTGTCCCGCTTCCGCTGCCCCTTCCTTCCGTCCCGCCCATGACCCGCGCCTGGCTGTCCCGGCCCTTGCCTCTCCCCGCCCGCCGCACGGCGGTCCCCGGTCGCGCCTGGGGCGCGGCGCTGCTGCTGGCCACCGCGACCGGGCTGGCCGGCTGCGCGGCCACGCCGCCGCCCCCTGCGCCGGGTCGTTCGGCGGTTCTGTCGCCGGCCGCGCCGCCCGCGGGGCTGCCCCCGGCCGTGCGCCAGGCACTGCAGTGTGCGGGCCTGCCGGAGGAGGCCCTCGCGGTGCTGGTGTCGCCGCGCGACGCGCCGGCGACCCGCGCGGGCGACGTCGGCCCGCGCGCCGCGACGGGCGGCCGCGCGGCTGCGGGCTGGTCGCACCAGCCGGACCGGGCGATGCAGCCGGCCTCGGCGATGAAGGTCCTCACCAGCGTCGTCGCGCTCGAGCGCCTGGGGCCGGCGCACCGCGGCTCGACCGAGCTGCTCAGCGCCGCGCCGCTGCAGGACGGGCGCCTGGCGGGCGACCTGGTGCTGCGCGGTGGCGCGGACCCGGAGCTCGACCTGCCCGAGGCCTGGGCGCTGCTGCAGGCGCTGCGCGCGCAGGGCGTGCGCGAGATCGCCGGCGACCTCGTGCTGGACCGCAGCCTGTTCCAGCCCGAGCGCCTCGACCTCGGCGTGCCGCCCTTCGACGACCAGCCCGAGTTCCCGTACAACGTGATCCCGGATGCGCTGCAGTTCACCGGCAACCTGATGGGCCTGGTGCTGAGCGCCGACGACCGCCGGGTCACGGTGCGGCTGGAGCCGCCGGTCGACGGCGTCGAGATCGACAACCGGCTGGTGCTGGCGGACGAGCTGCCGTGCCCGCGCTGGGAGGACGGCTGGACGCCGCCGCAGGCCACGGCCGGCGCCGATGGTCGGGTGCGCCTGCAGCTGTCGGGGCGCTTCCCGCGCCAGTGCCGGCAGCAGCAGGCGATGCAGCTCTACGAGCGTGACCTGCAGGCCGAGCACCAGATCCGCTGGCTCTGGCAGGGCCTCGGCGGGCAGTGGACCGGCCGGCTGCGCAGCGGCGCCACGCCGCCCGGCGCACGGCTGCTCGCGCGCCACCTGTCGCGGCCGTGGAGCGAGCTGCTGCACCCGGTGAACAAGCAGTCCAACAACGTCTATGCACGCCTGCTCTACCTCTCGCTGGGCGCGCTGGCGCCGGTCGACGGGGCGCCCGCCGGCGACACGCTCGCCCGCTCCGCGGCCGTGGTCGATGCCTGGCTGGACCGCCAGGGCATCGACCGCACGGGGCTGGTGATGGACAACGGCTCGGGCCTGTCGCGGCGCGAGCGCATCAGCGCGCGCCAGCTGGTCGAGGCCCTGCGCGCGGGCCTGGCGGCGAGCACCGGGCCCGAGCTGCTGGCCAGCCTGCCGCTGGCCGGTGTCGACGGGACGATGCGCAACCGGCTGAAGGGCGGCCCGGCGCAGGCGCGTGCGCGGCTGAAGACGGGGGCGCTGCGCAACGCGGCCGCCATCGCCGGCGTCGTCAGCGACCGGTCGGGCCGCGACTGGCTGGTGGCCGCGATGGTCAACGACGAGCACGGGGGCGGCAGCGCCGGGCGCCGCGTGCTGGACCCGCTGGTCGAGTGGATCGTGCGCACCGGGCTCGCACCCGGCGCCTGGGACGAGCCGGCGCCGGCCTGCCGCTGAGGCCCGCCGGTCTGGCCGGCCCCGTCGCTGCGCCGCCGCCGCAGCGCCCGCGGCGCCCGCGGCGCCCCGCGCGCTTCAGCGCACCGCCGCTTCGAGCAGCTGCAGGCTGCCGGCGTCCGCGTCGATCTCCGCCGGCAGGCCGATCGGCACGGTGAACTTGCGCCGGATGTGGCCGATCAGCGCGCCACGGTAGACCGGCACGCCGAGCGGCCCGAAGTAGTCCTCGAAGACCTCGTCCAGCGTCAGGCTGCCGTAGCCCTCGCCGGGCGTGCAGTTGGTGAACTGGCCCAGCACCACGCCGGCCAGCCGGTCCAGCGCGCCCGCGAGCTTCAGCGTCGACAGCATCCGGTCGATGCGGTAGATGTACTCGTTGATGTCCTCGAGGAAGAGGATCGCGCCGTCGAAGGCGGGCAGGTAGGGCGAGCCCGCCAGCGAGCTGAGCACCGCCAGGTTGCCGCCGACCAGGCGGCCGCGCGCGCGACCGCCGCGCAGCGTGCGGATGCGGTCCTCGCGCGCTGCGGGGAACTCGCCGCGCTCCTGCGGGTTGCGCAGCGTCATCGCCTGGCCCTCGGCCACCACACCCTGGAAGTGGCGCACGCTGAAGGCGTTCCACTCGGAGATCGCGACCGGCGCATGGAAGGTCACGAGCCCGGTGCGCGCGTGCACCGCATTGATCAGCGCGGTGGTGTCGCTGAAGCCGCCGAGGAATTTCGGGCGGCGCGCGATGCGCGCGTAGTCCAGCAGCGGCAGGATGCGGTTGGCGCCGGAACCGCCGGTCAGCGCGAGGATGCCGTGCACCTGCGGGTCGTCGACCATCGCCATCAGATCGGCCGCGCGCTGCGCGTCGGTGCCGGCGAAGGGGCCGCGGCGCTCGCGCAGGTGGCGCCCTTCGACCACGCGGTAGCCGAGGCCCTGCAGCGACTCGATCGCCAGCTCGCGCGGGCCGGCCTCGTAGACGGCCGACGAGGGCGCGACCAGGCCGATGGTCTGGCCGGGTTCCAGCCGCGGCGGCTTCAGCAGCGGGCGCTCGGGCGCGGCAGGCCGGCGCTCCGGCTCGCCCGTTCCACCCGGACCGGCCGCCTGCGCGGCCGCCGTGGCCACGCCCAGGCCGCCGGCAGCGAGGCCGCCAGCCAGCCGGCCGGCGAGCGCGAGCCCGCTGCCGGCCAGCCCACCGCCCAGCAGGCGGCGCCGCCCGCCGTCGGGGCCGGCGGCATCGGGGTCCGGATCGGGGCCGGCGCGGCCCGCGTCAGTAGACACGCGGCAGCATCCGGCGCACCTGGTCGCGGTCGCCGTGGTCGAAGTGCCACCACTCGGTGGCGATGCCCTGGAAGCCGCCGTGCGCCATCGCGGCATAGAGCCAGCCGCGCTCGCGCAGCTGCTCGGCGCCGAGCACGCCGAGCGCGAGGTGGCGGGTCTCCAGCGCGGGGTGGGAGCGTTCGCTCATCTCGTCGAAGCCGGCACCCATGTCGCGTTCGCGGCCGTCCGGGCCCAGCACGGTCAGGTCGACGGCCATGCCATGGCTGTGCACCGAGCCGATCGCCGGGTCGGCGAAGTAGGCGGCGGCCGGCGTGCCCTCGACCTCGCGCCAGATCGCTTCCTGCACCCGGTGCGGGCGCAGCGCGTCCAGCACCAGCAGCCGGTGGCCGGGCCGGTGCCGCGCCAGCCAGTCGGCCGCCGCCTCGAGGCCCTCGGCGGCCTCGCGGCGCAGCCAGGCGGTGTCCAGGCCGCGGTACAGCACGCGGCCGGCGAAGTTGTCGGTGCCGGCGTAGCGCAGCTCGTGCAGCACCCCGCGCAGCGACGCCAGCGGGCGGAAATCGGGGTGGCCGGGGAGAGATTCGCAGTCGATCATCGGGGCCGCCGGGCGGCCTGCGGGCAGGCCGCCGGGGCGGGCCGGGCGAACCCGGCCCGCGGCGCGTCAGAAGAAGACGTAGTTCAGGCGCAGCGTGTAGGCGCGGCCGCGCGGATCGGCGACGCGCGGATCCCAGCCCGCGCCGGCGGCGAAGTCCAGGTTGTGCGCGGTGAACGGCGGGTCGGTGTCGAACAGGTTCTTGATGCCGGCGGTGATCGTCAGGTTCTTGATGCCGGTGTAGGTCGCCGACACGTTGTAGACCGTGTAGCTGTCCACCTTCGGGTTCCAGCCCGCCGGCACCGTGCCGACCGGCTTCTCGTCCTTGTAGCCCGAGGTGTAGCTCTGCGAGACCGTGCTGCTCCACGGGCCGCGGGTGTAGGTCACGCCGAGCTGGTGCTTCCAGCGCACGAACAGGTCGCGCGAGTTCCACTGCCCGGCCGTCTCGACGTAGGGCTGGCTGGAGAAGATGCGCGTGCGGTGGCTGTCGATGTAGGTGCCGTCGAAGGTGCCGGTGATCGTGGCGCCGGCGAGCTTGCCGGTGGCCTGCAGGCTCAGGTCGGTGCCGCGCGTGATGTCGCCGTCGGCGTTCACGAAGCCGGCGCGGATGAAGCCGCCGGGGCCGTCGATGCGGCCGTCGGTGCCGCGCTGGATGTAGCTGGGCCCGAACTGCGCGTAGTTGGCGATGATCTGCTGCGGCGTGATCTGGTAGATCAGGTTGGTGCGCTTGATCTCCCACAGGTCGATCGCGGCGGTGAACCAGTCGGTCGGCGACAGCACCAGGCCGACGGTCCACTGCTTGGACTCCTCCGGCTTGAGCGCGGGGTTGCCGCCGATCAGGCCGTTCGGGCGGATCGCGCAGACGCTCAGGTCGGCGCCGGCGACGTTGCCGCGCGGGCAGAGCTCCGGGTCGGCGATGTTGCCGGGAATCTGCGACAGGGCCTGCGCGGTGTAGAGCTGGAAGAAGCTCGGCGCGCGGAAGCCGGTGTTGTAGGAGCCGCGCACCAGCACCTGCTTGACCGGCATGTACTTCAGCGACACCTTCGGGTTGGTGGTGGTGCCGAAGTCGCTGTAGTCGTCGTGGCGCACCGCCAGCGTTGCCTCCAGGCCCTTCACCACCGGCACCGCCACCTCGGCGAACACCGCCTTGATGTCGCGCGAGACCTTCGGGAACTCGGGGTCGAAGGGGGCCAGGAAGACGGGGTTGGTGGTCGTCGAGCCGTCGCTGAAGGCGTAGCTCTCCTTGCGCCAGTCGAAGCCGACGGCGGCCGACAGCGCGCCGGCCGGCAGCTGGGCCAGCTCGCCGGAGATCACGCCATCGAGTTCGGTCGTCTTCGACTTGCCGTCGAACAGCCGCGTGCCCGCGGCGCTGGCGCCGCGCAGCGCGGCCATGCCGGCGGCCGGCTGGCTCTGGCCCAGCGGCACCCAGGGGTTGACCACGCCGCTGGCCAGCGCCGCGTTCATCGCGGCGGTGAACAGGTAGCCCTCGCCGAGCACCGACTGGGCCTTGCTCTCGGCGGTCGACAGGCCGATCTTGTAGTCCCACTTCTTCATCAGCGTGCCCTCGAGGCCGGCCAGCACGCGGTAGGCGTCGGTGGTCGTCTCGATGGTGCGGCCGCCGCAGTCGGTGCAGCGCCAGCGGTAGGCGATCGGCTTGGTGGCGTCGAAGCTCGGGATGTAGGCCGAGAGGTTCTGGTAGTACGGCCCGTTCACCGGGTAGGCGGTCGCCAGGTTGGTGGTGATCTGGTAGGGCTCGAACTGCTTGGTGGCCACCGAGCGGCCGACCACGGTCTCGACGAAGGCGGTGGTGTCGGGGTTGATCGCGAAGGCGCCGCGGCCGACGAAGTTGGTGCGCTCCAGCGGCTGGATCAGCACGGCCGAGCCGCCGTAGTCGTAGGCGCAGGCGAAGCGCGCGCCGGGCGCGCCCCACAGTGCCGACTGGTACTGCGACATGCCGGGGATGCTGTCGCAGTTGCCCTGGAAGCTCAGCAGGTTGGCTCGGTTGTAGGTCTGGCTGCCGGTCGTCGGCAGCGTGTAGGTGGCGCCGATCGCGGTGCCGGCGACGCCGGTCTGCGTCGCGAACGGGGTGCCGGCGGTGTCCGGCGACAGGCCGCGCGCCGGCTGGAAGCCGTTCGAGAAGCTGCGCTCGGTGCCGCCGAGCTTCTCCTGCTTGTCGAAGGCCAGGCTGGCCATCACGTTGAAGCGGTCACGCTCGAGGTTGCCCCAGCCGCCGAGCAGCGAGCCGCGGTAGATGTTGCCGCCGCCTTCCTCGGTCACGTCGACGAAGCCGCCGGCCTCGAAGCCGGCGTAGTCCTTGCGCAGGATGAAGTTGATGACGCCACCGATCGCGTCGGTGCCATAGGTCGCCGACGCGCCGTCCTTCAGCACCTCGACGCGCTCGACCGCGGCCATCGGGATCCAGTTCAGGTCGACCGAGTTGCCCTTCGCGCCGTGCGCCGCGATGCGGCGGCCGTTCAGCAGCACCAGCGTGCTCGAGGACCCGAGGCCGCGCAGGTTGGCGCTGGAGTTGCCGTTGTTGTTGCGGTCCGTGGTGCCGAGCTGGATGCCGACGTTCGAGGAGAGGTTGTCGGCGCCGGTGCCGTTGGCGCTGATGCGCATCAGCAGCTGCTCGGCATTCACGATGCCGGCGCGCTCGATCTCGGTGCGGGTGATGGTCTGCACCGGGGTCGCGCCCTCGGTCTGCACCCGCTTGATGCTCGAGCCGGTGATCTCCACGCGCTCGAGCGTGGTGCCCTGCTGGGCGAAGGCCGGCGTCGTCGCGCACAGCACGGCGATCGCCCGGACCACGGACCTCTTCTTCATCGACTTTCCCCCTTCGGCGTTTGCTGGCGCCGTCGCTGCGGCGGCCGGTCCCTCGCGGTGGCGCCCCGCTGCGGCGGGACGGCCGGTGTCGTTTCGCCCGCGTCGCCGGGGCGTCACAATTGGTCGGATCACTTTACCGTAGCGATGCACGGCCGACACCGCGGGGAGCCCCGCGATCGCGGTGTCGGGCCCCGATCGCCGCCCGCGGGGCGGCCGGGAGGCCGGTCACTGTCGCGTCGAGGCCACAATCGCCGCGCGCTCCCGCGCCCGTCCGCCGCTCGCCACCCGTCCGCCACCGTGTCCTTGCCGTCCGCCGCGTCGCCCTGGCGCTGGATCCCGTCGCTCTACCTCGTGCAGGGGCTGCCCTACGTGGCGGTGATGACGCTGTCGGTGGTCGCGTACAAGAACCTCGGCGTCTCGAACACCGAGATCGCGCTGCTCACCAGCGGCTTCTACCTGCCCTGGGTGCTGAAGCCGCTGTGGAGCCCGTGGGTGGATCTCTGCGGCAGCCCCAGGCGCTGGGTGGTGGGGCTGCAGCTGGCCATCGCGCTGGCGCTGCTGGCCCTCGCCGCGGCGCTGCGCACGCCGCACTGGCTGCTCGCGTCGGTGGCCGTGTTCTGGCTGCTCGCGTTCGCGTCGGCCACCCACGACATCGCCGCCGACGGCTTCTACCTGCAGGCGCTGCCGCCGCGCGCGCAGGCCGCCTTCGTCGGCGTGCGCAGCGCGGCCTACCGGGCGGCGATGATCGGCGGCCAGGGCGGGCTGGTGGTGCTGGCCGGCACGCTGATCGCCGCCGGCTTCGGGGTGGCGTCGGCCTGGTCCGTCGTGTTCTCGCTGCTGGCCGCCGTCTTCGTCGCCGCGGCGCTGCTGCACCGGCGCGTGCTGCCACGCCCTGCGCCCGCGGCGCTCCCGGTCGAACGGCCGACGCTGCGTGCGATGCGCGGCGTCTTCGCCGCCTACTTCCGCCGCCCCGAGATCGGCCGCGCGCTCGCCTTCGTGCTGCTCTACCGCCTCGGCGAGGCGCAGCTGCTGAAGCTGGTCGTGCCCTTCCTGCTTGATCCGCGCGAGGCCGGCGGGCTGGGGCTGGACACCGCGCAGGTCGGCTGGGTCTATGGCACGCTGGGCATCGGCGCGCTGACGGCGGGCGGGCTGCTCGGGGGCCTCTGGATCGCGCGCCGCGGCCTCGAACGCTGCCTGTGGCCGATGCTGCTCGCGACCCACCTGCCCAACCTGCTCTACGTCGCGCTGGCCGTGCTGCAGCCGGCGTCGCTCGCCGCGGTGGGCCTGTGCGTGGTGCTGGAGCAGTTCGGCTACGGCCTGGGCTTCACGGCCTTCCTGGTGGTGCTGCTGCGGCTCGCCCAGGGCCCGCACCCGGTCGCGCACTATGCGATCGGCACCGGGCTGATGGCGCTGGGGATGATGCTGCCGGGCCTGGTGGCCGGCGCGCTGCAGTCCGTGCTCGGCTACCCGGCCTTCTTCGTGTGGGCCTGCGTCGCGACGCTGCCGTCCTTCGTGGCCGCGGCGGCGCTGCGCCTGCCGCGGGAGGAGGCCGCGGGGCCGGCGGGGGTTCCGGCCTGAAGGCGCCGGAGGGCGCGCGTGCGGAGGGCGGCCGGCAGCGCCAGCCGGTGCCGATCCGCGGTCCCCGTCGGGCCGTGTCGGAGGCGGCGGCCCCGAGCGGCCCTCAGCCGAGCCGCTGCGCGAGCCAGCCGTCCACGCCGGCGCCGATGCGCGCCAGGCAGGGCGGCACCGCCAGCGCCGGCCCGGGCGCATGGCGCGAGCCGAGGGTGGACAGCAGCGCGACGAGGTAGCGGCGCCCCCCCGGCGCGAGCGATTCCACCCAGCCGGCGTCCGAGGCGTAGGACGCCGTGGTGCCGGTCTTGTGCGCGAAGTGGACCTGGGCGGCGGCCTGCGCCGGCCGCAGGTCCGCGCCCGGCTCGAGCCCGTCGATGCGGGCGCGGCCGTCGGGCCCCAGCCAGCGGGCCGGCAGCCGGGCCGGGATGCCGGGCATCCAGCCGGGCTGGCCCGCGCGCAGGACGGACGACAGCACCTCGTGCAGCGCCTGCTCGTCGAGCCAGCCCCACAGCCGTGCCGCGGTCGCGGGCTGCAGCAGCGGGCCGCTGTCCGGTGCCAGCCAGGGCGCCGGCAGCTCCGGCCGCAGCAGCCAGAGCAGCCGCAGGCTGTCCCAGGCCGTCATCTGCAGCCAGCCGACGCCGGCGCCGTCGCTGTTCAGCCAGCCGCCATCGGGCCGGGTGTTGGCCAGGCGCAGCGTGTCCAGCCCGACGCGCGCGAAGGCGGCGTGCAGCCGATTGCGTTCGGGCACCGCGCCGTCGCGGTCCGGCGGCCCGGAGCGCTCGATCAGCCCGCGGGCGTGCAGCAGCGCGACGAGGGCGCGCGTGGCCGTGTTGTCGCTCAGCGTCAGCATCGGGTCGGCCCAGGCCGCGACGGGCCGGGTCTCGCTGCCGTGCGCCCACGGCTCGTCCCAGGCGGCCCGGCCGCGGTCGACCAGCAGGCCGGTGCCGACCGCCACCATCAGCTTGATCAGCGAGGCCGGGTAGGGCGCGATGAACTGGTGCGGCCCCGGCCCGGCCAGCTGGCGCAGGCCGTTCAGGATGGTCCAGTCGGCGCCTGGCGCCCAGGCGATCGAGGTGCGCTGCGCATCCGTCGGGTCGGCGAAGTAGGCCAGGTTGCGCACCGCGCCGGCATCGTCCGGCAGGCTCGCGACCAGGCCGCGCGGCCAGTCGCGGCTGAACAGCACGTTGGCGAACACCGGGGGCCGGCCGGGCGGAAAGGCGGCCACCGCGAGGTCGATGTTCGGCGGCGGGTCGAAGCGCGGCGCCTCCGCGAGGGCCTGCGCGACGATGTCGCACAGCGCATCGGCCAGCGCGGCGTGGTCCAATCCCGGCATGTCTTCCCCGTCGTTTCCCGCACCCGGGGCCCTGCGGCCCTTCAAGTCCCTGGCCTACGCCGCCCCGGCCGCCGGCCCCCGCCTGATTGTCACCGGCGCGGTGCATGGCAACGAGGTGTGCGGCACCCGCGCGCTGGAGCGCCTGGCCGCGGAGCTGGACGCCGGCACGCTGCGCCTGGTGCGCGGCGCGCTCACCCTCGTGCCCGTCTGCAACCCGCTGGCCTGGCAGCGCGGCCGGCGCGAGGGCGAGCGCAACCTGAACCGGGCGCTGGCGCCCACCGACACCCCGCGCCAGTACGAGGACCACGTCGCCAACTGGCTGTGCCCGCTGCTGGCCGCGCACGACGGCCTGCTCGACCTGCATTCCTTCCAGGCCCAGGGCCGGCCCTTCGCGATGGTCGGTCCGCGCGACAACGACGGCCCGCTGGAGCCGTTCGCGCAGGCCGCGCGCGAGGAGGCGCTGGCGCGCCGGCTCGGCGTCGACCGGCTGGTCGACGGCTGGCTGGCCACCTATGCGCGCGGCGTCGAGCGGCGCCGCGCGGCGGCCGTGGCCGAGGGCCGGCAGGATCCGGCCGCGCTCGACCTGCACCCGCGCTACGGCGTGGGCACCACCGAGTACATGCGCAGCCGCGGGGGCTGGGCGCTGACCCTGGAGTGCGGGCAGCATGACGATCCGGCGGCGCCCGAGGTGGCCTACCGCGCGGTCCGGCGCACGCTGGCCCACCTCGGCCTGGTGGACGAACCGGATCCCGCACCGGCGGCACCGGCCGAGGCACTGTCGCTCAGCGAGGTGGTCGACAAGCGCCACGCGGACGACCGCTTCGTGCGCGAATGGACCTCCTTCGACCGCCTGCGTGCCGGCGAGCCGATCGGCGTGCGTGAAGACGGCGAGACCGTCCATGCGCCGGACGACGGCTGGATCGTGTTCCCGAACGCGCGCGCCGCGGCGCGCAGCGAGTGGTTCTACTTCGCCCGGGCGACGACGCGCTTCGCCTGACGGGGCCGCGAGGCGGCCGGCGGGACGGCCCGGGTCGGGAGGCGCGGTCCCGGCGTCGGCGCCGGGCGGCCGGCCGCGTTCAGCGGAGGAACGGCTCCCGGCGGCCGTCACCGCCCAGGATCCACAGGCCGCCGGGGCGGTTGACCACCTCGAGCAGCGCGGCCGTCTCGGCATCGGGCTGGCCGTCGTAGCGCGCCGGGCGGTACTTCATCTGGAAGGCACTGAGCGCGTCGCGCGTGGCCTCGTCGAAGAGCCCATCCTGCGGCAGCGCGAAGCCGTGGCGGGCCAGCCGCTCCTGGAACCAGCCGGTCGGCGGCAGCGCGGCCTCGAAGCGCGGCCGCTCGGCGGCCACCTGGGCCTCGTCGGGCCAGGGCACCAGGCCGGCGTCCGCCAGCCGCCGCCAGGGGAACATCGGCCCCGGGTCCTGCTTGCGGGTGGGGGCGATGTCGCTGTGGCCGACGATGCGGTTCGGCCGCACCCCGTGGCGCTGCGCGATGTCGCGCACCAGCGCGATCACCGCGTCGATCTGCGCCGGCGGGTAGGGCTGGTAGGGCCCGAAGCGGTCGCCCTGGTAGCCGTCGTTGACGATCTCGATGCCGATCGAGCTCGCGTTCAGCGCGGTCACGCCTTCCCAGCTGCTGGCGCCGGCGTGGTAGGCGCGGCGGGTCTCGTCGACCAGCTGGTAGATGGTCGGCGGGTCGCGGTCGACCAGGTAGTGGCTGCTGACCGGGCCGCGCGTCAGGATGTCCAGCGAGGGCCCGAGTTCGCCGTCGGTGTAGTGCAGCACGATGAACTGCACCCGGCTGTCCTGGCTCGCGGCGCTGTAGCGGCGATCGATGGCCAGGCCGCCGGGGCCGGCGCAGGCGGTCATCGCGAGCGCCAGCAGCGCGGCGCCGAGGCGCCGTGCGCGGTTCGCGAGCGACGGGACGGACGGCAGGCGGGGAAGGGGCAGGGCAGGGGCATGTCGCGGACCACCGGGCATGGCCGCGATCGTACCGGCTCCCCGCCCGGGCCTCAGTTGGAGGCCGCCGGTGCGGCGGCCGGCGCCGTGACGGCCGCAGGCATCGCGCCGTGGCCCGCCGCCGGCGCGCTGCCCGACGGCAGCGGCAGCAGCGGCACGATCAGCAGCGCCACGATGTTGATGATCTTGATCAGCGGGTTGACCGCGGGGCCGGCGGTGTCCTTGTAGGGGTCGCCGACGGTGTCGCCGGTGACCGCCGCCTTGTGCGCCTCGCTGCCCTTGCCGCCGTGGTGGCCATCCTCGATGTACTTCTTGGCGTTGTCCCAGGCGCCGCCGCCGGTGCACATGCTGATCGCGACGAACAGGCCGGTGACGATGGTGCCCATCAGCAGGCCGCCGAGCGCGGCCGGGCCGAGCACCAGCCCGACGATGATCGGCACCACCACCGGCAGCAGGCTGGGCACGATCATTTCCTTGATCGCGGCCGTCGTCAGCATGTCGACCGCCTTGCCGTACTCGGGCTTGGCGGTGCCTTCCATGATGCCCTTGATGGTGCTGAACTGGCGCCGCACCTCGACCACCACCGAGCCGGCGGCCCGGCCGACCGCCTCCATCGCCATCGCGCCGAAGAGGTAGGGGATCAGCCCGCCGATGAACAGGCCGACGATCACCTTCGGATCGCTCAGGTCGAAGGCCACGTGCATGCCGCGGCCCTCGAGCGAGTGCGTGTAGTCGGCGAACAGCACCAGCGCCGCGAGGCCGGCCGAGCCGATCGCATAGCCCTTGGTGACCGCCTTGGTGGTGTTGCCGACGGCGTCCAGCGGGTCGGTGATGTCGCGCACCGAGGAGGGCAGCTCGGCCATCTCGGCGATGCCGCCGGCGTTGTCGGTGATCGGGCCGTAGGCGTCGAGCGCGACCACGATGCCGGCCATGCTGAGCATCGACGTGGCCGCGACCGCGATGCCGTACAGCCCGGCCAGCGCGTAGGCGGCGATGATCGCCAGGCAGACGAAGACCACGGGCCACGCGGTCGAGCGCATCGACACGCCCAGGCCGGCGATGATGTTGGTGCCGTGGCCGGTCGTCGAGGCCTGCGCGATGTGGCGCACCGGGCTGTACTGCGTGCCGGTGTAGAACTCGGTGATCCAGACCATCGCGGCGGTCAGCACCAGGCCGACGACGCAGGTGCCGAACAGGCGCATCTGCGTGCCGGCGCCGAGCGCGTCGTCGGGCACGACGGCGCGGGTGATGAAGAAGAAGCCGATCAGCGAGAGCACGCCGGCGACGACCAGGCCCTTGTAGAGGGCCGGCATCACGTTCTTCATGCCGGGCGTGGCCTTCACCACGCTGCAGCCGATGATCGACGCGATGATCGAGAAGCCGCCCAGCACCAGCGGGTAGACGGCCGCCGCGACCGGCGCGCCGGTGACGACGATCGCGCCCAGCGCCATGGTGGCGATCAGCGTCACCGCGTAGGTCTCGAACAGGTCGGCCGCCATGCCGGCGCAGTCGCCCACGTTGTCGCCGACGTTGTCGGCGATCACCGCCGGGTTGCGCGGGTCGTCCTCCGGGATGCCGGCCTCCACCTTGCCGACCAGGTCGGCGCCGACGTCGGCGCCCTTGGTGAAGATGCCGCCGCCCAGGCGCGCGAAGATCGAGATCAGCGAGGAGCCGAAGGCCAGCCCGAGCAGCGGCTTGAGCATCGCCGACAGGCTCTGGTCCGGCCGCAGCGGGCCGGTGCCGACCAGCCACCAGAAGAACAGCCCGACCCCGAGCAGGCCGAGGCCGACCACCAGCATCCCGGTGATCGCGCCGCCCTTGAAGGCGACGTTCAGCGCCGGCGCCATGCCCTGGGTGGCGGCCTGGGCGGTGCGCACGTTGGCCGCCACCGAGACGTTCATCCCGATGAAGCCGCAGGCGCCGGAGAGCACCGCGCCGACGACGAAGCCGGCCGCGGTCATCGGGTCGAGGAAGATGGCGATCAGGATCGCCAGCACCACGCCCACCAGCGCGATGGTCTTGTACTGCCGTGCGAGATAGGCCGCTGCGCCTTCGCGGATCGCACCGGCGATCTGCTGCATGCGCTCGTTGCCGGCGCTCTGGCCGAGGATCCAGCCGCGCTGGATGAACCCGTACAGGACCGCCGCGAGGCCGCAGGCGAGGGCAAAGCTGAGTGCCACGGACGTGGACAACATGAGGGATGTCTCCTTCCTCGGGATGGGGATGCGTCCCGGTTGTCGTCTCCGCGGCGGGTTGCCGGGGGGCCCGGAACTGCCGCTGCATCCTAAGGGAGCCGTCGCGGGCTGGCAACGCGGCGGCCATGGTGTTTTCCAGCGGGTCAACAAGGGCACCGGCGCGGTGCGCGGGCCGTCAGCCGGCCGCAAGCCCGGCCGATAGAATCCTGGTTTTCCCCAGCCCGCGACGTCCCCCATGAGCCTGCACAACGTCACGCCCGGCAAGAAGGCGCCGGACGAGTTCAACGTCATCATCGAGATCCCGATGAACGCCGACCCGATCAAGTACGAGGTCGACAAGGAAAGCGGCGCGCTGTTCGTGGACCGCTTCATGACGACGGCGATGCACTACCCGTGCAACTACGGCTACGTGCCGCAGACGCTGGCCGACGATGGCGACCCGGTGGACGTGCTGGTGATCACGCCGTACCCGCTGACGCCGGGGGTGGTCGTCACCTGCCGGCCGATCGGCGTGCTGCAGATGGACGACGAGGCCGGCGGCGACGCCAAGCTGCTCGCGGTTCCGATCGACAAGGTGCTGCCGATCTACACCCACTGGCAGAAGCCCGAGGACATCAACCAGATGCGCCTGAAGGCGATCCAGCACTTCTTCGAGCACTACAAGGACCTGGAAGCGGGCAAGTGGGTGAAGGTGAAGGGCTGGGAAGGCCCCGAAGCGGCCCGTGCCGAGGTGTCGCAGGGCATCGCGCGCTACCAGGCCGCGACGGCCGCCTGAGGCCGCCTGCCCGGGCCAGGCTGGGGCCCGCGCGGCCCGCGCTGGCCGCGCAGACCGGCCTTGACCCCGTCCGCGGGTCGGGCTGCCGGCGCGACTAAGCTCCGGCCCCACCTCTCCCGACCGCCCGCCGCCCCGCGGGCCCGTGCGCATGTCCCAGCTCGTTCGTGCCCCTTGGCGTGCCCTCCTGCCCGCGCTGCTCGTGTGCACCGCGGGGCTCGGCCTGACGATCCCGGCGGCGCAGGCCCAGGCGCAGGCGCAGGCCCAGGGAGCGGCCGCCACCGCGGTGGCCATGGCGCTGCCCGCCGGCGTGCGCCGCGTGACGGCCGTCGAAGGCATCGAGGAGTACCGGCTGGCCAACGGCCTGCAGGTGCTGCTGGTGCCGGACGACTCCAAGCCCTCGACCACGGTCAACCTGACCTTCCGGGTCGGCTCGCGGCACGAGAACTACGGCGAGACGGGCATGGCGCACCTGCTCGAGCACCTGATGTTCAAGGGCTCGCCGAAGCACCCGAAGGTCTGGGCGGAGTTCACGCGCCGCGGGCTGAATGCCAACGGCAGCACCTGGCTGGACCGCACCAACTACACCGCGACCTTCGCCGCCAGCGAGGACAACCTGCGCTGGTACCTGGGCTGGCAGGCCGACGCGATGGTCAACAGCTTCATCGCGCGCAAGGACCTCGACAGCGAGATGACCGTGGTGCGCAACGAGATGGAGATGGGCGAGAACGACCCGGGCTCCATCCTGTTCGAGCGCACCGTCGCGGCGATGTACCAGTGGCACAACTACGGCCACAGCACGATCGGCGCGCGCGCCGACGTCGAGAACGTCGACATCCCGCGCCTGCAGGCCTTCTACCGGACCTACTACCAGCCGGACAACGCGACCCTGATCGTCTCGGGCCGCTTCGAGCCCGCGAAGGTGCTCGGCTGGATCGCCCGGGCCTACGCCGGCGTGCCCCGCCCGACGCGCGTGCTGCCCCGCCTCTACACGCTGGACCCGGTGCAGGACGGTGAGCGCGAGGTGACGCTGCGCCGGGTCGGCGGCGTGCCGCTGCTCTATGCCGGCTACCACGTGCCGCCGGGCGCGCACCCGGACCATGCGGCGGTCGAGGTGCTGGCGCTGCTGATGGGCGACGCGCCGGCCGGGCGGCTGCACCGCGCGCTGACCGAGCGCCGCCTCGCGGCGGCCACCTTCGCATTCGCGCCCGGCCTCGCGGACCCGGGCTTCGCGCTCTTCGGCGCCCAGCTGGCACCGGGTCAGGACCCGGCCGAGGCGCGGGCCGCGATGCTGCGCACGCTCGAATCGGTGGCCTCCGAGCCGGTCACCGCCGAGGAACTGCAGCGCGCGCGCGACAAGTGGTTGAACGACTGGGAGCGCGCCTTCAGCGATCCCGAGGTGGTGGGGATTTCGCTGAGCGAGACGGTGGCCCAGGGCGACTGGCGCCTGTTCTTCCTGGCGCGCGACCGGGTGCGGGCGCTGACGCTGGACACGCTGCAGCGGGTCGCGGTGCAGGTGCTGCTGCCGGCCAACCGCACGCTGGGCAGCTACGTGCCGACCGAGCGGCCGCAGCGGGCGCCGCAGCCGCAGCGGGTCGACCTCGCGCAGGCGATGGCGGGCTTCGTGCCGCAGGCCGCGGCCGACCGGGTGCCGCCCTTCGATGCGTCGCCGGCGAACATCGACCGCCGCACCGAGCGGTTCTCCGAGGCCGGCATCGCCGCCGCGGTGCTGGCCAAACCGACCCGCGGCGGTGCGGTGCAGGCCGTGCTGACGCTGCGCTTCGGTGACGAGAAGAGCCTGGCCGGCCAGGGCCAGGTGCCGTCGATGCTGGCCGAGCTGCTGGACAAGGGCAGCGCCCGCCTGAGCCGCCAGCAGGTGCAGGACCGGCTCAGCGCGCTGAAGACCGAGCTGGCCTTCTCCGCCGGCGCCGGCCGGTTGACGGTGTCGCTGCAGTCGCGGCGCGAGCACGTCGCCGACGCGCTCGCGCTGGTGGCCGAGCTGCTGCGCACGCCGGCGCTGCCAGCCGACGCGCTCGAGGAGGTGCGGCGACAGACGCTGGCCGCCATCGAGCAGCAGCGCAAGGAGCCCGAGGCGGTGCTGGCGAACGCGCTGGCGCGCCACGGCAACCCCTACCCGCCGGGCGACGTGCGCTACGCGCGCAGCTTCGACGAGATCGTGCGCGACGTGGAGGCGGTGCGGCTGGAGCAGCTGCGCGCCTTCCACCAGCGCTTCTACGGCACCGGCCAGGCCCAGTTCGCGGCCGTCGGCGACCTGGACGTGCCCGCGCTGCGGCGGGCACTGCGCGAGGGCTTCGCGGGCTGGCAGGCCGGCGAGCCCTTCGCGCGGATCCCGCAGCCGCGCATCGAGGTGGCGCCCGCGCGGCTGGTGTTCCAGACGCCCGACAAGCAGAACGCGACGATGTCGGTGCAGCTCGCGCTGCCGCTGGCCGACACCGATCCCGACTACCCGGCGCTGATGATGGCCAACCACCTGCTGGGCGGGGGCGGCAATTCCCGGCTGTGGAAGCGCATCCGCGAGCAGGACGGCCTGTCGTACAACGTCTACAGCGGCGTCGCCTGGAACCCCTTCGAGCCGAATTCGGGCTGGAGCGCCGGCGCGATCTTCGCGCCGCAGAACCAGGCCAAGGTGGAGGCTGCCTTCCGCGAGGAGCTGGCGCGCGCGCTGAAGGACGGCTTCAGCGCCGCGGAGCTGGCCGAGGGGCAGCGCGGCCTGCTCGCGTTCCGCCAGCTCGGCCGGGCCCAGGACGCCGGGCTCGCCGCGGCGCTGTCCAGCAACCTCTACCTCGGGCGCGACTTCGCGCGCGCCGCCGAGG
This sequence comes from Pseudideonella sakaiensis, assembly GCF_001293525.1. Lineage (GTDB taxonomy): Bacteria > Pseudomonadota > Gammaproteobacteria > Burkholderiales > Burkholderiaceae_C > Ideonella_A > Ideonella_A sakaiensis. The sequence continues at coordinate 36,017 of NZ_BBYR01000077.1, read as the reverse complement.
TCGATCGGGCGCTGGCCGCGCTGACGCCGGCCCAGGTGCTGGAGGCGCTGCGCAAGTACGTGCTGCCCGAGCGCCTGGTCAGCGGCTTCGCCGGCGACTTCAAGCCTTGAGCTCGGCGGGGGCGGGCGCGCCGGCCTTGAAGGGCGCCCGCTCGTTCAACTCGTCGAGGTAGCCCTCGATGCCGGCGCCCTCGCGGGCGAGGAAGTCCGCCACCGCCTCGGCGAAGCGCGGGTGCGCCAGCCAGTGCGCCGAGTGCGTCGCCACCGGCAGCAGGCCGCGCGCCATCTTGTGCTCGCCCTGGGCGCCGCCCTCGAAGCGGTCCCAGCCCTCGGCGATGCACCAGGCCAGCGGCTGGTAGTAGCAGGCCTCGAAATGCAGGCAGGGCACGTGCTCGATCGCGCCCCAGTAGCGGCCGTAGGCGGTGCGCGAAGCCGGGTCGAGCGCGATCAGTGACGCGGCGATGCGCCGCTCGCCGCGCCACGCGGTGAACAGCAGCCAGTGCCCGGCCAGCTCGGCGCCGGCGCGGCGGAAGAAGTCGCGCGTGAGGTAGGGCGTCGAGTGGTGGGCCCGGTAGGTGTGCACGTAGCAGCGATAGAAGAAATCCCAGTCGGCCTCGCCGATGTCGGCGCCGCGCGCACAGCGGAAGTGCAGACCCGCGTCGGCGACGCGCCGCCGCTCCTGCTGGATCTTCTTGCGCTTGTCGCGCTGCAGCGCGGACAGGAAGTCGGCGAAGTCGGCATAGGGCGCCGGCCGGCGGTTCTGCCAGTGGAACTGCACCGTGCTGCGCAGCATCCAGCCCGCGCCCGCCGCCGCGTGGACCGCCTCGCGGTCGGCCTCGTCGATGAACAGCAGGTGCACCGAGGACAGCCCGGCCTCGCCGGCCAGCCCGCGCAGCGCCTGCAGCAGCGCGCGGCGCGCGGGCGCGTCGCGCGCGAGCAGCCGCGTCCCCGGCACCGGCGTGAAGGGCACCGCGCCGAGCAGCTTCGGGTAGTAGGCCAGCCCGTGGCGCTGGTAGGCGTCGGCCCAGGCCCAGTCGAACACGTACTCGCCGTAGGAATGCGATTTCAGGTACAGCGCGCAGGCGGCGGCCAGGCCGGCGCCGTCGTGCAGCGTCAGGAAGCGGGGCGCCCAGCCCGTGGCCGGCACCGCGCTGCCGCTGTCGTGCAGCGCCGCGAGGAACTCGTGGCGCAGGAAAGGGGTCGGCCGGGGCTGGGCCGCCAGCAGCGCATTCCAGGCACCGCGGTCGAGCGACGCGGGTTCCTCGTGAACCCGGATGACATAATTTCCTGCCCCTTCTTCTTGCGCCATATGCCTTCCACAACCGCGGTGCGGGTCGCCCTCGCGCAGATCAACGTCACCGTCGGCGACCTGCAGGGCAATGTCCGCAAGCTCGTCGATGCCGCGCGCCGGGCCCATGCGCTGGGCGCCCGCCTGCTGCTCGCCCCCGAGCTGGCCCTGTGCGGCTACCCGCCCGAGGACCTGCTGCTGCGGCCCAGCTTCATGCAGGCCTGCGCCCAGGCCCTGGCCGATTGTGCGCGGGCGCTGGCTGACCTGCAGGGCCTGCGGGTGATCGTCGGGCACCCGCACCAGTCGGGTGCGCAGGGCGATCGGCGCTCGCGCTCGGTGCAGGTGCCGCTGCGCTTCAACGCGGCCTCGGTGCTCGGCGACGGGCAGGTGCTGGGCACCTACTGCAAGCGCGAGCTGCCCAACTACCAGGTGTTCGACGAGCGCCGCTACTTCGCGTCGGGACGCGATGCCGGCGAGCCGGCGCTGGTGGTCGAGGTCGGGGGCCTGCGCGTCGGCGTGCTGGTCTGCGAGGATGCCTGGTTCGAGGAGCCGGCCGAGGCGGCGCGCGCCGCCGGCGCGCAGGCGCTGGCGGTGCTGAACGCATCGCCCTTCCACCTCGGCAAGGCCGCCGAGCGCGAGGCGCGCATGGCCGAGCGCGCCCGCGCGGTGGGCCTGCCGCTGCTCTACGTGCATGCGGTCGGCGGGCAGGACGAGATGGTGTTCGACGGCGCGTCCTTCGCGCTGGATGCCGACGGCAGCGTCGGCGCGCGGGCCCCGATGTTCGAGGAGGCGCTGACCCTGGTCGAGCTGGACGGCGGGCAGGCGCGCGGACCGGTCGCCGCGCTGCCGGACACCGAGGCCCAGGCCTGGGGCGCGCTGGTGCTGGGCGTGCGCGACTACGTCACCAAGAACGGCTTCCCCGGGGCGCTGCTCGGCCTGAGCGGGGGCATCGATTCGGCGCTGGTGCTGGCGATCGCGGTCGAGGCACTGGGGGCCGAGCGCGTGCGCGCGGTGATGATGCCGTCGCGCTACACCGCGGAGATCTCCTGGGTCGATGCGCGCGACATGGCGCAGCGGCTGGGCGTGCGCTACGACGAGATCCCGATCGCGCCGATGTTCGATGCCTTCCGCGCGAGCCTGGCCGGCGAGTTCGCCGGCCTGCCCGAGGATGCCACCGAGGAGAACATCCAGGCGCGCGTGCGCGGCACGCTGCTGATGGCGCTGTCGAACAAGTTCGGCGCGATCGTGCTCACCACCGGCAACAAGAGCGAGATGGCCACCGGCTACTGCACGCTCTACGGCGACATGGCCGGCGGCTTCGCGGTCATCAAGGACGTGGCCAAGACCCTGGTCTACCGGCTGGCCGAGTGGCGCAATGCCCAGCCCGGCGGCGAGGTCATCCCGCGGCGCATCATCACCCGGCCGCCGTCGGCGGAGCTGCGCCCGGACCAGACCGACCAGGACAGCCTGCCGCCCTACGAGGTGCTGGATGCGATCCTGCAGCGCTACATGGAGGAGGACCAGGGCATCGACGAGATCGTCGCGGCCGGCTTCGATCCGCGCGACGTGGACCGGGTCACCCGGCTGATCAAGTTCAACGAGTACAAGCGGCGCCAGGCGCCCGTCGGGATCCGCATCACCCACCGCGCCTTCGGGCGGGATTGGCGCTATCCGATCACCTCGCGCTTCCGCGCATAAACTCGTCGCGTCCGGTCACAGGAGCCCGCCATGAAACAGATCACCGCCATCGTCAAACCGTTCAAGCTCGAGGAAGTGCGCGAGGGGCTGGCCGAGGTCGGCGTGACCGGCCTGACGGTCACCGAGGTCAAGGGTTTCGGGCGCCAGAAGGGGCACACCGAGCTCTACCGCGGCGCCGAGTACGTGGTCGATTTCCTGCCGAAGGTGAAGGTCGAGGTGGTCGTGAAGGACGCCGATGTCGATCGCTGCATCGAGGCCATCGTGCGCGCCGCGAAGACCGGCAAGATCGGCGACGGCAAGATCTTCGTGACGGCGGTCGAGCAGGTGGTGCGCATCCGCACCGGCGAAACGAACGAAGACGCCGTCTGAGCGTCTCCCCGGATCGGCCGCGCCCGCGCTGCCTGCCCGTCGCGGCGGGCTAGATGCGGCGGTAGTCGTCCGGCGCGTCCGCCTGGCGCGCCAGCGCGCCCAGCCGGTCGAGCAGTGCGCCGGGCGCATCGTCCACCTCCAGCAGTGCGCGCTGCGGTGCGCTCATCAGGCCCTGGTCGCGGCTGCTGTCCAGGAACCCGAGCAGCCGGTCGTAGTAGCCGGCGACGTTGAGCAGGCCGACCGGCTTGTCGTGGTAGCCGAGCTGGCGCCAGGTCCAGACCTCGAACAGCTCCTCGAAGGTCCCGATGCCGCCGGGCAGCGCGAGGAAGGCGTCGGCGGCCTCGGCCATGCGGCGCTTGCGCTCGTGCATGGTGTCGACCACCACCAGTTCGTCCAGCCCGGCGTGGCCGACCTCCAGCGCCATCAGCGTCTGCGGGATGACGCCGAGCACGCGGGCACCGGCGGCCAGCGCGGCGTCGGCGGTGCGGCCCATCAGGCCGGCGCGCCCGCCGCCGTAGACGAGGCGCCAGCCGCGCCGGCCGATGGCCGTGCCGACGGCCTCGGCCGCAGCGGCATAGGCCGGATCGCGGCCGTCGCGCGAGCCGCAGTAGACACAGATCGAGAGCGGGTGCATGGCGCGCAGTGTGCCGCAGCCGCCGTGGCCGGCAGATGTCGGCGGATCAGCCGGCGCGCGGACGGCGCGCGGGCAGTGCCGGCCGCTGGGTCACGAGCCGGGTGCCGCAGACCACGTCGTGCAGGAACTGGCGCTGCGGATGCAGCCGGGCCAGCAGCGCGTAGGTGGCGACCCCGGCGATCAGCACCGCCGCGACGGCGCCGCCGCGCAGACCGGCCGCGGCCAGCACGGCCAGCGCCGGCAGGAACCACAGCCAGGCCAGCAGGTAGCGGGCGAGGGCGCGCGCCTGCGTGACGGGGCGGCCGGCGACGTCCACCACGCGGATGTGCCAGGCCTTCATCGCCACCGTCTGGCCGCCGCGCGACCAGAACCAGACGAAGTAGATCCCGAGCACGACGAACAGGAAGGCCTGCAGCCCGTGGCGACCCGTCAGTGCGTGGCGCTGCTGGGTCAGCGAGGAGAACAGGTAGCCGGCGATCATCACGACGCCGAACAGCAGCACGCCTTCGTAGACGAAACAGGCCATGCGCCGCCACAGGCCGGGCGTGTCGAGGGCCGGGGCCGCCACGCCGGGCGCCCCGCCGTCCGGGCCGGCGCCGCTCACGGGCGCGGCACCGGTTCGTCCTCGTCCTCGTCCTCGTCGCTGCGCACGGTCAGCGCGGCGGCACCTTGCGGCCCGCGCTGCGGCAGCAGCGTCTGCGGGTTCACGAAGCCGGGCGAGGCGGCGAGCTTGGGCAGGCCGGTCTGCTGGTGGGCCGGCGGCTTCGGCGGCGCCGATACCAGCGTGGTCGAGGCACCCGGGCGGGCCTGGATCACGGTGGGCGCGACGGCCTTCGGCGCCGCGACGAAGTTCGGGTTCGTCACCACGTTCGACTTCGGGATCGTGCGCGCCGGGTCCGGCGCCTTCGCGGTCGGACCGGACTTGCGTGCCGCGGCGGCGGCCTGCGAGGAGGCGCGCGCCTTCGCGGCCAACTCGTCCTTCTCGTCCTTGGACAGCGACTGGTAGGCCTCCCAGCGCTCGCTGCGGTCGTCACCGGCCGCCGCGCGCTTGGCCTGCAGGTAGCGCAGCCGCGCCTGGCCGCGCTCGGCCGGCGTCATGCCGGCCCATTCCACCATCCGCGCCTGGATGCGCTCGCGCTCGCGTTCGGGCAAGCGAGGCAGGCGATCGGCCAGTTCGATCCACTTGAGGCGCTGCGAGGCCTCCATCGACGTCCACTCGCGCTGCAGCGGCGCCAGCGCCTGGCGGCGCGCGGCGGACAGTGCGCGCCAGTCGGCGTCGGCACCCGGGACCACGGGCACGGCGGCCGCGCGGGCCGGTGCTGCACCCGGCCCCCCGCGCGCCGCCGGCGCGCTCGCACCCTGCACCGGCGCGCCCACGCCCTGCGCCAGCGCCAGGCTGGCCGTGACGGCGAGCCCGGCCAGCGTCGACAGCGCGGCGGCAGGTCGAACGGGGAGGGGGAGGCGAGGCGGGCGGCGCACCGTCAGTCGCGCGGCATCAGCTGCGCGGCGTCTTCAGGAACTCGACGAAGCCGGCATCACGGTAGGCCTCCGGCGGCAGGTCGTCGCCGAGCAGGTCGACGTCGATCGCGGCGGCCTCGCTGATCTGGGCGTGGGTGTGGCTGTCCTGGATGGCAACCAGGCCGATCACCAGCGCCAGCAGCGGCAGCACCGACGCGAATTGCCAGACGCGTCCGCCGACGCCGCCGAACCAGGCGAGCGCCGCGGCACCCCGGCCGCCGCGTTGCACCACGGCGCCGGACGCCGTGCGCGCCGCCTGGGCGCGCGCCAGCGCCTGCTGGCGGGCGAAGGCCAGGCGCTCGGACACGCCATGCGGCAGTTCCGCACTGGCCTCGCCGAGCGCGGAGGCGACGCGCAGCGCGAAGCGCGCCTCGAGGGCGGACGCGACGGCGGCGGAGGAGGACAGGGGCAAGGGTTCTGGGCGGTTCACAGCGATATCCCTCGAAGCTTCAAAGCCTTGGCCAGCGCGTGCACGGCGCGCGAGCAGTGCGTCTTCACGCTGCCTTCGGAGCACCCCATCACGGCAGCCGTCTCGGCGACGTCGAGTTCCTCCCAGTAACGCAGCAGGAAGGCTTCGCGTTGACGCCCCGGCAACTGGGCGATCTCGGCATCGATCGAAAGCAGAATCTGCGCCCGCGAGACGCTGTCCGCGGCGCTTTCCTGCCGACCGGCATCGTCCTGCGCGGCCAGGGTCTCGAGGATGTCGAAATCCTCGGCGCCGTCGGCGCCTTCGAACTCCGAGAAATTGCGGAACAGCGCGCCGCGCACCTTCTGGCGCCGGAACCAGTCCATCGTCGCGTTCGACAGGATGCGCTGGAACAGCAGCGGCAGTTCGGCGGCCGGGCGATCGGCGTAGCTCTCGGCCAGCCGGATCATCGCGTCCTGCACGATGTCGAGCGCAGCGTCCTCGTCGCGCACTGCATAGCTGGCGCGCTTGAAGGCCCGCTTTTCGACGCTCTTCAGGAAGTCGGCGAGTTCTTTGTCGGTGGCCAAGGAGCTTGAGCGAGACGGGGCCGGAAGGCGGCGGGATTATCGCATCGCGGGAGCAGGGTCCCCGAATTCGCCGGGCGGGGCGCGGCGGGATGCGATAATCGCGGGTTCCATCACAGAGGTACTGGTCTTTGGCAGCCCGGCCGACCCGGTCGGCTGCATACGGACCGCGCAGGCACCACACCCGCCTCACGAGGGCGTGGAGAGGTGCACCAATGGTTTTTCGTCAGAGAAAATCGCAAAGGTTCTTCATGGACATGTCTGCCGCGGAACTCAAACGCGCCGCCTCGGCGCCCCCGCAACACCCCCACGAGGAGCCCAACGGCTCCGAAATCCTCGTCCGCAGCCTCCAGGCCGAAGGCGTCCGCTTCCTCTGGGGCTATCCCGGCGGCGCGGTGTTGTACATCTACGACGCCCTCTACAAGCAGGACACCATCGAGCACGTGCTGGTGCGGCACGAGCAGGCCGCGATCCATGCGGCCGACGGCTATGCCCGGGCGACCGGCGAAGTCGGCGTCGCGCTGGTCACCTCGGGGCCGGGCGTCACGAATGCCGTGACCGGCATCGCGACCGCCTACATGGACTCGATCCCGATGGTGATCATCACCGGGCAGGTCCCGACGGCCGCGATCGGTCTCGACGCTTTCCAGGAGTGCGACACCGTCGGCATCACGCGGCCGATCGTCAAGCACAACTTCCTCGTGAAGGACGTGCGCGACCTGGCGCTGACGCTGAAGAAGGCGTTCCACATCGCGCGTTCCGGCCGGCCGGGCCCGGTGGTGGTCGACATCCCGAAGGACGTCTCGCTCAGCCGCACCGCCTTCCAGTACCCGGCGACGGTGGAGATGCGCTCGTACAACCCGGTGCGCAAGGGCCACGGCGGGCAGATCCGCAAGGCGGTGCAGCTGCTGCTGGCGGCGAAGCGCCCCTACATCTACTCCGGCGGCGGCGTCATCCTCGGCAATGCATCGGCCGAGCTGCGCGAGCTGGTCGACCTGCTGGGCGTGCCCTGCACGAACACGCTGATGGGCCTGGGCGCGATGCCCGGCGGCGACCCGAAGTTCCTCGGCATGCTCGGCATGCACGGGACCTACGAGGCCAACATGACGATGCAGCACTGCGACGTGCTGCTGGCCGTCGGGGCCCGCTTCGACGACCGCGTGATCGGCAATCCGAAGCACTTCGCGTCGGTGGAGCGCAAGATCATCCACGTCGACATCGACCCGTCGTCGATCTCGAAGCGCGTGAAGGTCGACATCCCGATCGTCGGCGACGTGAAGGACGTGCTGCAGGAGCTGATCGCGCAGATCCGCGAGGCGCGCCAGGCGCCGGACGCGCAGGCCCTGTCGGCCTGGTGGGGCAAGGTCAACGAGTGGCGCAAGCGCGACTGCCTGGCCTACCGCAACAGCAGCGAGGTCATCAAGCCGCAGTACGTGGTCGAGAAGCTCTGGGAGCTGACCCGCGACAGCGATGCCTACATCACCTCCGACGTCGGCCAGCACCAGATGTGGGCCGCGCAGTACTACCGCTTCGACGAGCCGCGCCGCTGGATCAACTCCGGCGGGCTGGGCACGATGGGCGTGGGCCTGCCGTACGCGATGGGCATCAAGCTGGCGAAGCCGGAGTCCGACGTCTTCTGCATCACCGGCGAAGGCTCGATCCAGATGTGCATCCAGGAGCTGTCGACCTGCTTGCAGTACAGGACGCCGGTCAAGATCATCTCGCTGAACAACCGCTACCTCGGCATGGTGCGGCAGTGGCAGCAGCTGGACTACGGCGGCCGCTACTCGCACAGCTACATGGACGCGCTGCCCGACTTCGTGAAGCTCGCCGAGGCCTACGGCCACGTCGGCCTGAAGATCGAGAAGCCGGGCGACGTCGAGGGCGCGCTGCGCGAGGCGATCGCGCTGAAGGACCGCACCGTCTTCCTCGACGTGCGCACCGACCCGACCGAGAACGTCTGGCCCATGGTCCAGGCGGGCAAGGGCATCACCGAGATGCTGCTGGGATCCGAGGACCTGTGACGTGAGGCGCTGAACGCCGCGGGTGGGCGGGACGTTACCGCGTCCGGCCGGCCCCCGGCGGGCTCGCCTCGCCGCCTCCGGACATCGTTCGACTTTCGAAGCCACACCTGGCGTCGCCAAGGGCCGTCGGTTACCGCCGCCGGCCTGAAGAGCGCGCCCCATCACCCATGAAACACATCATCGCATTGCTGCTCGAGAACGAGCCCGGCGCGCTGTCGCGCGTCGTCGCGCTGTTCTCGGCCCGCGGCTACAACATCGAGAGCCTGACCGTGGCACCGACGGAGGACCCGTCGCTGTCGCGCATGACCATCGTCACCACCGGTTCGGACGACGTGATCGAGCAGATCACCAAGCACCTGAACCGGCTGATCGAGGTGGTCAAGGTGGTCGACCTGACCGAGGGCTCCTACACCGAGCGCGAGCTCATGCTGATCAAGGTCCGCGCGGTCGGCAAGGAGCGCGAGGAGATGAAGCGCATGGCCGACATCTTCCGCGGCCGCATCATCGACGTCACCGAGAAGAGCTACACGATCGAGCTGACCGGCGATGCCGGCAAGCTGGATGCCTTCATCGAGGCCATCGACCGCACCGCCATCCTCGAGACGGTGCGCACCGGCACCAGCGGCATCGGCCGCGGCGAGCGCATCCTCCGGGTCTGACCCGGCCCTGCCCACGATTTTTTGGAGAGAGTGAAATGAAGGTCTACTACGACAAGGACGCCGACCTGAGCCTGATCAAGGGCAAGAACGTCGCGATCATCGGCTACGGCTCGCAGGGCCATGCGCATGCGCAGAACCTGAACGACAGCGGCGTCAAGGTCACCGTCGGCCTGCGCCGCGGCGGCGCGAGCTGGGGCAAGGTCGAGAAGGCCGGGCTGAAGGTGGCCGAGGTCGCCGACGCGGTGCGCGGCGCCGACGTGGTCATGATCCTGCTGCCCGACGAGCAGATCGCGGCCGTCTACAAGAACGACGTCGAGCCGAACATCAAGGAGGGCGCGTCGCTCGCCTTCGCGCACGGCTTCAACGTGCACTACGGCCAGGTCGTGCCGCGCGCCGACCTCGACGTGTGGATGGTAGCGCCGAAGGCGCCGGGCCACACCGTGCGCAACACCTACACCCAGGGCGGTGGCGTGCCGCACCTGATCGCGGTGCACCAGGACACCTCCGGCAAGGCGCGCGACCTGGCGCTGAGCTATGCCACCGCCAACGGCGGCGGCAAGGCCGGCATCATCGAGACCAACTTCCGCGAAGAGACCGAGACCGACCTGTTCGGCGAGCAGGCCGTGCTGTGCGGCGGCACCGTCGAGCTGATCAAGGCGGGCTTCGAGACCCTGGTCGAGGCGGGCTACGCGCCCGAGATGGCCTACTTCGAGTGCCTGCACGAGCTGAAGCTGATCGTCGACCTGATCTACGAGGGCGGCATCGCGAACATGAACTACTCGATCTCGAACAACGCCGAGTACGGCGAGTACGTGACCGGGCCGAAGATCGTCACCGAGGACACCAAGCAGGCGATGCGCCAGTGCCTGAAGGACATCCAGACCGGCGAGTACGCGAAGAGCTTCATCCTCGAGAACCGGGCCAATGCGCCGACGCTGCTGTCGCGCCGCCGCCTGACCGCCGAGCACGACATCGAGGTCGTCGGCGAGAAGCTGCGCGCGATGATGCCGTGGATCAAGGCCAACAAGCTGGTCGACAAGAGCCGCAACTGACGCGCGCCCGGGCCGGCGTGTGGGCCGCCTGCGGGCGGCCCTTTTTGCGCCGGCACGCGGTTCGCCCGGCGCCACCCCTGCGTTATCCTCGCGCCCCATGAACACCCCGACCCCGGACGAGGACTTCCCGGTCCGTCCGCGCCGCAAGGGCATCTACATCCTGCCCAACCTGTTCACGCTGGCGGCCCTGTTCGGGGGCTTCTACGCCGTCGTGATGGCGATGAACGGGCGCTTCGACCTGTCCTGCTACGGCGTGCTCGCGGCGATGGTGCTCGACAGCCTGGACGGCCGGGTGGCCCGGATGACCAACACCCAGAGCACCTTCGGCGAGCAGATGGACAGCCTGTCCGACATGGTGTCCTTCGGCGCGGCGCCGGCGCTGATCGTCTACGAGTGGGCGCTCAAGGGCATGGGCAAGCTCGGCTGGGTGGCGGCCTTCGTCTACTGCTCCTGCGCGGCGCTGCGCCTGGCGCGCTTCAACACCAACCTGTCGGTGGTCGACAAGCGCTTCTTCCAGGGCCTGCCCAGCCCGGCGGCGGCGGCGGTGGTGATGGGCTTCGTCTGGGTCGTCGACGACCAGGGCATCCAGGGCGTGCGCGAGCTCGAGCCGCTGGCCTGGACGGCCTTCGCGCTGATGCTCTACGCCGGGCTGACGATGGTCACCAACGTGCCCTTCTACAGCTTCAAGGACCTGAGCCTGAAACGCTCGGTGCCCTTCATCGTGATCGTCGCGATCGCGCTCGGCATCGCGCTGATCAACCTGCACCCGCCCAGCGTGTTGTTCGGCATGTTCCTGGCCTATGCGGTGTCCGGCTACGTGGTCTACGTGTGGAAGCGGATGAAGGGCAAGCCGGTGAGCGTGATCGCCACGTCGACGGACGAGCCCGACGAGGCCGGCCTGCACCGCTGACGTGCTACGATGCGCGCCTCATGACGCTCGAGACCTGCTTCGCGCTGCTAGCCCTAGAGGAACCACACCGGGTCCCCTAGTCACGCACGTCCTCACGTCTTGATCCGACGGCCCGTATGCAACCTGCAGCGGGCCGTTCGTCTTTCTCGAGGCCGTGGGTTGCGAAGACGATCTTCACGAGAACCCACGATGCTCACCGATCCTTCGACGAAGTACCGCGCCTTTCCTCCCGTCGCCCTGCGCGACCGCCGCTGGCCCGATGCCGTGCTGACCCGCGCCCCGGTCTGGCTGAGCACCGACCTGCGCGACGGCAACCAGGCGCTGATCGAGCCGATGGACCCGCAGCGCAAGCTGCGCATGTTCCAGATGCTGGTCCGGATCGGCTTCAAGGAGATCGAGGTCGGCTTCCCGTCGGCGTCGCAGGCGGACTTCGACTTCGTGCGCCTGCTGATCGAGCAGGGGCACATCCCCGAGGACGTGACGATCCAGGTGCTGACGCAGGCCCGCGCCCACCTGATCGAGCGCACCTTCGAATCACTGGTCGGCGCGCGCCGCGTGATCGTGCACCTGTACAACGCGGTCGCGCCGGTGATGCGCCGGCTGGTGCTCGGCCTCGACGAGGACGGCATCGTCGCGCTCGCCACCGAGCATGCGCGGATGCTGCGCGAGCACGCCGCACGCCAGCCGGGCACGCACTGGACCTTCCAGTACTCGCCGGAGATGTTCTCCGGCACCGAGCTCGCGTTCAGCAAGCGCGTGGTGGATGCCGTCACCGCGGTCTGGGAGCCGACGCCCGAGCGGCCCTGCATCGTCAACCTGCCGTCCACCGTCGAGCACTCGACGCCGAACATCTTCGCCGACATGGTGGAGTGGATGCATCGCCACCTCGCGCGGCGCGAGGCGATCGTGCTCTCGGTGCATCCGCACAACGACCGCGGCACAGGCACGGCGGCCGGCGAGTTCGCGCTGATGGCCGGCGCGGACCGCATCGAGGGCTGCCTGTTCGGCAACGGCGAGCGCACCGGCAACGTCGACCTGGTCAACATCGCGCTCAACCTCTACACCCAGGGCGTCTCGCCGCAGCTGGACTTCTCCGACATCGACGAGGTGCGGCGCTGCGTCGAGCACTGCAACCAGCTGCCGGTGCACCCGCGCCACCCCTATGTCGGCGACCTGGTCTACACCTCCTTCTCCGGCTCGCACCAGGACGCGATCCGCAAGGCCTTTGCCGCGCGCCGCGACGGTGATGTCTGGGACATGCCCTATCTGCCGGTGGACCCGAAGGACCTCGGCCGCAGCTACGACGCGGTGATCCGCGTGAACAGCCAGTCGGGCAAGGGCGGCATCGCCTACCTGCTCGAGAACGAGTATGGGCTGGAGCTGCCGCGTCGCCTGCAGATCGAGTTCAGCCAACGGGTGCAGGCGGTGATGGACGTCGAGGGCCGCGAGCTCGCGGCCGCCGACCTGTGGGCGCTGTTCGAGCGCGAGTACGCGCTCGACGGCGCGCCGCGCGTGGGCACGCCGACGCTGTCGGGCCAGCCGGACGGCAGCGTGCAACTGCTGGCCGAGGCCACGCTCGGCAGCGTCCGCCGCCCGGTGCAGGGGCGCGGGGCCGGGCCGATCGACGCCTTCGTGCAGGGCCTGGAGGCTGCCTGCGGCCAGCCGCTGCGCGTGCTGGACTACCACGAGCACGCGATCGGTGCCGGCGCCGACGCGCGCGCCGTGGCCTACCTCGAGCTGCGCATCGGCGCGGCCGGCACGGCGGGCTCGCGCACGCTGTTCGGCGTGGGCATCGACACCGACATCGTGCGCGCCTCGCTGCGCGCCATCCTCAGCGGGCTGCAGCGCGCCGGCATCGGCTGGGCCGCCGCCGCCGCGGCCGCGCCCGCGCCGCAGGCCGATCCGGCCCCCACCGTCTGACCCAGGAGACCGCCATGGCCGACAAGCTCATCATCTTCGACACCACGTTGCGCGACGGCGAGCAATCGCCCGGCGCCTCGATGACCCGCGACGAGAAGCTGCGCATCGCGCGCCAGCTCGAGCGGCTGAAGGTGGACGTCATCGAGGCCGGCTTCGCGGCCTCGTCGAACGGGGACTTCGAGTGCGTGCGCGCGATCGCCCAGGCGATCAAGGACAGCACGGTGTGCTCGCTGGCGCGCGCCAACGACCGCGACATCGCCCGCGCGGCCGAGGCGCTGCACGGCGGCCGCTCGACGCGCATCCACCTGTTCCTCGCCACCAGCCCGCTGCACATGGAGAAGAAGCTGCGGATGACGCCGGACCAGGTCTTCGAGCAGGCGCGTCTGGCCACGCGCTTCGCCCGCAACCTGTCGGGCGACATCGAGTTCTCGCCCGAGGACGGCTACCGCTCCGAGCCTGACTTCCTCTGCCGCGTGCTGGAAGCCGTGATCGCCGAAGGCGCGACCACGATCAACGTGCCGGACACCGTCGGCTACGCGATTCCCGAGCTCTACGGCAGCTTCATCCGCAACCTGCGCGAACGCATCCCGAACTCGGACAAGGCCGTCTGGTCCGTGCATTGCCACAACGACCTGGGCATGGCGGTCGCGAACTCGCTGGCCGGCGTGAAGATCGGTGGCGCGCGGCAGGTCGAGTGCACGATCAACGGCCTCGGCGAGCGCGCCGGCAACTGCTCGCTCGAGGAGGTGGTGATGGCGGTGAAGACCCGCCGCGACCACTTCGGCCTCGAGGTCGGCATCGACACCGCGCACATCGTGCCGGCCTCTCGGCTGGTCTCGCAGACCACCGGCTTCGTCGTGCAGCCGAACAAGGCGGTGGTCGGCGCCAACGCCTTCGCCCATGCCTCGGGCATCCACCAGGACGGCGTGCTGAAGGCGCGCGACACCTACGAGATCATGCGCGCCGAGGACGTCGGCTGGAGCACGAACCGGATCGTGCTGGGCAAGCTCAGCGGCCGCAATGCCTTCAAGCAGCGGCTGCAGGAACTGGGCATCGAGATGGCGTCCGAGGCGGAGGTGAATGCCGCGTTCGCGCGCTTCAAGGACCTGGCCGACCGCAAGAGCGAGATCTTCGACGAGGACATCACCGCGCTGGTGATGGACGAGACCGTCACCGCCGAGCAGGAGCATTACCGGCTGCTGTCGCTGTCGCAGCGCTCGGAGACCGGCGAGCGCCCGCATGCCGCGGTGGTGTTCGCGGCCGGCGAGCTGGAGCACCGGGCCGAGGCGGACGGCAACGGGCCGGTGGACGCCAGCCTGAAGGCGATCGAGTCGCGTGTCGGAAGTGGGGCCGAGATGCTGCTCTATTCGGTCAACGCGATCACCTCGGGCAGCACAGAATCCCAGGGCGAGGTGACGGTCCGCCTGCAGCATGGCGGCCGGGTCGTCAATGGCGTCGGGGCGGACCCGGACATCGTGGTCGCGTCGGCGAAAGCCTACCTCGCTGCGTTGAACAAGCTGCACAGCAAGACCGAGCGGGTGGCAGCCCAGGGCTGACATGTAACTGCCGCCCCCTCGAGGCGTACTTGAGGAAAGGCACGCAAGTTCATGATCTTGCGTGCCTTTTTTCATTCCCCTACACTGGCCGGATGATGACAGAAAGGATTGGCGTGAACACCTTGAGCCAGTTCGTATCGATGTGTGCGGTGGCCGTGGCGGTCGCGCTGACCACGGCGCCGGGTGCCGCGGCGGCGGCGCCGGCCAAGAAGAAGGCCACCGCCTCGAAGACCGTGCGCTCGGCGGCGAAGCCGCGCACGGTGGTCGTGCGCCGTGGCGGTACCAGCACCCGGATGGCCGTGGCGCGCGTCGCGCCCGCCGCGGTCGAGGCGGCCCGGCCGTCCTTCGGCCAGCTCTACGGCCTGCACGAGACCAGCGATGCGCTGGACCTGAAGTCCAGCGTGGCGCTGGTGCTGGACCAGGACACCGACGAGGTGCTGCTGAGCAAGAACTCGCAGGCCGTGCTGCCGATCGCGTCGATCACCAAGCTGATGACGGCGCTGGTGGTCAGCGAGGCGGGGCTGCCGCACGACGAGTGGCTCACGGTCACCGACGAGGACATTGACACCGAGAAGGGCAGCCGCTCGCGCCTGAAGGTCGGCACGCAGCTGACCCGCGGCGAGATGCTGCACCTGGCGCTGATGTCGAGCGAGAACCGCGCCGCGCATGCGCTCGGGCGCCACTACCCGGGCGGCCTGCCGGCCTTCGTCGCGGCGATGAACCGCAAGGCCGTCGAGCTGAAGATGCGCGACACGCACTTCAACGACCCGACCGGCCTGTCGAGCCAGAACCAGTCCAGCGCGCGTGACCTCGCGACCCTGGTCAAGGCGGCCTACCAGGTGCCGCTGATCCGCGAGCTGTCGACCTCGCCCGAGCACGCCGTCGCCGTCGGCGACCGCCAGCTGCAGTACCGCACCACCAACAACCTGGTGCTGAACCCGCACTGGGAGATCGGCCTGCAGAAGACGGGCTACATCGCCGAGGCGGGCCGCTGCCTGGTGATGCAGGCGAGGCTGGCCGGTCGCAAGCTGATCATGGTCTTCCTCGATTCGGCCGGGAAGTACTCGCGCCTCGGCGACGCCGAGCGCGTGCGCCGCTGGCTCACCGAGGCGTCGGGCGGGTCGGCGATCAGCCCGGTGTCGACGCACCTGCCGCGGTACTGACCGCCCGCGGGCGGGAGGCCGCCCGTCGCCCATGCTGCGCCGGCGTTGGCCGACGCTCGCGACCGGCCCGGCGGACGGGCATCGGGCCCGCCGAGGTGTGTCGGCATCGCGCGCAGCCGCCCCCCGTTCACGGGGTGCGCATCGGCCTCGTGCCGCCGGCGCGTGCGTGAGATCAGCGCCGGGCCGTGTCGCCGCGGTGGCCGAGCGACGCGGAAATCTGCGCCGCCGTCTCCTTCACCCGGGCCAGCCAGCCGTCCTCCAGCCGGTCGGCCGGCGCGGAGATCGACAGCCCCGCGACCAGCTTGCCCTGGTCGTCGAAGATGCCGGCGGCCATGCAGCGCACGCCGAGCTCCAGTTCCTCGTCGTCGCGCGCGCTGCCCTGCTGCAGCACCCGCGCCAGTTCCCGCTCCAGCACCGGCAGCTCGGTGATGCTGTTGCGCGTGTGGCCGGCCAGGCCGGTGCGCGTCGCATACGCGCGCACGCGCTGCGGGTCGTCGTGCGCGAGGAACAGCTTGCCGGTGGACGTGAGGTGCAGCGGTGCACGCCCGCCGATCGCGCGGACCACCTGCATGCCGGAGCGCTCGCTGTAGGTGCGCTCGATGTAGACGATCTCGTCGCCCTGGCGCATCGACAGGTTGACCGGCTGGTGGGTCAGCTTGTGCAGGTCGCGCATCGGGCCCAGCGCCGCCTCGCGCACGTCGAGGCGCGCCTTGACCAGGTTGCCCAGTTCCAGCAGGCGCATGCCGAGCCGGTAGCTGCCGGCTTCCGGCCGGTCGACGTAGCGGCCGATCGTCAGGTCGTTGAGGATGCGGTGGGCGGTGGAGGGGTGCAGGCCGGTCTGCTCGCTGATCGTTTTCAGCGACACCGGGTCGGGATAGGATGCCAGGACGTCCAGCAGGGCGAAGCTGCGCTCGAGCACCTGGATCGTCGGCGTCTTCGTGTCCTGGCTCTTCATGGGGTCATTCTCGCGCACTTCGACAGGATTTTGGATGGCGAAAGTCGCCTTCGCAACATGAGGGATGCCGTGGAACGCTTTCGCGGACGCTGCCAGGACGGCGCCGGTCCCAGGGCCGTGTCGTGAACGACGACGACACGCCGGCCGTGCCGCTGCGCCTGCTGGCGTGGCCGCCGCTGCCCGCCGCGCTGGACGAGGTGCTCGCGGCCGCGGGCATCGAGCGCGTCGCGGTGGCCGGCGTCGACGACGCCCGCGCACGCCTGCATCCCGGCGACACGGACCTGGCGCTGCTCGATGCCGAGACCCTGGGCGAGTCGGCCGGCTGGCCCACGGTGACCGCCGTGCTCCCGGTCGTGCTGCAGACGCACCTGGCGCCGGCTGCCGAGGGGTCGCCGGCACTCTGGGAACAGGCCGTCGCGCTGGGCGTGCAGGACGTGCTCGTGCCGCAGCCTGCGCCGTCGCCGGACCTGGCCTTGCGCCTGCGCGCCGCCGCCTGGCGCCACGCGCAGGCGCGCCGGGCCCGGCTGGCGTACGCGACCGACCTCGCCACCGGCCTGCCGCACGGGCAGCAGCTGCTCGAGCACATGAGCCACCTGGTGGCGCTGCGCGAACGCGAGCCGGCGCCGATGGCGGTGCTGGTGCTGCGCATCGAAGGCTTCGCCACCGCGGCGGCGGCGGTCGGGGCCGAGGCTGCGGCGGTGCTGCGCCGCAAGTTCGCGGTGCGCCTGCGCGCCGGCCTGCGCGCCAGCGACGTGGTCGCGTCGCTCGACGGCGAGCGCTTCGCGGTGCTGCTGTCGTGGATCGACGCCCCCACCGATGTCGCGCCGGTGGTCGACAAGCTGCTGCGCAGCCTGCGCCAGCCCTTCGTCGTGGCGGGCCAGCCGGTTGCGCTGGCGCTGGCGATCGGCGCGCGCTGCTACCCCGACGATGGCCGCGAGGCCGGCCAGCTGCTGGACGAGGCGGCGCGGCGCGCGGCCGAGGCGCCGGCGCTGGGCCGCGACGGCCACGCGAACCGGCTCGAGCGCGGCGGCCCCGCCGCGGCGGCGAACGACGACGACGGGCGCCCCTGAGGGCCGGTCGCCGCAGGGGCGGCCGCTAAACTCGAGGGTTTCGTGCAGCCCGCGGGGCTGCCGATCGTCCACGAAAGCCCGGCATGAAAGCCTCCGAGATCCGCCGCCAGTTCCTGACGTACTTCGAGTCGAAGGGGCACGCCATCGTCGCCTCCAGCCCGGTGATCCCCGGTGACGATCCGACGCTGCTGTTCACGAACGCGGGCATGAACCAGTTCAAGGATGTCTTCCTCGGCTTCGACAAGCGCGCCTACAGCCGCGCCACGACCGCGCAGAAGTGCATCCGGGCCGGCGGCAAGCACAACGACCTGGAGAACGTCGGCTACACCGCGCGCCACCACACCTTCTTCGAGATGCTGGGCAACTTCAGCTTCGGCGACTACTTCAAGAAGGACGCGATCGCCTACGCCTGGGAGCTGCTGACGACGGTGTTCCGACTGCCGGCGGACAAGCTGTGGGTGACGGTCTATGCGGAGGACGACGAGGCCTACGAGATCTGGAACCGCCAGGTGGGCGTGCCGGCCGAGCGCATCGTGCGCATCGGCGACAACAAGGGCGCGCGCTACGCCTCCGACAACTTCTGGATGATGGGCGACACCGGCCCCTGCGGTCCGTGCACCGAGATCTTCTACGACCACGGCCCGGAGATCCCCGGCGGCCCGCCCGGCAGCCCCGACGAGGACGGCGACCGCTACATCGAGATCTGGAACAACGTCTTCATGCAGTTCAACCGCACCGAAGACGGCGTGATGCATCCGCTGCCGAAGCCGAGCGTGGACACCGGCATGGGGCTGGAGCGCATCGCCGCGGTGCTGCAGGGCGTGCACTCGAACTACGAGATCGACACCTTCGTCGCGCTGCTGGCGGCCGCGAAGGCCGAGGTGGACGCCGCCGGCAGTGGCGGTTGCGATCCCGATTCGCCGAGCCTGAAGGTCATCGCCGACCACATCCGCGCCTGCACCTTCGTCGTCGTCGACGGCGTGATCCCGAGCAATGCCGGCCGCGGCTACGTGCTGCGCCGCATCACGCGCCGCGCGATCCGGCACGGCTACAAGCTGGGCGCCCGCCGGCCCTTCTTCCACAAGCTGGTCGGCGCGCTGGTGGAGCAGATGGGCGAGGCCTACCCGGAGCTGCGCCAGCACCAGCAGCGCGCGGTCGAGGTGCTGCGGCTGGAGGAAGAGGGCTTCTTCCGCACCATCGCCCACGGCATGGAGATCCTCGAGGCGGCGCTGGCCGGCGGCGCCACGTCGATCGACGGCGAGACCGCGTTCAAGCTGCACGACACCTACGGCTTCCCGCTGGACCTCACCGCCGACGTCTGCCGCGAGCGCGGCGTCAGCGTCGACGAGGCCGGCTTCGAGGCCGCGATGGGCCGCCAGCGCGAGCAGGCGCGTGCCGCGGGCAAGTTCAAGATGGCCGCGGGCCTGGCCTACGGCGGCCCGGAGACCCGGTTCCAGGGCTACGAGCGGCTGGTGCAGGACGACGCGCAGGTGGTCGCGCTGTACGTGGACGGCTCGCCGGTCGACGAGGCTCCCGCCGGCAGCGACGTGGTGGTCGTGCTCGACCAGACCCCGTTCTATGCCGAGAGCGGCGGCCAGGTCGGCGACACCGGCGAGCTGCGCAATGCCGTCACGCGGGTGCTGGTGGAGGACACGGTCAAGGTGCAGGCGGCCGTCTCGGGCCACCAGGGGCGCGTCGTCGAGGGCACGCTGCGCGTCGGCGACCGCGTCGGCGCGCGCGTCGACGCCGAGCGCCGCGCGCGCACCGTGCGCAACCACAGCGCGACCCACCTGATGCACAAGGCGCTGCGCGAGGTGCTGGGGCCCCACGTGCAGCAGAAGGGCTCGCTGGTGAACGCCGAGCGCACCCGCTTCGACTTCGCGCACCACGCGCCGATGACCGAGGCGCAGCTGCGCGAGGTCGAGGCCAGGGTGAATGCGGAGATCCTGGCCAATGCGGACACGCAGGCGCGGGTCATGCCGATCGACGAGGCCCAGAAGCTCGGCGCGATGATGCTGTTCGGCGAGAAGTACGGCAGCGAGGTGCGGGTGCTCGACATCGGCGGCAGCCGCGAGCTCTGCGGCGGCACCCACGTGCGCCGCACCGGCGACATCGGCCTGTTCAAGATCGTCGCCGAGAGCGGCGTGGCCGCCGGCATCCGCCGCGTCGAGGCGGTGACGGGCGACAACGCGCTGGCCTACCTGCAGTCGCTCGAGCACACGGTGCAGCAGGCGGCGGCGAGCCTGAAGGCGGCGCCGGCCGAGCTGCCGGCACGGGTCGTCCAGCTGCAGGAGCAGCTGCGCGCGCTGGAGCGCGAGCTGGTGGCGGCCAAGGGCCGGCTCGCCTCGGCCCAGGGCGACGAGCTGGCGGCGGCGGCGGTCGAGGTGCAGGGCATCCGCGTGCTGGCGGCGCGCCTGGACGGCGCCGACGCGAAGACGCTGCGCGACACGCTGGACAAGCTGAAGGACAAGCTGAAGACGGCGGCGATCGTGCTGGCCGCGGTCGACGGAGGGCGGGTGCAGCTGGCCGCCGGCGTGACGGCCGACAGCACCGCGCGCGTCAAGGCCGGCGAGCTGGTCAACTTCGTCGCGCAGCAGGTCGGCGGCAAGGGGGGCGGCAAGGCCGACATGGCGATGGCCGGCGGCAGCGATGCCGGCAAGCTGGACGCCGCGCTGGCCTCGGTGCGCGGCTGGGTCGCCGAACGGCTGGGCTGAGGCTGCCCGCGGGCGGACCGGCCCGCCTTCCGACGGCGGTGACGGCCCCCGGGTCCATGGCGGACGTCCTCCGGATGGGGGGAGCGCTTGCCTTGTCGCGGCGCCTGCCCCGCCGCATCATCGGGTCCTGTGCCGCCATGTCCGATGCGCTGCCCCACCCGATGCCCGCCGACGAGACCGTGCGCCGGCTCTCGGCCGTGCCCGGGCTCGACGCGCCGCAGCTGGCGGCCGCCTTCCTGAGCCTGGCCGACGCGCTGCAGGCCGCGATCGCCATCAAGGGCGCGGTCGGCGGGCCCTTCCTGCACGTCTCGCCCGGGCTCGCGGCCCTCTACGGCCGCCCGGCCGGCGAGTTGCTGGGGCGCAGCGACGCGGAGCTGCTCGACGCCCCCGCCTGGGTGCCGCTGCAGGCCGCCGAGCAGCGCGCCGTCGCGCTGGGCGGCGTGCAGGCGCACCGCCACCGCATCGAGCTCGGCGGTGCGCTGCGCGAGATCGACGTGGCCCGGCTGCACCTGCCGGTCGCCGGCGGCGCGGCGCACGACGGGCCGCTGCTGATGCTGTGGATCGACCGCACCGAGCAGCGCCGCCGCGACCAGCGCCTGCAGCAGGCGCTGCGCCAGCTCGAGGAGCAGGCCGCGGCGCCGCGCGCGGCACCCGCTGGCGCGCCGGCGCTGGCGCAGGCCCGCATCGAGGAGCTGCTGCGGCGCGAGCTGGACCTGTCGCAGCGAGAGCAGCGCGAGTTCGCGCTGGTGTCGATCGAGATCGACGCACCCGCGACGACGCCGGACCGGCCGTCATCCCCCGAGGCCGCGCGCGCGACCGCCCGCGTGCAGGAGGCGCTGCGCAGCCTGCTGGAGCGGCACACCCGGGCGATGGACGCCGCCTGCGCGCTCGGGGACGGCTGCCATGCGCTGCTGCTGTCCGGGGTCGGCCTCGCGACGGCGCATGCGCGCGCGGAGGAGCTGCGCCGGCGCTGCGCCACCGAGCTGGTGCCGCTCGACGGCGAGGTGCTGCGCTTCACGGTGGCGATGGGCGTGGCCAGCTGGCCGCACACTGCCGGGGACCTGGAGGGTCTGCTGGCGGCGTCTGCGGCCGCGCGGGCGCTGGCGCGCCAGCGCGGGGGCAACCAGGTCGCGCTGGCCGGCATCCGCTTCGAGCGCGCGCCGGCCTGAGCGCGCAGGCGCACCGCGGGGGGCGGTCCCGGAGGGTGAGACGCGGTCCCGGCGACCCCGCCCGCCCGGCCCGGCCCGGCGGGCCCGTCAGTGCCCGAGCCCGCGGCTCAGCATGTAGGCCGCCAGCACGTACAGCAGCCCGGCGAACACCCGCTTGAGCTGCTTCACGTTGAGCCGGTGCGCGGCCCACGCGCCCAGCGGCGCGGTGGCGACGCTGGCCGCCGAGACGGTGAGCAGCGCCGGCAGGTAGAGGTAGCCGAGCGTGCCGGCCGGCATGTCCGGCAGGGCGGCGCCGGCCACCACGTAGCCCGCGGTGCCCGCCAGGGCGATCGGGAAGCCGAGCGCAGCCGAGGTGCCGACGGCGTGGCGGATCGAGACGTTGCAGGCCACCATGAAGGGCACCGACAGGAAGGCGCCCCCGGCGCCCACCAGGGCCGACAGCAGGCCGATCGCGCCGCCGACGCCGAGCATGCCAGCCGTGCCGGGCAGCTGCCGGCTCGGCTTCGGCTTCTTGTCGAGCAGCATCTGGGTGGCCGAGACGCCGACGAAGGCCGCGAAGAAGATCGCCAGCCCGCGCGCCGGCATCCGGCTCGCCAGCTGCGCGCCGAGCAGCGAGCCGACCACGATGCCCGGCGCCAGCAGGCGCACGATCTCCCAGCGCACCGCGGCGCGCGCGTGGTGCGCCCGGACCGACGACAGCGAGGTGAAGCAGATGGTGGCCAGCGAGGTCGCCACCGCCATCTTGATCAGGTGTTCCGGCGGAAAACCCTTCTGCGTCAGCAGGAAGGTCATGAAGGGCACCAGCAGCATGCCGCCGCCGACGCCGAGCAGGCCGGCGAGGAAGCCGGTGAAGCTGCCGATGACCAGCAGCTCGGCGACCAGCAGGCCGCTCAGGCCCGCGCCCATCGCACCTGCAGCCGCTCCAGCACGTGGGCCCATTCGCCGGGCGTCACCGGCGTGATCGACAGCCGGTTGCCGCGCCGCAGCGTGGCCATGTCGGCCAGGGCCGGGTCCTCGCGCATCGCCGCCAGCGGCAGCAGCGCCGTGCGCGCCACCAGGCGCACGTCGACCAGCAGCCAGCGCGGGTCCTCGCGCCGGCTTTTCGGGTCGTGGTAGGGGCTGGCGGGGTCGAACTGCGTCGGGTCGGGGTAGGGCGTGCTGGCCACCTCGGCGATGCCGGCGATGCCCGGCGCCGGGCAGGACGAGTGGTAGAAGAGCACGCCGTCGCCGACCCGCATCTCGTCGCGCATGAAGTTGCGCGCCTGGTAGTTGCGCACGCCGGTCCACGGCAGGCACTGGCCGGGGGCCGCGGCGAGGTGATCGATCGAGGCCTCGTCGGGCTCGCTTTTCATCAGCCAGTGGCGCATCGGAGGCAGGGCCGTGCCGCGACGGGCCGGGAGGGACGGGAAAGAGGGTGTCCGCCGCAAACCGTGGGCCGCATTCCTGAACCCAGGGGATTCAGGTGGGCGAGGTCAGCAGGGCCTCGGGTTCATCTGGCGCGAGACGATCACACCAGCCGAGCATGTTCCAAGCCCTGGCTCGCGAGAGCATCGGTTCAAGGAAATATAAAACCCACGCGGAAGCGGCGGACGGGGCCATTCTAGCCCCGCGGCGCGCGCCGTTGCGGAGGCACGGGGATCGGCCGGGGCGCGCGCCGGGCGCCGCGCGGCCCTGGGGCGCTAGAACAGGCGGCCGTCGTCGCCCAGGGCCTGGTCGATGCGGCGCACCAGCGCGTCCAGCGTCGCCGAGGCCTCGGCCGGGCCCGCCGCGTCCGACGGTGGCTCGGCCAGCGGCGCCGCTGCCCGCACCGGGCGCGACGCCAGCTGGAAGCCCAGGTTCAGCGCCGCCAGCACCGCGATGCGCTCGCGCGCCTTCACCTTGCCCGCGTCGCGGATCGCGCTCATCTCGCGGTCGACCTGCTGCACCGCATCGAGCAGCGCGGCCTCGCCGCCCTCGGGGCAGCCGAGCACGTAGCTCTGCCCCATGATCGTGACCTCGATCTGCTTCATGGTGCCGGGCCCGTCGGGGCGGCCCCCGCGGCATCGGCCGGCGCAGGCGGCTCGACCGGCAGCCGGTCGAGCAGGGCGTCGATGCGGGCGCGGGCGGCGTTCAGGCGCGAGCGCAGGCTGTCGCGCTCGTTGCTGACCGCGGCCATCTGCTGCTCCAGCAGCGCATGCTCGCGCCGCAGCTCCTCGTGGCGCAGCAGCAGCCGGTCGACGCGGTCGGCGAGGTCCTCGAGGGTGGGCATGGTCGGCAGGGGCGGTCCCGGCGTGCCGCCGGGGAAACGTCGACCGGATTGTAGGCGCGCCGTCCAGCGCCGGGCAGGCGGCCGTCGGTGCGGCATCCGCGCCACGCCGACGGGCGTCGGACGCGTGCCCGCCCGCGTCAGGGCGAGCGCGGCGGCGCCGGGGTCTTGCGCAGCCGGCAGTCCGGGCCGTAGTAGCCCTCGCGGCACTCGGTCAGCATGCCGTCGTCGCGCGGCCGCGGCGGCGCGGCGGTGGGCGCCGATGCGGCCGGCGGCACCGCGGCCGCATCCGGCAGCGTGCTGATCACGACGCCCGGCCGCTGGCCGGCGCCCGGGCCGACGCTGCTGTAGACGATCCGGCGCCGGCCGTTGCCGCACTGGCCGACGACCCGGCCTGCGGGCGGCGTCGCGAGGTCGATCGTGGTCAGCGTGTAGTTGCTGACGCCGGCGGCACGGATGCGTGCATCGATGCCGGCGGTGATCTCCTGGCAGTTGTCCGCCGCTGCCGCGCCGGCGCCGGCGGCCTCGGGGGCGGCGCGGGCCGCAGGGGCGGCGGCCATCAGCAGGGCGGCGAGCAGTGTCGGCGCCGCCGCCGATCGGCCGCGGACGCACGGGGGGAGGGTGTGGGTCATGGTCGGGGTGCCACGGCGGACGCAGGGCCTTCAGGCGGCGGCCGCGTCGCGGGTGTCCCGCGACTGCAGCGCACGCGCGACGAACTGCCGCGGCACGCGGGGGCGCGGCACGCGGAAGGGGAACCAGGCGCGCACGTCCTCGTCGAGGCCGATGCCGTGCATGTAGTTGTAGAGCGCCTTCTTCAGCACCGGGCCGATGGCGTCGTGGTCCGTGCCCGTCGGGTCGACGAAGGCCACGTCGTTGCGGGCGAAGCTGCCGGGCGGCAGCGGCTGCAGGCGGACGCCGTAGGCGGCCGGGTCGCGACCGACCGGCGAGTGCACGGTGCAGGCGAAGCGGTGGAAGAAGCCGCTGTGCAGGCAGCCGGCGGCGAACAGCTGGCGCACGTACTCGAGCGCATCGACGCTGTCGTGCAGCGTCTGCGTGGGAAAGCCGTACATCAGGTAGGCATGGACGAGGATGCCGGCGTCCGCGAAGCCCTTGGTGACGCGCGCCACCTGGGCCACGTCGACCCCCTTCTTCATCAAGGCCAGCAGCCGGTCGGAGGCCACCTCGAGGCCGCCGGAGATCGCCACGCAGCCGCTGTCGGCCAGGGCCTCGCACAGCGCGGGGGTGAAGGACTTCTCGAAGCGCACGTTGCCCCACCAGGTGACCGCCAGTGCGCGCCGCTGCAGTTCCGCCGCGAGCGCCTTCAGCACCTTCGGCGGTGCCGCCTCGTCGACGAAATGGAAGCCGCGCTGGCCGGTCTCGGCCACGATCGCGGCCATGCGGTCGGCCAGCAGGCTCGCCGAGGCCGCGTCGTAGCGCGCGATGTAGTCCAGCGAGGTGTCGCAGAAGCTGCACTTCTTCCAGTAGCAGCCGTGCGCCACCGTCAGCTTGTTCCAGCGCCCGTCGCTCCACAGGCGGTTCATCGGGTTGAGCATGTCCAGCAGCGACAGGTAGCGGTCCAGCGGCAGGCCGTCCCAGGTCGGCGTGCCGACCTCGGCGAGCGCCAGGTCCGGCTCGGCCCAGTTCGCGTACCGCACCTGCCCGGCGTCGTCGCGCCAGAAGCTGCGCACCAGCCGCTGCCGGGAGCGGCGTCCCTGCAGGTGCTCCAGCAGGGCCAGCAGCGGGCGCTCGCCGGCGTCCAGCACGACGACGTCGACCAGGTCGAACAGCCGCGGCTCGTCCAGCTCGCGCAGCTCGGTGTTGACGTAGCCGCCGCCGAGCGCGATCACGAGCGACGGGTCCTGCGCCTTGGCGGCCTGCGCGATGCGCAGCGCCGCGTAGAGCGCACCGGGAAAGGGCACCGACAGCAGCAGCAGCGTCGGCCGGTGGCGCGCGAGGGCGTCGGCCGCGAGCCGCTGCAGCGTCCGGTCGAGCCGGTTCGGCGGCGCGGCCAGCGCCTCGGCCAGCGGGTCGTAGCTCGCCTGGCTGGCCGCCAGCGATTCCGCGTAGCGCACGAACTCGAAGCGCGGGTCGACCGCGTCGCGGATGACGTCGGCCAGGTCGTTCAGGTACAGCGTCGCCAGGTGGCGGGCCCGGTCCTGCAGGCCGAGCGCGCCGAAGGCCCAGCCGAGCGGGTCCTCGTCCTCCGCGGCCGGGTAGGCCGCGAGCGCCTCGAAGCGCGCGCCCTCGGGCAGGAAGCGGCGCGTCGCGATGCGGTGCGCGAGCGTCGGGTCGCGCCCCTGCAGGAAGCCGATCACCGGGTCGATCGTCTCGAGGTAGCGGGCGGCCTCGGCGGCGAAGTGCGCGGTCTGCCGCGTCTGCCGTGGTGGCGGCAGGGCCGCCACCTCGTCCGCCAGCGCCTCGAGCCCGGGCCGCGACAGCAGCTCCAGCACCAGCGCCAGCGCCAGGTCCTCCTGTGCCGCGGCCACGCCGCGCGAGCGCAGGAAGCCGGTCAGGTAGGCCGTGGACGGGTAGGGCGTGTTGAGCTGGGTCATCGGCGGGATGACCGACAGCACGCGCGGGGCGAGCGGGGTGGCGCCGGGAGTCACGCGGGGGATTGTCGCCGGGCCGGCGTGGCGCGGCGAGGGTCGCTGCGGCGGTGGGCCGCCTTCGCGCGCCTGCGCTGGCCGCGACAGCGTGCCAGGACGCTGCGCGGCTTCTGCCGCGCGGACGCCTGGAAGACGCCTAGAAGGCGATCACCTCGCTCGGGATGCCGCGTGCCGCCAGCAGCTCGCGAACGCGCTCGGCGGCAGCCCGGCTGTCGTAGGGCCAGATCACCGCGCGGAAGCCGCCGGCCACCGGCATCACCTCGGCGCGTGGCTGGCCCGGCTCGGCCTCGGTCGGCGCGTTCATCAGCACGATGCGCAGCTGCGAGGTCGAGCGGTTGCGCGTGGGCATCGCCGCGACCGCGAACACCTTGCCGGCGTCCTCGGGCCGCGCGGCCGGGACGGCCGACGCCGCCGACGCGGCGGCTGCCGCCGGCCCCTGGCTGCGCAGGCGCCGGCCCTCGGCGAGCGCCTGCGCACGCGCCTCGGCACTGAGCGCGGGGCGAATGTCGCCGGCGGGGGCGGTGCGGTCACCGCCGCCAGCGGGGCTGGACGCCGCGGCAGGGGCCGCGGCTTCCGAGGCCGCACGGTCCGACGGCGTAGGGCCTGGCGAGCCCGTCGCTGCCGGCGATGCGGCCGCCACGGGCGCTTCACCCGTGGCCGGCGCCGGCGCGATGCCGGAAGCCGCCGCCGGGGCCGGCGTCGCCAGCGCCGTCCGTATCACGGGACTCGACACGGCGGCCGGGCTGGCCGAGGCGGCGGGCGCCGCCGAGGCCAGCGACGGGGCGTCCGCGTGGCGTCCGGCCAGCACCGGGGCGAGCAGGGCGCCGGCGGCGAGCACGACGCCGGCGAGCCCGGCCAGTTGCAGGCGGCGCCGGTCCCACAGTCGCCGGCCGAGCACCGGGCCCGCCGGGTCGGGACCGACGAAGACCCGCAGGCGCCGGTCGCCGACCTCGATCGCCGCGGTCAGCAGGTGGCGCCACTCGCGCGCGACGGTCGGCGCCACGGGCGGGTCGGGCAGCAGTTCGCGCAGCGGCCAGTGCGCGGGACCGGGGTGGGCCGGACGGCCATGGCGCAGTGCCAGCCGTGCCAGGCGTGCCGGCGCGAGGCCCGGCAGCACCCGTTCGCGCGTCAGCAGCCGCGGCCGGCGCGCGCCCGGCGCGAAGGGCAGCGCGACCACGCCCGTCCCATGCACCTGCGCCGGCACGATCCGCCGGGCCAGCGGATGCCGGTTGTGCCAGGCGGCGATGCGCTCGGCGAGCTGCAGTTCCGGCGAGGTGGGCATGGGTTCCCGAGTGTCGCGCCGCGTCGGGCGCGCCGGTGGCCGGAACTGGCCGGCCCGGCGCGGCCAATTCGGCGCTCCTCGGGCGCGGTGCCCCGGCGCGCCGCCGCGGGCTCAGTCCCTCATCGCCGGGGGACCGGCGTCGCACCAGCGCGCCACGGTGCAGGCTTCGCAGCGCGGGCGGCGGGCCTGGCAGACGTAGCGGCCGTGCAGGATCAGCCAGTGGTGGGCGTGCAGCAGGTAGGCCGCCGGCACGCGGCGCAGCAGGCCCTGCTCGACCTGCAGCGGGTCGCGGCCCGGCGCCAGGCCGGTGCGGTTGGCGACGCGGAAGACGTGGGTGTCCACCGCCATCGTGGGTTCGCCGAAGGCGACGTTCAGCACCACGTTCGCCGTCTTGCGGCCCACGCCCGGCAGGGCCTCCAGCGCGGCGCGCTCGCGCGGGACCTGCCCGCCGTGGCGCTCCACCAGCAGGGCGCAGGTCGCCATCAGGTGGCGGGCCTTGTTGCGGTAGAGGCCGATCGTGCGGATGGACTCGGTCAGCGCGTCCAGCCCCAGCGCGAGGATGCGCTGCGGGGTGTTGGCGCGCGGGAAGAGCCGCCGTGTCGCCTTGTTCACGCCGACGTCGGTCGCCTGGGCCGACAGCAGCACCGCGACCAGCAGCTCGAACACCGAGGTGTACTCCAGCTCCGAGACCGGGTGTGGGTTGGCCGCCGCCAGCGTGGCGAAGAAGGGGTCGATCGCAGCACGCTTCATGGGCCGCGATTGTGCCGCGCGGGCCGGCCGGTGCTCAGGCCCCGCGCCGGGCGCGGGCGCGGGCGAGCGCGGCGGCGACGGCGGCCGCCTTGGCTGCGGCGCTCGGCACGCCGGGCCCGTCCGCGCCCGGTACCGTCAACGCCGCCGCGGCCGTGGCGGCGGGGGCCGTGGCGGGGCCGGCCGCCGCGCCCGCGGGGCCGAGGTCACCGGCCGGAACCCGGCCGGCCGGCGCCAGCACCGTCGGGGCCGGCTTGCCGGCCGCGCGGCGGTCGCGGGCCGGCGCCAGGCGCCGCAGCCGCGCCGCATGGCGCTGGCGGGCCGCCTGCGCCTGCGCCGGCGACCAGGCGTCCCAGCCGCTGCGGCCCGGCGTCACCACGTCGAGGTGGATGCAGTCGACCGGGCAGGCCGGCACGCACAGCTCGCAGCCGGTGCAGTCCGTCTCGACCACCGTGTGCATGCGCCGCGGCGCGCCGACGATGCAGTCGACCGGGCAGGCCTGCAGGCACAGCGTGCAGCCGATGCAGGCCGCTTCGTCCACCCACGCGACACGGCGCGGCCCTTCCAGCCCGTGCGCCGGGTCGAGCGGGCGCTCCGGCTGCCCGGTCAGCCGGGCCAGCCGGCGGATGCCTTCGGCGCCCCCCGGCGGGCAGCGGTCGATCGGCGCGCCGGCCGCGATCGCCTGCGCATAGGCGGCGCAATCGGGCTCGCCGCAGCGGGTGCACTGGGTCTGCGGCAGCAGCGCATCGATCGCGGCAGGATCGATCGCAGGGGCCGCGCCGGCGGAAGGGGCGTTGCCCGTCATCCCGTCCGGCCCGTTCCGGGCAGCGGGCCCGTCCCCGTCCCTGCCGCCGTCGAGCGCCATGCCGTTCATCGGGTGGCCGGGCGCGCGGGGGACGAGGCCGCGTCACGCACGCCGGCGGCGGGCGTGCTCAGCCGGCCTGGCCGGCGGGCGTGCGCGGGCGCCGCGCGGGCGTTGCGCGCTTGGCAGCCGGCCGGGCGCTGCGCGGAGCCGGCGCGGGGGATGCCGCGGCGGGCGCGGCCAGCGCAGGCGCCGGGGCCTGCGCTGCGACACGCCCATCCTGGTAGCGCAGGATGAAGTCGCGCACCTGCGGGTAGACCTTCTCGCGCCAGCGGCGGCCCGAGAAGATGCCGTAGTGGCCTGCGCCGATCACGTCGTAGTGGAACTGGTGCGCCTTCGGCACGCCGGTGCACAGGTCGTGCGCGGCACGCGTCTGGCCGGCGCCGGAGATGTCGTCGAGCTCGCCCTCGATGGTCAGCAGCGCGGTGCCGGTGATGTCCTGCGGCCGCACCAGGCGGCCGCGCACCTCCCAGGTGCCGTTGACCAGCGCGAAGTCCTGGAACACGGTCTTGATGGTGTCCAGGTAGTACTCGGCGGGCATGTCGAGCACGGCGTTGTACTCGTCGTAGAAGCTGCGGTGGAACTCGGCGTTGTCGTCGTCGCCGCGCATCAGGTCGAGGAAGTAGTCGTAGTGCGACTTCAGGTGCCGGTCCGGGTTCATCGCGATGAAGCCGGTGTGCTGCAGGAAGCCGGGGTAGACACGCCGCCCGGCGCCCGGGTAGTTCGGCGGGACGCGGTAGATGACGTTGTTCTCGAACCACTCGTGGCTCTTGTTCATCGCCAGGTTGTTGACCGCGGTGGGGCTGCGCCGCGCATCGATCGGCCCGCCCATCATCGTCATCGTGCGCGGCGTGGTTTCGCCGGCGCTGGCCATCAGCGAGATCGCGGCCAGCACGGGCACCGTCGGCTGGCAGACCGACATCACGTGCACGTCCGGCCCGATGTGGCGGATGAACTCCTGCACGTAGTGCACGTAGTCGTCGAGGTGGAAGGGGCCGGCGTCGGTGGGCACCATGCGGGCGTCGGTCCAGTCGGTGATGTAGACCTTGTGCTCCTGCAGCAGCGCGCGGACGGTCTCGCGCAGCAGCGTCGCGTGGTGGCCCGACAGCGGCGCCACCACCAGCACCGTGGGCTGGCCTTTCATGCGCTCGAGCACCGGCGGGTGGTCGGTGAAGCGCTTGAAGCGCAGCAGGCGGCAGAAGGGCTTCTGCAGCACCACCTGTTCCTGCACCGCCACCTCGGTGCCCTGCACCGGCACGCTGCGGATGTCGAACGCGGGCTTCTCGTAGTCCTTCGCGAGCCGGTTCAGCAGGTCGAAGCCGGCCGCCATGCGCTGCGCGCCGGGCATGCTGGCGAACGGCGAGGCCTGGTTGCCGTAGAGCTTGGCGGACGCGCTGGCGAACTCCGCGAACGGGCTCAGCAGCGCACGCTGCGTCTCGTACCACTGGTAAAGCATGTCGACTCCCTCGTGCCGTGTGCGCGGCCTGCGTCCGCGAGGCCCCGGTGCCGCTCGGCGGCCGCCGGGTGCCGGTTCTCAGCTCACCGCGGCGATCGCGCGCGCGACCGCGTCGATGTTGCGCGTGTTCAGCGCCGCGATGCAGATGCGCCCGGAATCGACGCCGTAGACGCCGAACTCGTCGCGCAGCCGCTGCATCTGGGCCTGGCCCAGGCCGGAGTAGCTGAACATGCCCTTCTGCTCGGTGATGAAGCCCATGTCGCGGCTCACGCCGGCGGCCTTCAGCTTCTCCACCAGCAGCAGCCGCATCTGCCGGATGCGGTTGCGCATGCCGGCCAGCTCCTCCTCCCACATGCGCCGCAGCGCGGGGGTCGTCAGCACCGTGGCGACGACCTGCGCGCCGTGCGTCGGCGGGTTGGAGTAGTTGGTGCGGATCACGATCTTCAGCTGGCTCAGCACCCGCGTCGCCTCGTCCTTGCTGCGGCAGACGATGCTCAGCGCGCCGACGCGCTCGCCGTACAGCGAGAAGCTCTTGGAGAACGAGGTCGAGACCAGGAAGTCCACGTCGGCGGCGAGGAAGCGGCCGATCACCGCGCCGTCCTCGGCGATGCCCTCGCCGAAGCCCTGGTAGGCCATGTCGAGGAAGGGCACCAGGCCGCGCGCCTTGACGGTGGCGATCACGCGCTCCCAGTCGGCCGGCGACAGGTCGTAGCCGGTCGGGTTGTGGCAGCAGGCGTGCAGCACCACCACGGTGCCGGGCGCGGCGCCCTCCAGCGCGGCGAGCATGCCGGCCACGTCGATGCCGCGGCGGGCGGCGTCGTAGTACGGGTAGGCCCCCACCGTGAAGCCGGCCTGGGTGAACAGCGCCCGGTGGTTCTCCCAGCTCGGGTCGCTGATCAGCACCGCGGCGGCGGGGTTCAGCCGGCGCAGGAAGTCGGCGCCGATCTTCAGGCCGCCGGTGCCGCCCAGCCCCTGCACGGTGGCGACGCGGCCCTCGGCCAGCACCGCGGCGTCGGCGCCGAACACCAGCTCCTGCACCGCGCGGTCGTAGGCGGCGATGCCGTCGATCGGCAGGTAGCCGCGCGGCTTCGGCGCGGCCTGGATCTGCCGCTCCGCTTCCGCGACGCAGGCCAGCAGCGGCAGCTTGCCGTTTTCGTCGGTGTAGACGCCGACGCCCAGGTTGACCTTGTTCGGGTTGGGGTCGGCGTTGAACTGCTCGTTCAGTCCCAGGATCGGGTCGCGCGGGGCGAGGTCGACGGCGGCGAAAAGCGTGGCCATGGAGGTTCTCGGGGAGGCAGGGTCGGCGCCGCACGGGCGCACGGGGCGGCGGCCTGGGGGGGCCGCGGGCAGCCCGGCCGGCAGGCCTGGCTGACGAAAACGCTCGGATTTTACGGTTCCGAGCCAACGCGCCGGGCGCCGCCGCGGTTGACGCCGGGCCGCAGGGCGGCGCGCGCGGCGCGGCTGGGTTAGTCTGGCGGATTGCGCGCGGCGCGCGCGGGGCCTCGTCCCGCTGGCGCGCCGGCGCCCCACCGAGCCTGGAGTCCGCATGCCCGCGCCCGTCGTCACCGATCCCCCGGCTCCTGCCGCCGGCGAGACCCCGGGGGAGTTCGTCGCCTTCCCCGACTCGCCGTTCCAGCTCTTCCAGCCCTACCCGCCGGCGGGCGACCAGCCGGCGGCGATCGCGCAGCTCGTCGAGGGGGTGCGCGACGGGCTGAGCTTCCAGACCCTGCTCGGCGTGACCGGCTCCGGCAAGACCTTCACGATGGCCAACGTGATCGCCCGCCTCGGGCGGCCGGCGATCGTGTTCGCGCCGAACAAGACCCTGGCCGCGCAGCTGTACAGCGAGTTCCGCGAGTTCTTCCCGAAGAACGCGGTCGAGTACTTCGTCAGCTACTACGACTACTACCAGCCCGAGGCCTACGTCCCGCAGCGCGACCTCTTCATCGAGAAGGACAGCTCGATCAACGAGCACATCGAGCAGATGCGGCTGTCGGCCACCAAGAGCCTGCTGGAGCGCCGCGACGTGGTGATCGTCGCGACGGTCAGCGCGATCTACGGCATCGGCAACCCGAGCGACTACCACCGCATGGTGATGACGCTGCGCGTGGGCGACCGGCTGGGCCAGCGCGACGTGATCGCGCAGCTGATCCGGATGCAGTACCAGCGCAACGAGGCGGACTTCTCGCGCGGGACCTTCCGCGTGCGCGGCGACACCATCGACGTCTTCCCGGCCGAGCACTCGGAGCTGGCGATCCGCATCGAGCTGTTCGACGACGAGGTCGAGTCGCTGCAGCTGTTCGATCCGCTGACCGGCCGCATCCGCCAGAAGATCCCGCGCTTCACCGTCTACCCGTCCAGCCACTACGTGACGCCGCGCGACCGCGTGGTGGCCGCGATCGAGACGATCAAGGAGGAGCTGCGCCAGCGCCTGGACGAGCTGGTGCGCGCCGGCAAGCTGGTGGAGGCCCAGCGCCTCGAGCAGCGCACCCGCTTCGACCTGGAGATGCTGCAGGAGATCGGGCACTGCAAGGGCATCGAGAACTACACCCGCCACCTGTCGGGGGCCCGGCCGGGCGACCCGCCCCCCACGCTGGTGGACTACCTGCCCGGCGACGCGCTGATGTTCCTCGACGAGAGCCACGTGCTGATCGGCCAGCTCGGCGGCATGTTCAACGGCGACCGCGCACGCAAGACCACGCTGGTCGAGTATGGCTTCCGGCTGCCGAGCGCACTGGACAACCGGCCGCTGAAGTTCGAGGAGTTCGAGTCCAAGGTGCGCCAGGCGGTGTTCGTGACCGCCACCCCGGCCGACTACGAGAAGCAGCACGCCGGGCAGGTGGTCGAGCAGCTGGTGCGGCCGACCGGCCTGGTCGACCCGGAGATCGAGGTCCGGCCGGCCTCCCACCAGGTCGACGACGTGCTGCAGGAGATCCGCGAGCGGGTGCAGCGCGACGAGCGGGTGCTGATCACCACGCTGACCAAGCGCATGGCCGAGCAGCTCACGGAGTACCTGTCCGACAACGGCGTGAAGGTGCGCTACCTGCACAGCGATGTCGACACCGTGGAGCGCGTGGAGATCATCCGCGACCTGCGGCTCGGGGCCTTCGACGTGCTGGTGGGCATCAACCTGCTGCGCGAGGGCCTGGACATTCCCGAGGTCTCGCTGGTGGCGATCCTGGACGCCGACAAGGAGGGCTTCCTGCGCGCCGAGCGCAGCCTGATCCAGACCATCGGCCGCGCGGCGCGCAACGTCAACGGCCGCGCGATCCTCTATGCCGACAAGGTGACGGACTCGATGCGCCGCGCGATCGACGAGACCGGCCGGCGGCGCGCCCGCCAGGTCGCCTTCAATGCCGAGCACGGCGTGGTGCCGCGCACCGTCACCAAGCGCATCAAGGAACTGATCGACGGCGTCTACGGCGGCGACAAGGGCGCGAAGGAGGACCTGAAGTCGGCCCGCGCCGCGGCCGAGGTCGAGGCGCTGAGCGAGAAGGACCTGGGCAAGCGCATCAAGCAGCTCGAGCGCCAGATGCTCGAGCACGCGAAGAACCTGGAGTTCGAGAAGGCGGCGCGCGTGCGCGACCAGCTCGCGCTGCTGCGCGAGCAGGCCTTCGGCGCCGGCGGTGGCGACAACGTGGTGCCGATCGGCGCCTGAGCCGCCGCTCGGCCCCGCGGCGGGCCGCCGGGAAAACCCTCCGCGGCCCGCGCGGGCCGGTCCCTAGAATCGAAAATTTGTGCGTTGCACAACCCGCCGGCGCGTGCCGGCGGCCGTCCATCCGGTCCCGAGGAGTCCCGTCCATGGCCCAGTCCCGTCGCGCCGCCGTCCCGGCGGAAGCGAACGCCGGAGCCGACGCCGCCGCCGCCGGCGGCCCGCGCGTCCTGAAGAAGTACCCGAACCGCCGCCTCTACGACACCGAGACCAGCAGCTACATCACGCTGGCGGACGTGAAGGCCATGGTGCTCTCGGCCCAGGACTTCGTCGTGCGCGACGCCAAGACCGGCGAGGACCTGACGCGCAGCATCCTGCTGCAGATCATCCTCGAGGAGGAGACCGGCGGCATGCCGATGTTCTCCGCGCAGACCCTGGCCCAGATCATCCGCTTCTACGGCCACGCGATGCAGGGCATGATGGGCTCCTACCTCGAGAAGAACCTGCAGGCCTTCGCCGAGATCCAGACCCGCTTCGCCGAGCAGTCGAAGGGCCTGTACGACCCGGCCGTGATGTCGCCCGAGATGTGGACGCAGTTCCTCGCCGGCCAGGCCCCGGTGGTGCAGGGCATGATGACCAGTTACCTCGAGCAGTCGAAGAACGTCTTCGTGCAGCTGCAGGAGCAGCTCGCGCAGCAGGCCGGCAGCCTGTTCCCGGGCGTCGCTGGCTTCAAGCCACCGAAGCGCTGAACCGGGCCGGCGGCCTCCACGCGGCCGCATGCTCGCCGGGCCAGGACACGGCCTGCCGCTCGCCTCGGCCCGTTCGGCGAAAATCGCCGGATGAACGACACCCTCCTGGCCGCGCCGACCCACCCCGCGCCGGCCGTGGCGCCGAAGATCGGCTTCGTCAGCCTCGGCTGCGCCATCGATAGCCTATAGAAGCCTCAGCGAAGGAGCCTTCTGATCAAGACCTACCCACCCCCTCGGCAGCTCTAACGGACCGCGGCCCGCAGGCCCTGCAGATCTACCGGCTGATCCGCCAGCGCGCCCTGGTCGGGGAGAAAGAGCTGACGATCGAGGGCGAGGATTTCGCCCTCCCCGGCTACTACCCGGCCATCCTGAGCGCAACGGAGGGTCCGAGCTCCGGGAGTTGGCGGGCGGCCGGGGGCGCAGAAAGGCGAAAGGACCCGTCCCGCACGTGATCACCGGCATGGGAATCACCCAGTGCGGAGACTGCGGCTTGGCGATGGTCGGCCAGAACAACGGTGGCCGGCGGCGTGATGCCGACGGAAAGATGTTCGATGGCAACAGGCGTCTGCACTGCACCAACAGCGCCTGGGGGCATAACTGCCGGTTTCCCGGCTCGACGTCGGTCGCCCCGTTCGAGCGGGCTCTGATGTCCTACTGCTCCTGCTCCCCAAAGTTCGACACCAACCCGCCGATTCCTGCGAGTTCCGGTCCTCGGTGCTATTGAAATCAACGA
>NZ_BBYR01000076.1 GCF_001293525.1 Pseudideonella sakaiensis | reverse complement strand
GAGAAAACGCCGGGCCGCCCCAAGTTTTCTCGACCCCCTCGGGGGGCGGGCCGGGCACCGCCCGGCCCTGGGGGCGCTGACCTCACATCAGCAGGTGCTCGCCCGCGTTGTCGCCGCCCAGGATCACGTAGTTGACGCGCCGGATGTCGGCCAGCCGGGTGCCGCCGGCGTAGCTGATCGAGCTCTGCACGTCCTCGCGCATTTCACGCAGCGTGCGCGCCAGCGGGCCCTTGATCGGCTCGAGGATGCGCTTGCCCTCGACGTGCTTGTACTCGCCCTTGTTGAAGTCGCTCGCGCTGCCGTAGTACTCCTTGTAGCGCTTGCCGTCGACCTCGACCGTCTGGCCCGGCGACTCCTCGTGGCCGGCGAACAGCGAGCCGATCATCACCATCGACGCGCCGAAGCGCACGCTCTTGGCGATGTCGCCGTGGTCGCGGATGCCGCCGTCGGCGATGATGGGCTTGGTGGCCACCCGCGAGCACCACTTCAGCGCGCTGAGCTGCCAGCCGCCGGTGCCGAAGCCCGTCTTCAGTCGGGTGATGCAGACCTTGCCCGGCCCCACGCCGACCTTGGTGGCGTCGGCGCCCCAGTTCTCGAGGTCGATCACCGCCTCCGGCGTCGCGACGTTGCCGGCGATCACGAAGGCCTGCGGCAGGCGCGCCTTGATGTGGTCGATCATGCGGTGCACGGTGTCGGCGTGGCCGTGCGCGATGTCGATGGTCACGTAGTCCGCCCCGACGCCTTCGGCGGCCAGCCGGTCGATCATGCGCTGGTCCTCGGCCTTCACGCCGGCGCTGATCGACACCAGCAGGCCGCGCTCGCGCATGCGCTTCGCGAAGGCGACGCCGTCGAGGTCGAAGCGGTGCATCACGTAGAAGTGGCCGTTGGCCGCGAGCCACTCGGCGATCGGCTCGTCGATCACGGTCTTCATGTTCGCCGGCACCACCGGCAGCACGAAGCGGTGCGGGCCGAACTGGACCGAGGGGTCGCATTCGCTGCGGCTCTCGACGCGGCACTTGCGCGGCAGCAGCAGGACGTTGTCGTAGTCGAAGATGTCCATCGCGGGACTCGCTCGTCGTCGGCCGGGGTCCGGGCTGGGTCCCTGTCGCCGGGCGGCGATTCTAAGCAGCGGGCCCCGGGAGAACCCGGGTTCGGCCCGGGCTGCCGGCGGGGACTTCGGGGCTAGCATCGGCCGGGCATGGTCCCTGGCCCGTCCCGTCCTGCCGCCCGCCCGCCGCGGGCGAACGCTTCGCGCGCTGCGCTGCTTGCCGGCCTGGCGGCCGGCCTGGCCGCCTGCGGCCTGCAGCCGCTGCCGCCCGCCGGCACGACCCCGCCGGCCGCGCGCGAATGGCTGCGCGAACGCACGCCCGAGGCGCCCGAGACCCGCGCCGCGCTGGCCGCCCGCGGGCTGGACACCGCGCGCTGGCCGCTGCCGCGCTGGGACGAGGC
This sequence comes from Pseudideonella sakaiensis, assembly GCF_001293525.1. Taxonomy (GTDB): domain Bacteria; phylum Pseudomonadota; class Gammaproteobacteria; order Burkholderiales; family Burkholderiaceae_C; genus Ideonella_A; species Ideonella_A sakaiensis. Next base: position 87,447 of record NZ_BBYR01000076.1, on the reverse strand, counting down.
CGCGTCGCGCGCCTGGGTGCTGGCGAGCCATCCGGCGCTGGTGCAGGCGCGCGCCGAATGGGCCGCCGCGCGCGCCACGCGGCAGCGCGAAGCGGCCCAGCGCGGCCTGCGGCTGCGCGGCGGCGAGCTGGCGCTGGAGCACCATGCGGACCGCGGGCCGGGCGTCTCGCCGTGGAGCGTCGGTGTGGCCCTCGAGCTGGGCGATCCGGCGGGCGTGCTCGGCACCTCGCGCCGCGACGCGGCAGCGGCCGCGGCCGACGCCGCGGCGGACGAGGCCGGGTTGCGTCTCGGCGAGGTGGCCTGGGCCCTGAGCCGCGCCGTGCGTGACCGCCGCCGCGGGCTCTGGCAGGCCGAGGGCGAGGCGGCGCTGCACGCGGCCCTGGCGCGCACGCGCGCCGAACAGGCCGAGGCCTGGGCGCGCCGGCTCGCGCTCGGCGCCGCCGATGCGCCAACCGCCCGGGCGGTTGCCCACGACGCCGATGCGGCCCGGCGCGACGCCGAGCGGGCCCAGGACGCCGTGCGCGAGGCGCGCAGCGCGCTGGTCGCCGCGCTCGGGCTGGACCCGACGCGCGCGGTCCTCCCGCCGCAGGACCTGGACGCCTTGGCGGATCCGCAGGCGCTGGCGCAGCGCCTCGACGGCCTGGCCGACACGCAGGCGCTGCAGGAGGCCGCGCTGCTCGACCGGCTGGACCTGCGGCGCGCGCTCGCCCGCTACGCGGCGGCCGATGCCGAGCTGCGGCTGGCCGTGGCGCGCCAGTGGCCGCAGCTGGTGCTGCGGCCGGGCTGGACCTGGGAGCCGGGCGACCGGCGCTGGACCCTCGGCATCGCGCTCGACTGGCCGCTGGCCGGGGCTGCCGGACCGGCGATCGCCGAGGCGACGGCGCGGCGCGCCGCCGAGGCCGCTGCCTTCGCGCCGGTGCAGCAGCAGGCGCTGGCCGACCTCGCCGGGGCGCGCGAGGGCCTGGAGCGGGCGCAGCAGCGGCTCGGGTCCTGGGCGCCGCGCATCGCCGCCGCCGAGGCCCTGCGCGAGCGCAGCGTGGCGCGGCGCGAGGCCGGCGACGCGGACCGGCTGGCCGTGCTGGCGGCGCGTGCCGACGTGCTCGCGCTTCGGCTGCAGGCGCACGCGGCGCAGGCCGAGGCCTGGGCGGCCGTCGCCGCGCTCGAGGACGCGCTGCAGCGGCCGCTCGACGCCCGCGGCCGGCCGCTGCCGCGCCCGCTGCTGGCCCGCGCTGCCGACGGCGCCTCGGAGGGGGGGCCTTGAGCCCGGCGGACGACGACCGACCGGCGCCGCCCGACGGTGCCGACGGCGAGCTGCAGGGCCCGCCGCCCGCGGCCCTCGCGGCGGCCCCGCTCCCGGGCGACGCGCGGACCTCGCGCCGCCTCGCCACGCTCGTCTTCGTGCAGACCGTGCTCATCGTCGCGCTGGCCTGGGCGGTCGCGTGGCTCGGTCGCGACGAGTTCCGCCTCGCCGTCGGGCGCGAGGCGGACGAGGTGCCGGTGGCCTCGCACCTGGACGACGCGGCCGAGGGACCGCCCGCGGTGCTGCTCGGCCGCCGCGCCCAGCAGCGGCTGGGGCTCGCGGTGGCTGCGCCGTTGGAGGCGCGCCTCTCGCTGCGCGAGCCGCACTGGCTGAGCGTGGTCGACCCGCAGCCGCTGGCCCAGGCTCGCGAGCAGCTGCGGCTGGCGCGCGCGGCCGTGGCCCAGGCCGCGGCCACCGCGCAGGCCAGCGAGGCCGAGCGGCAGCGCGTGCAGGCGCTCTTCGACGACGACCGCAACGCCTCGCAGCGCCAGCTCGAGCAGGCCCGGGCCCAGGCGCGCATCGACCAGGCCCAGGCGCGCGCCGCCGAGGCCCGGCTCGAGGGGCAGCAGGAGGCGCTGCGCGCGGCCTGGGGCCGCGAGCTGGCGGCCAGCGTCGAGCCGGGCGGTCCGCGCGCCGCGGACCGCGGCCGGGCGGACGCCACGACGGCCGGCCCGGCGACGGCGGACCGGGTGGCGGCGCTGCTGGCCGGGCGCCTGGTGCTGTTGCGTCTCGTGCAGCCGGCCGACGTCGCCGATCCGCCGCCGGCCCGCCTCGAGCTGCCGCCGGCCCGTCCCGGGCCGGTGCCGCCGGCCGCGGCTGCCGCGGCGGAGGCCGACGGGCCCGCGCGGTCCCCGGACGCGCCGCCCGGCCGGATCGCGCGCCGCCTCGCTGCGCTGCCGGCCGGCGCCGGTGCCGCGCCCGAGGCCAGCGCCGGCGGCCGCCAGTGGCTCTACCTCGCACCCGGCGGCGGCCTGGCCGTCGGCCAGCGCCTGCTGGCGCACGGCGCCGGCGACGGGGCCGCGCGCGAGGGCCTGCTGGTGCCGGCCGCCGCGATCGTCTGGCACGCCGGCCAGCCCTGGATCTACGTCCGCGAATCGGGCCGCGACGAGGACGAGGGAGCGGAGGCGGCGCCGGCGCCGGCATCGCCTTCGGCGTCGATGCCCGGCGCGGGCGCGGCCGCCCGGCCGGCCGAGGCTGTGGCGAAGGACCGCTTCCAGCGCCGTGCGCTGCCCGCGGCGCGGCGGGTCGGCGAGCAGTGGTTCGTTCCCGGGCTGTCGGAGGACGATCCGGTGGTGGTGCGCGGCGCGCAGGTCCTGCTGTCCGAGGAGCTGAAGTCGCAGATCCGCAACGAGAACGACGATTGAGGGCGGCCGCGGCATGATCTCCTGGCTGGTGCGCGCGTCGGTGCGCCATGCGGGGCTGGTGCTCGGGCTGGCGCTGGCGCTGTTCGGCGAGGGCCTGCTGCGGGTGGCCGGTGCGCCGCTGGACGTGTTCCCGGAGTTCGCGCCCAGCCAGGTGGTGGTGCAGACCGAAGCCCCCGGCCAGGCCGCCACCGGGGTCGAGGCGCTGGTGACGCGGCCGATCGAGCAGGCCGTCGCGGGGCTCGACGGGCTCGCGGTGCTGCGCTCGCAGTCGATCGCGGGGCTGTCGGTGGTGACCCTGCTGTTCCGCGACGGAGGTGATCTGCGCCGCCATCGGCAGGGCGTGGCCGAGCGCCTGGCGCAGGCCCAGCCCGCGCTGCCGCCCGGGGTGGTGCCCAAGCTCACGCCGCTGACCTCCTCGGCCAGCACCGTGCTCGGCCTCGGCCTCACCTCGGCGACGCTGGACGGCGTCGCGCTGCGCCAGCTGGTCGACACGCGGCTGCGGCCGCTGCTGCTGGCGGTGCCCGGCGTGGCCGACGTGAACGTGTTCGGCGGCGCGCCGCCGCAGTGGCAGCTGCGCGTCGATGCGCAGCGCCTGGCGCTGGCCGGGCTGTCGATGACGGAACTGGTCGCCGGCCTGCGCCAGGCCACCGGGCTGCGCGCGGCCGGGCAGATCGACACCGCCAACCAGCGCATCCCGCTGGTGCTGGAGCCGCCGGCGAGCGAAGCGGGCCGCGAGGCCGAGGCCCTGGCGGCGGCGGTGGTCGCGGTGCGGCAGGGCCGGCCGGTGCTGCTCGGCGAGCTCGGCGAGGTGGTGCGCGCCGGCGCGACGCCGTTCAATGCGGCGCAGATCGACGGCGAGCCGGGCATCTTCCTGATGGTGCAGGGCCAGCTCGGCGCGAACACGCGCGCGCTGACGCGCGCGCTCGACCTGGCCCTCGCCTCGGCGCGCCCCGGCCTGGCGCAGGCCGGCGCCATGCTGCACGCCGACCTGTTCCGGCCAGCGGACTTCATCGACACCGCGCTCGGCAATGTGCAGCGCGACGTCGCGATCGGCGCGGCGCTGGTGGTCGCGGTGCTGCTGCTGTTTCTCTACGACGTGCGCACCGCGCTCGTGTCGGCCGCGGCGATCCCCTTGTCGCTGGTGGCCGCGGTGGCGGTGCTGCAGGCCTTCGGCGTGGGGCTGAACATCATGGTGCTCGGCGGCCTGGCGATCGCGCTCGGCGAGGTGGTCGACGACGCGATCATCGACTGCGAGAACATCCTGCGGCGGCTGCGCGAGAACCGCGCCGCGCCGCAGCCGCGGCCGGTGGCGGCGGTGGTGGTGGCGGCCTCGCTGGAGGTGCGGGCGTCGGTGGTCTATGCGACCTTCATCGTCGCGCTGGTGTTCACGCCGCTGCTGGTGCTCTCCGGCGTCGCCGGGCGGCTGTTCGCCCCGCTCGGGCTGGCCTACATCGCGGCCATCCTCGCGTCGCTGCTGGTGTCGCTGACGGTGACGCCGGCGCTGACCCTGCGCCTGCTCGGGCGGGCCCGCCTGCCGCCCGGCGACCCGCCGGTGGTGGCCTGGCTGAAGCCGCGCTACCGCCGCCTGCTGCGGGCGATCGACGCGCGCTGGCAGGGCCTGCGCACGGTGGTGCTGCTGGCGATCGCGGCGGGGCTGGGCGCGCTGCCGCTGCTCGGCGGCGAGTTCCTCCCGCCGCTGAAGGAGGGCCATTTCATCGTCCACATGACGGCCGTGCCGGGCACCTCGCTGGAGGAGTCGCTGCGCCTCGGGCGGCAGGTGACCGAGGCGCTGCGCGCCATCCCCGGGGTGCGCAGCGTCGCGCAGTGGGTCGGCCGCGCCGAGAACGGCGCCGACACCTTCGGCACCCACTACAGCGAGCTGGAGGTGGAGATCGGCCAGCCCGACGGCGCGGAACAGGCGCGCATCCTGCAAGCCATCCGCCTGCGGCTCGGCGGCGACGGCAGCGAGGCCGAGCCCGGCTTCGCCGGGCTGCAGTTCGCCGTCAACACCTTCCTCACCGAGCGCATCGGCGAGACCGTCAGCGGCCTGGCCGCCGACCTCGGCGTCACGCTGTACGGCAGCGATCTCGACGCGCTGGACCGCGACGCGCGGCGCGTCGCCGGCCTGCTGCAGCAGCAGCCCGGGCTGGTCGACGTGCAGTGGCTGGCGCCGCCGGGTGCGCCGGCGCTGGCGCTGCGCCTGCGCCCCGAGCGGCTGGCCCAGCACGGGCTGAGCGCCGGCGAGGTGATGGACGCCGTGCAGCTGGCCTTCGACGGCACCGAGGTCGGCACGCTGGCCGGGGAGGGCGGGCCGGTGCCGGTGGTGGTCACGCTGCCGCCGTCCGCGCGCGTCGACCCCGACCAGGTCGGCGCGCTCGCGCTGCGCAGCCCGCTCGGCCGGCTGGTGCCGCTGGGCGAGCTGGCCGAGCTCGGCCCGACCGAGGGCCGCCACAAGGTGCTGCGCGAGGGCGGACAGCGCGTGCAGAGCCTGAGCGCCAACCTGCGCCGCGGGCAGGATGCGCAGAGCGTGGCTGCGCGCCTGCGCCAGGGGCTGGACGGGCTGCGGCTGACGCCCGGCACGCGCGTGGTGGTCACCGGCGCCGCGGAGGCCCAGGCCCGGGCCCGGCGCGACCTGCTCGCGGCGGCGGCGCTCGCCACCGCCGGGGTGCTGGCGCTGCTGCTGCTGGCCTTCGGCTCGCTGCGCCACGTGCTGCTGGCCACGCTGAACCTGCCCTTCGCGCTGATCGGCGGCGTGGCCGCGGTGCTGGCCACCGGCGGCTGGCTGTCGCTGGGCGCGGTGGTCGGCTTCGTCACGCTGTTCGGCATCACGCTGCGCAACGCCATCATGCTGGTGTCCCACTGCGGGCACCTGGTGGCGGTCGAGGGCCGCGCCTGGGGCCGCGAGACGCTGTTCGACGCCGCGCTCGACCGCCTGCCGTCGATCCTGATGACGGCGCTGGTCACCGGCCTGGGCCTGCTGCCGCTGGCGCTCGGCAGCGCCGAGCCTGGTCGCGAGATCGAAGGGCCGATGGCCACCGTCATCGTCGGCGGCCTGGTCAGCTCGACGCTGCTGAACCTGCTGGTGCTGCCGATGGTGCTGCTGCGTCACGCCCGCTTCGACACGCCCGCCGGCGACGGCCCGGCGGCGCCGCCGGCGCCCGCCCCGCGCGCCGTCCCCGGCCCGGTCTGAGTGTCCCCGCGCAACGGCGGGCCGCCCGGGCCCGGCCGGGGCCTTGGCCGACAATCCCGCCCATGGCTCCCGATTTCGATCCCGACGTGCCCCCGCCGCTGCACCCCGACGAGGAGGCCGGCGAGGTGGCGGCCCCGGCGCGCGCAGCCTCCGAGGAGGCGCTGCTGCGCGGCCTCAACCCCGAGCAGCTGGCCGCGGTGACCCTGCCGCCGCGGCCGGCGCTGATCCTGGCCGGCGCCGGCTCCGGCAAGACCCGGGTGCTGACCACGCGCATCGCCTGGCTGATCCACACCGGCCAGCTCTCGCCCGGCGGCGTGCTGGCGGTGACCTTCACGAACAAGGCCGCGAAGGAGATGCTGACGCGGCTGGCCGCGCTGCTGCCGATGCCGGTGCGCGGCATGTGGATCGGCACCTTCCACGGGCTGTGCAACCGCTTCCTGCGCGCCCACTGGAAGCAGGCCGGGCTGCCGCAGGGCTTCCAGATCCTCGACAGCGGGGACCAGCTGTCGGCCGTCAAGCGCATCGTCAAGGCGATGAACCTGGACGAGGAGCGCTTCGTGCCGAAGCAGGTGGCCTGGTTCATCGCCGGCGCGAAGGAGGACGGGCTGCGGCCGGGCGACGTGGAGGTGCGCGACGGGCAGACGCGCACGCTGGTCGAGGTCTACCAGGCCTACGAGGACCAGTGCCGGCGCGAGGGCGTGGTCGACTTCGCCGAGCTGCTGCTGCGCACCTACGAGCTGATGCGCGACGACCCGGCGCTGCGCGCGCACTACCAGCGCCGCTTCCGCCACGTGCTGGTCGACGAGTTCCAGGACACCAACAAGCTGCAGTACGCCTGGCTGAAGCTGTTCGCCGGGCCGCAGACCGCGGTGATGGCCGTCGGTGACGACGACCAGAGCATCTACGCCTTCCGCGGCGCGCAGGTCGGCAACATGGCGGCCTTCGAGCGCGAGTTCCACGTCCAGCAGGTGATCAAGCTCGAGCGCAACTACCGCTCGCACGGGCACATCCTGGATGCCGCCAACGCGCTGATCGCGCGCAACTCGCGCCGCCTCGGCAAGACCCTGCGCACCGAGGCCGGCCAGGGCGAGCCGGTGCGCGTCTACGAGGCCGCCAGCGACTTCGCCGAGACGCAGTGGCTGATCGAGGAGGCGCGCCTGCTGCACCGCGAGGGCCTGGCGCGGCGCGACATCGCGGTGCTGTACCGCAGCAATGCGCAGAGCCGGGTGATCGAGAGCGGGCTCTTCAATGCCGGCATCCCCTACCGCGTCTACGGGGGCCTGCGCTTCTTCGAGCGGGCCGAGGTCAAGCATGCGCTGGCCTACCTGCGGCTGATCGAGAACCCGAACGACGACACCAGCTTCCTGCGCGTGGTGAACGTGCCGGCGCGCGGCATCGGCGCGCGCACCGTCGAGCAGCTGCAGGACGCGGCGCGCGCCAGCGGCCGCAGCCTGGCGCAGAGCGTGGCCGCGGTCGGCGGCCGCGGCGGCACGCACCTGCAGGCCTTCGTCGCGCGCATCGACGCGATGCGCGAGGCCACGCGCGGCGCGACGCTGCGCGAGATCATCGGCCACATGCTGGAGGCCAGCGGGCTGCTGGACTTCTACCGCACCGAGAAGGACGGCAAGGACCGGCTGGAGAACCTGGACGAGCTGGTCAATGCCGCCGAGTCCTTCGTCACCCAGGAGGGCTTCGGCCGCGATGCGGTGGCGCTGCCGGTCGACGAGTTCTCGGCCGCGGCCGAGGCCGAACTCGCCAAGGTGGTCGGCGGGCTGGCGCCCGAGGAGCGGCCCGCTGCCGCCGGCGGGCCCGGCCGCATCGCCGACGGCGACCCACCGGCGCGGGCGCGCACCGAGGTGACGCCGGACGCCGAGACCGGCGAGATCATGTCGCCGCTGGCCGCCTTCCTGACCCACGCCTCGCTGGAGGCGGGCGAGCACCAGGCCCAGGCCGGCCAGGACGCGCTGCAGCTGATGACCATCCACGCGGCCAAGGGGCTGGAGTTCGACGCGGTCTTCCTGACCGGGCTCGAGGAGGGCCTGTTCCCGCACGAGAACAGCCAGTCGGACCTGGACGGGCTGGAGGAGGAGCGCCGGCTCATGTACGTGGCGATCACGCGTGCGCGGCGCCGGCTCTACCTCAGCCACTGCCAGACGCGGATGCTGCACGGGCAGACCCGCTACAACGTGAAGAGCCGCTTCATCGACGAGCTGCCGGAGGAGGCGCTGAAGTGGATCACGCCGCGCCATGGCGGCTTCGGCTCCGGCTTCGAGCGCGAGTTCCGCTCGGCCTGGTCACGCGGCAGCGGCCTGGGCTCGGTGGTCGGCGCCGGGCGCGAGCCGGGACCGGCGGCGCCGCCGCTGGTCCCGAAGGCGCCGTCGCACGGGCTGCGCACCGGCCAGGGCGTGTTCCACACCAAGTTCGGCGAGGGCGTGATCGTCACGCTCGAGGGCCAGGGCGCCGACGCGCGGGCCCAGGTGAACTTCGGCCGCCACGGCATGAAGTGGCTGGCGCTGGGCATCGCCAAGCTGACGCCAGTGGACTGACGCGGCCCGTCCCGGCGACGGGGCGGGCCGGCCCTGCTCCAAGGCCGGGCGCCCCTGCCGGGGCCGGGATCACTTCGTCAGCCGCACGCCCACCGACTTGCCACTGACGTAGCCGATCGCGGCGCCCTTCATCGCTCCCTTGTAGTTCGCGGTGATCACCGGGCCGGCCGCATCCTTGATGGCCTGGACGGTGGCACTGGTGTACTCGCCCGCGTGCTGGAAGCCGCTGAGCACGTAGGTCCAGCCGTTCAGGTCGTCGACGCCGTGCAGGCCCGTGCACTCGGCGCCGGCGGGTGCGGACAGCAGGCGCTGGAGGCGTCCCGTGTCCACTTCGTAGGCCCAGACGAAGTTGCTGACGTGGTTGCCGCTGTCCTCGCCGATGAACAGCGTGCGCAGCTTCTCCGAGAACTTGAGGTTGTCGGGGCAGGAGATGCGTTCCTGGTCATTGGTGTTGCCCAGCGCGTCGGTGCCGATCTGCGCGCCATTGATCAGCATGCTGGACTGGTAAGGCACCCAGTCGCTGTTGATCAGGTTGCCGTCGCTGTCGGCCTGGTTGCCGCCCAGCTTGTGCTGCACCACCATCCCGGCGCTGTTCGATGCGAAGCCGGCCAGGCTGGCGAGCAGCCCGCCGCCGCCCAGCGGGGCCTCCTTGTTGGCCGCGTGCCCGGCCACCAGCGACGCGGAGATCGCGGAGATCGCGGAATAGGCCAGCTTGTCGCGGGCATTGACGGTGGTGCCCTCCATCTTCGTGAAGACCAGGCTGCCGCCCTTCAGCGCGGCGTAGCGGTGGGTCTCGAGGAAGGCTGCGGCCTTCTCCTGGCCGGCCTTGACGCGGATCCAGCGGCTGCTGCCGTTCAGCTTCACCTCCGCGAAGCCCGGGTCGCCCGGATCGGTCGTGGTCGACTGCAGGATGCCGTTTTCCTTGACCCCGCCCACGGTGGTCACGGTGGTCAGCGCGGCGTTGTTGCTCAGCGCCTCGATCTCGGCGCTGGTCGCGTGCCCCAGCCGGATCCACTTGATGTTGCCCGGCGTCGTCTCATTGAAGGCCGAGATGTACTTCGCCACGTACAAGGTGCCGGCCGACAGGTCGCCCGCGCTGTCGGCGATGAACATGAACAGGCCGCCGTTGGTCGTGTCGTCGCCACCGAGCACGGTCTTGTTGTCGGGGAACACGCACACCAGCTCGCGCGAATAGCGACCCAGGTTGTAATGCTTGCGGATCGTGCCGGTGCCGTCCGCGGCAACCTTCACTTCCGGCAGGTGGCCATAGTGGTAGGGGCTGGCCTTGGCCGGGTCGATGCCGGCATTGGCGAGGAAGGTGTTGTACAGCGCGAGGCTCTGGTTGTCGCCCTGGTCGAAGGCATCGGGCATGTACTCCTCGCTGGAGAGGTGGGTACCCCACGGCGACAGGCTGCCGCCGCAGGGGATCCACAGGCCGTGGATGCCGGCGGTGTCGATGTGGTGGTAGCTCTTCAGCGACAAGGCGCCGGTCGCGGGATCCTGGTTCAGCGTGAGCACGCAGATCGGCGCGGGGTAGGCGCCGTACGCGGCCGACTGGTACTCGAACTGCACCACGGCGAACACGGTGTTGGCGGGCGCACCGGGCACGGTGAAGAGCGAGCTGCCGTCGACGCAGTCGGAGTAGGCCTGGGCCCCGCCGACCAGCAGCGGCGTGCCGTCCACCTTGGTGTAGCCGCCCGCGACGATGCTGCCGCCACCCGTCTTCGGCACCGTGTCGCCGGTCACCATCAGCGGCGTGTAGCCGAGCTCGACGACCTGGGTGCTGCCATCGGCGAACTTCAGCTCGAGCCTGGCGCCGTCGCTGCTGGCCTTGCCGAGCGCCGCAGCCGTGGCGAGGCTCGGGGCGGCCATGCCGATGAAGCGCGCCGACACGATCGACTGCACCGCGTCCTTGCCGTTGGTGCCGTTGGTGCCGTTGGTGCCGTTCGTGCCGTTGGTCCCGTTCACGCCGTCCGTCCCGTCCGACGCACAGCCGGCGAGCAGCGCCGCGAGGCCGGTGCCGCCGATCGGGAACAGCGGCGCGCTGCCGAACATCCTGAGCAGGCGGCGGCGCGAGGAGGAATCGAGGGTGGGGGTGAAGGGCGCGTCGGACAAGGGGAAACCTCCGGAAGGGGATGGCAGGGCGTGAAAGCCGCGACCATAGGGAGGTCCCGTGACAAACCGATGTACGCCCTTGCGGGCGCGGCGCCCGTCAGACGCCGACCTGCTCGAACCCGGCGTAGGCGTCGCGCAGCCAGGTCTTCAGCCGCTGCCGGTCGACCAGGCCGAGCCCGCCGCCGGCCTCGCCCGCCTGGGCGGCGGCCCAGAAGCTCAGGCTGGCGGCGTCGATGCGCTGTGCCGGGGCCTCGGCGAGGCGGCGCAGCGTCATCTCGCGCGCGCCCCAGGCGCGCGCCTGCGCGAGGGCCGGCGAGGCGTCCAGCAGCCGGAAGTCGTCGCCGCGCAGCTGGTTGCGCACCAGCACGTGCCGCACGCGCTCGCCGTGGGCCTCGAGGGACTTTGCCAGCAGGTCGACGCTGTCGCGCCCCGCGTCCATCACGTGCCAGCAGTGCAGCGTCACGCCGTGCTCGTCCAGCAGCTCGTGGGCGCCGGCCTCGGCGAGCCAGCGCAGCAGCGGGGCCTGGGTCTGCGCGGCGAGGTCGACCAGCACGCGGTGGTCGGGCCGCTCGATCGCCGTCTCGAGGATCGGGTCCAGCGTGTCGGGGCGCTCCACCTCGACCGGCGTCGCATAGCCCGCGTAGAAGCGCAGCAGCGCGCCGTGCGAGCGGTCGGTGTCGAAGCCGGCAAACGGCAGCCCGCGGTCGATCAGGTACTGCGCCAGCAGCCGCGCGACCAGGGACTTGCCCACGCCGCCCTTTTCTCCGCCGATCAGGTGGATGGCAGCCATCCCGGTCCTTTCGATTCGTGATGGGACCGCGGCAGCAAGCCCCGTGCCCGAGGCGACCTCAGCCGCGCCCGACGTAGGGCATCGCGGTGGCCATGATCGTCATGAACTGCACGTTGGCCGACAGCGGCAGCAGCGCCATCTGCACCACCGCGTCGGCCACGTGCCGCACGTCCATGCGCGGCTCGACCACGGTCTGGCCGTTCGGCTGCAGGATGCCGGCGGCCATGCGCTCGGTCATCTCGGTGGCGGCATTGCCGATGTCGATCTGGCCGCAGGCGATGTCGTGCGCGCGGCCGTCCAGCGACAGGGCCTTGGTCAGGCCGGTGATCGCGTGCTTGGTGGCGGTGTAGGGCGCGGAGAAGGGCCGCGGCGCGTGCGCGGAGATCGAGCCGTTGTTGATGATCCGGCCGCCGCGCGGGTCCTGCCGCTTCATCATCGCGAAGGCCTGCCGGGAGCAGAGGAAGACGCCGGTCAGGTTGACGTCGACGACGGCGCGCCACTGCTCGACGCTCAACTCGTCGATCGGCACCGGCGGCGCGCCGCTGCCGGCGTTGTTGAACAGCACGTCGACGCGGCCGAAGCGCGTGCGCGCCACCTCGAACAAGGCCTCCACCGAGGCCGGGTCGGTGGCGTCCGTCGGCACCGGGTGCAGGCGTGCCGCGAGCGCCGGCGCCTCGGCCCGCCCGGCTTCCACCGTGCCCTGCAGCGCGTCGGCCCGCCGCCCCGCCAGCAGCACCTCGTGGCCGGCGCGCGCCAGCGCGAGGGCGGTGGCGCGGCCGATGCCGCTGCCGGCGCCGGTGACGATCGCGATGGGGGGCTGCGGCATGGGGTCGGTCTCCTTCAGGGGCTGGGTGGTGTGGGCGGCAGCGGCGCGTCGGCCGGCTCCGGCACGAGCGCCGGCACCGGCGGATCGGGCTGGAAGCAGTCCGCGTAGATGAAGTACAGCGAGGCGTAGAAGGCGGTCGAGAACATCAGCGCGGCCGGCATCGCGGCCAGCGCGAGCAGGCGCGGCTCGCCGAACAGCGCCACCACGGTGTTGGCCAGCATCGAGAACAGCAGCACGAGCGCCAGCCAGCCCGCACCGTAGACCACCAGCGCGCCCTTGTTGCGCCAGCACGCCAGGCTGCTGATGAACAGCGCCTGGCCGACGCCCTGGCCCTCCCAGTGCACCAGCGCCGGCGCATGCCAGAAGGGCAGCGAGACCAGCGCCGTCAGCCCGAAGCGCAGCACCAGGCCCCAGAACAGGCGCGGGTCGCCGAGCAGCTCGGCCATCTGCTCCGGCGAGGGGGCGCTCTCGGCCGTCAGGGCCTGCTGCAGCGCGGCGAAGCGGCCGCCGTCGACCGCGTCGGCCAGCAGCATCACCAGCAGGTTGGCGGCGGCATACACCGCCAGCAACGTCAGCATGCTGCGGCGCCGCGGCATCGGTGCGCGCAGGCCCTCCAGCAGCACGCCGGGGCCGGCCGGCAGGCCGGCCAGCGCGCGCCGCGTCGCGATCATGAAGCCCAGCGAGACCAGCGGCAGCGCCATCACCACCAGCACCACGCCGACCACCGGGAGCAGCAGCAGCGCGAACGCGGCCAGCATGAAGCTGCCGAGCAGCACGGTGTTGGCCAGCGGCCGCTGCAGGAAGGCCCGGAAGCCGCGCCGGACCCAGGCGAAGCCCTGGCGCGCGGGGACGGTGCGCAGCCTCATGACCGCTCGTAGTGCCAGGGCTGCGCTACGCGCTGCCGCAGCACCCGCTCGAAGTGGGTCGGGTCGTGCGGCGCCAGCATGCGGGCGTCGCGCGGCAGGTGCAGGTCCCACAGCCGCGAGATCCAGAAGCGCAGCGCGCCGGCGCGCATCAGCGCCGGCAGCAGCCGCAGCTCGTTCGCCTGCAGCGGCCGCACCGCGTCGTAGGCCGCGACGAAGGCCTGGGCGCGGGCCTCCACCAGCGCGCCGGTGTCGAGGTCGATGCACCAGTCGTTCAGGCAGACCGCGATGTCGAACAGCCAGCGGTCGACGCCGGCGAAGTAGAAGTCGAAGAAGCCGCCGAGGCGGTCCTCGCCGTCCGCGTCGGTGAACATCACGTTGTCGCGGAACAGGTCCGCATGGATCGGGCCGGCCGGCAACGCCCCGTAGGCGGCGGACGCGGCGAGCTGCTGCTGGAAGGCCAGCTCCGCGTCGATCAGCGCGCGCTGCGCCGGGTCCAGGAAGGGGCGCACCACCGGCACCGTCTCGGCCCACCACGCGAGGCCGCGCAGGTTGGGCTGGCGCAGCGGGAAGTCGGCCCCGGCCAGGTGCATGCGTGCCAGCATCGCGGCCACGGCCTCGGCATGGGCGCGGTCCGGCGCCTCGCGGTGGCGCCCGGGCAGCCGGTTCACCACCGCGGCCGGCTTGCCGAGCAGTTCGAGCAGGATGCGGCCCTCGGCATCGGCCTGCGGGTCGGGCACCGGGATGCCGCGCTGCGCCAGGTGCTTCATCAGGCCGAGGTAGAACGGCAGCTGCTCGAAGCCCAGGCGCTCGAACACCGTCAGCACGTAGCGGCCGCGGTCGGTGTCGGCGAAGTAGTTGGTGTTCTCGATGCCGCCGGCGGCGCCTTCGAGCGTGGTCAGGGTGCCGATGTCGAGCCGCTCGATCAGGCGGCGCGCCGTGTCGAACGGCACCTCGGTGAAGACGGCCATGGTGTCAGGCGGGCGGGCAGGCGCCGCCGCGGCGGCGGCGCGGGGTCAAAACGACAGCACGCGCCACACGCGCTTGCCGGCGGCGCCGCGCGCCCCGGTGAGCCCGTCCGACACGTCGCGCGAACCGTCTTCGGTGATGATCTCGTAGCCCCGCTGCGTGCCGACCTTGGGGGTCACGCTGATGCGCGTGGTGTTGCCGCGCACGCGGGTCTCCTCAATGCGCGAGCCGCCGTCCTCGATCACGATCTGCTGCACCCGCGGTTCGCCGCGGATCTCGTCGATGACCAGGTAGCCGGGTGGCGCGGAGGCCGCCGACGCTGCGGCGCCCGCGGCCGCCGGGGCGTCGGCGGCGGTGGCGGCCACCGCGGTGGCGGCGAGCAGCGCGGCCACGGCCGCGCGGGCGGTCGGCAGGGGCAGGGCGGCGTGGCGGCAGGGCATGCGCGGATTCTATCGGCGCGCCGGCCTCGCGCGCCGCCTCGCCGGCCTGCCGCCACAATGCCGGCATGACCGAGCCTGACGCCCCCGCCGATCCCGACGCCGCGCCGCTGCTGCTGCTGGTGGACGGCTCCAGCTACCTCTACCGCGCCTACCACGCGCTGCCGGACCTGCGCGCGCCCGACGGCTTCCCGACCGGTGCGCTGCACGGCTTCGTCGCGATGCTGCAGAAGCTGCGCGAGCAGTTCCCGGCCGAGCACGCCGCCTGCGTCTTCGATGCCAAGGGCAAGACCTTCCGCGACGACTGGTACCCCGCCTACAAGGCGCAGCGGGCGCCGATGCCGGAACCGCTGGTGCAGCAGATCGGGCCGATCCACGAGGCGGTCGCGCTGCTGGGCTGGCCGGTGCTGGAGGTGCCCGGCGTCGAGGCCGACGACGTGATCGGCACGCTGGCGCGGGTCGGCGAGGCCCAGGGCCACCGCGTGCTGGTGTCCACCGGCGACAAGGACCTCGCGCAACTCGTCACGCCGCGCATCGGCCTGGTCAACACCATGAGCGGCGAACGGCTGGATGCCGCCGCGGTGGAGGCCAAGTTCGGCGTGCCGCCGCAGCGCATCGTCGACTACCTGACCCTGGTCGGCGACGCCGTCGACAACGTGCCCGGCGTGGACAAGGTCGGCCCGAAGACGGCGGCACGCTGGATCGTCGAGCACGGCTCGCTCGACGGCGTGATGGCGGCCGCGCCGGCGATGAAGGGCGTGGCCGGCGAGAACCTGCGGCGCGCGCTCGACTGGCTGCCGACCGCGCGCCGCCTCGTGACGGTGGTCACCGACTGCCCGCTGGCGCCGCATGTCGCGGGCTGGCCGGCGCTCGATGCGCTGGTGCTGCGGCCGGTCGACGAGCCGGCGCTGCTGGACTTCTATGGCCGCTATGGCTTCCGGACCTTCCGCCGCGAGCTGGAGGCCCGCCGCGCGGCGCCGGCCGCGCCGTCGGGCGAGTCGCCGGCCGCCGGCAGCGGTCCGGCGCCGGCGGCAGGCGTCGCCGGCGCGGAGGTCGCCGACGGAGCGACCGCGCCCGCGCCGGCCGAGCTCGCGTGCGAGACCGTGCTCGACCTCGCGCGGCTGGATGCCTGGGTCGAGCGGCTGCGCGGTGCCGCGCTGACCGCGCTGGACACCGAGACCGATTCGCTGGACCCGATGCGCGCCCGGCTGGTCGGCCTGTCGTTCAGCGTCGCGCCGGGCGAGGCGGCCTACGTCCCGGTCGGCCATGCCTACGCCGGGGTGCCGGACCAGTTGCCGCGCGAGCTCGTGCTCGAGCGCCTGCGGCCCTGGCTGGAGGACGCCGCGGCGCCCAAGCTCGGCCAGAACGTCAAGTACGACACCCACGTGCTGCAGAACGAGGGCATCGCGGTGCGCGGCTACGTGCACGACACGCTGCTGCAGAGCTACGTGCTGGAGGCGCACAAGCCGCACGGCCTGGAAAGCCTGGCCGACCGGCACCTCGGCCGCCGCGGCCTGAGCTACGAGGACGTCTGCGGCAAGGGCGCGCACCAGATCCCGTTTGCCCAGGTCGAGCTGGAGCGGGCCGCGCGCTACTCCGGCGAGGACTCCGAGATGACGCTGGGCGTCCACGCGGTGCTGTGGCCGAAGCTGCAGGCCGAGCCCGGGCTGCTGCAGGTCTACCGCGACCTCGAGATGCCGTGCAGCGCGGTGCTGCAGCGCATCGAGCGCCACGGCGTGCTGATCGACCCGGCGGTGCTGGCGCGCCAGAGCCAGGCGCTGGGCGAGCGCATGATGGCGCTCGAGCAGCAGGCCTACGAGATCGCCGGCCAGCCCTTCAACATGGGCTCGCCGAAGCAGATCGGCGAGATCCTGTTCGGCAAGCTCGGCCTGCCGGTGCGCAAGAAGACGGCCACCGGCGCGCCGTCCACCGACGAGGACGTGCTGACCGAGCTGGCCGCCGACTACCCGCTGCCGGCGACGCTGCTGGAGCACCGCTCGCTGGCCAAGCTGAAGGGCACCTACACCGACAAGCTGCCGCTGATGGTCAACCCGTCGACCGGCCGCGTGCACACCAACTATGCGCAGGCGGTGGCGGTCACCGGCCGGCTGGCCAGCAACGACCCCAACCTGCAGAACATCCCGATCCGGACCACCGAGGGGCGGCGCGTGCGCGAGGCCTTCGTGGCGCCGCCAGGCCACCTGATCGTCTCGGCCGACTACTCGCAGATCGAGCTGCGCATCATGGCCCACATCAGCGAGGACCCGGGCCTGCTGCGTGCTTTCGCCGAGGGCCTGGACGTGCACCGCGCCACCGCCGGCGAGGTCTTCGGCGTCGCCCCCGAGGCCGTCTCGGCCGAGCAGCGGCGCTACGCCAAGACCATCAACTTCGGCCTGATCTACGGCATGGGCGCCTTCGGCCTGGCGCAGAGCCTGGGCATCGAGCGCGCCGCGGCGCAGACCTACATCGACCGTTACTTCGAGCGCTTCGCCGGGGTCAAGCGCTACATGGACGAGACGCGCGCTGCGGCGCGCGCGCAGGGCTGGGTGGAGACGCTGTTCGGCCGGCGCATCGTGCTGCCCGACATCAACGGTGGCAACGGGCCGCGGCGCAGTGCCGCCGAGCGGCAGGCGATCAATGCGCCGATGCAGGGCACCGCGGCCGACCTGATCAAGCGCGCGATGATCGCGCTGCAGCGCTGCCTCGACGAGGAAGGCCGGGCCACGCGCATCGTGATGCAGGTCCACGACGAGCTGGTCTGCGAGGTCCCGCAGGCCGAGCTGGACTGGGCGCGCGAGGCGCTGCCGCGGATCATGGCCTCGGTCGCCACGCTGCGCGTGCCGCTGCTGGCCGAGGTCGGCGCCGGGCCCAACTGGGACGAGGCGCACTGACGGCGCCGCAGGCCCCGCAGTCCGACGGGCGCGCGGACAACCGGCTGCATGGTAAAAGCCGCGTCGGTTCGCGCCGGGGTGCGCGGCGTCGCGGCAGGAGCAGGTCATGGGACGGCACGGGCGAGGGGGTGCGCAGGGCGTGATCGGGGCCACGGTGGCGCTGGCCGCGGGCCTCGGGGTCGCCGCCGGGGCCGCAGGGGCCGCGACCCCGGCCGGGCCGGCGCGCGCGCCGGCGTCGCTCGCGCCGGCCGCGCCCCCGCCGGCGCCGGCGTCGGCGTCGGCGACACCGCCGGCCGCCGGCCGCGAGTGGCCCTACCGCATCGCCGCCGGCGACACGCTGATCGGGCTGGCGGCGCTCTATCTGCAGCGCCCCGGGGACTGGCCGCAGGTCCAGCGCCTGAACGGCATCGCGGACCCGCGACGGCTGGTGCCCGGCAGCGTGCTGCGGCTGCCCTTCGACTGGCTGCGGCGCGATGCGGCGGTCGCCGAGGTGGTGCACGTCGCTGGCGCGGTGGACCTGCTGCGCGACGGGGCGCCGCCGCAGGCCCTGGCCGTGCCCGGCGAGCGCCTGCGCGCCGGCGACGCGCTGGCGACCGGCCCTGGCGGCGCGGCCAGCCTGCGCTTCGCCGACGGCTCGCGGCTGCTGGTGGTGCCGGGCAGCCGGGTCACGCTCGAGCGGCTGCTGGTCTATGGCCGCAGCGGCATCACCGACACCGGGGTGCGGGTCGACCGGGGCGGCGCCGACACCCGCGTCGAGCCGAACGCGAGCCGCACGCCGGCCTTCGAGGTGCGCACGCCGGCGATCCACCTGGGGGTGCGCGGCACCGATTTCCGCGTCGGCGTCGAGGATGGTGGCGCGGCGCGGCTGGAGGTGCTGTCGGGCGGCGTCGCCGCGGCGGCGGCCGACGCCGCGGGCACGCCCGGTGCGCCCGCCGCCGACGGCCTGCTGGTGCCGGCCGGCCAGGGCACGCAGGCGCGGCGCGGCGAGCCCGTCGCGCCGCCGCGCCCGCTGCTGCCCGCGCCGCTGGCCGCCGCGGCCGGGCGCGTCGAGCAGGGGCCGCTGCGGCTGGACTGGACGCCGGTCGACGGCGCGCGCGGCTACCGGGTGCAGCTGTTCGCCGCGGCGGGCGCGGATGCGCTGGTGGCCGAGCGCCGTGTCGACGAGCCGGGCAGCACCTGGGACGCCGACGCGCTGCCGGCCGACGGCCCCTACCGCTGGCGCGTCCGCGCGATCGACGCCGAGGGCCTCGAGGGGAAGGATGCCGAGGGGCGCTTCGAGCTGGCGCTCCGGCCGTTCGCGCCGGCGCTGCAGGAACCGGCGCCCGGCCGCGTGGTCGCCGGCCCGGCGGTGCGGCTGCGCTGGGCCGCGCCGGCGGACGGCGCCGGCGTGCTGCTGCAGGTCGGCCGCGACGGGCGCTTCGACCCGCCGGCCTACGAGGCCCGGCTGCCCGGCCGCGAGGCCGTGCTGCAGTTGCCGCCGGGCGTGTACGCCTGGCGCGTGGCCGCGCTGCCGTCCGGCGCGGGCCGGCCCGCCGGGGCCCGCGGGCCCTGGGGCGCGGTGCGGCAGTTCGACCTGCGCGCGAGCCCGCCGCCGCCGCAGTGGGAGCCGCCGCAGCTCAGCCCGGCGCACCTGCTGCTGCGCTGGCGTGCGAGCGCGCCGGGGCAGGGCGTGGACCTGCAGCTCGCGCGCGACCCCGGCTTCGAGCAGCGCCTGGCCGAGCAGCGCCACTGGGGCGGCCAGCTGCAGCTGCCGCGCCCGGCCGCCGGCACGGTCTATGCCCGGCTGCGCTCGGTGCTGGGCGACAGCGCGGTCGGCGACTTCGGCCCGCCGCTGACCGTCGAGGTGCCGGCCGTCCCGTGGTGGGACAGCCTCTGGCTCCCGCGGGGGCCTTGACGCCCGAGTGACCGACCCTGCGATGCCGGGACCGGCCGCCTCCCCGATCCAGCGCCTGCGGCGGTGGTGGTCCGGTCGCGACGCGCGCCCGGACGCCGCCGCCGGCGGGCCCGTGGCGGGAGCGCTGGGCCTGGCCGCGGTGCCGCTGCTGAGCCTGCTGCTCGCCGCGCTGCTCGCGTGGAGCCCGCCGGGCGTGCGGCTGGGTGCGGCGCTGCAGGACGCGATGCTGCGCGCGGTGGCGCGGCCGGCCCATTACCCGCAGGTGCTGCTGGTCGACATCGACGACGCCTCGGTGCGCGCGCTGCGGCCGCGGCTCGGGCCCTGGCCCTACTCGCGCGACACCTATGCGCTGGCCGTGCAGTACCTGCGCGAGCTGGGCGCCCGCGTGGTCGTGCTCGACATCGTCTTCGACGAGCCGCGCAATGGCGACAGTGCGCTCGCGCGCGCGCTCGGCGAGCGCGGCGACGTGGTGCTGGCGGCGGCCGGGCAGCGCCATGCCGGCGAATCGGACCCGGCGCTGGAGGGGCTGGCCGCACGTCTGGCGGTGCCCGTGTCGGGAGGGGGCACGCCCGCCGCGGTGCATTGGGAGGCGCTCGCGCTGCCCGCGTCGGTGCTGCTGTCCGGCGTGCCCGAGCAGGCGCTGCGGCCGGGCCGCATCGGGCTGGTGTCGACCCCGCTCGACGGCGACGGCCAGCTGCGCCGGCTGCCGCTGCTGCACCAGGCCGGCGGCCGGCTCTTCCCGTCGCTCGCGCTGGCGCCGCTGCTGCTCGAGCGGCCCGGCGAGGAGCTGGCCTTCGACGGGGCGACGCTGGCGCTCGGCGCGCAGCGCTGGCCGGCCGGCGGCGACGGCAGCATCACGCTGTCGATGCCGCCGAACGCGGACGCGGTGGCCAGCCTGCCCTTCAACACGCTGATGGCGGCGGCGCTGGGCGTGAGCGAGGGGGCGGGGCTGCGCGAGATGGTGGACGGGCGCACCGTCTTCATCGGCAGCAGCGCCTTCCTCGGCGACCTGGCGATGACGCCGTTCGGGCTGCACAACGGCTTCCGCGTCCTGGCCACCGCCTACGCGGTGCTGCGCCAGGGCGACGTGGTCGACCCGCGCACCCCCTGGCTGGACGCGCTGCTGGTGCTGCTGGCGCTCGGCCCCGGGCTGTGGCTGTGGCGGCGCCGGCGGCCGGCGCTGGCCTGGGACCTGGGCGCCACGCTGGGCGCCGCGGCGCTCGTGACGGGGTTGGCCGTGGCCGCGCTGGCGCTGGCCGCGCGCCAGGCCGCGCTGCTGCTGCCGCTGGCCATCCTGGCCGCCGGCGCGCTCCAGGCCACGGTGCTGCAGCTGCACGCGGCGGCGCGCGCGAACCGCCGGCTGCGGCTGGAACGTGCGGTGGCCGACGCGGCGAACCGCGCGAAGAGCGACTTCCTGGCCCATGTCAGCCACGAAATCCGCACGCCGATGAACGCGCTGCTCGGCGTGGCCCAGCTGCTGCAGCGCACACCGCTGGACCCGGACCAGCAGCGCTACGTCGAGGTGTTCCGCCGCTCCGGGCAGCACCTGTCGGCGCTGATCGACGACCTGCTGGACCTGTCGCGCATCGAGGCCGGCCGCCTCGCCCTCGAGCCTGCCCCGTTCGCGCTGCGCGAGCTGCTCGACGAGCAGGCGGCGCTGCTGGCGGGCAAGGCCAGCGGGCGTGGGCTGATGCTCGACTGGCGCATCGCCGACGAGTTGCCGCCCGTGGTGCTCGGCGACCGCCGCCGCCTGGCCCAGGTGCTGACCAACCTGGTCGGCAATGCGATCAAGTTCACGCCGACCGGCCGGGTCGAGGTCGCGGTGGCGCCGCAGGCAGGCGCCGCGGACGGGCCGCACGCGGTGCGCTTTGCCGTCAGCGACACCGGCATCGGCATCGATCCGAGCGAGCATGCGCGGGTGTTCGAGAGCTTCGCCCAGGTCGATGGCGGCGCGCCGGCGGCGGGCACCGGGCTGGGGCTGGCGATCGCGCGCAGCCTGGTGGAGCAGATGGGCGGACGCCTGGCGCTGCACAGCGCGCTGGGCCAGGGGGCGCGCTTCGAGTTCTGCATCGCGCTGCCGCCCGCGGCGCTGCCGCCGCGCTGGGGGCTGGCGCCGCTGCTGGACGGGGCGACGGTGGCGCCGGGCGACCCGGACGCACCGCAGGGGCCGCCGTCCACGCCGGCGGCGCCGGGCGCCGCGGCCGGGGCATCTGCGGAGACGTTCCGGGCCGGCCCGGCGCCGGTGCTGGCCTCGCCGCCGCTGCCGCGCGCGGAGCGCCGCGACGGTCGCCTGCGGGTGCTGCTGACCGAGGACAACGAGGTCAACGTGATGATCGTCGCGGCGATGCTGGCCGAGGACGACATCGACCTCGACGTCGCCCGCGACGGCGAGGCGGCGATCGAGAAGTTCAGGGACGGGCGCCCGGGGCTGGTGCTGATGGACATGCGCCTGCCCGGCATCGACGGCCTCGAGGCGACCCGGGCGATCCGGCGCATCGAGCGGCAGGACGGGCGGCGGCCGGTCCCGGTGATCGCGCTCACGGCCCAGGCCTATGCGATCGACGCCCAGCGCAGCCTCGCCGCCGGCTGCAATGCCCACCTCAGCAAGCCGGTGCGGCGCGAGGACCTGCTGGCGACCATCCACGCCTTCTGCGTCGAGGACCCCGGCCCCTGACGGGCCCGGGGTGCGCGCCGCTGCCATCGCCGGGGCCGGCGTCGCCCACGCGACGCACGCCTGCCCCGCCGACACGGCATGATCGGGGCCGCGCCGGCGCGGCGCGGCGCCCGGGTGCGCCGCACGGCCGCCGTCCCGAAGCCTTCACCGGAGTCCGTCCGTGCCCCTGCCGCCCGTCCTGAGCCGCCTGCCGCTGCCCATCATCGGCTCGCCGCTCTTCATCATCAGCAACCCCAAGCTCGTGATCGCCCAGTGCACGGCGGGCGTCGTCGGCTCGATGCCGGCGCTGAACGCGCGCCCGGCCGAGCAGCTCGACGAGTGGCTGGCCGAGATCACCGAGGCGCTCGCGGCCCACGACCGGGCCCACCCCGACCGGCCGGCCGCGCCGTTCGCGATCAACCAGATCGTGCACAAGAGCAACGACCGGCTCGAGCACGACATGGCCGTCTGCGCGAAGTACAAGGTGCCGATCGTGATCACCTCGCTGGGCGCCCGCACCGACGTGAACGACGCGGTGCATGCCTGGGGCGGGGTCGTGCTGCACGACATCATCAACGACACCTTCGCGCACAAGGCGATCGACAAGGGCGCCGACGGCCTGATCGCGGTGGCGGCCGGCGCCGGCGGCCACGCCGGCGTGAAGAGCCCCTTCGCGCTGATCCAGGAGATCCGGCGCTGGTTCGACGGCCCGGTGGCGCTCAGTGGCGCCATCGCCACCGGCGACGCCGTGCTGGCGGCCCAGGCCATGGGCGCCGACTTCGCCTACATCGGCAGCGCCTTCATCGCGACCGACGAGGCGCGTGCGGTCGACGGCTACAAGCAGATGATCGTCGACAGCAGCTCCGACGACATCGTCTACAGCAACCTCTTCACCGGCGTGCACGGCAACTACCTGAAGGGTTCGATCCGCGCCGCCGGGCTGGACCCGGACGCGCTGCCGGAGAGCGATCCGAGCGCGATGAACTTCGGCGGCGGCGCGCGCAAGGCCTGGAAGGACATCTGGGGCTGTGGCCAGGGCATCGGCGCGGTCGACCGGGTGGTGCCCGCGGCGGAACTGGTCGCGCGGCTGCGGCGCGAGTACGAGGCGGCGCGCGCCCGGCTCGGGCTGGCCACCGCCTGAAGCGCGCCGGCCGGCCGGCGCGACGGCTCCGGCGGCCGGTGGGTCCGGGTCAGGCGGCCGGCGCGTCCGCCGGCACCGCCTCCAGGCTCGCATCGCAGCCCTGGCCGGCGCCGATGCGGCGCGCCAGGAAGCGCCGCCAGGCCGCGGCCACGTGGCGCCGCAGCGGCCCGGCGGCCCCGCCGGGGGCGTCGAGCAGCCCGCAGCGGTAGCGGGCGCCGCCGGCGTCCCAGCGCAGCAGCCGGCAGGCGCCGCGGCGGCGCCGGCTCGCGAGCATGCCCAGCGGGCAGGGTTCGCTGGCGCAGCACACCCCGCAGCCGTTGCAGGGGCGGCCGGGCGCCGGCTTGGGCGGCGCTTCGGCGTGCAGGTAAATGACGCGCGGCATCGGTGGGGAACCGGGTGGGGCGGACGGTGGTGGGCCGAGTGTCGCCGCCGGGCGCCCGGGCGGATGCCCCGAACTGCACCGCCGGAACCCGCCGATTCCGCGACGGCGACCCGTTTCGGGGAGGCGCGCCCCGGCGCGGTGCGAATTCGCGGTGATTCGGCGTGGATGCAAACCAACACCGGCGGCTTTTGTCACGGGGGCGGTGCTACAGTGCGCGCCTCTGGTCCTTCCCGTCCCCTTTTCTGGCAACAGAGTAAAGGCGGGTCGCAATCCGCCAACCGGTCAAGCCGAGCCGCGGAAGGTTGTCTGAACCCACTGTCACGCTGGAAACCGGCGGAAGAGGTGAGCGAAATGATGCAAGAGTACAGGTCGAACTCGTACCTGTTCGGGGGCAACGCGCCCTATGTCGAGGAGATGTACGAGGCCTACCTCGACAATCCCGGCTCGGTTCCCGACAACTGGCGCGCCTATTTCGACGCCCTGCAGCACGTGCCGGCGGTCGACGGCAGCGACAGCCGCGACGTCGCCCACGCGCCGATCGTCGAATCCTTCGCGCAGCGTGCCAAGGCGAACGCCTTCGGCAACAAGGCCAGCAGCGCCGACCTGGCGGTCGCGCGCAAGCAGGTGCATGTCCAGTCGCTGATCGCCGCCTACCGCTTCCTCGGCTCGCGCTGGGCCGACCTGGACCCGCTGAAGCGCCAGGAGCGGCCGAAGATTCCCGAGCTGGAGCCGGCCTTCTACGACCTGAGCGAGTCCGACATGGACATCTCGTTCAGCGCGACCAACACCTACTTCACGACCGCGGAGCACATGACGCTGCGCGAGATCGTGCAGGCGCTGCGCGAGACCTACTGCGGCTCGATCGGCGCCGAGTACATGCACATCACCGACCCGGGCGAGAAGCGCTGGTGGCAGCAGCGCCTCGAAAGCAGCCGGGCGCGCGCCGTCTTCTCGAACGAGAAGAAGACGCACATCCTGAACCGCCTGACGGCGGCCGAGGGCCTGGAGCGCTACCTGCACACCAAGTACGTCGGCCAGAAGCGCTTCTCGCTCGAAGGCGGCGAGAGCTTCATCGCCGCGATGGACGAGCTGGTGCAGCGCGGCGGCCAGAGCGGCGTGCAGGAGATCGTCATCGGCATGGCCCACCGCGGCCGCCTGAACGTGCTGGTGAACACGCTCGGCAAGTCGCCGAAGGACCTGTTTTCCGAGTTCGACCACACCGCGCCGGAAAGCCTGCCCTCGGGTGACGTGAAGTACCACCAGGGCTTCTCGAGCGACGTCTCGACGGCCGGCGGCCCGGTGCACCTGAGCCTGGCCTTCAACCCCTCGCACCTCGAGATCGTGAACCCGGTCGTCGAAGGCTCGGTCAAGGCGCGGCTGGACCGCCGCGGCGACAAGGAAGGCGACTCCGTGCTGCCAATCCAGGTGCACGGCGACGCCGCCTTCGCCGGCCAGGGCGTGGTGATGGAGACGCTGGCGCTGGCCCAGACCCGCGGCTACTACACCGGCGGCACGGTCCACGTCGTCATCAACAACCAGATCGGCTTCACCACCAGCGATCCGCGCGACTCGCGCTCCACGCTGTACTGCACCGACGTCGTCAAGATGATCGAGGCCCCGGTGCTGCACGTGAACGGCGACGACCCCGAGGCGGTGATCTTCGCGACCCAGCTCTGCCTGGACTACCGCCAGGAGTTCAACAAGGACGTCGTCCTCGACATCGTCTGCTTCCGCAAGCTGGGCCACAACGAGCAGGACACGCCGGCGCTGACGCAGCCGCTGATGTACAAGAAGATCGGCCAGCACCCGGGCACCCGGCGCCTGTACGGCGACAAGCTGGTGGCCCAGGGTGTGCTGCCCGCCGATGGCCCGGACGCGATGGTCAAGGAGTTCCGCGCCGCGATGGATGCGGGCAAGCACACCATCGACCCGGTGCTGACCAACTACAAGAGCAAGTACGCGGTCGACTGGTCGCCCTTCCTCGGCAAGAAGTGGACCGACGCGGCCGACACCGCGCTGCCGCTGGCCGAGATCAAGCGCCTCGCCGAGCGCATCACCACCGTGCCCTCGAACTTCAAGGTGCACCCGCTGGTGGAGAAGGTGATCGCCGACCGCGCGGCGATGGGCCGCGGCGAGATCAACGTCGACTGGGGCATGGGCGAGCACCTGGCCTTCGCGTCGCTCGTCGCCAGCGGCTACGGCGTGCGCCTGTCCGGCGAGGACTGCGGGCGCGGCACCTTCACGCACCGCCACGCGGTGCTGCACGACCAGAACCGCGAGAAGTTCGACACCGGCACCTACGTGCCGCTGGAGAACGTGGCCGACAACCAGGCCCCCTTCGTCGTGATCGACTCGATCCTGTCGGAAGAGGCGGTGCTCGGCTTCGAGTACGGCTATGCGTCGGCCGAGCCGAACACGCTGACGATCTGGGAGGCCCAGTTCGGCGACTTCGCCAACGGCGCCCAGGTCGTGATCGACCAGTTCATCGCGTCCGGCGAGGTCAAGTGGGGCCGGGCCAACGGCATCACGCTGATGCTGCCGCACGGCTACGAGGGCCAGGGCCCGGAGCACAGCTCGGCGCGCCTCGAGCGCTTCATGCAGCTGGCCGCCGACAACAACATGCAGATCGTGCAGCCGACCTCGGCGAGCCAGATCTTCCACGTGCTGCGGCGGCAGATGGTGCGCATGTTCCGCAAGCCGCTGGTGCTGATGACGCCGAAGTCGCTGCTGCGCAACAAGGACGCGACCTCGCCGCTGTCCGAGTTCACGCGCGGCGAGTTCCGCACCGTGATCGGCGAGACCTCGACCGAGCTGGTGGCGGAGAAGGTCAAGCGCGTGATCGCCTGCTCCGGCAAGGTTTACTACGACCTGGTCAAGCGCCGCGACGAGAAGAAGACCGCCGACACCGCGATCATCCGTGTCGAGCAGCTCTATCCCTTCCCGCACAAGGCCTTCGCCGCCGAGCTGCGCAGGTACCCGAACGCCACCGACATCGTCTGGTGCCAGGACGAGCCGCAGAACCAGGGCGCCTGGTTCTTCGTGCAGCACTACGTGCACGAGAACATGCTCGACGGCCAGCGCCTCGGCTACGCCGGCCGCCCGGCCTCGGCGTCGCCGGCGGTCGGCTATGCCCACCTGCACCAGGAGCAGCTCAAGGCCCTGCTCGACCAGGCCTTCGGCAAGCTGAAGGGCTTCGTCCTCACCAAGTGATCCCGCGCGTGCCGCAGCGCACGTCGCCCAGCCGCCGAGGGGAGCCGGTCCGCAGTCCGGTACCCCCGGCGGCCGGCCGCCGGCCCCCGGGGCACGAGGCGGCGCTCAACCCGAAAGACAAGTCATGGCAATCGTAGAAGTCAAGGTCCCGCAGCTGTCGGAGTCGGTCGCCGAAGCGACGCTGCTGCAATGGAAGAAGAAGCCCGGCGAGGCGGTGCAGATCGACGAGATCCTGATCGAGATCGAGACCGACAAGGTGGTGCTCGAGGTGCCCGCGCCGGTGGCCGGCGTGATGGCGCAGATCATCAAGCAGGACGGCGACACCGTCGTCGCCGACGAGGTGATCGCGAAGATCGACACCGAGGGCACCGAGGCCGTCAGCCCGCTCGAGATCAAGCCCGTGCCCGCCGGCGGCCCGCCGCCGGGTGCCCCGGCTGCGGCGCCGGCCGCAGCCGCCACCAAGGGCGATGTCGCGATGCCGGCCGCGGCCAAGCTGCTGGCCGAGCAGGGCCTGGCCGCCACCGACGTCGCCGGCTCCGGCCGCGACGGGCGCGTGACCAAGGGCGACGTGCTGGCCGCGGTGCAGGCTGGTGCGAAGCCGGCGGCGCCGGCTGCCGCCCCCGCCGCGGCCCCCAAGGCCGCACCGGCCCCGGCCGCCCGCGCGCCGCTGCCGGCCGTGTCCGCGCCGAGCGTGCAGAGCCTCGGCGACCGGCCGGAGCAGCGCGTGCCGATGAGCCGCCTGCGCGCGCGCGTCGCCGAGCGCCTGCTGCAGTCGCAGGCGACCAACGCCATCCTCACCACCTTCAACGAGGTCAACATGGCCCCGGTGATGGAGATGCGCAAGAAGTTCCAGGAGAAGTTCGAGAAGGAGCACGGCGTCAAGCTCGGCTTCATGAGCTTCTTCGTGAAGGCGGCAGTCGCGGCGCTGAAGAAGTACCCGGTGCTGAACGCCTCGGTGGACGGCAACGACATCGTCTACCACGGCTACTTCGACATCGGCATCGCCGTCGGCTCGCCGCGCGGCCTGGTGGTGCCGATCCTGCGCAACGTCGACCAGATGTCCTTTGCCGACATCGAGAAGAAGATCGCCGAGTTCGGCCAGAAGGCCAAGGACGGCAAGCTCGGCCTGGAAGAGCTCACCGGCGGCACCTTCTCGATCAGCAACGGCGGCGTGTTCGGCTCGATGCTGTCGACCCCGATCATCAACCCGCCGCAGAGCGCGATCCTCGGCGTGCACGCGACGAAGGACCGGGCGGTGGTGGAGAACGGCCAGGTGGTGGTGCGTCCCATCAACTACCTGGCGATGAGCTACGACCACCGCATCATCGACGGCCGCGAGGCGGTGCTGGGCCTGGTCACGATGAAGGAGGCGCTGGAAGACCCGGCGCGCCTGCTGTTCGACATCTGACCCGCCGTGGAGCGGCTCGTGCCGCTCCGCCTCGAGGGAACGCCGCGGGCGCCCGGCGCTGCCGGGCCACCGCGGCCGCCTGATCTGACTGGATGGACTCATGAGTAGCAAGCAATTCGACGTGGTGGTGATCGGCGGCGGGCCGGGCGGCTACATCGCCGCGATCCGCGCGGCACAGCTCGGCCTGAACACCGCCTGCATCGACGAGTGGAAGAACGACAAGGGCGGGCCGGCCCCGGGCGGTACCTGCACCAACGTCGGCTGCATCCCGAGCAAGGCGCTGCTGCAGTCGAGCGAGCACTTCGAGCACGCCGGCCACCACTTCGCGGACCACGGCATCGGGCTCAAGGACCTGTCGATCGACGTGGCCCGGATGCTCGGCCGCAAGGACGCGGTCGTGAAGCAGAACAACGACGGCATCCTCTACCTGTTCAAGAAGAACAAGGTCAGCTTCTTCCACGGCCGCGGCGCCTTCGCCGCCGCGAAGGACGGGGCCTACGAGATCCGCGTCAGCGGCGCCGCCGAGGAGACGCTGACGGCGCGCCACGTGATCGTCGCCACCGGCTCGAACCCGCGCGCGCTGCCCGGCGCGGCCTTCGACGAGGACCGCATCCTCAGCAACGACGGCGCGCTGCGCATCCCGGCCGTGCCTGCGACGCTGGGCGTCATCGGCTCGGGCGTGATCGGGCTGGAGATGGGCTCGGTGTGGCGCCGCCTGGGCGCCCGCGTGACGGTGCTGGAGGCGCTGCCCACCTTCCTCGGCGCCGTCGACGAGCAGATCGCGAAGGAGGCGCACAAGGCCTTCACGAAGCAGGGCCTGAAGATCGAGCTCGGCGTGAAGATCGGCAGCGTGACGAGCGGCGCCGACGGCGTGCGGGTCGAGTACGTCGATGCCAAGGGCGCGGCCCAGGTGCTGGCGGTCGATCGGCTGATCGTCTCGATCGGCCGGGTGCCGAACACGACCGGCCTGCAGCCGGAGGCGGTCGGCCTGGCGCTGGACGAGCGGGGCGCCATCCGCGTCGACGACGACTGCCGCACCAACCTGCCGAACGTCTGGGCGATCGGCGACGTGGTGCGCGGGCCGATGCTGGCGCACAAGGCCGAGGAGGAGGGCGTCGCGGTGGCCGAGCGCATCGCCGGCCAGCACGGCCACGTGAACTTCAACACCATCCCGTGGGTGATCTACACCAGCCCCGAGATCGCGTGGGTGGGCCGCACCGAGCAGCAGCTGAAGCAGGAAGGCCGGGCCTACAAGGCCGGCAGCTTCCCCTTCCTGGCCAATGGCCGTGCGCGCGCGCTCGGCGACACCACCGGCATGGTCAAGTTCCTCGCCGATGCGACGACCGACGAGATCCTCGGCGTGCACATCGTCGGCCCGATGGCCTCGGAGCTGATCGCCGAGGCGGTGGTGGCGATGGAGTTCAAGGCCTCGGCCGAGGACATCGCGCGCATCTGCCACGCCCACCCCTCGCTCAGCGAGGCGACGAAGGAAGCGGCGCTGGCGGTCGACAAGCGCACGCTGAACTTCTGATCGCGTGTCGGTCCGCGCGATCTACGAGGCGGCGCTGGCCGAGCGGGGCTACACGAGCGACCCCGCGCAGCGGCGTGCCATCGAGGCGCTGGCGCGCTGCGAGCAGGAATGGGCCGACTACAAGGCCCGCCGGCGCAATGCGCTGACCAAGCTGCTGGTGCGCCCGCCGATCCCGCGCGGCGTCTACATGTTCGGCGGGGTGGGCCGCGGCAAGAGCTTCCTGATGGACTGCTTCTTCCAGGCCGTGCCGCTGCAGCGCAAGACGCGGCTGCACTTCCACGAGTTCATGCGCGAGGTGCACCGGGAGCTGGCCGACCTGCACGGCACGCCCGACCCGCTGAAGGTGCTCGGCGAGCGCATCTCGCGGCGCTTCCGCCTGATCTGCTTCGACGAGTTCCACGTCGCCGACGTCACGGATGCGATGATCCTGCACCGGCTGCTGGAATCGATGTTCGAGCACCGCGTCAGCATCGTGACGACCTCGAACTTCCACCCCGACGGGCTGTACCCGAACGGCCTGCACCGCGACCGCATCCTGCCGGCGATCGAGCTGCTGAAGCAGCGCCTCGAGGTGATCGACGTCGACAATGGCACCGACTACCGCGCCCAGACCCTGGCCACCGTCGAGACCTACCACGTGCCGCTCGGGCCCGAGGCCGATGCGGCGCTGGCGGCGGCCTTCGACCGCCTGGCCGAGGCGCGCGACGAGGACCCGCGGCTGCTGATCGAGCACCGCGAGCTGCGCGCGCGGCGCAAGGCCGGCGGCGTGGTCTGGTTCGACTTCGCCGAGCTGTGCGCGAAGCCGCGCTCGCAGAACGATTTCCTCGAGATCGCGTCGCAGTTCCACACCGTGCTGCTGTCGGGCGTGCCGCAGATGCCGCCGCGCTACGCGTCGGAGGCGCGCCGCTTCACCTGGCTGGTCGACGTGATGTACGACCGGCGCGTCAAGCTGATCCTGTCCGCCGCCGTGCCGGCCGAGGCGCTGTACACCGAAGGCCCGCTGGCGCACGAGTTCCCGCGCACCGTGTCGCGGCTGCACGAGATGCAGTCGGCCGAGTACCTCGCGCTGGCGCGGCGCGACGTGGACACGGGGCTGACCTGATGCGTGCCGGCACCGCTCTCCTCGCAGCGCTGCTGGGCGGGCCGTTGCTGGCGGGGCCGGCCTCGGCGGCTGCGGCGGCCGCCGGCGCGGCACCGGCCTCGGCGGTTCCGGGCGCGGCCGTTGCGGCCTCGGCCGTTGCGCCCGGTGCGGTGGACGTGCGGGCCGAGCGGGCACGCATCGCCGCCGGGCGTGCGGACGCGGCCTGGCAATACCAGGCGCAGGCGCATGCCTGTGCGTCGCGCTTCGCGGTGACCGACTGCCTCGACGCCGCGCGGCGCCACCGGCGCGAGCGCGTCGACGCGCTGCGCCGCGAGGAAGAGGTGCTGGACGCGGCCGAGCGGCGCCGCCGTGCGGCCGAGCGCCTCGAGGCCATCCGCCTGAAGACCGAGGCGGTCGAGCGCGCGGCCGCGCCCGTCGGGACGCCGGCACGTCCGCGGCTGCCGGCGGCGGCCACGGACGGCCGATCGCCCGTGCCGACGGTGCCGGGGACCGCGACGCCTGCGCCGGCCGCAGCCGCGTCGGCGGCACCCGACGCGCCGGACCGGGCGGCACGGGGTCCGCGCGCGGCACCGGCACCACGCGCGGGCCGGATCGCGCCGGTGCCGGATGCCGAAGCGGCGGCGCAGCGCTCGCGCGCCGCCGATCGGCGGCGCACGGAGTCGGCGCGCCGCGAGGCCGAACGCGATGCGCGTCCGGCCTCGACGCGCGCGCCGGCCGCCGGGTTGCCGCCGCGGCCGGAGATCCCGCCGCCGGCGGCGTCGGGCGCGCCGGCGGGCCGCTGATCAGCCCAGCGGCTCGACGCGCACCAGCGCCAGCGAGAGGTTGTCGCCGGTGCCGCGGGCGCGCTCGCGGGCCTTGCCGATCAGCATCTCGCCGGCCTCGCGCGGCGGCAGTGCGTGCGTGATCGAGCCCATCTCGATCGGCGAGAAGTAGTGCCAGAGCCCGTCGCTGCAGGCCATCACCGCATCGCCGACCTCGAGCCGACCGAGCCGGTGCAGGCTGATCGGCGGGTCGCGCAGCGTGCCGAGGCAGCCGGTGAGCAGGTTGGACTGCGGGTGGGTGTTGGCCTCGTCCTCGGTCAGGTCGCCCTCGTCGATCAGGCGCTGCACGTAGGAATGGTCGGAGGTGCGGAAGGCCATGTCGGGCCCGCGGAAGTGGTAGACGCGGGAATCGCCCGCGTGCACCGTCACGCACTCGCGCGTCGGCAGCACGATGAAGGCCGCGACCGTGCTGTGCGGCTCCTCCTCGGCGGTGATCGCGGTCAGCTTGATCATCAGGTGGGCCTCGAGCACCAGCTGGCGCAGGGTCTCCACCGGATCGTCGCTGCCGGGCGAGAAGCGCTCGAACAGCTGCTGCGCGGTCAGGATGACCTGGTCGGCGGCCTTGCGGCCCCCGCTCTTGCCGCCCATGCCATCGGCCAGCACGGCCATGGCGCAGCCGGGGACGCGGCTGTGGCCCAGCACGATCACCTGGTCCTGCTGGTAGGCCCGGTCGCCGCGATGCAGCCCGGTGGCGGCCGACAGACGGTGGCCGGTGGTCACGATGCTCATGCCCAAAACTATAATCCCGGCGCTTCGCTGCCGGCGTGCTCGCGCACCCGGTGTTGCCGCGCAGCCCCTGTCGCGGACCTGGCGCCGCGGCCGGGCCGCGCTGGCGTCGGGCGCGCTCCCCACCGCCGGGCCGGGCATGGACGACAACCTTCATTCGCTGACGCGCCAATTGATCGAACTGCGGATGGAGCATGCGGACCTCGACGCGCTGATCGACCAGGCCGGCGTGTCCCACCCGGACGACGAGCTGGCGCTGCGCCGGCTGAAGAAGCGGCGCCTGCTGCTGCGCGACCGGATCGCCCGGCTCGAGGCCGAGATCGAGCCGCCCGAGCCCGCGTGAACCCTCCGCTGCCCGAGCACGGGCTCGATTCCCCGCCCGAGGATGGGCTCGACGACCTGCTCGCCGGGGCGTCGGACGCGCAGCCGGCGCGGGCGACGGCGCCCGCCGGCGCTGCGCGCCCCGCGCGCGCCGCGGCCGCGCCGGGCACGCTGCGCGAGGCGGTGCTGGCCGCCTTCGGGGCCGCCGGGCCGCTGGCGGCGGCGGACCCGCGCTACCAGCCCCGCGAGGCCCAGCTGGAGATGGCCACCGCCGTGGCGCAGGCCCTCGAGGACCGCGCCGTGCTGGTCGCCGAGGCGGGCACCGGCGTCGGCAAGACCTTCGCCTACCTGGTGCCGGCCCTGCTCGCCGGCGGCCGGGTGCTGGTCAGCACCGCCACCAAGAGCCTGCAGGACCAGCTCTTCCTGCGCGACCTGCCGCGCCTGTGCGAGGCGCTGCAACTGCCGGTGCGGCTGGCGCTGCTGAAGGGCCGGGCGAGCTACCTGTGCCTGCACCGGCTGGAGCAGGCGCGGCACGCCGAGACCCTGCCCGACCGCCGGGCGGTGCGCACCCTGGCCCGCATCGAGCGCTGGGCGCAGGGCACCGACAGCGGCGACCTGGCCGAGCTGGACGGGCTGGACGAACGCAATCCGGTGATCCCGCTGGTCACGTCGACCCGCGAGAACTGCCTCGGCGCCGACTGCCCGGCCTGGCGCCGCTGCCACGTGATGAAGGCGCGCCGCGAGGCGCTCGCCGCCGACCTGGTGGTGGTCAACCACCACCTGTTCTTCGCCGACATGAGCCTGCGCGACAGCGGCGTGGCCGAGCTGCTGCCGAGCGTCGACGCGGCCATCTTCGACGAGGCCCACCAGCTGGCCGAGGCCGGCGTGGCCTTCCTCGGCGCCACGCTGGGCAGCGGCCAGGTGATCGACTTCGCGCGCGACCTGCTGGCCATCGGGCTGCAGCAGGCGCGCGGCCAGGCGGACTGGCCGGGGCTCGCGGCCGGCGCGGAGCGCGCCGCGCGCGAGCTCCGCCTGGCCGGCGCGGGATCGCTGCGCGATCTGCGCGGCACGGTGAAGCTGCGCTGGGAGGAGCGGTCGGCAGCGCCCGACTTCGCGGCCGCGCTGGCCGGGGTGGCGGCGGCGCTCGCGCCGGTGGCGGCGTCGCTGCAGGATGTCGAGGAGGCCTCGCCCGACTTCACCCGCCTGGCCGAGCGCGCGCGCCAGCTGGCGGCGCGAGCAGCCGGCTTCGCCGAGCCGCCGGCCGAGGGGCGGGTGCGCTGGATCGACGTCTCGGCGCACCAGCTGCGGCTGGTGGAGTCGCCGCTGGACATCCGCGAGGCGCTGCAGCAGCAGATCCGCGCGCTGCCACGCGCCTGGGTCTTCACGTCCGCGACGCTGGGCGAGGACGAGCGCCTGCGCTGGTTCACCGAGCCGGCGGGCCTGGACGATGCACGCTGCCTGCGCGTCGGCAGCCCCTTCGACTACGCCGCGCATGCGCGGCTCTACGTGCCGCGCGGCTTCCCGAAGCCGAACGAGTCGCGTCACCCGGCCGCGGTGGCGGAACTGAGCGCGCGGCTGGCGGTGGCGCTCGGCGGCCGCTGCTTCGTGCTGACGACCACGTTGCGCGCGCTGCGCGCGATCGGCGAGGCGCTGCCGCGCGAGCTGGAGGCGCTCGGCCAGCCGCTGCAGGTGCTGGTGCAGGGCGAGGTTCCGAAGCGCCAGCTGCTGGACCGCTTCCTCGCCGAACCGCGCTCCGTGCTGGTCGGCTCGCAGAGCTTCTGGGAGGGCATCGACGTGCCGGGCGATGCGCTGCAGTGCGTCGTGATCGACAAGCTGCCCTTCCCGCCGCCGAACGACCCGCTGGTGGAGGCGCGGGTGCGGCGGCTCGAGGCCCAGGGCCGCAATGCCTTCGCAGACTACTTCGTCGCCGAGGCCGCGGTCAGCCTGAAGCAGGGCGCCGGCCGGCTGATCCGCAGCGAGAGCGACCGCGGCCTGCTCGTGGTGTGCGACCCGCGGCTGGCGGGCATGCACTACGGGCGCCGCCTGCGCGACGCGCTGCCGCCGATGGCGCCGGTGGCCGACGAGGCCGAGGCCACCGCCTGGCTGGCCCGTCTGGCGGCGGACCGGCTGCCCTGGTGAGGGACCGCGCGGGCCCCGCGCGTCAGCGGGCGGCCGGCCGGCGCGGGCTCATCCCCCGCGGGGGGAGGGACGGGCAGCTCCCGGCCCTGGGGGCGCTCACCAGAACTGCCACCAGGCGCGGGGCGCGCTGCGGCCCAGGCTGGAGGCGCTGCGGTAGCCGCTGTTCGGGAAGTTCTTGTCGAGCACGCGCTGGGCATCGTCGCGCAGGTCCTTCATGCCGAGGCGGTCGTAGGACTGCACCATGATCGCCAGCGCCTCCTCGGCCGACGGCGATTGCTGGTAGTCCTGCACCGCGGCCTGCGCGCGGTTCAGCGAGGCCACGTAGGCGCCGCGGCGGAAGTAGTAGCGCGCCACGTGCACCTCGTACGCGGCCAGCGAGTTGACGATGTAGTTCATCCGCAGCTGCGCATCGGAGGCGTAGCGCGACTGCGGGAACTGCTCGACCAGCTGCTTGAAGGACTGGTAGGAGTCGCGCGAGGCCTGCTGGTCGCGCTCGGACAGGTCCTGGCGCGACAGGCTGCCGAGCAGGCCGAGGTTGTCGTTGAAGTTCACCAGGCCCTGCAGGTAGAGCGCGTAGTCGAGCGCCGGGCTGGTCGGGTGCAGCTTGATGAAGCGCTCCAGGATCGACAGGGCCTGCGCCTTCTCGTTCGTCCGGTACATCACGTAGGCGCGCTCGAGCTGGGCCTGCTGCGACAGCAGGGTGCCGGTGGCGCGGCCCTCGAGCCGCTCGAAGAGCGTGCCGGCGCGCTCGTAGTTGCCGGCACTCATCTCTTCCTTGGCCTCTGTATACAATCTTTCCGGTGTCCAGTTCGCGGTCTGGTCCTTCGGCGTGTTGCTGCAGGCGGCCAGCAGCAGGGCGAGCAGCGCCGCGGTGCCGAACGCCTGCGGCCGGGCCGCACGGGCCCCGCGCACGGCCGTCGGCCGCACCGGCATCGCGGCCTCCGGCTCGATGGGGCGGCGATGGGCGAAGGACACGGGGCGCGTGAAAGGCATGGGCCGGGGGCGTGCGCCATGCGACGCGTCGCCGACAGTCGAGGATGAACCAGGATTATAGGCAGCCCCCCCCCGTCGACCGCGCCGCCGATACCGCCGTCTCGGCCGGGTCGGCCGTGCCGGACGAGGACATCGCCGACGCTTCGGACGCCGGCGAGGCCGGCGACGTCGAGCGGCGCTCGGCCGTGGTCGACGTCGCCACCCACGGCCAGCGGCTCGACAAGGCCCTGGTGGCGCTGGCCCCCGAGTTTTCGCGCGCGCACCTGCAGCGGCTGATCGCCGACGGCCACGTCCGGCTCGATGGTGCGGTGGCGTCCGCCCCGGCGCGCCGGCTGGCGGCCGGCCAGGCGATCGAGGTCGCGCTGTGGCCGACGCAGGAGGCGCGCGCGTTCCGGCCCGAGCCGATGCCGCTGCCCGTCGTGTACGAGGACGAGGCCCTGCTGGTGATCGACAAGCCGGCCGGCTGGGTCGTGCACCCGGCGGCCGGCCACTGGTCGGGCACGCTGATGAACGGCCTGCTCGCACACCATGCGGGCGCGGCGGCGCTGCCGCGGGCCGGCATCGTGCACCGGCTGGACAAGGACACCTCGGGTCTGCTGGTCGTCGGCAAGACCCTCGCCGCGGTGACGGCGCTGTCGCGCGCGATCGCCCGGCGCGACGTACGGCGCGAGTACCTGGCGCTGGTGCACGGCCGGCTGGACGGCGGGCCGCTGCGGATCGACGCGCCGATCGGCCGCGACCCGCGCTCGCGCGTGCGCATGGCGGTGGTCGGCGGCGGCCGCCCGGCGATGACCGACGTCGAGCCGCTCGCCGGCGACGGGCGCTGCACCGCGGTGCGCTGCCGGCTGCACACCGGGCGCACCCACCAGATCCGCGTGCACCTCGCGTCGCGCGGCCACCCGCTGGTCGGCGACGTGCTCTACGGCGGCCGCCCGGAGCGCGGCGTGCAGCGCCAGGCGCTGCACGCCGCCGCGCTGGGCTTCGCGCATCCGGTGGACGGCCGGCCGCTGCACTTCGGCTCGCCGTTGCCGCCCGACCTGGCTGCGGCCTTCGGAGACTGGGCGCCGAGGGCGTGAAGGCCGCGGCGCTGCGCCGCGTGCCGAGCCCGTGCAGGCGCACGGCGGCGTCCGGCTTCGGCGCGCCGGCCCTCGCCGGCGGCCGCGGGCAAGCCCTGCCCACGCGGGCCGCGTGGCGGATACAATCGCGGGCTGAAACTTCTCCGCGCGGATGCGGGGGAGGCCCCCGGGGCCGGGCGGAACTGCCGCAGGATGCCGCAAGCCGCCGCCCCCGGCGCATGGAGCGCCGCCCCGGAACGAGACGTCCGTCGCCCCGCGAGTCGCGGCGCACGGCGAACCCGACCGACGAACGATGGGCCCGAGCGGCCCCCAGCAGAACCGCAGCGACGTGTTCGCGCGTGCCCGCGCAGCACCGGCTCGGACAGAGGATGGCACACCGCCGATGAACACCCAGGATGCCAAACGCGTCCTCGAAACGGCCTTGATCTGCGCCCGCGAGCCGATGCCGCTGCGCGAGATGCGGCTGCTGTTCGCCGACGAGCTCGGCGCGGACACCCTG
This sequence comes from Pseudideonella sakaiensis, assembly GCF_001293525.1. Lineage (GTDB taxonomy): Bacteria > Pseudomonadota > Gammaproteobacteria > Burkholderiales > Burkholderiaceae_C > Ideonella_A > Ideonella_A sakaiensis. The sequence continues at coordinate 50,260 of NZ_BBYR01000076.1, read as the reverse complement.
CGCCTGCTGCTCGACGAACTGGTGCGCGACTGGGAGGGCCGCGGCGTCGAGCTGGTCGCCGTGGCCAGCGGCTGGCGCTTCCAGAGCCGGCCCGAGATGCGCGGCTACCTCGACCGACTGAACCCCGAGAAGCCGCCCAAGTACTCGCGGGCGGTGATGGAGACGCTCGCGATCATTGCCTACCGCCAGCCGGTGACGCGCGGCGACATCGAGGACATCCGCGGCGTCACCGTGGCCACCCCGATCGTCAAGCAGCTCGAGGACCGCGGCTGGGTCGAGGTGATCGGCTACCGCGAGGCCCCGGGCCGGCCGGCGCTGTTCGCGACGACGCGGCAGTTCCTCGACGACCTCGGGCTGGCCAGCCTGGAGCAGCTGCCGGCCCTCGAGGGCGCCGGCGGCGCCATGCTCGCGGCGCTGCACGAGGATCCGCAGGCGGCGCTGGCGCTGGACGAGCTGCCGCCGTCGCCGCCGGCCGCGGAGGCGGCGCCGGTTGTGGAGCCTGGGCCGGCATCCGAGGCAGCGCCGCCGGCGGTGCACGAGCCTGCGGCGCCGGCGCCCGCGGACGCCGCGCTGGATGCCTCCGTTGCGCCCGAGCCGTCCGAAGCGCCCGAAGCGCCCGACGCGTCCGAAGCGCCCGAAGCCTCGTCGATTCCCCCGGCCGCCACCGCCGACATTTCCGACCGGCCCGCCGTGCCGGCCGATCTCCCGCCACCCGACACCTTGTCTGTCCCTGCGGCCGAGGCCGCGCCGAGGAAGCCCTCCGATGAACCCTGACGCCGAGACCCCCGACCTGCCCGAGCTCGCGGGCGATGCCCCCGCGGCCAAGCCGGTGCGCCGGCGCCGCACCCGGGCGGCCGAGGAGGCCGTCGCTGCGGCGGCGCCCGTGGCAGCCGACGAGCCTGCTGCGCCTGTGGTAGCCGCCGACGGCGGCGATGAAGCCGACGCGCCGAAGCCGGCGCGTGCGCCGCGCCGGCGCCGCAGCGCGGCGGGCGACGGGACGGCCGTGTCGCCGACGGACGAGCCGCCGCGGCAGGAGGCGCTGCCGCTCGACGGTCCGCCGAGCGGGGCGATGGCGCACGAGGCGCTGTCCACCGAGGTCGCCGCGCTGCCGCAGGCGGCCGGGGAGGCGCCGGCGCGCGATGCCGGCGACGCCGCGGGCGACGCCGCCGACCGGCGGGGCCCGGCCGAGCCGGCCCGGGCCGCGCAGGCCGCTGCCGACGGCAAGGCCGCCGACCCCGCCGGCGCCGCCGCCCCCGGTGAGGACGGCGAGGCTCTGGGCGACGAGGACGGACCCGGTGCACGGCGCCGCCGCCGGGGCAAGGAGCGCGGTGCCCGCGGCGAGCGTCCGCTGCGTGCCGATGCCCCGGCCGGCGACGTGGCGCAGCCGTCGGCGGGCAGCGCTGCCGTCGCTGCCGGCGCTGCGGACACGGCCGCCGGCGACGGCGACGACGAGGACGGCGACGCGGCGGCGCCGCGCCCGGTGCCGATCGAGCCGTCCGAGGTGTTCGCCCAGGTGCTCTCGGGCGAGTTCGACGCCGGTCAGGACGAGGTCGTGCCCGAGCCGCCGCCGCCGCACAAGCGGGTGCTGCTGCCGGAGCCGGATGCGCCGAAGCTGCAGAAGGTGCTGGCCCAGTCCGGCATCGGCTCGCGCCGCGACATGGAGGTGCTGATCCAGGACGGGCAGGTGCGCGTCAACGGCGAGCCGGCCCACGTCGGCCAGCGCATCTCCTTCGGCGACCGCATCGAGGTGCGGGGCAAGCCGGTGCGGGTGCGGATCCTGCCGCCGGCGCCGCGCATCGTGGCCTACCACAAGCCGGTCGGCGAGGTCGTCACGCACGACGATCCGCAGCAGCGCCCGACCGTGTTCCGCCGCCTGCCGAAGCTGCCGCAGGGCAAGTGGCAGTCGGTCGGCCGGCTCGACCTGAACACCGAGGGCCTGCTGCTCTTCACCAATTCGGGCGAACTGGCGAACCAGCTGATGCACCCGCGGTTCGGCGTGGAGCGCGAGTACGCGGTGCGCGTGCTCGGCACGCTGGACCCGCAGGACCGCCAGCAGCTGCTGGATGGCGTCACCATCGATGGGCAGACCGCGTCCTTCCGCTCGATCGAGGACGGGGGCGGCGAGGGGGCCAACCACTGGTACCGCGTCGTCATCACCGAGGGCCGCAACCGCGAGGTGCGCAAGCTCTTCGATGCGGTGGAGCTGACGGTCAGCCGGCTGATCCGGATCCGCTACGGCACCGTGGTGCTGCCGCGCGGGCTGAAGCGCGGGTGCTGGGTGGACCTGGACGCGGCCGACGTGCGCACCATCCGCCAGCTCGCGCAGGCGGGCGGCAAGGGCGAGGGCCGTCCGCAGCCCGGCGCGGGGGGCGGCAAGGGCGAGCGCCCGGGCCCGCGACCGCCGAAGGGGCCGCGCGGCGACCGGCCGGAGCGGACGGAGCGGGCCGAGCGTCCGCCGCAGGGTCGCGGTCCGCAGCCGACCGGCGCTGCGGCGCGGCGCCACGACGCACCGGGTGCGGACCGCGAGCGTGACCGCGGCGACGACCTGGACGACGACTTCGACCCGGCGCGCATCCCGAACCCGCTCGAGCAGACCTTCGACAAGCGCTTCGTCTCGAATCCGCGCTCGCCCGCCGGCGGCCGCGGCTTCCGCTTCGGCGGCGGTGGCTTCGGCGCCGGTGGCAGCGCGCCGCCGCCGTCCCCGCGCAAGCCGGGTTCGCCGCGCGAGCCGGATCCGCTGCAGACCTCCGTCGGCTACATCGGCGCCGATGCCTTCCACCGCAAGTCGAGAGGCGGTGGCGGCGGCGGTGGTGGCGGCGGCGGCGGCGGCGGTGGCGGCTCGCGGGGGTTCGGCGGCCCGCGCGGCGGTGGCAAGCGCGGCCGCTGAGCGCCGCCACGGGGCTGTCCGCCACGGGGCCGAACAGGCCCCCGGCGTTACAATCCCGGGCTTTGCCAAGTTCTTGAATCCAGGAGAAAAAGATGGCGGTTGAACGTACCCTGTCGATCATCAAGCCGGACGCGGTCGCGAAGAACGTGATCGGCCAGATCTACGCCCGCTTCGAAGGCGCGGGCCTGAAGGTCATCGCCGCGAAGATGGCCCACCTGTCGCGTGGCGAGGCCGAGGCCTTCTACGCCGTCCACAAGGCCCGGCCCTTCTTCAAGGACCTGGTCGACTTCATGGTCTCCGGCCCGGTGATGATCCAGGTGCTGGAAGGCGAGGGCGCGATCGCGAAGAACCGCGAGCTGATGGGCGCCACCGACCCGAAGAAGGCCGAGAAGGGCACGATCCGCGCCGACTTCGCCGACAGCATCGACGCCAACGCGGTGCACGGCTCGGACGCGCCGGAGACGGCCGCCGTCGAGGTGGCCTTCTTCTTCCCGGGCATGAACGTCTACAGCCGCTGACCCCAACGCCCGCCCCGCCCCGAGGGCGGTGCCGGGGGACGCCATCCGAAGCCTGCCCCATGGGCCCCGTCAACCTCCTCGACTTCGACCTGGACGCGCTTGCGGCCTGGTGCGAGGGGCTGGGCGAGAAGCGCTTCCGCGCCACCCAGCTGTTCCGCTGGGTCCACCAGCGCGGCGAATCCGACTTCTCGCGCATGAGCGACCTCGCGAAGTCGCTGCGCGACAAGCTGGTCGGTGCCGCCGAGGTGCGGAGCCTGGAGGTGCTGAGCGAGCAGGTGTCCGCCGACGGCACCGTGAAGTGGCTGTTCTCGGTCGGGGGCGGCAACGCCGTCGAGACGGTCTTCATCCCGGAGGACGACCGCGGCACGCTCTGCGTCTCATCGCAGGCCGGCTGCGCGGTAGCCTGCCGCTTCTGCTCCACCGGACACCAGGGTTTCAGCCGCAACCTGGCGACCGGCGAGATCCTGGCCCAGCTCTGGCACGCCGAGCACCAGCTGCGCCGCCGCCTCGGCCTCGCCGCCGGCGAGCGCGCGATCAGCAACGTGGTGATGATGGGCATGGGCGAGCCGCTGCAGAACTATGCGGCGCTGCTGCCGGCGCTGCGCGTGATGCTGGACGACCACGGCTACGGCCTGTCGCGGCGCCGGGTGACGGTCTCGACGTCCGGCGTCGTGCCGATGATCGATCGGCTGCGCGAGGACTGCCCGGTGGCGCTCGCGGTCTCGCTGCACGCCCCGGACGATGCGCTGCGCGACGACCTGGTGCCGCTGAACCGCAAGTACCCGCTCGCCGAGCTGCTGGCCGCCTGCGAGCGCTACCTCGAGCGGGCGCCGCGCGATTTCGTCACCTTCGAGTACTGCATGCTCGACGGTGTGAACGACAGCCCGGCGCAGGCGCGCGCGCTGCTGGCGCTGGCCGCGGGCCGCAGCGCCGATGGCCAGCCACTGCCGCGCGTGGCGTGCAAGTTCAACCTGATTCCTTTCAACCCCTTCCCGGCCTCCGGCCTGCGCCGCTCGCCGGCCGCAGCGGTGCAGGCTTTCGCGCGCATCCTGCAGGACGGCGGCGTGGTCACGACGGTGCGCAAGACCCGCGGCGACGACATCGACGCCGCCTGCGGTCAGTTGGCCGGGGAGGTGCAGGACCGCACCCGGCTGCGCGAGCGCAGCGCGCGCCGTGCCGCGATCCCCATCCACCCGGCGCCCGGCGCCGCAGCGGAGCTCGAACGATGACCCTGCCGCCGAACCCGCGCCGTGCCGGCGCGCTGTGCGCCCTGCTGGCGGCAGCCGTGCTGGCCGGCTGTGCGGCCCGGGGCGTGCCCGGCACGCCGGGCGCGCTGCCCGCGCTGCGCGGCGAGACGCGCGACCGGGTGACCGCCTCCGACGAGCCCGAGGCGACGCGCCGGGCCCGCGTGCGCCTGGAACTGGCCACCGCCTACTTCTCGCGCGGCCAGATGACGACGGCGCTCGACGAGGTGAAGCAGTCCATCGCCGCGGACCCGACCATCGCCGCCGCCTTCAACCTGCGCGGCCTCATCTACGCCAACCTCGGCGATCATGCGCTGGCCGAGGACAGCTTCCAGCGCGCGCTGGCGATCGACCGTGCCGACGCCGACACGATGCAGAACTACGGCTGGTACCTCTGCCAGCAGCGCCGCTACGACGAGGCCGAGCGCCTGTTCCGCCAGGCCATGGACGTGCCGCGCTACGCGGACACCGCGCGCACGCTGATGACCAAGGGCATCTGCCAGGCGCGCGCCGGGCAGCTGGCGACGGCCGAGGCCACGCTCGGCCGGGCCTACGAGCTCGATGCCGGCAACCCGGTGATCGCGGTCAACCTGTCGGAGGTGCTGTACCGCCGGGGCCAGTACGAGCGGGCGCGCTTCATCATGCGCCGCGTCAATGCGCAGACCGACGTCAGCAATGCGCAGACGCTGTGGCTGGCCGCGCGCATCGAGCAGAAGCTGGGCAACGGCCCGCAGGTGCAGCTGCTCGGCGAGCAGCTGCGCGGCCGCTTCCCGAATGCGCCCGAGGCGGTCGCCTACGAGCGGAGACAGTTCGATGAGTGAGCCGACGACGCTGCCCATCGGGGCGGGCGCCGACGACGAGCGGGCGCCTCCTGCGCCCGGGCGCAGCGCCGGGCGGCTGCTGCGCGACGCGCGCGAGGCCCAGGGCCTCGCGCTGGATGGCCTGGCCGCGTCGATGAAGGTCCACGTGCGCAAGCTCGAACTGCTCGAGGCCGACCGCTTCGACGAGCTGCCCGATGCCACCTTCACGCGGGCGCTCGCCCAGGCGGTGTGCCGGGCGCTGAAGATCGATGCGGCGCCGGTGCTGGCGCTGCTGCCGGCCGCCCGCGGCCACCGCATCGAACAGGTCAGCGAAGGCCTGAACGCGCCCTTCCGGGACCGGTCGGCACGGCTCGACCCGGTGAGCTGGGGCCCCTTCGTGCGCGCCGCGTGGGCGCCGGCGCTGCTGCTCGCGCTGGCGGCGCTGGTCTGGGCGGTCCCGGACGGTTTCTTCGGCGGGTTCGCGGACCGCGCCGGCGAGTGGTGGCAGCAGGCGCGCTCGGCGCTGCCGCAGCGCAGCGCGGGCCCGGCGCCGCGTCCCGAGGTCGCGGAAGCCCCGGAGGCGGCGTCGGCGCCGGCCACCGAGGCGATGCCCGCGCCGGCGGTCGAGACCGTGTTCTCGGCGCCCCCGACCGCGACCGGGCCGGTCGCGTCGAGCGGGGCGTCCGCCGCCGGGGTCTCGGACGCGGCCGGGCCGCTGCAGCTGCGCGCCGACGCCGAGTCGTGGATCGAGGTCAAGGATGCCGGCGAGCGCGTGCTGCTGTCGCGCAGCCTGCAGCCGGGCGAGACCGTCACGCTCGACGGCGCACTGCCGATGCGCGTGAAGATCGGCAACGCGGCGGTGACCGAGGTGCGCTTCCGGGGCGCGGTGGTCGACATCGCGCCGATGACCGCCGAGAACATCGCCCGGCTCGTGTTGAAGTGAACCCCGGGGCAGCCGCGGGATCGATGCGTCGGCAGGGCCGGCGCGCGACCGCTGCCGCGGCCCGGGAACGACGAAAGGCAGGTCCTGCGTGACTGATCAACCCAGCGAGCACACCGTCGAGGCGCTCGACGCGCCGATCGAGGCGGCCCGGCCGGCGGCACGCCGCCGGCTGCAGGCCCGCGTGCGCTGGGGCGCCCGCGAGGTCACCGTCGGGGGTGACGCGCCGGTGCGCATCCAGTCGATGACCAACACCGACACCGTCGAGGTCATCGAGACCGCGATCCAGGTCAAGGCGCTCGCGCAGGCGGGTTCCGAGATGGTGCGCCTGACGGTCAACACCCCGGAGGCCGCGGCCGCCGTGCCGCACATCCGCGAGCAGCTCGACCGCATGGGCATCGACGTGCCGCTGGTCGGCGACTTCCACTACAACGGACACCGGCTGCTCAGCGAGCACCCGGCCTGCGCCGAGGCCCTGTCGAAGTACCGCATCAACCCGGGCAACGTCGGCAAGGGTGACAAGCGCGACCGCCAGTTCGCGCAGATGGTGGAGATCGCGGCGCGCCACGACAAGGCGGTGCGCATCGGCGTGAACTGGGGCAGCCTGGACCAGGAGCTGCTGGCCCGGCTGATGGACGAGAACGGCCGCCTGGCCGAGCCGCAGCCGCCGCAGCAGGTGATGTACCGCGCGATCGTCACCTCGGCGGTCGAGTCGGCGCGCCGTGCCGAGGAACTCGGCCTGCCGGCGGGGCAGATCATCCTGTCGTGCAAGATGAGCGGCGTGCAGGACCTGGTCAGCGTCTACCGCGCGCTCGCCCGGCGCTGCCGCTACGCGCTGCACCTGGGCCTGACCGAGGCCGGCATGGGCACCAAGGGCACGGTGGCCTCGACCGCCGCGCTGGCGCTGCTGCTGCAGGAAGGCATCGGTGACACGATCCGCGTGTCGCTGACGCCCCAGCCCGGCGAGGCGCGGACGCAGGAGGTGGTGGTGGCGGCCGAGATCCTGCAGTCGCTCGGCCTGCGCAGCTTCAACCCCAGCGTCACCGCCTGCCCGGGCTGCGGCCGCACCACGAGCACCACCTTCCAGGAGCTGGCCAAGCAGATCGACGACTTCCTGCGCGCGCAGATGCCGCTGTGGCGGGCGCGCTATCCCGGCGTGGAGTCGATGAAGGTGGCCGTCATGGGCTGCATCGTCAACGGGCCCGGCGAGAGCAAGCACGCGGACATCGGCATCAGCCTGCCGGGCACCGGCGAGGCGCCGGCCGCCCCGGTCTTCATCGACGGCGAGAAGGCCCTGACGCTGCGCGGCGAGCGCATCGCCGAGGAGTTCCACGCGATCGTCGAGTCCTACGTCGAGCGCCGCTACGGGGCGGGTGCCTCCACGACGGCCGCCGCCGCGGCCACCGCCGACGCCTGAGCGCCACGCGTTCCCCTTCCCACCCCGTCCCCCGGTTTCCTGTCCCGCGCGCCTGGCCGCGCGCGGCCCCCGACCGCCCTCCCTGCGCTTCGTCCATGGCTGACTCCCTGCGTGCCGTCAAGGGCATGAACGACATCCTGCCGGCCTCGGTGCCGCGCACCGAGAAGCTGCCCGACGGCGCGATCTGGTCGTGGTTCGAGACCACCGTCCGGCGCGTGCTCGGCCAGTACGGCTACCAGTACCTGCTGACGCCGATCGTCGAGCCGACCGCGCTGTTCGTGCGCGGCCTGGGCGAGGTCACCGACATCGTGGAGAAGGAGATGTATTCCTTCACCGACGCGATGAACGGCGACCGCCTGACGCTGCGCCCCGAGGCCACGGCCGGCATCGTGCGCGCGATGGTCGAGCACAACGCGCTCTACAACGGCCCGCTGCGGCTGTGGACGCTCGGCCCGATGTTCCGCCACGAGCGCCCGCAGAAGGGCCGCTACCGGCAGTTCCACCAGCTCGACGTGGAGGCCCTGGGCCATGCCGGCCCCGACGTCGATGCCGAGCTGATCCTGCTGGTGCGCCGCCTGTGGCGCGAGCTCGGCCTGGTCGAGGGGCAGCACGTGCGCCTCGAGATCAACAGCCTCGGCCAGCCGGAGGAGCGGCGCGCGCACCGCGAGGCCCTGGTGCGCCATCTCGAGGCCCATGCCGACGTGCTGGACGAGGACGCGCGGCGCCGCCTGCACAGCAACCCGCTGCGCATCCTGGACACGAAGAACCCGGCGATGCAGCCCCTCGTCGAGGCGGCGCCGGTGCTGATGGACTTCCTGGGCACCGAGTCGCGCGCCCACTTCGACGCGCTGCGCGCGGTGCTGGACGCCGCCGGCCTGGCCTACCGCGTCAACCCGCGCCTGGTGCGCGGCATGGACTACTACAACCTGACGGTGTTCGAGTGGGTCACCGACCAGCTCGGCTCGCAGGGCACGGTCTGCGGCGGCGGGCGCTACGACGGCCTGTTCGGCCAGCTCGGCGGCAAGCCCACGCCGGCGGTCGGCTTCGGGCTCGGCATCGAGCGGCTGCTGCTGCTGATGCAGGAGCTGGGCGTGGCGGTGCCGTCGCAGGCGCCGGCCGTCTATGCCGTGCTGCCGTCGCCGCAGCAGCTGCCGCGCGTCATGCCGGTGCTCGAGGCGCTGCGCGCCGCCGGCGTGGGCGTGCTGATGCACGCCGGCGGCGGCAGCATGAAGGCGCAGTTCAAGCGCGCCGACGCCAGCGGCGCCCGCCATGCGCTGATCTTCGGCGACGAGGAGCTGGCCCGCGGCGAGGTGGCGCTGAAGCCGCTGCGCGACGCCGGCGCAGCGCAGCGCAGCCTGCCGCTGGCCGGGGTGGCCGACTGGGCCGCCGAACTGCTCACCGCATAATCCTGCCTCCCCGACGCATTTCCGACATGGCATCGCACCTCGACCTCGAAGAACAAGAACAGCTGGACCAGCTCAAGGCCTTCTGGCGGCAATACGGCAACCTCATCACCTGGGCGCTGATCGCGGCGCTGGGCACGGTGGCGGCCTGGAACGGCTGGAACTGGTGGCAGCGCGAGCAGGCCATCAGCGCCAGCGGCATGTACGACGAGCTGGAGCGCGCCGGCCAGGCCGGCGACGCGGTCACGGCCGCCCGCATCTTCGAGGACCTCAAGTCCCGCTACCCCCGCACCACCTATGCGCGCCAGGGGGGGCTGCTGGTCGCCAAGGTGCAGGTCGACAAGGGCCAGGCCGAGCCGGCCCGCGCGGCGCTCGCCTGGGTGGCGGAGCAGGGCGGCGATGCCGAGCTGCGCAGCCTGGCGCGGCTGCGCCTGGCGGCGCTGCTGTTCGAGGACAAGAAGTACGACGAGGCGCTGAAGCAGCTCGACGCGGTCGACAGCCCGGGCTTCGAGGCCCTGGTGGCCGACCGGCGCGGTGACGTGCTCGCCGCGCAGGGCAAGCCCGCCGACGCGATCAGCGCCTACCGCAGCGCCTGGAAGGGCCTGGAGGAGCGGCTGACCTACCGCCGCCTGGTGGAGGCGAAGCTGGCCTCGCTGGGCGCCACCACGGAGGCCACGCCGTGAGCGCCGCCCGTTTCCTGCGCGGCGGCCTGGCCGGACGCATCGTTGCCGCCGGCCTGGTCGGCCTCGTCGCCGCCTGCGCCAGCGGGCCGGACCGCCCGAAGCCGGGGCCGCTGGAGCCGATCACCGCACCGATCGCCGGCCGCGTCGTGTGGCAGCAGAAGCTCGAGGGCGTCCAGTTCCCGCTCGCCGTCGCCGTCAACGGCGGCGTCTTCACCGTCGCGGCGACCGATGGCACCGTGGTCGCGCTGCAGGCGGATTCCGGCCGCGAGGTCTGGCGCGCTTCCGTCGGCAAGCGGCTGAGCGCGGGTGTCGGCAGCGACGGCCGCTATGCCGCCGTGGTTACCCGTGATGGCGAACTGGTCGTGCTCGATGCGGGCCGCCCGCTGTGGCGCAAGCCGCTCGGGGTGCGCGTCGACACCGCGCCGCTGGTGGCGGGCGAACGGGTGTTCGTGCTCGGCAGCGAGCGCAGCGTGCGGGCCTTCGACGCGCTCGACGGGCGCCTGCTCTGGACCGTGCGCCGCACCGGCGACCCGCTGACCCTGTCCGAGGGCGGCGTGGTGGCGGCCTTCAAGAACACCCTGCTGGTCGGCCAGGGCCCCCGCCTGGCCGGGCTGGACCCCGACAACGGCGCGGTGCGCTGGGACGTGGCCGTGGCGCAGCCGCGCGGCACCAACGAGATCGAGCGCCTGGCCGACCTGGTCGGCCCGATCGCCCGCACGGGTGACGTGGTGTGCGCGCGTGCCTTCCAGTCCGCCGTCGGCTGCGTCAACGCCGAGCGCGGCAGCCTGTCCTGGAGCCGCAACATCGGCGGCCTGCAGGCGGTCGGCTTCGACGGCACGACCGTGGTCGGCGCCGACGCCTCGGACCGCATCACGGCCTGGAAGGCCGGCGGCGGCGAGATCGCGTGGACCAACGAGAAGCTGGCCTACCGTTCGCTGTCGGCGCCGGTGCTGGTCGGCAGCACCGTGGTGTTCGGCGATGGCGAGGGGACCGTGCACGTGCTGTCGCGCGACAACGGCGCGACGCAGCTGCGCCTGCCGACCGACGGCAGCCCGATCGTCGCGGCACCGGTGGTGTCGGGCACGACGGTGCTGGTGGTCACGCGCAAGGGCGGCCTGTTCGCGCTGCGCCCGCAATGAGGCCGGTGCCGGCGCAGCGGGCGGGCGCATGAAACCCGTCATCGCCCTGGTCGGCCGCCCGAACGTCGGCAAGTCCACGCTGTTCAACCGGCTGACCAAGAGCCGCGACGCGATCGTGGCCGACTTCGCCGGGCTGACGCGCGACCGCCACTACGGCGATGGCCGGCTCGGCGACCGCGCCTTCATCGTGATCGACACGGGCGGCTTCGAGCCGGATGCCGGCAGCGGCATCGTGCAGGAGATGGCGCGCCAGGCCCGCCAGGCGGTGGCCGAGGCGGATGCGGTGGTCTTCGTGGTCGACGTGCGCGCCGGCCTCTCGGCGCAGGACCACGACATCGCCCGTTTCCTGCGCGGCAGCGGCAAGCGCGTGCACCTGGCGGCCAACAAGGCCGAGGGCATGGCCGGCAGCGCGCACCTGGCCGAGTTCCACGAGCTGGGCATCGGCGAACCGCATGCGGTGTCCTCGGCCCATGGCCAGGGCATCCGCAGCCTGCTCGAGGCGGTGCTGGAGCCCTTCGGGCCGGACGACGAGCCGGCCGAGCCGGCGGACGATGCGCCGATCCGGCTGGCGGTGGCCGGGCGCCCGAACGTCGGCAAGAGCACGCTGATCAACACCTGGCTGGGCGAGGAGCGGCTGGTTGCCTTCGACCTGCCGGGCACGACGCGCGATGCGATCACCGTGCCCTTCGAGCGCCACGGCCAGCGCTTCGAGCTGATCGACACCGCCGGCCTGCGGCGCAAGGGCCGGGTCTTCGAGGCGATCGAGAAGTTCTCGGTCGTGAAGACCCTGCAGGCGATCGCCGACGCCCACGTGGTGCTGCTGCTGCTCGACGCGACGCAGGGGGTGACCGAGCAGGACGCGCACATCGCCGGCTACGTGCTGGAGAGCGGCCGCGCGGTGGTGGTGGCGGTGAACAAGTGGGATGCGGTCGACGCCTACCAGAAGGAGCTGCTCGCGCGCTCGATCGAGCAGCGGCTGGCCTTCCTCAAGTTCGCGCCGCTGCTGCACATCTCGGCCGTGCGGCGGCAGGGCCTCGGCCCGGTCTGGAAGGCGATCGCCGAGGCCCACGCCTCGGCCAACCGCAAGATGCCCACGCCGGTGCTGACGCGGCTGCTGCAGGAGGCCGTGGCGCACCAGGCGCCGAAGCGCTCGGGCAACTTCCGTCCCAAGCTGCGCTACGCCCACCAGGGCGGGATGAACCCGCCGGTGGTCGTGGTGCACGGCAACTCGCTCGAGCACGTGACCGAGGTCTACAAGCGCTACCTCGAGGGCCGCATCCGCTCGCACTTCAAGCTGACCGGCACGCCGCTGCGCATCGAGATGCGCTCGGGCCGCAACCCCTTCGCGGACAAGGAATCCTGAATCCCGCTGGTCGTGCGGGAACCCTGTGGTACCGTGACGGATCAGAGCGTTTCGTCTTCAACACGGAGCATATCGTGAGCAACAAAGGGCAACTTCTCCAAGACCCCTTCCTGAACCTGCTGCGCAAGGAGCATGTTCCGGTTTCCATCTACCTCGTCAACGGCATCAAGCTGCAGGGGCACATCGAGTCCTTCGACCAGTACGTCGTGCTGCTGCGCAACACCGTGACCCAGATGGTCTACAAGCACGCGATCTCCACCGTCGTGCCCAGCCGTGCCGTCAACTTCCACGCCGTGACGGCGTCGGAAGCCCAGGAGCAGTCGTCCTGACGCGCGACGCGTCGACGGCGACGATTCCTGCCCAGCCTGCGTCGTCGTCGGCTTCGCGCCGCGACCGCCCCGCTGCCGTGAGCTCCCACGACCCGGCCCGGCCGGATCCCGCTGCCGCCCCCGAGCGGCCCCGCGCGATCCTGGTCGGCGTGCACCTGGGGGGGCGCCCGGGCTTCGACGACAGCCTCGACGAGCTGGCGCTGCTGGCCGAGTCGGCGGGCGACGAACCCGTCGCGCGTGTCGTCGCGCGCCGCAAGGCGCCGGACCCGGCGCTGTTCGTGGGGTCCGGCAAGGCCGACGAGATCAAGGCATTGGTCGAAGGCCACCGTGCCGAGGCGGTGCTGTTCGACCAGGCGCTGTCGCCGGCGCAGCAGCGCAACCTCGAGCGCCACCTCGGCGTCGCGGTCGCCGACCGCACCATGCTGATCCTGGAGATCTTCGGCGAGCGGGCGCAGAGCCACGAGGGCAAGCTGCAGGTCGAGCTGGCGCGGCTGCAGTACCTCGCGACGCGGCTGGTGCGCCGCTGGAGCCACCTCGAGCGGCAGCGCGGCGGCATCGGCGGCCGTGGCGGGCCCGGCGAGGCGCAGATCGAGCTCGACCGGCGCATGATCGACGAGCGCATCAAGTCGGTGAAGCAGCGGCTCGACAAGGTCAAGCGGCAGCGCGGCACGCAGCGGCGTTCGCGCGAACGCAACCAGACCTTCCGCATCTCGCTGGTCGGCTACACCAACGCCGGCAAGTCGACGCTGTTCAATGCGCTGGTCAAGGCGCGCAGCTACGCGGCCGACCAGCTGTTCGCGACGCTGGACACCACCACGCGCCAGCTCTACCTCGAGGACGTGGGGCGCAGCGTGTCGCTGTCGGACACGGTCGGCTTCATCCGCGACCTGCCGCACAAGCTGGTCGAGGCCTTCGAGGCAACGCTGCAGGAAGCGGCCGACGCGGACCTGCTGCTGCACGTGGTCGATGCCGCCGGCAGCGACCGGCCGGCGCAGATCGCCGAGGTGCAGCGCGTGCTGCGCGAGATCGGCGCCGAGCGCGTGCCGCAGCTGCTGGTCTTCAACAAGGCGGACCGGCTGGATGCGGCCGAGCGGCCGCGCGTGGCGACGGACCAGCTCGAGATCGAGCCCGGCCTGCGCGTGCCGCGGATCTTCGTGAGTGCCCTCGAAGGCGAGGGCCTGCCTGCGCTGCGCGCGGCGCTGGCCGACGCGGTGAGGCGCCGTGACGAGGCCGCCGAAGCCGGCTCCGACCCCTTCGACGATGACCCGCGGGCCGCCGAGGCGGGCGCGGCACGCGATACTCGCGCCGGCGCCGCCGATGCCGGTGCCGACGACGTCCGCTTCGACCCGGCGCGCGCCGCCACCCATTCCTCCTCCGTATGAGCTTGCGATCTTTCACCGGCGAGGCCCCGGCCTCGCGCCCCACCGAGCTGGCCCGGGCCGCCGCCCGACTGGCCGGCGGCCTCTGGCGCGCGGGCCGGGACCGGCTGGCCGGCCGTCCGGCGCTGCCGGCCGACGCCGCGCAGGGCCTGAGCCTGAACAATGGCAACCGCAACGACGGGCCGCCGGACCTGGACGAGCTCTGGCGCGACTTCAACCGCAAGCTCAGCGGCCTGTTCGGCCAGAAGGGCGGCGGTGGCCGGCCCCCTTCAGGCCCGCAGCGTGGCGGCGGTGGCGACGGCGGCGGGCCGAACTTCCAGCCCGACCTGAAAAGTGCGGGCATCGGCATCGGCTTGATCGGCGGCGTGGCGGTGCTGATCTGGCTCGGCAGCGGCGTCTTCATCGTGCAGGAAGGCCAGCAGGCGGTCGTCACCTCGTTCGGCCGCTACAGCCACCTCGCCGACGCCGGCATCCAGTGGCGCATGCCCTATCCCTTCCAGGCGCACGAGACGGTGCAGGTCACCCAGCTGCGCTCGGTCGAGGTGGGCCGCGCGGCGGTGGTGCAGTCCACCGGCCTGCGCGATTCGTCGATGCTGACGCAGGACGAGAACATCGTCGACATCCGCTTCACGGTGCAGTACCGGCTGAAGAACGCGCGCGACTACCTGTTCGAGAACCGCAATGCCGACGAGTCGGTGGTGCAGGCGGCCGAGTCGGCCGTGCGCGAGATCGTCGGCAAGAGCCTGATGGACTCGGTGCTGTACGAGCAGCGCGACGCGATCGCGGCCGAGCTGGTGAAGTCGGTGCAGGGCCAGCTGGACCGGCTGAAGGCCGGCATCCAGGTGGTGAACGTGAACGTGCAGAACGTGCAGGCGCCCGAGCAGGTGCAGGCGGCCTTCGACGACGCCTTCAAGGCCGGCGCCGACCGCGAGCGGCTGAAAAACGAGGGCCAGGCCTACGCGAACGACGTGATCCCGAAGGCCCAGGGCACCGCGGCGCGCCTGCGCGAGGAGGCCGAGGGCTACAAGGCGCGCGTCGTCGCGCAGGCCGAGGGCGATGCGCAGCGCTTCGCGTCGGTGCTGACGGAGTACCAGAAGGCGCCTGGCGTGACGCGCGACCGGATGTACATCGACACGATGCAGCAGGTCTATTCCAACGTCAGCAAGGTGCTGGTGGACAGCCGCAACAACAGCAACCTGCTCTACCTGCCGCTGGACAAGCTGATCGCCCAGTCCGGGGGCGCGTCGGCCGGCTCGGCCGCCGCACCCGCTGCCGCCAGCGAGCCGAGCCCCTCGGCCGCCGGCAACCCCGCGCTCCTCGATCCCCGCTCCCGCGACGGCCAGCGCAGCCGTGACCGCGAGGGCCGCTGAACCGGATCCCGTGCCCATGAACCGCATCGGTCTCATCGTTTCCGGCGCGCTGATCGCGCTGATGGTCGCCTTCTCGACCCTGTTCATCGTCGACCAGCGGCAGTTCGCCGTGATCTACGCGCTCGGCGAGATCCGCGAGGTCGTCACCGAACCCGGCTTGAAGTTCAAGCTGCCGCCCCCGTTCCAGAACGTCGTCTTCCTCGACCGCCGCATCCAGACCCTGGACAGCCCGGAGACCCGGCCCATCTTCACGGCCGAGAAGAAGAGCCTGGTCATCGACTGGCTGATCAAGTGGCGCATCTCCGACGCGCGCCAGTTCATCCGCAACAACGGCGTGGACCTGCGCAACCTGGAGAACCGACTCAGCCCGGTGGTCCAGGCCGCGTTCAACGAGGAAGTCACCAAGCGCACCGTGCAGCAGATGCTCGCGACCGACCGCGAGCGCGTGATGCAGGGTGTGCGCGGGCGGCTGGCCGACGAGGCGAAGTCCTTCGGCATCGAGGTGGTCGACGTGCGGATCAAGCGCGTCGACTTCTCCGCCAACATCACGGATTCGGTCTATCGCCGCATGGAATCCGAGCGCAAGCGGGTCGCCAACGAGCTGCGCTCCACCGGCGCGGCCGAGAGCGAAAAGATCCGCGCCGACGCCGATCGCCAGCGCGAGGTGATCATCGCCGAGGCCTACCGCGACGCGCAGAAGGTGAAGGGCGAGGGCGACGCCCGTGCGTCCACGCTCTACGCCGAGTCCTTCGGCCGCGATCCGCAGTTCGCGCAGTTCTACCGCAGCCTCGAGGCCTACCGGTCCTCGTTCCGCCACCGCTCGGACGTCCTGGTGCTCGACCCGTCGAGCGACTTCTTCCGGGCGATGCGCGGCAGCGGCGGCGCTGCGGCCGCGCCCGCGCCGGCGGCCCGCCGCTGACGGGGGCCGGGCCGGCGTGGGCAGCGACCTCTTCTTCGGCGCGGTCGCGCTGATGCTCGTGATCGAGGGGGTGCTGCCCTTCTGCAGCCCGGGCGCCTGGCGCCGGGTCTTCGAGCGCGCCCTCACGATGACCGACGGCCAGATCCGCTTCATCGGCCTGAGCAGCATGCTCGCCGGGCTGGCGATGCTGTTCGTCTTCTTCGGCTGACGCGTCCCTGCCGCGGCGCGCCTGCGCGGGGCGCGCCGGGCCGGCCCGTACAATGCGCTTTTAATCCTGTCGCCATGGACATGACGTCGGCTTGGCTTTTGCCCGAGCACATCTCCGATGTGCTGCCCGCGCAGGCCAGACACATCGAGGAACTGCGCCGCGGGCTGCTCGATGCGGCGCGCCGCTGCGGCTACGAGCTGGTGATCCCGCCGATGCTGGAGCACCTCGAGTCGCTGCTGTCCGGCACCGGCCACGAGCTCGACCTGAAGACCTTCAAGCTGGCCGACCAGCTGTCCGGCCGCACGCTGGGCGTGCGCGCGGACAGCACGCCGCAGGTCGCGCGCATCGATGCCCACCTACTGAATCGCCAGGGGGTGGCTCGGCTGTGCTACTGCGGCCCGGTGCTGCACACCCGGCCGAGCGGCCTGCACGGCAGCCGCGAGCCGCTGCAGTTCGGTGCCGAGCTCTACGGCCATGCGGGCCTCGAGGCCGAGCACGAGGTGCTCGACCTGGCGGTGGACTGCCTGGCGCAGGCCGGCATCGGCGAGACCGTGCTCGACCTCGGCGACACCCGCATCGTGCGCGGGCTGCTCGCCGGCGTGCCCGTCGATGCCGCGCGGCTCGATGCGGTGGTCGCGGCGCTGGCGGCCAAGGATGCCAGCGCGCTGGCCGAGGCCACCGCCGGCTTCCCCGAGGACAGCCGCCGCGGCCTGCTGCGCCTGCCCGGCCTGTACGGTGCGGTCGACGAGGTGCTGGCCGCGGCGCGGGCCGAGCTGCCGGCGCGCGCGGCGATCGCCGCGGCGCTGGACGATCTGCAGGCGCTGGCCGTGCACGTCACGCGCGTCCACCCCGGCGTGCGCCTGGGCGTGGACCTCGGCGACCTCGGCGGCTACGCCTACTACAGCGGCAGCCGTTTCGCGGTCTATGCGGCCGGTTCGAGCGATGCGCTGCTGCGCGGCGGCCGCTACGACGAGGTGGGTGCGGTCTTCGGCCGCAACCGGCCGGCGGTCGGTTTCAGCCTGGATGTCAAGGCGCTGGCGCCGCTGGTGGCGCCGCAGCGGCTGCGCGCCGCGATCCGCGCGCCCTGGGGCGACGACGCGGCACTGCGCGCGGCGGTGCGGCGGCTGCGCGAGCAGGGCGACACCGTCGTCTGCGTGCTGCCGGGCCACGGCCACGAGGGCGAGGAATTCGACTGCGACCGCGAGCTGGTCGAGGTGCAGGGCCAGTGGGTCCTGCGCGCGCTCTGAGTCCCGGCCGGCCCGCCCGCGCCCCTGTTTTCACGCCTTTTCCGGAACACACATGCAGCAAGCCAAGACCGCCTCTCCCGGGCGCAACGTCGTCGTCGTGGGGACGCAATGGGGCGACGAAGGCAAGGGCAAGGTCGTCGACTGGCTGACCGACCACGCGCAGGGCGTGGTGCGCTTCCAGGGCGGCCACAACGCCGGGCACACGCTGGTCATCAAGGGCGTGAAGACCGCGCTGCAGCTGATCCCGTCGGGCATCATGCGCGAGGGCGTGGCCTGCTACATCGGCAACGGCGTGGTGGTCGACCCGACCCATCTGCTGGGCGAGATCGAGCGGCTCGAGCAGATCGGCGTGGAGGTGCGCTCGCGGCTGTTCCTGAGCGAATCCTGCCCGCTGATCATGCCGTTCCACGTGGCGGTCGACCGCGCCCGCGAGGCGCTGCGCGAGACCAGCGGCGCCGGCAAGATCGGCACCACCGGCAAGGGCATCGGCCCCGCCTACGAGGACAAGGTCGCGCGCCGGGCGCTACGCGTGCAGGACCTGAAGCATCCCGAGCGCTTCGCCCGCAAGCTGCGCGACCTGCTGGACCTGCACAACGATGCGCTCGGCGGCCGGCTGAAGGCCGAGGCGCTGGCCTTCGAGCCGATCTTCGAGCATGCGATGCAGGTGGCCGGCCAGCTGCTGCCGATGCTGGCCGATGTCGGCTACCGCCTGCACACCGCCCACCAGGCCGGCGCCAACCTGCTGTTCGAGGGCGCCCAGGGCACGCTGCTGGACATCGACCACGGCACCTACCCCTACGTCACGTCGAGCAACTGCGTGGCCGGCAACGCGGCGGCGGGTGCGGGCGTCGGGCCGGACCTGCTGCACTACGTGCTCGGCATCACCAAGGCCTACACCACGCGCGTCGGCAGCGGGCCCTTCCCGACCGAGCTGCCGATGGACGAACCCGGCACCGTCGGCCACCACCTGTCCACCGTCGGCCAGGAGCGCGGCACCGTCACCGGCCGGCCGCGGCGCTGCGGCTGGCTGGACGCGGCGCTGCTGAAGCGCTCGATGATCATCAACGGCGTCAGCGGCCTGTGCATCACCAAGCTCGACGTGCTGGACGGCCTGCGCGAGATCCAGGTCTGCGTCGGCTACGAGCTCGACGGGCGGCGCATCGACATCCTGCCGCTGGATGCCGACGAGATCGCGGCCTGCCGCCCGGTCTACGAGAGCTTCCCCGGCTGGGAGGGCTCGACCGCGGGCCTGACCCGCTGGGACGACCTGCCCACCAACGCGCGCCGCTACCTCGAGCGCGTGCAGGCCTGGATCGGCGCGCCGATCGCGATGGTCTCGACCGGGCCCGACCGCGAGCACACCATCGTGCTGCGCCACCCCTTCCAGGCCGGCTGACGCCGGCGTCCACCCGCCACCGCCCGCGCTTGCGCCTCACGACCCCCAACGACCATGCTGACCGACGACGGCAAACACCTCTACGTGTCCTGGGACGAATACCACCTGCTGACCGAACGCCTCGCGCTGAAGGTGCATGCCTCGGGCTGGGAGTTCGACCAGATCCTGTGCCTGGCGCGCGGCGGGATGCGGCCGGGCGACGTGCTGTCGCGCATCTTCGACAAGCCGCTGGCGATCATGTCGACCAGCAGCTACCGTGCCGAGGCCGGCACCATCCAGGGCCGGCTCGACCTGGCGAAGTACATCACGATGCCGCGTGGCGAACTGGCCGGGCGGGTGCTGCTGGTCGACGACCTGGCGGACTCGGGCGTCACGCTGAAGGCGGTCGTCGAGCGGCTGCGCGGCATGCCGTCGATCGCCGAGCTGCGTTCGGCGGTGATCTGGACCAAGGGCGTGTCGAGCTACACGCCGGACTACTACGTCGAGCTGCTGCCGACCAGCCCCTGGATCCACCAGCCGTTCGAGGAATACGACGGCCTGCGTCCCGACGGGCTGGCGCGCAAGTTCGCGATCTGATGGGGTGCAGGGGTCCGGCCCTCGACGGACCCCGCGAGGCGCCGCGGAACGCCGGCGCGCACGGACGCGCCGATGGCGTTCTCGAAGAGAATCGTTCGTCAGGCGTCGGGAAGCGAATGCAGCAGGCGCTTCGATGCCGGCGTGAAGGCATCGGAGAGATGTCACCGGAGCGCCTGGTCCAGGCCTGCCGCTGGATGCCCCTGCGCCGCGAGGCGCAGGGGATGCCAACTCAGTCTGGTGCCCAGGAGAGGACTCGAACCTCCACGGAGTTACCCGCTAGTACCTGAAACTAGTGCGTCTACCAATTCCGCCACCTGGGCGTCTCAGGAAACCGAGATTCTAACACCAAAAAAACAATGATCACAACAAGTTCAAGCAATGCCGGCGCCGACCTCCTCAGCGAGGTCAGCGGCACCGTGCAGGGCCACCGCGACGGCCATGGCTTCGTCGTGCGCGACGACGGCCAGCCCGACCTCTACCTCGCGCCGCAGGAAATGCGCGCGGTGCTGCACCGCGACCGCGTCAAGGCCCGCATCGTGCGCGTCGACCGGCGCGGCCGGCCGGAGGGCCGGGTGCTCGAGATCCTCGAGCGTCGCAAGCGGCCGATCATCGGCCGCCTGCTCAACGAGGGCGGCGTCTGGCTCGTCGCGCCGGAAGACAAGCGCTACGGCCAGGACATCCTGGTGCCGAAGAACGCGACCGCGAACGCGGCGGCAGGGCAGGTGGTGGCCATCGAGCTCACCGAGCCGCCGTCGATGTACTCGCAGCCGGTCGGCCGCGTCACCGAGGTGCTCGGCGACATCGACGACCCGGGCATGGAGATCGAGATCGCGGTGCGCAAGTACGAGGTGCCGCACCGGTTCCTGCCCGAGACCCTGGCCCACACCGCGCGCCTGCCCGACAAGCTGCGCGCTGCCGACCTGAAGCAGCGCATCGACCTGCGCGACGTGCCGCTGGTCACGATCGACGGCGAGGACGCACGCGACTTCGACGATGCCGTCTATGCCGAGCCGATGCCGCCGTCCGGCCGCTCGAAGGCGCCGGCCGGCTGGCGGCTGGTGGTGGCGATCGCCGACGTCAGCCATTACGTGAAGCCCGGCGAAGCGCTGGACCAGGACGCCTACGAGCGGGCCACCTCGGTGTACTTCCCGCGCCGCGTGATCCCGATGCTGCCGGAGAAGCTGTCGAACGGCCTGTGCTCGCTGAACCCGGACGAGGACCGTCTGGCGATGGTCTGCGACATGGTGGTGGACGCCGACGGCGAGGTGCAGGCCTACCAGTTCTTCCCCGCGGTGATGCGCTCGCACGCGCGCTTCACCTACACCGAGGTGGCGGCGATCCTCGCCAACACCCGCGGCGCCGAGGCGGTGCGGCGGCGCGAGCGCGTGCCGCAGCTGCTGAACCTGCACGAGGCCTACCGCGCGCTGCTGAAGGCGCGCGCCCGGCGCGGCGCGGTGGACTTCGAAAGCACCGAGACCCAGATCGTCTGCGACGACCACGGCCGCATCGAGAAGATCGTCCCGCGGGTGCGCACCGAGGCGCACCGCCTGATCGAGGAGGCGATGCTCGCGGCCAATGTCTGCGCCGCCGATTTCATCGCCCAGGCCCGCCACCCCTGCCTCTACCGCGTGCACGAGGGGCCGACGCCCGAGAAGCGGGCGGTGCTGCAGAACTACCTGAAGGCGCTCGGCCTGGGCCTGTCGATCGGCGACAACCCGCGGCCCGGCGACTTCCAGGCCATCGCCCAGGCGACCAAGGACCGGGTGGATGCGATGCAGATCCACTCGATGCTGCTGCGCTCGATGCAGCAGGCGATCTACACCGGCACGAACAGCGGCCACTTCGGGCTGGCCTACGAGGCCTACACCCACTTCACCAGCCCGATCCGGCGCTACCCGGACCTGCTGGTGCACCGCGTCATCAAGGCCGTGCTGCAGGGCCGGCGCTACCGGCTGCTGCAGGGCGACGTGGTGGCCGCGCCGGCCGCCCGGCGCGGCCGTGCCGAGGCGCCTGCGGCCTTGCCGACCCAGGACAGTGAGCTCGAGCAATGGGAGGCCGCCGGCGCGCACTGCAGCGCCAACGAGCGCCGCGCGGACGAGGCCTCGCGCGATGTCGAGGCCTGGCTGAAGTGCCGCTACATGCGCGAGCACCTGGGCGAGGAGTTCGGCGGCACCGTCAGCTCGGTGGCCAGCTTCGGGCTGTTCGTGCAGCTCGACGGGCTCTACGTGGACGGGCTGGTGCACATCACCGAGCTGGGCGGGGAGTACTTCCGGCACGACGAGCTGCGCCAGGAGCTGCGCGGCGAGCGCACCGGGGTGCGCTACGTGATCGGCTCGCGGGTGCGGGTGCAGGTGAGCCGGGTCGACCTCGATGGCAGGCGCATCGACTTCCGCCTGGTGCGGGATGCCGAGGAGGAGGCGGTGCTGCTGCGCGCGCGGCGCGACCGGCAGGCCGGCGCGGTGGCCGAGCTCGCCGCCGTGAAGGACGAGGACCGCGCGATCAAGGCGGCGACCAAGCGCCAGGTGCGCGCAGCGCGCACCGGGGCCGAGCCGGGCGGCGGCGCCGAGGGCCGGCGGCGTGCCGCGGCACCGGCCGGGCGGAAGGCCGCGTCGAAAGGGGCCAAGTCGGCCCGCTCGGCCGGTGGCGCCGCCGGCAAGTCGGCCCGCGGCAAGGCTGGCCGCGGACGCTGAGGGGGCCGAGGAGGGGGCCTCAGGCCCCGTCCGGTCCGTCCGGCCCGTTCGCCGCGCCGTGAGCGCCGGCGCCCACGCCGGCCAGGACCTCCACCAGGTCCGCGGCCCGCAGCAGTGGTCGCCCCGCGCGCTCGGCGGCGTCGGCGTGCGTCCAGACAGCCTCGGCCGTGAGTTCATGCAAGTCCGGCGGCACGGGCAAGGCCAGCCCGGCGCTCCAGCGCCCGCCGATCCAGCCGGCCAGCACGTCGCCGCTGCCGCCGGTGGCCAGCGCGGCCGTGCCGCTGCCGTTGACCCAGGGCGTCTCGCCGGGCGTCGCGACGATGCTGCCCGAGCCCTTCAGCACCACGCTGCAGCCCAGCGCGTCGGCCAGGCGCGCGGCCGCCGCGAGGCGATCGGCCTGCACCGTGCCGGTGTCGCAGCCGAGCAGCCGCGCCGCCTCGAGCGGGTGGGGCGTGACGACGCTGGCCTGGCCGCGAGACCGCCGCGCGCGCAGCGCGTCGCGCAGGGCCGCGTCCGCCGCGACGGCGTTCAGCGCATCGGCATCCAGCACCAGCCGGGGCGCGTGGGTCAGCAGCCCGGCGAGCACCGCGGCGATCGCGCCGCCCCCGCCGCAGCCGGCGACCACCGTGGCCTGCCGCAGCGTGTCGGCGGTCCAGGCCGTGGTGCGTCGCAGCATCAGCTCCGGCCGCGCCGGGTCGAGACGCGCGCCCGACGGGTCGAGCGGCGACAGCCAGACGCGACCGGCGCCCGCCGCGTGCGCCGCGCGGGCGGCCAGCACCGCGGCGCCGAGCATGCCGCGCGCGCCGCCGACCACCGCCACGTCGCCGAAGCTGCCCTTGTGCAGCGCATGCCGGCGGATCGTCGCGGCGGCGCCGCGCGCGGGCACGCGCGGCGCTTCATCGCCAGGCCGCGGGTCGAGGGCGGGAAGCGTGGGCGGTGAACGGCGCGCCGCCGCGCCGCGCAACCACGCGGTCGGCGCCTCGGCGGGGCCCTCGGGGCCGGTGGCGGCCACGACCAGCCCGAGGCCGTCGACACCGAGTCGATCCAGCCAGACCGTGCCCGCATGGTCGCGACCAGCCCCGGTGAACAGGCCCGGCTTCAGCGTGAGCAAGGCCAGGGTGTGGTCGGCGCGCACCGTGAGCGCGCCCAGCGCGGCCTGGCCGGTGTCGCCGTCGAGCCCGGAAGGCAGGTCGACCGCGAGCACCGGGGCGCGCTGCGCCGCGAGGAGGGTCAGCGCCTCGGCCAGCGCCCCCTGCGCCGGGCGGGCCGCGCCCCCCAGGCCGAGCAGCGCGTCGACCAGCAGGTCCTGCGCACCGAGGGCGGGCAGGGCGCTGGGCTCGATGAAGGGCACGCCGGCCTCGCGCGCCCGCTGCAGGCTGGCGGCGGCATCGGCCGGCAGGCGCGCCGGATCGCCGCACAGGCGCACCACCGCGGGCCGCCCGGCGCGGCGCAGCCGTGCGGCAGCCTCCAGGCCGTCGCCGCCGTTGTTGCCGGGGCCGGCCAGCACGACGATGTGCCGGGCGTGCGGCGCCAGCGCGAGCGCGAGCCGCTCGACGGCGGCGCCGGCCGCCTGCATCAGCGGCGGCGATGGGGCGGCGGCCAGCGCGCGGGCCTCGAGGCGGCGCGTCGCGGCCACGCCGTGCAGCGGCGCATCGTGGCGGGCCGGCAGGATGCGCTCGACCATGGCGACGGGTTCTCCTCAGGCCGCCAGGCGCTCGACGCCGAGGCCTTCGGGATCGATGGCCGGGGACCGGCCGCCGATCAGGTCGGCAACCAGCCGCGCCGAGCCGTTCGACAGCGTCCAGCCGCTGGCGCCGTGCCCGAGGTTGAGCCAGACCCCGGTGCGGCCGCTCGCGCCCACCACCGGCGGGCCATCCGGCAGCATCGGGCGGGCGCCCTTCCAGACCTGGGCCTGGGCCAGGTGGGCCACGCCCGGGTACCAGTCGTGGAGCACGCGGTGCAGCGTCTGCAGCGCGCCGGCATGGTGGCGGCCGGCCGGCCCGCCGATCTCCGCACTGCCGGCCACGCGCAGGCGCTGGCCGAGCCGGGTGATCGCGACCTTGTAGCGCTCGTCCAGCACCCCCGAGCGCGGCGCACGCTCGGGGTGAGCCTCGTCGAGGCGCATCGGCGCGGTGATCGAATAGCCGTGCACCGGCAGCAGCGGCAGGCGCAGGCCAAGCGGTGCGAGCAGCTCGCGCGAGCCCAGCGCCGCGCAGACCACGACCGCGTCGTGTGCGTCGATCTGCGCATGGGCGGCGCCGGTCCCGGCCGCTCCAGCGGCGCGCCAGCGCACCTCGGCCGGTGCACCGGGCTCCACCGCCTCGACCTCGGCCTGGAAGACGAAGCGGGCGCCGCGCTGCTGCGCCTCCTGGCGCATGTGCTGCGCGAACTGCCGGCAGTTGCCGACCTCGTCGTCCGCGATGTGGATCGCGGCATGCAGCGGGGTCTGCGGGTGCAGGCCGGGCTCGATGCGCCGGCTGGCCTCGGCATCGATCACCGCGTGCGGCACGCCCAGCTCGGCCAGCAGCGCCAGGCCCGGGCCGGCCAGCGCGAGGTCCTTGGGGCGCCGCAGCAGCAGCAGGACGCCGCGGCTGCCTTCGAGCTCGAGCCCGAGGCGTTGCAGCAGCTCGTGCCGGCGCTCGCGCGACGCCAGGCCCAACCGGTGCAGGCGCTGCCGGCTGCGGCGCGAGGCCTCGGCCTGGCCGCTGCGCCAGTAGCGCCACAGCCACGCGAGGCCGCCTGGCGGCAGCCGGCCTCCCACGCGCAGCGAGGCGTGCCGCTGCAGCACGGGGGCGAGCAGCCGGCCGGGCAGGCCGGGCCCGGCCCAGGGGCCGAGGCCCGCCGGGGCGAGCATGCCGGCATTCGCGAAGCTGCCTTCCTCGGCCACGCTGGCGCGGCGTTCGTAGACGGTGACCTCGTGGCCATCGAGCACCAGCTCGAAGGCGGTCGTGACGCCGACGATGCCGGCGCCGATCACGGCGATGCGCATCTCAGCCTCCCCACGCCGCGGCGTGCGCGGCCAGCAGCGCCTCGATCGAGCGCCCGATCCCCAGCACCCGCGCGTCGGCATCCGCGCCGTGCCAGACCATCAGGCCCACCGGGGCCTCGCCGGCCGCCTGGCAGGGCAGCGACAGCGCGCAGCCGTCCAGCAGGTTCACCACCGACGGGTTGCGCAGCAGCGCCGCATTGGTGGCGAAGAAGGCCGCGTCGTCGTCGACCAGCGGCTGCAGCGGGGGCGCGATCACCGGCACCGTGGGGCTGAGCCAGGCGTCGTGCGCCGCGAGGGCCTGCGTCATGCGGGCGATCCAGTCGCGACGTGCGCGCAGCAGGTCGACGTAGTCGGCCCCGCTCATCGCCGCGCCGCGGCGGATGCGGGCCGCGACCCGCGGGTCGTAATCGGCCTCCCGCTGCGCCAGCCGGGCGCGGTGCCAGGCCCAGGCCTCGACCGGCGAGAAGCCGCCGCCGGCATTGATCGCCGCCACCTCGGCCAGCGCCGGCGCGGCGATCTCCTCGACGCGTGCGCCGGCTGCGCGCAGCCGGTCCAGCGTGCGCTCGAAGGCCGACGCGACGGCCGGCTCCAGCGCGTCCAGCATCAGCGTGCGCGGCACCGCCAGCCGCAGCCCGGGCAGCGGCACGGGGTCGACCGACAGCGGCTCGCCGGCCAGCAGGCCGTGCAGACGCGCGGCGTCGCGCACGCTGCGCGTGATCGCGCAGACCGTGTCGAGCGTGGTCGACAGCGGGATCGCGCCCTGCGCCGGCGTGCGCCGCGCGGTGTTCTTGAAGCCGACCAGGCCCTGCAGCGCGGCCGGGATGCGGATCGAGCCGCCGGTGTCCGAGCCGAGCGCCGCCCAGGCCGCGCCGGTGGCGACCGAGACCGCGCCGCCGGACGTGGACCCGCCGGGGATGCGCGCGCCGAGCCCGAGCGCCGCGGTCGCCGGGTTGACCGGCGTGCCGTGGTGCGGGTTGATGCCCACGCCGGAGAACGCGAACTCGCTCAGGTTCGTGTGGCCGACCAGCGCGGCCCCGGCGGCACGCAGGCGGCCGACGGCCGTGGCGTCGGCCGCGGCCGGAGGCGCATCGGCCAGCACGCGCGAGCCCGCCGTCGTGACCTGGCCCTGCACGTCGAACAGGCCCTTCACGCTCACCGCGAGGCCGGCCAGCGGCGGCAGCGGCGCGCCGGCGGCGAGCCGCGCGTCGGCCGCGGCCGCCTCGGCGCGTGCGCTGGCGTCGAAGCGGGCGAGGAAGGCGTGGGAGCAGGCGGCTGCGCCGGCGCAGGCGAGGGCGTCTTCGAGCGCGGCGCGCGCCGTCAGGTGGCCGGCCAGGATGGCGTCGCGGGCCGCGGTCAGGTCGGAGGGGGGCGGGCTGGGCATGGTACACTCGACGGGTTTATCCGAAACAGCTCCTCCCGGAGCTTGCCGCCGCGGCGCAGTGCCGACGGGGCGCGGATGGGCGAAATCGCGAACCCGGCTGTCGAAAGGTGTCGCGATGCAGGCCTCGGCCCGACGACCTCGGGCCCTCCGCCGCGGCGCCTGGCGTCACGGCCGGTTGCACTGCTTGCATCGCGATTCGGGCCGGATTCTAGAACCAACCTTCGGAGTCGATCATGACCGTCAGCATGCGTGAAATGCTGGAAGCCGGTGTCCATTTCGGGCACCAGACGCGCTTCTGGAACCCCAAGATGGCCCCCTACATCTATGGCCATCGCAACAAGATCCACATCATCAACCTCGAGAAGACGCAGCCGCTCTTCACCGAGGCGCTGAAGTTCGTGCGCCAGCTCGCGTCCAAGCGCGGCACGATCCTGATGATCGGCACCAAGCGCCAGGCGCGCGAGGTCGTCGCGATGGAAGCGCGCCGCTGCGGCATGCCCTTCGTCGACCAGCGCTGGCTCGGCGGCATGCTGACCAACTTCAAGACGGTCAAGGGCTCGCTGAAGCGGCTCAAGGACATGCAGGCCCAGGTCGAGGCCGGCACCGAGATCCGCATCAAGAAGGAAGCGCTGATGTTCCAGCGCGAGCTGGAGAAGCTCGAGAAGGACATCGGCGGCATCCAGGACATGGGTGCGCTGCCGGATGCGCTGTTCGTGATCGACGTCGGTTACCACAAGATCGCGATCGCCGAGGCCAACAAGCTGGGCATCCCGGTGGTCGGCATCGTCGACTCGAACCACTCGCCGGTCGGCATCGACTACGTGATCCCGGGCAACGACGACTCCGCCAAGGCGGTCGCGCTGTACGCCCGTGCCATCGCGGACGCCGTGCTCGAGGGCAAGGCGAACGCCGGCAACGAGGTGCTGCAGGCCGTCTCGGCCGAGGGCGACGAGTTCGTCGAGGTCGACGAGACCGCCTGATCCCGGCCCCTGCTCGCCCGCGCGGCGAGACGAGCAAGGGGCTGCTTCAGCCCCTTTTTCAATGCCCCGGCCGGCCCGGGGTCACGCATTCCGAACCGGCGCCGCCCCGTCGCGCGGCGCGCCGGTTCCACCCACGGAGAACACAGATGCCCGCAATCACCGCCAGCATGGTCGCCGAACTTCGAGCCAAGACCGATGCGCCGATGATGGAGTGCAAAAAGGCCCTGACCGAGGCCGAAGGCGACATGGAGCGCGCCGAGGAACTGCTGCGCGTCAAGCTCGGCAACAAGGCTGGCAAGGCCGCGGCCCGGATCACCGCCGAGGGCGTGGTCTCCGCGAGCGTCGCGGGCACGCAGGGCGCGCTGGTCGAGGTCAACTGCGAGACGGACTTCGTCTCGAAGAACGAGTCCTTCCTGGCCTTCGTGAAGACCTGTGCCGAGCTGGTGCGCGAGCACGCCCCGGCCGACATCGCGGCCCTGTCCGCGCTGGCCCACAGCCAGGACGGCTTCGGCCCGACGGTCGAGGACGTGCGCAAGGGCCTGATCGGCAAGATCGGCGAGAACATGTCGATCCGCCGCTTCACCCGCTACGCCGACGGCGGCAAGCTCGCGCACTACCTGCACGGCACGCGCATCGGCGTGATCGTCGAGTTCGACGGCGACGACGTCGCCGCGAAGGACGTGGCGATGCACGTGGCCGCGATGAAGCCCGTCTCGCTGTCGTCGGCCGACGTGCCGGCGGACCTGATCGAGAAGGAGCGCAAGATCGCTGCCGAGAAGGCCGCCGAGTCCGGCAAGCCGGCCGAGATCGTCGCCAAGATGGTCGACGGCTCGGTGCAGAAGTACCTGAAGGAAGTCAGCCTGTTCAACCAGGTCTTCGTGAAGGCGGCCGACGGCAAGCAGACCGTCGAGCAGATGCTGAAGGCCACGGGCACGACGGTGAAGGGCTTCACGCTGTACGTGGTCGGCGAAGGCATCGAGAAGAAGGTCGACGACTTCGCGGCCGAGGTGGCTGCCCAGGTCGCTGCCGCCAAGGGCGCCTGAGCGCCGCTGCCGGCGTCGGCCGGCGCCCGCCGATTCCGGCGGGTGCCCGGCCCCGCCGGGCCCGCTAGACTTCCTCCCATCGCCGCCGCCAGGACCAGCCCCCCGAGGACCCCCGCATGCCCGCCTACAAGCGCATCCTGCTGAAACTCTCCGGCGAGGCCTTGATGGGCGACGATGCCTATGGCATCAACCGTGCGACCATCGTGCGCATCGTGCGCGAGGTGCAGGAGGTGACGCGCCTGGGCTGCGAGGTCGCGGTGGTGATCGGCGGCGGCAACATCTTCCGCGGCGTCGCCGGCGGCTCGGTCGGCATGGACCGCGCGACGGCCGACTACATGGGCATGCTCGCGACCGTGATGAACGCGCTCGCGCTGGCCGACACGATGCGCCAGGAGGGCATGACGGCGCGCGTCATGTCGGCGATCGCGATCGACCAGGTGGTCGAGCCCTACGTCCGGCCGAAGGCCCTGCAGTACCTCGAGGAGGGCAAGCTGGTCGTCTTCGCGGGCGGCACCGGCAACCCGTTCTTCACCACCGACACCGCAGCCGCGCTGCGCGGCGCCGAGATGGGCGCCGAGATCGTGCTGAAGGCGACCAAGGTCGACGGCGTCTACAGCGCCGATCCGAAGAAGGACCCGACGGCCACGCGCTATGCCCGCATCGGCTTCGACGAGGCGATCGCGAAGAACCTCCAGGTGCTCGACGCCACGGCCTTCGCGCTGTGCCGCGACCAGAAGCTGCCGATCAAGGTGTTCAGCATTTTCAAACCGGGTGCGCTCAAGCGCGTGGTGACGGGTGAGGACGAAGGCACCCTGGTCCACGTCTGAAGCGAAGCGCCGTCGAGGCCGGCGCTGCGCTGCGGCGCCGGTGAACAGGAAGCCGACATGAGCATTGCCGACATCAAGAAGAACGCCGAGGGCCGGATGGCCAAGACCATCGAGGTCTTCAAGGCCGACCTGCAGAAGATCCGCACCGGCCGGGCCCATCCGGGCATCCTCGACCAGGTCTCGGTCGACTACTACGGCTCGATGGTGCCCATCAGCCAGGTGGCCAACGTCTCGCTGCTGGACGCGCGCACGCTCAGCGTCCAGCCCTGGGAGAAGGGCCTGGGGCCGAAGATCGAGCGGGCGATCCGCGAGAGCGACCTCGGCCTGAACCCCTCGTCGCAGGGCGACCTGCTGCGCGTGCCGATGCCGGCGCTGACCGAGGAGCGCCGGCGCGACCTGACCAAGGTCGTGCGCAGCGCCGGCGAGGACGCGAAGGTGGCGGTGCGCAACCAGCGCCGCGACGCCAACGAGCAGGCCAAGAAGCTGCTGAAGGACAAGGCCATCACCGAGGACGAGGAGCGGCGCTCGCTCGACGAGGTGCAGAAGCTGACCGACCGCACCATCGCCGAGATCGACCGCATGATCGCCGCCAAGGAAGGCGAGATCATGGCGGTCTGACCGCGGGACGCGCGCCTTGAGCCACTCCGACCGCTCCCCGCCGCTGCCGCGCCACGTGGCCATCGTGATGGATGGCAACGGGCGCTGGGCCCGCAAACGCATGATGCCGCGCTTCCTGGGCCACACCCAAGGCGTCGACGCGGTGCTGAAGATCGTGCGCGCCTGCGCCGAACGCGGCATCGACTACCTGACGCTGTTCGCCTTCTCCTCCGAGAACTGGAAGCGCCCGCAGGAGGAGGTCAGCGGCCTGATGGAGCTGGTGATCGTCGCCGTCTCCAAGTACCTGCGCACCCTCACCGAGGACGGCGTGCGCATCCGCATCGTCGGCGACCGCTCGCGGCTGTCCGACAAGCTGCGCGCCGCGTGGGACGAGGCCGAGAACCTGACCCGCGACAACCGGCGCATCACGCTGTCGGTGGCCTTCAACTACGGCGGGCGCTGGGACATCGTGCAGGCCTGCCGCCGCGCGATGCTCGACGGCGTCGCGCCCGAGGCCCTGGACGAGGCCACGCTGTCGCGCTACCTGGCGCTCAGCTATGCGCCGGATCCGGATCTGTTCATCCGCACCGGCGGCGAGATCCGGGTCAGCAACTTCCTGCTGTGGCAGACGGCGTACGCCGAGCTGTACTTCACCGAGTGCCTGTGGCCGGAGTTCGGCGAGGCCGAGCTCGACGCCGCCCTGGCGGATTTCGCGCGCCGCGACCGCCGCTTCGGCATGGTCAAGGACGCGCCGGCGCCGGCGCCCGCGGAGCCGCTCGAGAGCGCGTGAGCCGATGCTCAGGCAGCGCGTGATCACGGCGCTGGTGCTGCTTGCGGTGCTCTTGCCGGCGCTGTTCGCCACCGTGGCCTGGCCGTTCGCGGCGATCGCGCTGGTCGCGGTGGCGGCCGCCGGCTGGGAATGGGCGCGACTGAACGGGCTGCCGGGTGCGGGGGCGGTGGCTTACGGCGCGGTGCTCGCCGGCCTGTGCGTGGCCACCTGGGCCGCCGGCGCCTCCACCGCGACGCCGCCCACGCTGTGGTGGATGGCCCTGCTGGCCTGGGTGATCGGCGGCGCGCTGGTGCTGCGGCGCGGCGTGGGCGGCTGGCCATTGCTGCCGCGCGCGCTGCGTGCCGCCACCGGGCTGCTGCTGCTGTGGCTCACCTGGCTGGCGCTGTCGAATGCGCGCCAGGCCGGCGTCGCCTTCCTGCTGTCGGTGCTGTGCATCGTCTGGGCCGCCGACATCGCCGCCTACTTCGGCGGCCGCGCCTTCGGGCGGCGCAAGCTGGCCCCGGCGATCAGCCCGGGCAAGAGCTGGGCCGGGGCCTGGAGCGGCCTGGCCGGCGCGCTGCTGCTGGCGCTCGCGTGGTGGGCCAGCGACCGCGCGCTGGCGCTGCCCGCCGACGGCGCGAGCTGGTTCACGCAGGTGGCCGGGCGCATCGGCGTCGCGGGCATGCTGCTCGCCACCGCCTTCCTCGCGGCGATGAGCATCGTCGGCGATCTGTTCGAATCCCTCGTCAAGCGCAGCGCCGGTGCCAAGGACAGCAGCCGCCTGCTGCCCGGCCACGGCGGCGTGCTCGACCGCATCGACGCGCTGCTGCCGGTGCTGCCGCTGGCGCTCGCGCTGGCCTCCCTGTGACACCGACCTGCGTCGCGGCCCCATGACACCGACCCGCCTGTGCATCCTCGGGTCGACCGGTTCGGTCGGCACCAACACCCTGGACGTGGTCGCGCGGCACCCGCAGCGCTACGAGGTGTTCGCGCTGACGGCGCACAGCCGCACCGACGCGCTGCTCGCGCAGTGCCTGGCCTGGCGGCCGCGCTATGCCGCGGTCGCCGAGGCGCAGCAGGCCCGGCAGCTCGGCGCCGCGCTGGCCGACGCGGGCGTGCGCACCGAGGTGCTGGTCGGCCCGCAGGCGCTGGTCGAGCTGGCGGCCCACCCTGAGGTCGATGCCGTGATGGGCGCGATCGTCGGCGCCGCCGGGCTGCCGCCCTGCCTGGCCGCGGCGCGTGCCGGCAAGCGGCTGCTGCTGGCCAACAAGGAGGCGCTGGTGGTCGGCGGCGCCCTGTTCATGCAGGCCGTGCGCGACGGCGGCGGCCTGCTGCTGCCGATCGACAGCGAGCACTCCGCGATCTTCCAGTGCCTGCCGGAGGACCGCGACCAGTGGGCCTCGCGCATCGACCACATCCTGCTGACCGCCTCGGGCGGCCCGTTCCGCACGCGTGATCCGGCGACGCTGGCCGAGGTCACGCCCGAGCAGGCCTGCGCCCACCCGAACTGGGTGATGGGGCGCAAGATCTCGGTCGATTCGGCGACGATGATGAACAAGGCGCTCGAGGTGATCGAGGCGCGCTGGCTGTTCGACCTGAGCCCTGCGCAGGTGCGCGTGGTGATTCATCCGCAGAGCATCATCCATTCGATGGTGGTGTGCCGCGACCACTCGGTGCTGGCGCAGCTCGGCACGCCGGACATGCGCGTGCCGATCGCCTACGGCCTGTCCTTCCCGCAGCGCATCGAGAGCGGTGCGGCGCAGCTGGACTTCGCCACGCTGGGTGCGCTGAGCTTCGAGCCGGCCGACGAGCGCCGCTTCCCCGGGCTGTTCCTGGCATGGGAGGCGCTCGAGGCCGCGCCTGGCAGCACCGCGGTGCTGAACGCGGCCAACGAGGTCGCGGTCGCGGCCTTCCTCGACGGGCGCCTGCGCTTCGACCGCATCCATGCGCTGAACCGCGCGACGCTGGATGCGGTGCTTCCGGAACCCGGGGCCGCGCAGTCGGTCGACGGCCTGCTCGACCTCGACGCGCGCGCCCGCCGCCGCGCCGAGGAACTCGTCCGGAGTCTCGCCCGATGATCCTCACCGTCCTGGCCTTCGTGCTCACGCTGGCCGTGCTGATCGTGATCCACGAGTACGGCCACTACCGCGTCGCGGTGGCCTGCGGCGTCAAGGTGCTGCGCTTCTCGGTGGGCTTCGGCCGCGTGCTCTGGCGGCGCCAGGCCACGCCCGCATCGACCGAGTTCGTGGTCTCGGCGCTGCCCTTCGGCGGCTACGTGCGCATGCTCGACGAGCGCGAAGGCCCGGTCGCGCCGGCCGAGCGCGACGCCGCGTTCAACCGCAAGCCGCTGTGGCAGCGTGCCGCGATCGTCGCCGCGGGCCCGGCGGCGAACCTCGGGCTCGCAGTGCTGCTGTACGCGGCCGCGCACTGGATCGGCGTCGACGAGCCGAAGGCGCTGCTGTCCGCGCCGGCCGCCGGCAGCCTCGCCGAGCAGGCCGGCCTGCGCGCCGGTGACTGGGTGCGCGAGGCGTCGAGCGACGGCAGCACCTGGCGCGACGTGCGCTCGATGACCGACCTGCGCTGGTCGCTGACGCAGGCCGCCCTGCAGGGCGAGGCGATGCAACTCGCAGTCACCGATGCCGCCGGGCGTGCCGGGCGCACGGTGACGCTCGACCTCGGCCGGCTCGAGGTGCGCGACGTCGATGCGGCGCTGATGCGGCGCATCGGCGTCGGCAGCCCCTACAGCGAGCCGGTGCTGGGCGAGGTCAAGGCCGGTGGCGCCGCGGCCCGCGCCGGGCTGCAGGCCGGCGACCGGGTGCTGGCGATCGACGGCCGCCCGGTCGAGGACGCGGCCAGCCTGCGAGAGCGCATCCGCCAGGCCGGCAGTGGCCGTGCTCCCGCGACGATGGACTGGCGCATCGAGCGGGCGGGCGAGCGGCTGTCGCTGGCGGTCACGCCGGCGGTCGCCTTCGACCGCGAGCAGCGCATCGGCCGCATCGAGGCCTACGTCGGCCGCCCGCCCGAGATGGTGACGGTGCGTTACGGCCTGGTCGATGGCGTGTCCGAGGCCGTCGGCCGCACCTGGGACATGTCGGTGCTGACGCTGCGCATGCTCGGGCGCATGGTGATCGGCGAGGCCTCGCTGAAGAACCTCTCCGGCCCACTGACGATCGCCGACTACGCCGGCCAGTCGGTGCGCCTGGGCATGGCCTACTACCTCGGCTTCCTGGCCGTCGTGAGCATCAGCCTGGGCGTGCTGAACCTCCTGCCGCTGCCGATGCTCGATGGTGGGCACCTGATGTATTATCTTTTCGAGGCAGTGACAGGGCGGCCGGTCTCCGAGTTGTGGCTCGACCGGCTGCAGCGTGGCGGGGTGGCGATCATGCTCATGATGATGTCGCTGGCCCT
The DNA here is from genome assembly GCF_001293525.1 of Pseudideonella sakaiensis. Taxonomy (GTDB): domain Bacteria; phylum Pseudomonadota; class Gammaproteobacteria; order Burkholderiales; family Burkholderiaceae_C; genus Ideonella_A; species Ideonella_A sakaiensis. The sequence goes on along the minus strand of NZ_BBYR01000076.1, from coordinate 15,758 downwards.
TTACAACGACGTGGCCCGCCTCCTGGGCCTGCACTGATCCTCTCGCATGCCCTCCCAGTTCCGCCTGCCTCGCCTGTCCGCGACGGCCCTGTCCATCGCCCTGGCCGCCGCGCTCCAGGCCCTGCCTGCCGCCGCCGTCGAGCCCTTCGTGCTGAAGGACATCCGCGTCGAAGGCCTGCAGCGCACCGACGCCGGCACCGTCTTCGCCGCGCTGCCGTTCCGCGTCGGCGACACCTACAACGACGAGAAGGGCGCCGCCGCGCTACGCGCGCTGTTCGCCACCGGCCTGTTCAAGGACGTCCGGCTCGACGTGGAGGACGGCATCGTCGTCGTCATCGTCGACGAGCGCTCGGTGATCGCCAACATCGACTTCGTCGGCCTGAAGGAGTTCGACAAGGACGCGCTGGTCAAGTCGCTGAAGGACTTCGGCATCGGCGAGGGCCAGCCCTTCGACAAGGCCCTGGCCGACCGCGCCGAGCAGGAACTGAAGCGCCAGTACCTGACGCGCAGCCTGTACGGCGCCGAGGTGGTCACCACGGTGACGCCGCAGGAGCGCAACCGCGTCAACGTGACCTTCACGATCACCGAAGGCGCGCCGGCCTCGATCCGCGACATCCGCATCGTCGGCAACCGCGTCTTCAGCGAGAGCACGCTGAAGGGCCTGTTCGACCTGAACGACGGCGGCTGGCTGAACTGGTACACGAAGGCCGACCGCTATTCGCGGGCCAAGCTGAACGCCGACCTCGAGACGCTGCGGGCCTACTACCTGAACCGCGGCTACCTCGAGTTCAACGTCGACTCGACCCAGGTGGCGATCTCGCCGGACAAGCGCGACATCGCGATCACGATCAACGTGACCGAGGGCCAGCCCTACACCGTCACGGCCGTGCGCCTCGAGGGCGACTACCTCGGCAAGGACGAGGACTTCAAGACCCTGGTCGCCATCAAGCCCGGCGAGCCCTACCGCGCCGAGGCCGTCGCCGACACCACGCGCGCCTTCACCGAGCGCTTCGGCACCTTCGGCTTCGCGTTCGCGAAGGTCGAGTCCCGCCCGGAGATCGACCGCGCCACCGGCCGCGTCGTGGTGGTGCTGAACGCCGAGCCGCAGCGCCGCGTCTACGTGCGCCGCATCAACGTCGCCGGCAACAGCCGCACCCGCGACGAGGTGATCCGCCGCGAGTTCCGGCAGTTCGAGTCTTCCTGGTACGACGCGCGCAAGATCAAGCTCTCGCGCGACCGCGTCGACCGCCTCGGCTACTTCAGCGAGGTCAACGTCGAGACGGCCGAGGTGCCCGGCACCCAGGACCAGGTCGACCTGACGGTCACGATCAAGGAAAAGCCCACCGGCAACCTGCTGCTCGGCGCCGGCTTCTCCAGCGCCGACCGCCTGTCGCTGACGGCGTCGATCAAGCAGGAGAACGTCTTCGGCTCCGGCAACTACCTCGGCCTCGAGGTGAACACCAGCCGCTCGCAGCGCACGGTGGTGCTCAGCACGATCGACCCCTACTTCACGGTCGACGGCGTGTCGCGCGCCTTCGACGTGTTCTACCGGACCGTGCGGCCGCTGAACAGCCAGGGCGAGGAGTACAAGCTGGTCACGCCGGGCTTCGCGGTGCGCTTCGGCGTGCCCTTCAGCGAGTTCGACACGGTGTTCTTCGGCATCGGCTACGAGCGCACCGAGATCAAGGGCACGCAGGCGCTGCCGAACAACTACTTCCTCTACCGCGAGCTGTTCGGGTCGGTCAGCTCCTCGGTGCCGCTGACCATCGGCTGGACCCGCGACGAGCGCGACAGCGCGCTGGTGCCGACGCTGGGCAAGCTGCAGCGCGTGAACTTCGACTGGGGCCTGATCGGCGACACCCGCTACCTGCGCACCAACCTGCAGTACCAGCAGTACATCCCGTTCGGGCGGCGCTTCACGCTGGGCCTGAATGCCGAGCTCGGCCTCGGCCGCGGGCTGGGCGGTCGGCCTTACCCGATCTTCAAGAACTTCTACGGCGGCGGCCTCGGCACCGTGCGCGCCTTCGACCAGGGCTCGCTGGGCCCGGTGGACGTCACCGGCGCCTACATGGGCGGCGCGAAGCGCCTGAACCTGAATGCCGAGCTCTACCTGCCGATCCCCGGCACCGGCAACGACCGCACGCTGCGCTGGTTCACCTACCTCGATGCCGGCAACGTCTGGGGCGACGGGGAGAAGATCACGGCCGAGAGCCTGCGTGCCTCCGCCGGCCTCGGCCTGAGCTGGATCTCGCCGGTGGGCCCGCTGAAGCTCAGCTACGGCACGCCGATCCGCAAACGGCCAGAAGATAGAATCCAGCGACTTCAATTCCAGATCGGGACCGCGTTCTAATGATGTCTGTTTTCTCGAAAGTCCTGGTGGCCACCAGCCTGGCCGCCGCCGCCCTCGCGGCCCAGGCGCAGGAACTGAAGATCGGCTACGTCAACAGCGACCGCGTGCTGCGCGAGGCCTCGCCGGCGAAGGCCGCCCAGGCCAAGCTGGAGGCGGAGTTCTCCAAGCGTGAGAAAGAGCTCGGCGACACCGCCAACCGCCTGAAGGCGGCCGGCGACAAGTTCGAGAAGGACGCGCCGACCCTGCCCGAGTCCGAGCGTTCGCGCCGCCAGCGCGACCTGATCGAGCAGGACCGCGAGTTCCAGCGCAAGCGCCGCGAGTTCCAGGAGGACCTGAACCAGCGCAAGAACGAGGAGCTCGCCTCCGTCGTCGAGCGCGCGAACAAGGTCATCAAGCAGATCTTCGAGACCGAGAAGTACGACCTGATCCTGCAGGAAGCCGTCTTCGCCGGTCCGCGCCTGGACATCACCGACAAGGTCATCAAGGCCTTGAACGCCCAGAAGTGAGCACGGGCCGGGCGTCGTCCGGCCCCACGGGGCGGCCGTGAGCGACGGCCACCGCCTCGGTGACATCGTCGCGGCGCTGGCGGCCGATCCGCGCGGCCTCGCGCTCGAGCTGATCGGCGACCCGGAGCGGCGCATCACCCGCCTCGGCCCGCTCGACGGCGCCGATGCGACGACGCTGTCCTTCCTCGCGAACCCGCGCTACCGCAGCCAGCTGGCGGGCACAGCCGCCGGCTGTGTGATCGTCGCGCCTGCGCTGGCCGAGGAGGCCGCGCGCGAGCGCGCGGTGATCCGCTGTGCCGACCCCTACCTGTGCTTCGCCCGCCTGACCCAGTGGTGGGCCCGGCAGCAGCGGCCGGCGCACACGCCCGGCATCCACCCGAGCGCGGTCGTCGACCCGTCGGCCGAGGTCCATCCCGAGGCCCACGTCGGCCCGCTGGTGGTCATCGAGGCCGGTGCCACGGTCGGCGCCGGCGCCTGGCTCGGGCCGCACGTCCACCTCGGCGCCGGGGCGGGCGTGGGGGAGGGCACGCGCTTGCTGTCGCGCGTGACGCTGGCCGAGCGCTGCCGCATCGGGGCGCGCGGGATCGTCCACGCCGGCGTGGTGATCGGGGCCGACGGCTTCGGCTTCGCGCCCGACCAGGGGCGCTGGGAGAAGATCGAGCAGCTCGGCGCGGTGCGCATCGGCGACGACGTCGAGCTCGGCGCCAACACCTGCATCGACCGCGGCGCGCTCGGCGACACGGTGATCGAGGACGGCGTCAAGTTCGACAACCTGATCCAGATCGCGCACAACGTGCGCGTCGGCGCGCACACCGCGATGGCCGCCTGTGCCGGCGTGGCGGGCAGCTCCACGATCGGTGCCCACTGCACCTTCGGCGGCGGCGCGGTCGTGCTCGGCCACCTGCGCATCGCCGACCGGGTGAACGTCTCGGCCTTCACCGTCATCACCCGCTCGATCCGCGAGCCGGGGCACTACAGCGGCGTCTACCCCTTCGACGACAATGCGGCCTGGGAGAAGAACGCCGCGACGCTGCGCCAGCTGCACGGCCTGCGCGACCGCCTGCGGGCGCTCGAGCGCGGCGCGGCCGACAAGAACACGCCATGACCTTGGACATCCACCAGATCCTCCGCAAGCTGCCGCACCGCTACCCGATCCTGCTCGTCGACCGGGTGCTGGAGATGGAGGCCGGCAAGCGCATCGTCGCGCTGAAGAACGTGACGATCAACGAGCCCTATTTCACCGGCCACTTCCCGCACCGGCCGGTGATGCCGGGCGTGCTGATGCTCGAGGCGCTGGCGCAGACGGCCGCGCTGCTGTCCTTCACGTCGATGGGCGTGGACAGCGACGACAAGACCGTCTACTACTTCGCCGGCATCGACGGCGCCCGCTTCAAGCGCCCGGTCGAGCCGGGCGACCAGCTGATCCTCGAGGTCGAGCTGCTGCGCTCGAAGTCCGGCATCTACAAGTTTAAGGCGCTGGCCCGCGTCGGCGAGGAGCGCGCGGTCGAGGCCGAGCTGATGTGCACGATGCGGCGCGTCGACTGAACGCCGCCCGCGCTGCGATGGCCCGCATCCACCCCACCGCGATCGTCGACCCGGCGGCCGAGCTGGCCGAGGACGTCGAGGTCGGCGCCTACACGCTGATCGGCCCCGAGGTCTCGATCGGCAGCGGCAGCCGCATCGGCCCGCACTGCGTGATCGAGGGCCGCACCCGCATCGGCCGCGACAACCGCATCTTCCAGTTCTGTTCGCTCGGCGCGGCGCCGCAGGACAAGAAGTACGCCGGCGAGCCGACCGCGCTGTCGATCGGCGACCGCAACACGATCCGCGAGTTCTGCACCTTCAACCTCGGCACCGCGCAGGACGCGGGCGTCACCCGCGTCGGCGACGACAACTGGGTCATGGCCTACGTCCACCTGGCGCACGACGTGCAGCTCGGCTCGAACGCGATCCTCGCGAACAACGCCACGCTGGCCGGCCATGTGCACGTCGGCGACTGGGTGATCGTCGGCGGGCTCAGCGGCATCCACCAGTTCTGCAAGGTGGGCGCGCATGCGATGCTCGGTTTCCAGAGCCACGTCAGCCAGGACGTGCCGCCCTACATGACGGTGTCGGGCAACCCGCTGGCGGTGCACGGCATCAATGCCGAGGGCTTGCGCCGGCGTGGCTTCGGGCCGGCCCGCATCGCGCGCATCAAGCAGATGCACCGCCTGCTCTACCGCGACGGCCTGACCTTCGCGAAGGCCTGCGAGGCGATCGGCACGCTCGACGGCGAGGACGAGGCCGGCCGGGACGACGTCGCGCTGATGGCCGGCTTCCTCGCCGGTGCCACGCGCGGCGTGGTGCGCTGAGCGCCGCGCCCGCGCGCCGCCCGCTGCCGACCATGCCGCCCCCGGCCGATGCGCCCCGGCTCGCGATGGTCGCCGGCGAGGCCTCCGGCGACCTGCTCGCCGGGCTGCTGCTCGGCGGCCTGCGCCGGCGCTGGCCGGCGCTGAGCGCCGCCGGCATCGGCGGTCCGGCGATGGCCGCCCAGGGTTTCGACGCGTGGTGGCCCCACCACAAGCTGGCGGTGCGCGGCTACGTCGAGGTGCTGCGGCATTTCCGCGAGATCGTCGGGATCCGGCGCGCGCTCGCCGAGCGCCTGCTGCGCGAGCGCCCGGATGCCTTCGTCGGCGTCGATGCGCCGGATTTCAACCTCGGCCTGGAGGAGCGCCTGAAGGCCCATGGCCTGAAGACGGTGCACTTCGTCAGCCCGTCGATCTGGGCCTGGCGCGGCGAGCGCATCCACCAGATCCGGCGCGCGGTCGACCACGTGCTGTGCATCTTCCCCTTCGAGCCCGCGATCTACGAACGCGCCGGCATCCCCGCGAGCTATGTCGGCCACCCGCTGGCCGACGCGATCCCGCTGCAGCCACCGCGCGCCGCCGCGCGCGCGGCGCTCGGGCAGCCGCCGGAGGCCACGCTGGTCGCGCTGCTGCCCGGCAGCCGTCGCTCGGAGATCACCGCGATCGCGCCGCGCCTGCTGGCCGCGGCCGCCGAGATGCACCGCGCCCGGCCGGCCCTGCGCTTCCTGCTGCCGGCGGCGCCGGGCCTGCGCGACCTGCTGGACCCGCTGTGCGCCGCGCACCCGGGCCTGCCGCTGGACCGGGTCGACGGGCGCTCGCACGAGGTGCTGGCAGCTTGCGACCTGGCGCTGGTGGCCAGCGGCACCGCGACGCTGGAGGCGGCGCTCTTCAAGCGGCCGATGGTCATCGTGTACTGGATGAACCCGCTGAGCTGGTGGATGATGAAGCGCAAGCAGCTGCAGCCCTGGGTCGGCCTGCCGAACATCCTGCTGGAGGACTTCGCGGTGCCGGAGCTGATCCAGGACGCGGCCACGCCGGCAGGCATCGCCCGCGCCGGCTTCGCCTGGCTGGACGACCCGGCGGCCACCGCCCGCCTGGCCGCGCGCTTCGACGCCCTGCACACGCTGCTGCGCCGCGACACCGGCGCGGCCGCCACCGCGGTGATGGAGGCCCTGCTTGGCCGCTGAACGGCGCGCACCGCCGCCGCGCCGGCGCCGCGCCGGCCGCCCGCCGGCGCTGCGCTGGGGCGACTGTGCCGGCCTGCTGGCCGGCGTCGACGAGGCCGGCCGCGGCCCGCTGGCCGGCCCGGTGGTGGCCGCGGCGGTCATCCTCGACGAGCGCCGCCCGGTGCGTGGCCTGCGCGACTCCAAGCAGCTCAGCGCGCTGCGCCGCGAGGCGCTGGCCGACGAGATCCGCGCCAAGGCGCTGTGCTGCAGCGTCGCCGAGGCGAGCGTCGAGGAGATCGACCGCCTGAACATCCTGCAGGCCACGCTGCTGGCGATGCGGCGCGCAGTGCTGGGCCTGCGGCTGCGTCCGCAGCACGTGCTGATCGACGGCAACCGCACGCCCGTGCTCGAGCTGAGCGTCGAGGCGGTGGTGCAGGGCGACGCGAAGGTGGCCGCGATCGCCGCCGCGTCCATCCTCGCCAAGGTGCACCGCGACCAGCTCTGCGCAGCGCTGCATGCCGCGCACCCGCAGTACGGCTTCGCGCTGCACAAGGGCTATTCCACCGCGGCCCACCTGCAGGCGCTGCGCGAGCACGGGGCCTGCGAGCACCACCGCCGCAGCTTCGCGCCGGTGGCCGAGGCGCTGCACCGCAACGGCGACCTGCTGCAGGGGCTGGAGTGAGCCCGCCCGGCCGCGCGCCGCGCGACGACCGGCCGCCGGCGCCGGCCCCGCTGCCCGCGGGCGCCCCGCCGGCGCCGCGCGAGATCCGCTCCCGCGCGAACCCGACCTACCAGCGGCTGCGGCGTCTCGCGCACGAGCCGGCGGCCTACCGGCGCGAGGGCGCCGTCTGGCTCGAAGGCGAGCACCTGTGCCAGGAGGCGGTGCAGCGCGGGCGGCGCGCGCGCCTGGCCGTGATCGACGAGGCGGCCTGGGCCCAGCCGGCGCGGCGCGCGCTCGCGCAGACCGCCGAGGCCGTGCTGTGCCTGCCCGCGCCGCTGATGGCCGGGCTCAGCGCGATGGATTCGGCGCCGCCGATCGCCTTCGAGCTGCCCTGGTCGGCACCGGCCGGCCTGCGGCCGGGCCGGCCGACCGTCGTGCTGGACCGCCTGCAGGATGCCGGCAACGTCGGCACGCTGCTGCGCAGCGCGGCGGCCTTCGGCTTCGAGCAGGTCGTCGCGCTGGGCGGCACCGCGGCGCTGTGGTCGCCGAAGGTGCTGCGGGCCGGCATGGGTGCGCATTTCGCGCTGCACCTGGTGGAGCAGGCCGGCCCCGAGGCGCTGGACGGCCTGGGCCTGCCGCTGCTGGCGACCAGCTCGCATGCGCCCGAGGCGATCGACGCGGTGCCGCTGCCCTGGCCCTGCGCCTGGCTGTTGGGCCACGAGGGCCAGGGCTTGGCGCCGGCGCTGCAGGCGCGCGCGACGCGGTGCCTGCGCATTCCGCAGCCGGGCGGGCTGGAGTCGCTGAACGTCGCCGCGGCGGCGAGCGTCTGCTTCTACGAGTCGGCGCGACAGCGCGGCCGCGCGGGGCCCGGCTAGTACGTGAGCCGGTCCGGGCGCACGTCGCTCAGGATCGTGGTCGCGATCTCCTCGATCGACTTGTGGGTCGACGAGAGCCAGGCGATGCCCTCGCGCCGCATCATCAGCTCGGCGTCCTTGACCTCGCGGCGGCAGTTCTCGAGCGAGGCATAGCCGCTGTTGGGCCGCCGTTCGCTGCGGATCTGGTGCAGACGCATCGGGTCGATCGTCAGGCCGAAGCATTTCTTCTTGTAAGGCGCGAGCGAGGCCGGGAAGCGCCCGCGCTCGAAGTCCTCCGGGATCAGCGGGTAGTTGGCCGCCTTGATGCCGTGCTGCATCGCGAGGTAGAGCGAGGTCGGCGTCTTGCCGCTGCGGCTGACGCCGATCAGGATCACGTCGGCCTCGGCCAGGTTCTTCGCCGACTGGCCGTCGTCGTGCTCGAGCGAGAAGTTGATCGCCTCGATGCGGTCGGTGTACTGCTGGCTGCGCGCCACGTCGGAGAAACGGCCGACGCGGTGGTTGGAGGTCATGCCGAACTCCGACTCCAGCGGCGCGATGAAGGTGCCGAACATGTCCATCACCAGGCCGCGGCTGTGCGTCTTCACGACCTCCAGCACCTCGCGGTCGATCAGGGTCAGGAAGACGATCGGGCGCCGCCCCTCCAGCTCCGCGGTGTGGTTGATCTCGCGCACCACCTGGTGGGCCTTGTCGGCGGTGTCGATGAACGGTCGCCGCACGTGGCGCGTGCGGATCGTGAACTGGTTCAGGATCGAGTTGCCGAAGGTCTCGGCGGTGATCCCGGTGCCGTCGGACACGAAGAAGACGGTGCGGGAGGGCGGCGGTTGGCGGCTGTCCATGGGGGGATCATAGGCACACTCCCGTAGAATCCCGAGGTCTGTCACATCCCTGTCGCGGCGCCGTGTGGCGCCGCCGATCCGCCCCGCGCATGCGCCCGCTCCCGTTCCGTCTCGTGGCCCGCCGTGCCGGGCCCGCGGAGCTGCGCCCGGCCGGGTCCCTGGAGCGAGGCTCGGGACCGGCCCCCCGGCGGCGAGAAGCACCGATTTCCCCACATCACGGAGCTTTCTCATGTCTTCCACCCACCTGGCGACCGCCCTGGTCGTCCCGTTCGAACAGCTGAGGATGACCGACGTCGAGGCGGTCGGCGGCAAGAACGCCTCCCTCGGCGAGATGATCAGCCAGCTGTCGGCGACCGGTGTCCGGGTGCCGGGCGGCTTCGCGACGACGGCCCATGCCTTCCGGCAGTTCCTGGCGCACCAGGGCCTCGCGACGCGCATCGCCGAGCGCCTGTCGGCGCTCGACATCGACGACGTGCGTGCGCTGGCCGAGGCCGGCGCGCAGATCCGCGGCTGGATCGAGTCGACGCCGTTCCCGGCCGAGCTCGAGGCCGAGATCCGCAGCCACTTCGCCGCGCTGACCGCCGGGAACCCCGACGCGTCCTTCGCCGTGCGTTCGTCCGCGACCGCGGAGGACCTGCCCGACGCCAGCTTCGCCGGCCAGCAGGAGACCTTCCTGAACGTCGTCGGCATCGACGCGGTGCTGCACAAGATGAAGGAGGTCTTCGCCAGCCTCTACAACGACCGGGCGATCAGCTACCGCGTGCACAAGGGCTTCACGCATGCCGAGGTGGCGCTGTCGGCCGGGGTGCAGCGCATGGTGCGCTCCGACCTCGGCTCGGCCGGCGTGATGTTCACGATCGACACCGAGTCGGGCTTCAAGGACGTCGTCTTCATCACCTCCAGCTACGGGCTGGGCGAGACGGTAGTGCAGGGCGCCGTGAACCCCGACGAGTTCTACGTCCACAAGCCGGCGCTGAGGAACGGCAAGCAGGCGATCATCCGCCGCAACCTCGGGTCCAAGCTGATCAAGATGGAGTTCGCGAGCGCCGCCGAGAAGGCCGCCAGCGGCCGGCTGGTGCGCACCGTCGACACCGCGCCGGAGCAGCGCAACCGCTACTCGCTGGCCGACGCCGACGTGGCCGAGCTCGCGCAGTACGCGCTGATCATCGAGCAGCACTACGGCCGCCCGATGGACATCGAGTGGGGCAAGGACGGCGGCGACGGCAAGCTCTACATCCTGCAGGCGCGCCCGGAAACGGTGAAGAGCCAGCAGGAGGGCAAGGTCGAGCAGCGCTACAGGCTCAAGGGCACCGGCACCGTGCTGGCCGAGGGCCGCGCGATCGGCCAGAAGATCGGCACCGGCCCCGTGCGCATCGTGCACAGCATCGCCGACATGGACCAGGTCCGCGCCGGCGACGTGCTGGTCACCGACATGACCGACCCGAACTGGGAGCCGGTGATGAAGCGCGCCAGCGCGATCGTCACCAACCGCGGCGGCCGCACCTGCCACGCGGCGATCATCGCGCGCGAGCTGGGCATCCCCGCCGTGGTCGGTTGCGGCGACGCGACCGAGCGGCTGAAGGACGGCGCGCTGGTCACGGTGGCCTGCTCCGAGGGCGACACCGGCTACATCTACGACGGCCTGCTCGACACCGAGGTCAGCGACGTGCAGAAGGTGGAGCTGCCGTACTGCCCGGTGAAGATCATGATGAACGTGGGCAACCCGCAGCTCGCCTTCGATTTCGCGCAGATGCCGAACTCGGGCGTGGGCCTGGCGCGCCTGGAGTTCATCATCAACAACAACATCGGCGTCCACCCCAAGGCCATCCTCGACTACCCGAACATCGACCTGGACCTGAAGAAGGCGGTCGAGTCGGTGGCGCGCGGCCACGCGTCGCCGCGCGCCTTCTACGTCGACAAGCTGGCCGAGGGCGTGGCCACCATCGCCGCCGCCTTCTGGCCGAAGCCGGTGATCGTGCGGCTGTCGGACTTCAAGAGCAACGAGTACCGCAAGCTGATCGGCGGCTCCCGCTACGAGCCCGAGGAAGAGAACCCGATGCTGGGCTTCCGCGGCGCGTCGCGCTACGTCAGCGAGGCCTTCGGCGAGGCCTTCGCGATGGAGTGCGAGGCGCTCAAGCGCGTGCGCAACGACATGGGCCTGACCAACGTCGAGATCATGGTGCCCTTCGTGCGCACCCTCGGCCAGGCCCAACGCGTGACGGAGATGCTGGCCGAGCGCGGCCTGCGCCGTGCCGCGGCCGGCGGCAGCGACGGGCTGCGCGTCATCATGATGTGCGAGGTGCCGAGCAACGCGATCCTGGCCGAGCAGTTCCTCGAGCACTTCGACGGCATGTCGATCGGCTCCAACGACCTGACCCAGCTGACCCTGGGCCTGGACCGCGATTCCGGCCTCGAGCTGCTGGCGCGCGACTTCGACGAGCGCGACCCGGCGGTCAAGGCGATGATCGCGCGCGCGATCGCGGCCTGCCGTGCCGTCGGCAAGTACGTCGGCATCTGCGGCCAGGGCCCGAGCGACCACCCCGACTTCGCCGACTGGCTGGCGCAGGAAGGCATCGTCTCGATCTCGCTGAACCCCGACACCGTCGTCGAGACCTGGCAGCGCCTGTCGAAATGACGTCCTTCCTGCACGTTCACGCGCTCCAGCACGCATAGACCCCATGGCAACCATCCTCCAACGACTGCCCGCCGGCCAGAAGGTCGGCATCGCCTTCTCCGGCGGCCTCGACACCAGCGCCGCGCTGCACTGGATGAAGCTCAAGGGCGCCTTGCCCTATGCCTACACCGCCAACCTCGGGCAGCCCGACGAGCCCGACTACGACGAGATCCCGCGCAAGGCGCTGCTGTACGGGGCCGAGCGCGCGCGCCTGGTCGACTGCCGGCCGCAGATGGCGGCCGAGGGCATCGCCGCGCTGCAGAGCGGGGCCTTCCACATCAGCACCGCCGGCCTGACCTACTTCAACACCACGCCGATCGGCCGGGCGGTGACCGGCACGATGCTGGTGGCCGCGATGAAGGAGGACGACGTCCACATCTGGGGCGACGGCAGCACCTACAAGGGCAACGACATCGAGCGCTTCTACCGCTACGGGCTGCTGACCAACCCGTCGCTGCGCATCTACAAGCCCTGGCTCGACCAGGACTTCATCGACGAGCTGGGCGGCCGGGCCGAGATGTCGGCCTTCATGACCCAGGCGGGCTTCGGCTACAAGATGTCGGCGGAGAAGGCCTACTCCACCGACTCCAACATGCTCGGCGCGACCCACGAGGCCAAGGACCTGGAGCACCTGAACTCGGGCATCACCATCGTCAACCCGATCATGGGCGTGGCCTTCTGGCGCGACGAGGTCGAGGTGAAGCGCGAGACGGTGCGCGTGCGCTTCGACGAAGGCCGGCCGGTGGCGCTGAACGGCGTCGAGTACGCCGACGCGGTCGAGCTGATCCTCGAGGCCAACCGCATCGGCGGGCGCCACGGACTGGGCATGAGCGACCAGATCGAGAACCGCATCATCGAGGCCAAGAGCCGCGGCATCTACGAGGCCCCGGGGCTGGCGCTGCTGTTCATCGCCTACGAGCGCCTGGTGACCGGCATCCACAACGAGGACACGATCGCGCAATACCGCGACAACGGCCGCCAGCTCGGCCGCCTGCTCTACCAGGGCCGCTGGTTCGATCCGCAGGCGCTGATGCTGCGCGAGACCGCGATGCGCTGGGTGGCGCGCGCGATCACCGGCGAGGTGACGATCGAGCTGCGCCGCGGCAACGACTACTCGATCCTGGACACCGCGTCGCCGAACCTCACCTACCACCCCGAGCGCCTGACGATGGAGAAGGGCGCCTCCAGCTTCTCGCCGGCGGACCGCATCGGCCAGCTGACGATGCGCAACCTCGACATCGCGGACACCCGCGACAAGCTCGGCCTGTACAGCCGCACCGGCCTGCTGCCGAGCGGCGGCGGCCTGCCGCGGCTGGGCGACGAGGGCTGACGGGCCGGGGCGGCGGCGCTCAGCCGCCGATGTAGTGCATCTCGACCCGGCGCGGCGCGCCGGGATCGGTGTCGGGCGGCTGGGCGGCGCGTTGCTCGGAGTAGCGGTCCTCGCGGCCGGCCCAGACCAGGCCGATCGCCGCGGCGATCTGCGCATCGTCGCAGCCGCCGCGCAGCAGCGCGCGCAGGTCGTGGCCCTGGCTGGCGAACAGGCACAGGAAGAGCTTGCCCTCGGTGGACAGGCGGGCCCGGTTGCAGTCGCCGCAGAAGGCCTGTGTCACCGAGGAGATCAGGCCGATCTCGCCGGCGCCGTCGGCGTAGGCCCAGCGCTCGGCGGTCTCGCCGGGCTGGCTCGCCTCCAGCGGCCGCAGCGGATACACCGCCGACAGCCGGCGCAGCACCTCCGCCGACGGCAGCACCTCGTCGAGGCGCCAGCCGTTGGTGGCGCCGACGTCCATGTACTCGATGAAGCGCAGCACCACGCCGCTGCCGCGGAAGTGGCGCGCCATCGGCAGGATCTCGTGCTCGTTGGTGCCCCGCTTGACCACCATGTTGACCTTGATCGGGCCCAGCCCGACCCGCCGTGCCTCCTCGATGCCGGCCAGCACCTCGGCCACCGGAAAGTCGACGTCGTTCATGCGGCGGAAGACCGCGTCGTCCAGGCCATCGAGGCTGACGGTCACGCGCTGCAGGCCGGCCGCCTTCAGCGCCGCGGCCTTGCGGCGCAGCAGCGAGCCGTTGGTCGTGAGGGTGAGGTCCAGGGGCTGACCGTCGGCGCCGCGCAGCGCCGCCAGCATCGCGATCAGCCGGTCCAGGTCCTTGCGCAGCAGCGGCTCGCCGCCGGTCAGCCGGATCTTCTGCACGCCGTGCGCGGCGAACAGCGCCGCGCTGCGGGTGATCTCCTCGAAGCTCAGCAGCGAGGGCTGCGGCAGGAAGGCGTAGTGCTTGTCGAAGACGTCCTTCGGCATGCAGTAGCTGCAGCGGAAGTTGCAGCGGTCGGTGACCGAGATCCGCAGGTCGCGCAGCGGCCGGCCGAGCCGGTCCGACAGCAGGCCGGTGGGGGGCTGGGGCTGGTCGGGGATGGCCGGCACCGCGGCGCGCACGCGCAGGTCGGCGAGGGGGATGATGCGGTCGGTCATCGGAAGAAGGAGGCGCACCGGGATTGTGCCGCCTGCGCGCTCGCCGCTGTGCCGGGCGGGGTCTCTCGCGGGCCGCCTGGCGGCGCCGCTGACGCAAGCCCGGGGGCGGGCCGCCGGCCGTCGCTCAGCGCGCGGTCGGCGGGTTGAGCTGGGTCTCGGCCGCGACGTTCATCGTCTCGGCCCGCCGCGCACCCGTGAAGCGGGCGTTCCAGTAGCTCATCCGCATGTCCTCGACGCGGACGCGGCCGCCGGCGCTCGGCGAGTGGATGAACTTGCCCTCGCCGATGTAGATGCCCACGTGCGAGAAGGTGCGCCGCAGCGTGTTGAAGAACACCAGGTCGCCGGGCCGCAGGTCCTCGCGCCGGATGTCGACCAGGCCGCTGGCGCGGGCCTGCTCGTCCGCCCGGCGCGGCAGCACCAGGCCGAGGCTCATCTCGAAGATGTGGCGGGTGAAGCCGCTGCAGTCGAAGCCGCTCTCCTCGCTGTTGCCACCCCGGCGGTAGGGCACGCCGAGGAAGTTCATCGCCGTCAGGACCATGTCCGACGCGCGGTCACGCACCTGCTCGGCGAGACCGGGCCGGGGCAGCGGGCCGACGAATTCGGAGCCGCCGAGGCTGTTCCCGGCGCCGGATGGCAGACCGCCCGCGGGCAACAAGCCCTTGTCGATCAACAACTTGCGGACGGGATCGAGCTCTTCGGCAGGGGCCGCCGTGGCCGGTGCGGCCAGGCAGCCGAGCAGGGCGGCCAGCCCTGCTGCGACCGCCAGATTCCGTGAAAAATCGTTACCGGATCGCAGCATGGCGCGCAGGATATCGGTGCATCGGCCGGTCGTCAACCCGGAAAGATGGGCAAAAACCCTTTGGCGACAGCCAGTTAGCATGGGTTCTTGAACGCGGCCTGCAGTTTCAAGAAGCGTGCCTGCCCGGCCGGTCCGGGCCGTCGCGCACCTGTCAGGGGCGCGTCAGCGCGGGCGCTTGAAATGCCCCCAAGATTTGACAGGAGACTCAGGCCATGGCAGCCCACGACGGCTACGCAGCGTTCTATCGGCGTTCGATCGACGACCCGGACGGGTTCTGGCGCGAGCAGGCCGCGCTGATCGACTGGCACCGGCCCTTCGAGCGCGTCTGCGACGACAGCCGCGCGCCCTTCACGCGCTGGTTCGTCGGCGGCGAGACCAACCTCTGCCACAACGCGGTCGACCGTCACCTCGCGGCGCGGGCGGACCAGGCCGCGGTCATCGCGGTCTCCACCGAGACCGGTACCGAGCGCGTCTACACCTTTGCCGAGCTGCACGACGAGGTGCAGCGCATGGCCGCGGCGCTGCTGGAGCTGGGCGTGCGCCAGGGCGACCGGGTGCTGATCTACATGCCGATGATCGCCGAGGCCGCGTTCGCGATGCTCGCGTGCGCGCGCATCGGCGCGATCCACTCGGTGGTCTTCGGCGGTTTCGCGAGCCACAGCCTCGCCAGCCGGATCGACGATGCCGAGCCGGTGGTGGTGGTCAGTGCCGACGCCGGCAGCCGCGCGGGCAAGGTCGTGCCCTACAAGCCGCTGCTCGACGAGGCGATCGCGCTGGCGCGGCACAAGCCGGCGCGGGTGCTGCTGGTGGACCGGGGCCTGGCCCCGATGACGCGCGTCGAGGGCCGCGACGTGGACCACGCGGCGCTGCGCGAGCGCCTGGCTGGCGTCGCCGTCCCCTGCACCTGGCTCGCGTCCGACGCGGTCAGCTACACGCTCTACACCAGCGGCACCACCGGCCGCCCCAAGGGCGTGCAGCGCGACGTGGGCGGCTACGCCGTGGCGCTGGCGGCCAGCATCCGCCACATCTTCCAGGGCCGCGCCGGCGAAACCTATTTCTCCACCAGCGACATCGGCTG
>NZ_BBYR01000075.1 GCF_001293525.1 Pseudideonella sakaiensis | reverse complement strand
GGGGTAGTCGTACTTTTCGTGCAGATTGGTGCGCTTTCGCCTGAAACCCAGTATCCATGCGGGTTCCCGGCGGGCGCCACCCTCGCAAGATGAGCGCCCGACTGCCTTGGCGGCGGCCGTGGCGGTACATTGACCGCCCCCCTGCCGCTGACCACCGCCATGCCCGCCTTCGCCCTGCGCTTCGTCGGCCAGGAGGCCTTGCCGCCTCGCCTTAGTGAGTTCGACCGGGAGCAGTTCTTCACGCTCACGTCAGCGGAGGTGGCGGCCGTCCGGGAGCAGTTCCGCAGCGACCACCGCCTGCCCGCGGCGCTGATGCTTATGTTCATGCGCGTGGCCGGCCGACCGCTTGACGGTTTCAACGTGCTCCCCCGAAACCTCCTGCGACACACCGCCCAGGTCCTGGCCGTGTCGCCGCCGTCCATCGCCAGCCTGCGGTCGATCTACAAGCGCCGGCAGACGCTCTCCAAGCACCAGCTATGGGCCAAGACTTACTTGGGCCTGCGCGAGCTTGAAGTCGACGACGAAGCGGCGCTCACAGCGGCCCTGCTGGCCCAAGCTGCCGACGTGTCCCACGCCGATGACCTGGTCCAGTCGGCCAGCCACTGGCTGTTCACGCGGCGCATCCTGATCCCAGGAGCGCGCCGCCTGCAGGACTGGGCTCGTGTCGCATTTGCAGCGGTAGAGTCGCAGATCCTCGGCGCGGTCAATGCCGCCGTGCCGCCGGCAGCGGCCCAGA
This sequence comes from Pseudideonella sakaiensis, assembly GCF_001293525.1. GTDB lineage: Bacteria > Pseudomonadota > Gammaproteobacteria > Burkholderiales > Burkholderiaceae_C > Ideonella_A > Ideonella_A sakaiensis. Next base: position 10,255 of record NZ_BBYR01000075.1, on the reverse strand, counting down.
AAGTTGTCGCCGCCGCATACAGCGCTCGGCCAGGCACCGACACGACGCACCTGGAGTGGCTGAAGACCCCGTCGAAGCGTCACGGCCCCGGCACTCTTACCGAAACCATCGACAAGGTCCGCTACCTGAAGGAGCTCGGTGCCCAGGACTGGAACCTGAGCGCCGTATCGTTGGCCAAGCAGCAGGCCTACGCCCGTCAGGTCCAGGCCAGGCGCCCCGTGAAGACGCGGGAGATCAAGCCAACGCGCCAACTGATCGAGTTGGTCTGCTTTCTGCGGGTGACCCTGCTCGAACTCACCGATGTCGCCCTCTTGCAGACCAGCCGGCGCAGCCAGCAACTGTTCCGCGAGGCGGCGGACAAGGCCCAGTCAAACCGTATCCGGGGCACGACAGGCCTGATCCAGCAGGCAGCCAAGGCACGTTCCGTCCTGCACGACGAATCCAAGACCTGGCAGGCGCGAGTCCTGGAAGCAAGAGATCTGCTCGCCGAGCTCGGCGAAGCTGCCAGCGGCAGCTTTGTGTCCCTGGTTCGCAAGGCTCTGGCGGAAGACAGCCAGCGCGTGCACGCCTGCCTGGCGGCATTGACGGACCTGGACTTCGGTGGCCGCTCTGGCGATCCGGGCTTCGAACAGTGGAAGTCTTGGACGGATCTGCAGCGCCAAGGTGTGACCGAGCTGAAGGAGGGCGTCCCGCTGCCAGATGTCGGCGCAGCCTGGCACGGCCTGGTCCGCGATCTGGACCCTCGCTCAGGATTTCGGGCGTTCGAGGCCTGCACGATGATGTCGCTGCGCAAGAGCCTGCGCCGAGGCAGTGTCTGGTTGGCCCACTCGCTGAGTTTTCGGGAGCGAGACCAGATGCTCATCCCGCCGGCGGATTGGGCCTTGCAACGGGACGAGCAGGTTGCGTTGCTGGGCATGCCGAAGTCCGCAGCCGACTTCCTGGAGCCCTTGCTGGCCAACTTGATGGCCGGTATGTCTGCGGTGGCAGAGGCCCAGCGGCGCGGCAAGGTCGAGATCGGCGCCGACGGCATGCTCCACCTGCCGGCGATCACGGCACTGCCGGATCAAGCCGAGCCGGTCCGCACGCGTGAAACCATCTACAACCTCATCGGCAGCGTGCAGTTCCCGGACATGCTTCTGGAGGTGGATGCCGCCACCGGGTTCAGCGAAGCGCTGCTCGGCCACCGCGCGCAGTCCACCGACGAGCTCGTTGCCCTCTACGGCGCGTTGCTGGCACACGGTACCGATGCAGATGCCAAGGGCGTGGCGTCAATGATCCCCGGCCTGGAACCCACTCAAGTCACTGTGGCCATGCGCGCCCTGGAAGGCAGCGGCCGACTGCGCCGCGCCAACGAGCGCGTGGCCGAGTTCCAGTGCCGGATCCCAATCGCGTCACTCTGGGGCGACGGCGACAAGGCATCGGCCGACATGATGTCGCTGGACGCGTCGCGCCACCTCTGGAACGCCCGCGTTGATCCGCGCCGTCGCACATACGCCGCTGGCCTGTACACCCACGTGCGCGACCGTTGGGGCATCGTCTACGACCAGCCCATCGTGCTCAATGAACGACAGGCCGGCGTCGCCATCGAGGGCATCGAGCAGCACAACAGCGCCGCAGACAGGGTTCGGATCTCGCTACTGGCGGTCGACACCCACGGCTACACGAATCCGGCGATGGCCATCGCCAAGCTGCTGGGCTTTGACCTGTGCCCGCGGCTGCGGGATCTGGCCGAACGAAAGCTCTACCTGCCGCGTGGTTTCATCGTTCCGGATGGCTTGGAAGCGGTCACCGTCCGGCGCGTGTCTTTGGCCGCCATCGAACGCGGCTGGGACGAGTTACTGCGCCTGGCGGCGTCGATCCGCTCGGGACGTGTATCCGCCACGCTGGCGTTGCAACGATTCGGATCGGCCGCTCAGGGGGATCCACTGCACCGGGCTGCGGAACATCTGGGCCGACTGCTGCGAACCGTGTTCCTGTGCGACTACATCGCCATCGATGACTTCCGCCGCGAGATCCACACTCTGCTGAACCGTGGCGAGTCGGTGCATCAGCTTCAGCGCGCCGTGTACTCGGGCAAGGTGGCGCCGGAGCGCGGCCGGCGCCGCGACGAGATGAAGGCGATTTCCGGCTCGCACGCCCTGCTGACGAACATCGTGCTGGCCTGGAACACCGCAAGGATGCACGAGGTTGTCGAGAGGCTCAAGCGAGACGGGATCCCAGTCGAAGACGAATGGCTGCGCCGTATCGGCCCGGCGCACTTCTCGCATGTCAACTTCCGCGGCACGATGAGATTCGGCGTCGAGAAGTTCGCGGCGGCGCTGATCCAACGCGTGCCGGGCCAGGCAGCGCGCTTGGTTTCGTGACGAGGCAAGCATTCCTTGAACTGGCAAGATGCCAGCCGGCGAGTTGACAACCGTTGTTAAACCGACCAAGATCCCTCCATGAGCCGCCAGACTATGAGTTTCGCTTTGCCCGAGTCGATGCGCGAGTACATCGACAACCGGGTCGCCGCCGGCAACTACGGCAACACCAGCGAGTACATCCGCGACTTGGTCAGGCGTGACCAGGAAGAGCAGGCCAAGAAGCGGCTTCGCGACCTCATCGAGGAAGGGCTGGCGTCCGGGCCCGGCCATCGTCGCACCAAGGCGGACGAGAAGGAACTGCTGGCGATCGCTCGCGGCGAGATCGATTGAAGGCGGCGGTTCTGCGCCCGCAGGCGCTGCGCGACCAGCAGGGCGAAGTCCGCTACTACCGCAACGAGGGTGGCACCCGCGTTGCGGTGAAGGTGGCCAAGGCCACAAACGCCGCGCTTGACCAGATCGAACTCGACCCTGGCATCGGCTCACCGACGCTCGGAAGGCTTCTTGGCATTCCAGGGCTTCGGACCTGGCGGGTCGCAAAGTTCCCGCTGCTGTGGTGCTACTTCGAACGCGGGGACCACCTTGATGTGGTCCGGCTTCTGGGCGAGCGCCAGGACGTCGCCGCGATCTTGGGCGATGAGTTCGTTTCGAACTGACGGTACTCACGCCGCGGCGGGCACAGGGCCGGAGCTCAATGACCGGTCTCCGGCAGCCTGTTCGCCGAGTTGGCTGGCCGAAATCGACCCATCGGAGACAACCGAGTCCCTGGTTGGATTACCCTGAAGCAGTCTGCCGGCCGCCAGCATCCTGCCGCCGCGGTGGGGCCGCTTGCAACCGTACGACTTGCGCCCCGACCTTCACCGATCGTCAGGATGCTTGAAGACCAGTTCGACTCGAGCGCCGTCCGGGTCGGTCAGAAACATCTGCAGTGCCGATCCATCGGGCAGCGCGGCCAATTCGAAGGGCACGCCCGCAGCTTCCAGGTGCGACGAAATGACTGCCCGGTCGCAGGATTCGAACGCCACGTGGTGAATCGCACCATCGCGTCCCGACACCGGCAGTTCCAGCACGTGCACCAGGGGACGCCCTGCGGCATAAAGCCAGAAGCCCGGCATGCCGAAGGCCGGGCTTGGACCGGGTCGAAGGCCAAGCAATCGCTCGTAGAACCCGCGCGTGCGCGCCAAGTCGGTCGAGCGCAGGGTGACGTGGTCCAGTGCCTTCAGCATGGGGATCATGGTGCGGGCTTCCGCGCCGGAGAGTCCTCAAGGTAAGCTAAATTCTTTCGCAACCTTTGACGCGACGGCGCAAGCATGCGGCGACTCTCCGCTCCCGAGGCCGGTCATGGCGTGTCCCGCCTCACGATCGGTCGATGGGTCGTCGACCCGGCCGCGGACACGTTGGCGCTCGACGGCCGCACCGTGAAGCTGCAGCCACGCACCATGCGCCTGCTGGTCGCACTGGCCGAGCGGCCTGACGAGGTCTGCTCCAGCCAGGATCTGCACGAGCGGGTATGGGCCGGTGTCGTCGTCACCGATCAGTCGCTGTACCAGGCCATCGGCGAACTGAGGGCGGTGCTGAAGGCCGACGACGCTGCTGGCGAATTCATCGCCACCGTGCCTCGGAAGGGCTATCGCCTTGTGGCGCCGGTGCGTCGCGTACTACTTGCGGCAACCCCTGCTGTCCCCAGCGCGCCCCAAGCACCGGCGGCGCGCAAGGTGGCGGTGCTGCCCTTTCGCGATCTGGGCCTGCCCCAAGCGCTGTCGTTCCTGCCAGAGACACTGCTCGGGGGCCTGGTGCTCGAACTCTCGCGCCAACCCGGGCTGACCACCATCGCCCGTGGCACCATGCTGTCTTACCGCGGGTTGCAGTCGTCGCCGCGCCGGGTCGCCGAAGAGCTTCAGGTGCGCTATGTGGTCGACGGCGCCATCTCCGCGATGGGCGAGCGCCTGTCGATCAGTTGCGATCTCATCGACGCGGCGGGCGACGCCGTCCTTGCCAGCGAGTCGATCGACGTGCCGGCGGCAGATTGGTCCGATCTCGCGCAGCGTGTGGTGGGTCGGCTGGTGCGTGTCTGGCGACTTGAAGTGTTGGACCATTCGGCGCGCCAGGCCGTCGCTGGCGGCCCGGGGCACGCCGACGCACTGGAGCTCGCCATGCGGGCCTGGGTCGAGCTGTACTGCCGCCCACAAAATCGTGAGACGAACGACCGGGCCTGGGCATGGGCCGCCGAGGCGGTGCGCCACGACGCGTCCCTCGGGGCAGCGTGGAACGTACTGGCCTTCTGCGAGTTCCGCGCCGTGCAGTACGACTGGCAGGATCCACGCACGGACACCCGGCTAGCCGATGCGCTGGCCCATGCCGAGCGCGCGACGGCCTTGTCACCGTCGGACCCTGACGCGCACTACACGCTGGGGCTGGTGCTGCTCATCTCCGGTGACTACGTTCGGGCCCGCGCCACGCTCCATCACTGCCTGGAGATAAGCACCTCCTATGCGCCCGCCTGGGGTCTGCTCGCCCTGGTCGTCAATGCCGAGGGCCACCCGGAGCAGGCCTTCGAACTGGCTGAGCGAGCATTGGCACTCAGCCCACGCGAACCCTTGCGCGCCGTCTGGCACTGGGGCGAGGCCTGCGCCGCGTCGATGCTCGGCCGCGAAGAAGAGGCACTGGCCTATGCGGCGCGCGGCATTGCCGCCAATCCGGACTTCCCCAGCTGCTACCTGGTCGCCGTCGTAGCGGCGCGCCGACTGGGGCGTCATGTCGAGGCGGCACGCTTCGTGTCGGTGTTGCAGACCACGGCGTTCCGCAGCATCGAGCGCGTGCGTCAGCGTGTGAACGCGTTTTCGCAGCACGAACCCTGGGCTTCGGCCTTCCTGGCCGACCTGCATGCCGCTGGGCTACCGGAGCGCTGAGGCAGCTTGGGTCAACGGCCAGCGGCAGCGCCACCACGCTAGGACGATCAGCGCGCCGCAGCAAAGGGCGCTGAAGGCATGCACCGCTGACAACACCTGATCGCCCAACACCGCGCCGGCGTAAACCGCCGTCGAGGTGTTGGCCGCGGTGAACAGCACCCACGTGCCGTAGGAGAACGAAAGTGCGGCACCGGGGCGGCGCGCCAGCGTGACCATTTGCGGAAAGTATGCGGCGATGCGCAGCACGTTGCAGATGGCAAATGCGGCCAGTGAAATATCTGTCGTGTTCATGGTCGGCGCCCTTGTCTCAGTCGGGTTGGATGCCAACCTCTCTGACGAACTCACGCCAACGCGGCAGTTCGCGGGCGATCAAGTCGCGAAACTCCTTGGGTGACGACAGCACCGGGGAACCCCCAAGGGTCTCCAACTGCTTCGCCGCGGCCGGGTCCTGCATCACCTTCGCTGCTTCGTCGCGCAGACGTTCGACCCGATCCATAGGGGTGCCGGCCGGCGCCACGAGGCCGAACCATGCCAAGGAGTTGACCTGCGGGAAGCCGGCTTCGGACGTCGTGGGCACATCGGGAAAGCGCGCAAGTCGGCCTGGGCTCGAGACGGCCAGCGCACGCAGGCGACCGTCGGCCACCATGGGCGCGACAGATGGCGGGGCGAAGAACATGGTGACGCGTCCAGCCACCACGTCGACAGTCGGGCTGGTCTTGTAGGGCACGTGCAGCAGGTTGACGCCTGCGGCCTGCTTAAGCAGTTCCCCATTCCGCCGCGAAGAAGTGCCTGCCCCAGCGGAGGCGAAACTCAGCTCGCCCGGCTTGGCACGCGCCAGCGCAAGCAGTTCGGCTAGGTTGCTCACTGGCAGGTCCTTGCCTACGACCAGCACGGTCGGCGTGACGATCAGCTGGCTGACCGGCGCCAGATCGTTCAGGGGCGATAGTGCCCGCTCGGGGTACAGCGCCGGGTTGACCAGCACGGCAGCGTCGCCCGCGATGGCTACCGTGTAGCCATCTGGCGCGGCCTTGGCGACCTGGGCGACACCCAGGCTGCCGCCTACGCCGGGCTGGTTGACGATGGTGGCTTCTGCGAAGCCGGACCGCTTCCAGCCTTCCGCCAGCACGCGGGCGAGCAAGTCAGGCGGCGAGCCCGCCGCGAACGGCACGACGATCTGGATCGCCCGTTCGGGATACGCGGCACCGGCTGACTGGGCGACGAGGCCGGCGACGGCGAGCGCGGTGGCGCGAAACAGAGTGGACCAGGTTTGCATGTCGACCTCCTTGCGAGCCGGCGGCCCGTCATGTGCCCATGGTCATCGACCGGCGGCCCCGTGTCCTCAGGATCGGCTGAAGCTTCTCTCAAGTCCGCGCTGAGGTCACAGCAGTGGCATTGGTCGACGTGCAAGCCACGGCAATCGCGAGCAGCCATCGCAGGTGGCCGAGATCATCTTCATGGGTTCTCCCTCGTCGAGCAATCGATACGCGCCAGCGCTCGTCACTCCGGGTCTGCCGTGACGAGCCAGACCTCCCGCAAGCCGCCTTGAAGCAGCCGATTCACCGCCGCGGCTGCCAGTCTCTCATCGCGACCCCGAACGATCACGTGCGCTCGGGCGGAGGGCAGGTCGGCAGACGCCTGCAAGGCCCAGACCATGCCGACGGCTGTGTCGATGCCAGCCTCGCCACAGCACTCGACCTCGATCTGAATCAGGTCATCCGCCAGGGACGCGCCGAGGATCCGAGCCTGCTCCGGGGTGGCATACCTCGCATTTTGCGTCCAAGCGCCCGTGTCTGACGGACGCACCACGCTCGGCATTGCTCGACCATCGTCGTCGAGCAGCGTGACTGGCGTGCGGACGGCATTGAGTGTCGTCGCGACGGGGTCCCCCGCCAGACCCCCACCCCCGCAAGCGGCGAGGCTGCAGGCCAGACCGAGCGAGAGAACCACACGATTGGCGATAGAAGAATGAGACATGGCGTGACTCCTGCGATGACCGCCGAATCGGCGTTGAGTCAGTAGAGCGCGCGATGCACGCTGGAGTCTTCAGGGCTCCCTCAGGGTTTTCTGAACCATCTCGCAAGCGAGCCTTCGGCAAGTGGCGTACACGGCGCGGACGCGGCGGGAGGCTGGCCTCTCAATCCAGTACGGCGTCGAACGGAAGCAGCGCGGCGTCGACCAAGCCGCCCCAAGTCACTGTAGCGCCGAGGCAAATGTCGCAGAAGCGGTCGCTCGCGACCGACGGGAACTGGCCGATGGCTGGTCTCCGCGAGCGGCGGCTTCCTGGAGCCTCAATTGGGGCTGCGGCCTGCCTCCCGGGCAGTGAACTTGAGGCCCATCCCGAACGCCTTGGCGTGCTACAGCCTCCCCGCGCCTAGTCTGCCGAGACTCTCACCGCGGTGAGAGTTCGCTGGCAACCAGGTTCAATCGCAGCGCCACCAAGATAAACAACATTAGCTTGGCATGCTTGCCACGGGTCTAAACTGGCATCCATGGAAAACGCGCTGCCAGCGCCACCCAACATCCCCTCAGACCCAACCTGGCCGGATGAGGCTGCGCTGGCCGCATTCCGCGCCTGGCTTCAAGGGGTGCCGAGCCGCGCCGCCGTGGACCGCTATCTGCCCGATCGCCGGACTGCCGGCGCATCGGCGCGCTCGGTGATCGGGCGAGTGAAACGCCAGCTGGTGGCCTTCGCGACGAGCCGCGCGCTGACGGACCTGGCCTCTACTTTGTCGGCGGCCAGTCCATCCGACCGGATACTCGCCAAGGCCGCCGCTGCCGCCATCGAGACGTTGCGCGGGATGCCGCCTCCGCAGCCTCTCATCGGCGACGCCGTCGAGCGCTGGCTACCCGTGCGGCTCGTGAGTGCACTGCACGCGGTGGGCATTCGCACGCTGGCCGACCTGACCCTTCGTGTGCCCAGGCGCCGGCGGTGGTGGGCAAGCCTCGCGGGGCTCGGGCCGGCGGGTGCCCGCCACATCGAGGCATTCTTTGCCCAACATCCTGCGCTGACCGAACGCGCTCGAGCGCTGATCACAGTGAACCAGGCGCAGGAACTGATCCCCTGGGAGCGACTGGTCGTCCCCGACGACGTCGATGGCTCACGGGGTACCTTTCGAGCGCCGCGGGCCAGCTGTGCACTCGACGCCAGCAACGACTACCAGGCCGTAAACGCATGGCTGTCGCTGCACGAGTCGGCGGCAACCCAGCGGGCCTATCGCAAGGAGGCCGAACGTCTGATCCTGTGGGCGATCGTCGAGCGTCGGCGGGCTTTGTCGTCGCTGACCACCGAGGACGCCATTGCCTACCGCGCCTTCCTGCGTCATCCGGGCCCACGCGCGCGCTGGGTCGGCGCACCACAGCCGCGGTCGTCGCCCGCGTGGCGCCCCTTCGCGGGCGACCTCTCGGCGCGCTCGGCAGCCTATGCGCTGTCGGTACTCAACGCCCTGTACCGCTGGCTCATCGAGCAGCGCTACGTGCTGGCCAACCCATTCGCCGGCGTCAAGTTGCGAGGCGGCCGGCCGGTGCAGCTCGACAGGTCTCACGCCTTTACCGAGCACGAGTGGAAGCTCGTCCGGGTCGTCGCCGAAGGCTTGGAGTGGTCCTACGGCTGGAGCGAGCCGGCCGCGCAGCGGCTGCGCTTCATGCTGGATTTCGCCTACGCCACGGGCCTTCGAATCAGCGAGCTCGTGGGCGCGCGACTGGGCGCGATCGACTCGGACGCGCGCGGCGACACGTGGATCCGGGTCGTCGGCAAGGGCCACAAGGCCGGCAAGGTCGTGCTGCCGCCGCTGGCCCGTGCCGCCCTCGATCGCTACCTTGTTCAACGGGGGCTGCCCGTGACACCCTCGAAGTGGCGTCCATCGACCACGCTGGTTGGCAGCCTTGGAGAGGATGGAAACGGGATTTCCTCGTGGCGGCTGTGGCGAGTGCTGAAACGGTTCTTCGCCACGGCGGCTGAAATCGTGGAGGAAGGCTCCCCGGCCCTTGCCGAGAAGTTGCGGCAGGCCACGCCGCACTGGACGAGGCACACGCATGCCACGCACCTGCTCGAAGGCGGCGCCGAGCTGACCACGGTGCGCGACAACCTGCGGCACGCCTCGCTCGCCACGACCTCGATGTACCTGCACACCGACGATGCCCGACGGGCCAAGCAGGTGGCCGATCGGTTCGCGGCGCCGCGTTCGTAGCCTACAGTCGTCTCGCCTACACGCACACCGCACCACCCATGCAGCCAATCACCTGCGACGCCTGCCGTCAGCCCACGCTCACCCACGATGTCGTGAACTACGGGTCGATGGAGGGTGGCTACCGGCAGCTCTGCGGCCGATGCTTCAACGAGGCCGCCGCCAGCCGCCTCGGGCTACAGGGGTTCGAGCACGTGGTGTTCGAACCTGTCCGCATGATCGACGGGCGCGGCACCGAGCACGAGTTCCGGTTTCGCACCCGGCTGTTCGGGCCCGGCATGGCAATCGACGCGTTCGAACTGCGCGATGGCAGCCCGGCCGGCTATGAGTTTCAGGTGATCGGCGAGCCTGACGACGACCCTCTGGAGTTGCTGGGCAAGCTCATTGGCAAGATGCGCCGGGCCTTGGCTCTCACCCACATCGAGGACTCTGACCACGGACCGCAGGTAAACGATCGCCTGATCCTGCGTGGCATTGTCAGCAGCGATCCCGACGAGGACCACCGAGTGCCGATGCTCGTCATCGATGGTCGCGAGATTTCCTGGGACGAACTCGGCCACATGGTGGCGACCTTCGAGGGCTGGCAGTTCAAGCTGGAGTTCCGCGACCGGAGCGAAGAGGTCTGACCCGGCAGATCGCGAGAAACCGCAGGGCGCGGTCCGCATGGGGCTGCCAGCGACGAAGCGCACCAATCTGCACGAAAAGTACGGAGCGTCCGCAAATGCTGGAAACGTAAGTGCTTGTCGTGCAACGGGTTTTCAGAGCAAAGCGCACCAATCTGCACGAAAAGTACGACTACCCC
>NZ_BBYR01000074.1 GCF_001293525.1 Pseudideonella sakaiensis | reverse complement strand
GCGCAGCGAGATGCCGACCGCGGCCGAGAACTGCCGCGACATCATCTGCTGCGAGCGCCCGCAGCGCTTGGCCAGCGTTTCCAGGCTGATGCCGGGGTCGGCCTCGAGTTCGCGGATGCAGGTGAGCGCCATCGTGTCGGGCGGCGCGGTGGGCGGCAGCTGGCGCATCGCCTCCTGCGTGGCGGCGTCGAACACCGCCTCGGCCACCGAGAGGCCGGCGCTCCCGTCGATCAGCGCGCACAGGCTCGCGTCGAGCGGCGCGAAGGCATGCCGGTCGAGCGGCAGCACCTGCGCGCGCTGCAAGGTGCCGAAGACGTGGAAGGACTCGTGCGAGGGCATCACGTTGAAGCTCAAGAGCGCCGCCTCTTGCGCATCGAGGCGGCGCTCCACGCGCGGGGCCACGATGGCGGCGCTGGTGGTCACGCTGTGGCCGTTCTTCAGCGTGAGCGTGAAGGGCTTGTAGTCGGCGCTCAGCAGCAGCACGGCCGGTGGGCGCACCGTCATGCCGCTCGCGAAGTGGCGGGTGGCGTAGATGAAGCCATCGTGGCCGAGCAGGTAGCTCAGCGCGGGGGGCGGCGCGGTCGTGTTCCTTGGCGTTGCGCTCATGGGCATGGCCGCCTGCGAAAATCGGGCGCATGACTTCCACCCCGACCACTCTCACCTTCACCCGCCCCGACGACTGGCACCTGCACGTTCGCGACGGCGCGGCGCTCCATGCCGTGGTGCCCGACACCGCGCGTCAGTTCGGCCGCGCGATCATCATGCCCAACCTCAAGCCGCCGGTGACCACCGCGGCGCAGGCGGTGGCCTACCGCGAGCGCATCCTCGCTGCCGTGCCCGCATCGCTGAAGGAGCAGGGTCTCAGCTTCGAGCCCCTGATGACGCTCTACCTCACCGACAACCTGCCGCCCGAGGAGATCCGCCGCGCGAAAGAGGCCGGCGTCGTCGCCTTGAAGCTCTACCCGGCCGGTGCCACCACCAACAGCGATGCGGGCGTGACCGACCTCCGCAAGACCTACGCCACGCTCGAAGCGATGCAGCGCGAAGGCTTGAAGCTGCTCGTGCACGGCGAAGTGACCAGCCCCGACATCGACCTCTTCGACCGCGAGAAGGCCTTCATCGACACGCAGCTCATCCCGCTGCGCCGCGACTTCCCCGAACTCAAGATCGTGTTCGAGCACATCACCACCCGCGAAGCCGCGCAATACGTGCCCGAAGCCGGCCCGTACACCGCGGCCACGATCACCGCGCATCACCTGCTCTACAACCGCAATGCGATCTTCCTGGGGGGCGTGCGTCCGCACTACTACTGTCTCCCGGTGTTGAAGCGCGAGGAGCACCGCCGCGCGCTGGTGGCTGCCGCCACGTCGGGCAGCGACCGTTTCTTCCTCGGCACCGACAGCGCGCCGCACCCGGCGCACCTGAAGGAGCACGCGACCGGCTGCGCAGGCTGCTACACCGCGCTCTCGGCGCTCGAGCTGTACGCCGAGGCCTTCGAGTCGGTGGGTGCGCTCGACAAGCTCGAAGCCTTCGCCAGCTTCCACGGCCCGGCGTTCTATGGCCTGCCGCGCAACCGCGGCACGGTCACGCTCAAGAAGGAGGGCTGGACGCTGCCCGAAGCGCTGCCCTTCGGCGACGCCGAACTCAAGCCCCTGCGCGGCGGGGAGAGCCTCGCCTGGAAGCTCGCCTGACCGCCGCGGAGGGGGCCACCCGGAGTGCCCCGGCTGAATGGCAAAAAGACCGCGGCTCTTGCGAGCCGCGGCCACCAAAGGCATCACGCCTGATTGGAAACGGTGAGACTCAGCTGCAGTTCGCGGTGCGGAAGTCCGACACGCGGGTGCTGTTCGGGTTCTCGCAGGCGAAGGTGGAGTAGCGCGTGTCGTTGTCCATGAAGCGCTTCATCCAGGCCACGCCCTTCTTGCCGATCAGCGCCTGGTTGCTGTTGCCGCTGTTGGCGCAGGAGTGCGAGCCACCGTTGATCTCGAGGAACTGCTTCGCATTGCGCGACATGCTGTCGTAGATCGGCAGGGCGGACGAGTTGACCGGGGCGATGCTGTCGTTCTCGCAGGCGAAGATCAGCGTGGGCACGGTGACCGACGAGAAGTTGGTCGAGCTGTCCCACGGGGCCTGCGGCGCCGCGGCTTTCAGCGACGGGTTGTTGGCCGCCGAGATCAGCGAGCCGCCACCGCCCATCGACCAGCCCATCACGCCCATGCGGGCGGTGTCGACCTTGCCGTAGATCGGGCTGCTGCTGGTGCCGTTGAGCGAGGCCACCTGGCGCAGCGCGGCCATCTGCTGCGACGAGCGGCTGGACGGCTGGTCGAGCGTGGAGTTGGTGTCGATGGTGATGACCACGAAGCCGTGCGAGGCCAGGCGCGGGCCCCACCATTTGATGCTCGACTGGCGCGCGGTGTAGCCCGGCACGATGGCGATGGCGCCCACGGTGCCGCCGGCGTTGGTGGGGTAGTACACGGTGCCGGCGCCGTAGCCGCTCGGGCGGCTCACGGTGAACGAGCGCACGGTGAACGGGCCGGCGCTGGCTTCGAGTGAGGCGGCTGTCGGGTTCGGGCCGCGGGCGTAGGGGTTGGTCTGGGCGGTGGCGGCGGCCGACACGGCCATCAGCCCGCCGAGAACGGCGGCCTGCATCAGGCGGGAAGCGCGGGGAAAGTTCATGTTGTCTCCTGTTGGTGTAGGTGTCACGAGCCTTGGGGGCTGTCGCATCTTGGGTGCACGACTGCCTTTTTTCATCCGAACATGCGAGCTACCAGAACCATCACTTTTGTGGTACGCGCGCGTCGGGGCGTGGTGCCCCTGGGAAGGCCATGTCCGGTGGGGAATCCCGGGCTTTGACCGGGCCTGTCGGGTGGTTATGCTGCTGGCCTGTTTTGGATGACCGTGCAGCCAAGCCCCATGCCGCGCTTCAAGCCCCTTCCCGTATTTCTGGTGTTGGCAGTCGCTTTCGTGGCGGTGGCTGTGGGCTATCGCGTGTGGACGCCCGAGCCGCTTGACGTTGCCCCTCTGGCCGCCACGGCCCCCCATGCCGGCGGCGCCTTGCGCGGCCCGGCCAACGAGCCCACCGGCGCGTCCGCAGCCGCCGCCTCGTCGTCGGTGATGGTGGCCGACGCCTCGGGCGCCAACCTCGACGCCGCGCGCCTCTTCGAACTCGGCTTTGCCGGCGGCCTGGTGATCGACCGCGACACCCGCGCGGTGATCGAGGCGGTGCTCAACTCCATGCCCGAGCAGCCCTCGGCCGACGACCTGCAGCGCCTGGAGCGCACCCTGCGCGAGGGCCTGCCGCGCGAAGACGCCGAGCGTGCGCTCAAGCTCTTCGGCTCCTACCGCGACTACACCGCCGACGTGCGCCGGCAGATGGAGCCGCTCGGCGTGCCGCGCAACCTGCAGGAGATGAACGCCTTCTTCGACCAGATGGAGGCGATCAAGCAGCGCCATTTCGACGCCGCCACCGCCCAGGCGCTCTTCGGCCCGGCCGACATGCATGCGCGGGTGTCGATGGAGGCGATGTTCGTCGACCAGGACCCGTCGCTCACGCTCGAGCAGAAGAAGCAGCGGCTCGACGAGCTGCGCGCCAAGCTGCCCCCCGATCAGCGCTCGCTGATCCCCGAGCCGTCTCAGCCGGCGTCTTGAGGCGCGCCGGGGGCGGCCGGCGGCTGGTTGCTGCCGCCGTGGATGAACACCCGCACGTGCTTCGGGTCGCGCGCGGTCGAGGGCGTCTGCCCGTACCAGCGCTGGAAGGTGCGCGTGAACTGGGGTGAATCGGCAAAGCCCGCGAGGTAGGCCACCTGCGTGATCGAGCGGCGGGTGTAGAGCACGTCGTACACCCGGCGCTGCTTGAGCCAGTTCTGATAGTCGCGCATCGACATGCCCACCGCCGACGAGAAGAGCCGCGACATCACCTGGTGCGAGTAGCCGAGCTTGCGCGCGAGTGCATCGAGGCTCAGCTCGGGGTGGGCGTCGAGCATGCGGATGAGCGGCAGCGCGCGCGCGCATAGGAATTTCAAACGG
>NZ_BBYR01000073.1 GCF_001293525.1 Pseudideonella sakaiensis | reverse complement strand
AACGTCTTCCAGTCGCTGCTGGCCCTCTTCGGCATCGCCGGCGGTCGCGACGATTGAGCGTGGCCGGCGGCCCCCCGGCCGCCGAACTTCGAGGGGCGCCCGGGTTCCAACCCTGGCGCCCCTTTTTTCTCGGGCGCGCGCCTGGCCCCCTGGCCGCCGCGCGATCCCCCTCGCCCACCGTTTTCGAAGGAAATGTCCGGAATGAACCTGTTCCTCTCCCTCGGCCAGGCCTTGCAGCGGGCGGCCTTGACCTTGCTCGCGGTGCTGCTCGGCCTGTTCGGCCTGGCCGTCACGCTGAGCCTCGCGCTGTCGGCACTGGTGGTGACGGGCGCCCTCCGCCTGTGGCTGCGCCTCGGCGGGCGGCTGCCGCGCCCCGCCCGCCGGGCCGAGGCGCTGTTCGCCGCCGCACGCCGGACGGCGAGCGCGCCCCGGCCGGGGCCGGCGGGCGACGTCATCGACATCGACGCGCGCGAAGTCCGCGGGCGCTGACAGCGTCGACGCGACACCCGTCGGCCAGACGAAGGAAAGGCCGGCCCCCGTCGGGGCCGGCCTTTCCATTCCGACGCCGGCATGGCCGGCGTGCGCAGGGGCGCGCTTCAGCCGCGACGCGGCTGGACGGGGCGGGCGTCGTTCGAGATGTAGACCTCGACGCGCCGGTTCATCGCGCGGTTGGTGTCGGTCGCGTTGTCCGCGACCGGGTGGTCCTTGCCATAGCCGGCGGTCGTCACGCGGTCGGCAGGCACGCCGAGGGCGACGAGTGCCGCCGCCACCGACTCGGCCCGCTTGCGCGACAACTCCTGGTTGTACTCGGCCGAGCCGACGTTGTCGGTGAAGCCCTCGACCAGGATGCGCCGTTCCGGGTGCTCCTTCAGGAACTGCGCCACCTTGGCCAGTTCGTCGCGCGCCGAGGGCTTGACCTCGGCCCGGTTGAACTCGAACAGCACGTCGCCCAGCGTGACCAGCATGCCGCGGTCGGTGGCCTGGGCCTGCACCTGCGCGAGCTGCTGCTGCAGCGCGGCGGCTTCCTGGCGCGCCACCTCGGCCGACGCCCGGGCCTGCGCCGCATCGCCCTGCGCGACCAGCGCCTCGCGCTGCGCCGAATCGGCACGCGACTCGGCCACCGCGGCGCGCACGCCCTGGACCGTCGCCTGCTGGCGGGCCGCCATCGCGACGCGCCGCGCCTGCTCCGCCTCGGCAGCCGACTGCTCGGCGCGGGCGCGCTCGCGGTCGATCTGCGCGTCCTTCATCTCGCGCTGCTGGCGCTTCGCGCGCGCCACCTCGAGCGCCGTCTGGGCCTCGCGCTTGGCGACGTAGGCGGCGGTCGAGATGTCGGCCAGCGACTTGTCGTCGGCGTTCAGGCGATCGGCCTGGGCCAGCGCGTCGGTGGCGCGCTTCAGCTCGAGCGGCGCATCGGCGAGGACGTCCGGATCACGCTCGGCGGTCCGCACCGCCTCGCGGGCCTGCACCAGCTCGGCGGGAGGCGCCGACACGGTGGTCGAACAGGCGCCGAGCGCCATCAGAGTGGCGACGGCCACGGCATGGGGAAGGAAACGGGTCATGGGCATTCTCCTGGAAGGCTTCGGGCGCGGCGGGACCGGCGCAAGGCGGCGCCGGCAGCTGGGCGCACCAACGGGTCGGGTGGCGGGTGGACGATGCCGGGCGTGAACCCGGCTCAGACGCAGCGGCGGCCTCAGCGGGCCGCCGTCGCCGGGGCTTCGGCGGTGCGCTGCTGCAGCAGGCGCAGGCTCTCGCGCACCTGCACCAGCGCCTCTTCGGAGCGGTTCGCGCGCGCACGGGCCTCGGCGAGCCGGGCGTCGGCCTCGGCCTCCTGCGCCAGGCGACGCGCCTCGCCGTAGTCCTTGCGGGCCATCGCCTCGTTGGCGCGGGCGATCTTCTCGCGCGCGCGGGCGACGTCGTCGGGCGCTTCGGCGGCGGCGGGGCCGGTGGCACGTTCGACCGCCGCGCGGCCGAGCGCGACCTCCTCTTTCGGCGGCGCGCCGGCGCAGGCGGCCAGCGTCGTGACGATGCCGGCCAGCACCCACAGGGCGGGGCGCAGGTTCGTCGGGGCATGGGCTTTCATGGGCAACTCCTGGGGCTCGAGGGATCGGCGGTGGGCCGCGGGCGGAGCCGCCGCGCACCGTCTGCCGCAAGAGTCTGTCCAGGTCGGGCGCTGCCGCCGGTCGGCCGGACGCGCGTCGGCCTGTCAGCCGATGCCGGACAAGGGCCGGCGGCGACAACCGACGGGCGGGGCCTGCACGCGAGGCCCGGCCGGCCGTTCAGGTGCCGAAGGCCTCGATCAGGTGGTCGGCGAGGGCGCGCGCGCCTGCCGAGACCGGTCCCCCGGCCACCAGGGCCAGTTCGGTGGCCGGCGGCGCCTCGAAGCCCTCGTCGATCCCGAGCACCCGGTGTTCGGGCAGCAGCGCCGTGAGGGGCAGCACGCTCAGGCCCAGCCCCGAGGCCACCGCGGCCTGGATACCCGCCAGGCTCTGGCTGGCGAAGGCCAGTCGCCAGGGCCGTTCCCGCCCGTCCAGCCAGCGCAGCGCGCGCTGGCGGTAGATGCAGCCCGGTGGAAAGAGCGCCAGCGGCAGCGGGCGGCCGGCCTCGCCCACCGGCGCCGGCGCGCCCGCCGGCCCGACCCAGGCCAGCGCCTCCGGCCAGGCGGCCAGGCAGGGCCCGCTGCCGGGCTCGCGCTTGAGCAGCGCGAGATCCAGCGCATCGGCGACGAGCGCCCGGTTCAGCTCACTGCTCATCCCCGACAAGGTCTCGAGGCGCACGGCCGGCTGGCGCTGCGCAAAGCCGGCGAGCACCGACGCCAGACGCCGTGCATCGACGTCCTCCGGCACGCCCAGGCGCACCACGGCCGGGGGCAGCGGCGCGCCGACGCGCTCGTGCGCCTCCTGGGCCAGCGCGAGCAGGCGGCGGGCGTAGTGCGCGAGCAGCTCGCCGCGCTCGGTCGGCCGCACGTCGCGGCCGCTGCGGTCGCGCTGCAGCAGCGGCTGCCCGAGCGCCTCCTCCAGCCGGCGGATCTGCTGGCTGACGGTCGACTGGCTGCGATGCACGCGCGCACCGCCGCGCGTGAAGCTGCGCTCGTCGACGACGCAGACGAAGGTGCGCAGGAGCTCCAGATCGAACACCGCACGAGTATCCGCCAAACACATTCTGCAGGCAAATGAGATGCACATCGATATTTCATTTGTCACTGCAACCAGGCTCCGGCATCCTGTCGCCATGACGACCCCAACGACCGCCCCCTCCGCCGGCGACCGCCCGCGCTGGCTCACCTTCGACTGTTACGGCACGCTGATCCAGTGGGACGAAGGCCTGCAGGCCGCGGTGCGCCGGCTGCTGCAGGCCAAGCAGGCCGACGGGCTCGACCCCGCGCGCCTGATCGCCCGCTACGACCACCACGAGCACGCGCTGGAGCAGACGCCGCCGCACCGCAGCTTCCGCGAGCTGGCGGGCCTCGCGCTCGAGCGTGCGCTGGGCGAGCTGGGCCTGCCCGCCGCCCCCGGCGACGTGCGCGTGCTGACGGACGGCATCGGCGCGATGCCGCCCTTCCCCGAGGTGGTGCCGACGCTGCAGCGCCTGAAGGCCGCCGGCTTCCGGCTGTGCATCGTCTCGAACACCGACGATGCGGTGATCGCCGGCAACGTGGCCCAGCTCGGCGGCTGCATCGACCGGGTGGTGACGGCGCAGCAGGCCGGGGCCTACAAGCCCGACCGCCGCCTGTTCGACCATGCCCACCGGCAGCTCGGCGTCGGCCTCGACGAGGTGCTGCACGTCTGCGCCAGCCCGCACCTGGACCTCGTCGTCGCGCGCGACCTCGGCTTCCGCTGCGTCTGGATCGACCGCGGCACCGGCCGGCAGCCGCTGCCCGACTACACGCCGCTGGCGGTCCTGCCGACGCTGGACCGGCTGCTGCCGCTGTTCGAGCGCTTCGGCTGGATCGAGCCCTCCCCCGCCTCCCCTTCCGCCGCCTGAGCATGGCCCACACCCTCACCCCCACCGGCCGCGCCAGCGACGCCGAGCGTCGCCCCGCCCTCGACGGCGTCGATCCTGCGGCGCTGCGCGAGGCCCGCTGCGAGCTGGCCGCCTGCTTCCGCGAGGCCGCGCGCCTGGGCCTGTCCGAAGGCATCTGCAACCACTTCTCCGCGCTCGTGCCGGGGCGCGACGACCTGTTCCTGGTCAATCCCTACGGCTGGGCCTTCGAGGAGATCACCGCGTCGCGGCTGCTGGTCTGCGACCTGGACGGGCGCGTGGTCGACGGCGACGGCGAGCCCGAGGCCACCGCCTTCTTCATCCACGCCGAGCTGCACCGGGCCCTGCCGCGCGCCCGCGCGGCCTTCCACACCCACATGCCGAACGCGACCGCGCTGGCCCTGGTCGACGGCCCGCCGCTCGCCTGGGCCGGGCAGACGGCGCTGAAGTTCCATGGCCGGGTGGCGGTGGACGCGAACTACGGCGGGCTGGCGCTCGACGGCAGCGAGGGCCGGCGGATCGCCCAGGCCATGGGCGACGCGGACGTGGTGTTCCTGCGCCACCACGGCGTCATCGTGACCGGCCCGAGCATCGCCGAGGCCTGGGACGACCTCTACTACCTCGAGCGCGCGGCCGAGGTCCAGCTCAAGGCCATGGCCAGCGGCCGGCCGCTGCGCGCCGTGCCGCCGGAGATCGCGCGCCGCACGCACGCACAGATGCGCGCAGGCGACCCGGCCAGCGCCCGCGCGCACCTGGACAGCGTGATGCGCCGCCAGCAAGCCGCCGGCATCCCCTTCGACGCGTAGAAAGCGGCCGGCGCGGCGCCCCGACGGGCGGCTCAGGCCAGCGGCGCCGCCGGCGCCGGGCGCTGGCGGTAGAAGGTCAGCGGCTCGGCCTTCAGCGCCTTCAGCACGTGGCGCTGCATCGCGCCGACCACGTGCATCTCGCAGGGCTTGCAGTCGAAGCGCAGGGTGTAGCGGTCCGCGCCGTGCTGCAGCACCAGCGGCTCGGCGCGCACCGTGCCCTGCACGCCGGTGACGCCCTTGGCCTGCTTGGGGCACAGCGACAGGCTCCAGCGCACGCAGTGCTTCGTGATCATCAGCGGCACCTCGCCCAGCGTCTCGCGGCTCTCGTAGGCCGAGGCGATCACGCGCACGCCGTGGCGGGCGTAGAACGCGGCGGCCTGGTGGTTGTGGACATTGGCGAGGTAGCTCAGCGTGTCCTCCGGGTAGACCGCGGGCGGCTCGACCGGCACCGCCCGCGGCAGCGGGCGCCACGCGGCGGCGCGTGCCGCCTCGACGGCGGCCACCGCGTCGCGCCGCAAGCCGTTCAGCACCGACGCGGGCACGAACCACGGCTGGGCCAGCGCCAGCCGGACGCGGCGCGCCTCGAACAGCGTGCCGCCGAGCCGGGCCAGCTGCTCCTTCAGCTGCGCCTCGGCACGCGCGGCGTCGCGTGCGGGCTCGTGCGGATGGGCCACGCGGGCGACTCCCCGGTGGCCGTCCTCGTCCTTCAGCGCCAGCTCGAACCCGGGCTGGCCGTCGACCATCGCCTGGGCCAGCGTCAGGTCGAGCGCGATGCGCCGCTCGGCCGACGGCCGCGCCAGCAGCCGCTCCCAGGCCATGTCGCGGTGCCGGTGCAGCGGGGTGTCGCGGCGCAGGTCCTTCATCGCGTCGACCGACTCGCCCTCGCCGCGCTGCGGCACGAGGCGCCAGCGGCGGTCGCCGAGCGGCGTGGCCGTGTTCACGGCCAGGCCCTGCAGCTCGCCCTGGCGGTCCCACCAGGTCAGGCCGTCGCCGTTGTTCAGCACGGTCGCGGCCTCGTCCACCTCGACCTCGAGGTGCCCCGCCGCGACCAGCAGCACGCGGCCCACGGTCCGGCCGACGTGCTTCGGGCTGTCGAAGGCCCCGATGTCGAGGCGCCGGCCGTTCACGAAGTAGTCGGTGCCGCCGCGGTTGTAGCCCTGCGCCGGGTCGGGCTCGAAGCTGGTGCGGCTGCGCCCGCTGCTCGCGCGGCGCAGGTCGCCGCGGCGCGCCAGCAGCGCATCGATCAGCCGGCGGTAGTGCGCGGTGACGTTCTTCACCGTCGCCATGTCCTTGTAGCGGCCCTCGATCTTGAAGCTGCGGATGCCGGCGTCCACCAGGGCCTCGAGGTTGGCGCTCTGGTCGTTGTCCTTCAGGCTCAGCACGTGCTTGTCGTGGGCGATCACGCGGCCCTGGGCATCGGACACGGTGTAGGGCTGGCGGCACTCCTGGCTGCAGCTGCCGCGGTTTGCGCTGCGGCCCGTCATCGCATGGCTGATGAAGCACTGGCCGCTGTAGGCCACGCACAGCGCGCCGTGCACGAAGAACTCCAGCACCGCGCGGTCGACCTGGGCCGCGATCGCGCGGATCTGCGGCAGCGAGAGCTCGCGTGCCAGCACCATCTGGGAGAAGCCGACGTCCTGCAGGAAGCGCGCCTTCTCCGGGGTGCGGATGTCGGTTTGGGTGCTGGCGTGCAGCTGGATCGGCGGCAGGTCCAGCTCGAGCAGGCCCATGTCCTGCACGATCAGCACGTCGGCGCCGGCCCCGTGCAGCGCCCAGGCCTGGTCGCGCGCGGGCGCCAGCTCGTCGTCGCGCAGGATGGTGTTCATCGTGACGAAGACACGCGCCCCGTAGCGGTGGGCGTGGCGCGCCAGGCGCTCGATGTCGGCCACGTCGTTCGACGCCTTGTCGCGCGCGCCGAAGCCGGGGCCGCCGATGTAGACGGCGTCCGCGCCGTGGTTGACGGCCTCGATGCCGATGTCGGCATCGCGCGCCGGGGCGAGCAGTTCGAGTTCGGGGCGGGGCATCGGCGAAGGCGGCAGAAACACGACGGCACGCGATTGTCGCGCGCCGCCGCGGCCGGCCGCGGCCCACGCCGTCTCAGCGCGAGGCCATCGCCGGCCCGGCGTGCGACGCGCCCGCCGCCGGGCCGGCGAGCGCGGCCACGCTCGCCGCCAGCGCCTCGGCCAGCGGCGTGGCGGGCCGGGCGCACGGCAGGTGCTCCTCCAGCCGGTGCGGACGCTCCCAGAGGTAGGCCATCTCGGCGATCTCGCGCGCCATCGGCAGGGCCAGCCCCGCCACGCGCACCGCCCACCACGGCCAGCCGCCGATGCGCCAGCCGCGCGCGGGCCGCAGGCCCTGCGCGTCGGCGGCGGCCTGCAGGCCCTGCAGCAGCTCGGCACCGGTCGGCGCATGGCCGGCGAACTGCCAGCACGCGAAGTCGGGCGCGTCCGCCGCGGCGGCGACATCGACGGCGGCGCGCGCCAGGTCCGGCAAGTAGGCCCAGGCATGCGCCCGATCGAGCGGGCCGGGATAGACGAGGCGGCCGCGGCGCAGGCCTTTGGCGATCACCAGGTCGATCCAGCTGCCAGGGCCGCCGCCGTAGAAGTCCCCGGCGCGCAGCACGCTGCTGCGCAGCCGGCCGGCCCGTGCACGCTCGCGCAGCAGGGCCTCGAGCGAGATGCGCAGCGCGCCCTTGCGGGTGTCGCCGTGCTGCGGGGTCTGCAGGGTCAGGCGCTCGGGCAGCTGCCGCCCGAAGTTGTAGACGTTGGCCGGCATCAGCAGGCGGGCCCCGAGGGCCTCGGCCACGTCCATCGCACGGGTCGCCATCGGCAGCAGCTCGCGCGGCCAGCGCGTGTAGGCCGGGTTGGCGGCATGCAGCACCACCCGGGCGCCGGCCGCCGCATGCGCCAGGCCCACGCCATCCTCCAGCGGCACCGCCAGCGCGCGGGCGCCGGCCGGCAGCACCGGCTGCGGGCGACGCGCCTGCGCCAGCACGCGCCAGCCGGCGGCGGCGAAGGCCGTGACGGCGGCGCTGCCGAGGCGCCCCTGGGCGCCGAGGACGAGGACGAGGGGGGCATCGGAAGGAGGCATGGCGGGCTGTCGAGGATCGCGTCCACCGGGGCCGCGGTGCCGCCAGTCTGCGGCCCGCCGGAGCATCCGACAATCCACGCCATCGGCATCCCAGGCATACGCTTCCGCATGGATCGACCCGACGACTTCGACTGGAACCTCGTGCGCAGTTTCCTCTGGGTGCTGGAGGCCGGCAGCCTGACCGCGGCCGCGCGCCGCCACGGCCAGCACCAACCCACGCTGTCGCGCCAGCTCGCAGCGCTGGAGGCCCAGCTCGGCGCGCCGCTGTTCGAGCGCGGCGCGCGCGGGCTGCGCGCGACGCCGCTGGCGCTGGCGGTGGCGGAGGAGGCGCGCCGCATGCGTGTCGCGTCGCACGCGCTCGCGCAGGCCGTGGCCGCCCGGCGCGACACGCTCACCGGCACGGTGCGCGTGACGACCAGCGAGGTGGCCGCCGTCTACCTGCTGCCGCCCGTGCTGGCCGCGCTGCAGCGGGCGGAACCCGGCATCCAGGTCGAGCTGGTGGTCTCCAATGCGCTGAGCAACCTGCTCGAGCGCGAGGCCGACATCGCCGTGCGCATGGTGCGCCCGGCGCAGACCACGCTGGTGGGCCGCCGCCTGGCCGAGTTGCCGATCGTCGCCTGCGCGCACCGCGACTACCTGGCGCGCGCCGGCATGCCGCAGCGGCCGGAGGACCTGCTCCAGCACCGGCTGATCGGCTTCGACCGCGACGACACGCTGCTGCGCGGCTTCGCGCGCCACGGCATGGCGCTGACACCGGCGGACTTCGCGCTGCGCTGCGACAACCAGCTCGCCGGCCTCGCGCTGCTGGCGGCCGGCGGCGGCGTGGGCTTCGCGGCGCGCTACGTGCTGCCCCGCCTGCCCGGCGTCGTGCCGCTGCTGCCGGCATTGCCGATCCCGCCGATGCCGTGCTGGCTCGCGGTGCACCGCGGCCTGCGCGGCAGCGCGCTGGTGCGCCGGGTCTGGGACCACCTCGCCGCGGGCATCCCCCGCGTGCTGGCAGACGCCGACGCCGCCGCGCAGACCGCGGGGCACGCCGGCGCCTGAGGCGCCCCACGCGCCTGACGCGACTGACGCGCCCGAGGCGGCCCGGCCCGCGTTGCCGGCCACCCCGATCCTCGCCAACAATCGGCGCCATGACGCTGACGACCGAGCCCGGCCCCGATGGCCGCCCCCGCTGCCGCTGGTGCCTCGGCACCCCGGCCTACCTGCGCTACCACGACGAGGAATGGGGGCGGCCGGTGGCCGACGACCGCCGCCTGTTCGAGAAGCTCAGCCTCGAGGGCTTCCAGTCGGGCCTGAGCTGGCGCACCATCCTCGACAAGCGCGAGAACTTCCGCGCCGCCTTCGCGAACTTCGAGATCGACCGCGTGGCAGCCTTCGGCGAGGCCGATGTCGCCCGCCTGCTGCAGGATGCCGGGATCGTCCGGCACCGCGGCAAGATCGAGGCGGTGATCCACAACGCCCGCTGCGCCCAGGCCCTGGTTGCCGAGGCCGGCTCGCTGGCCGCCTACGTCTGGCGCCACGAGGACCCGGCGGCGGCGGGCGACGGCACCCAGGCCGTGGCGACCTCGGCCGCGTCGATCGCCATGTCACGCGACCTGAAGAAGCGGGGCTGGAAGTTCGTCGGCCCGACGACGGTCTACGCCTTCATGCAGGCCATGGGGCTGGTCAACGACCATGCCGCCGGCTGCATCGGCCGCGCCGAGGCCGCGCGGGCGCGCCAGGCCTTCCGGCCTCCCGTCCGATGAGCGGCGTCGACGAGCGCCTGACGGCGCTGGAGATCAAGGCCAGCTACGGCGAGGACCTGCTCGACCGGCTCAACGAGGTGATCGTGCGCCAGCAGCGCGAGATCGACCGGCTGACCGCCGCGGTGGCCGCGCTCCAGCGCCAGGTCGAGGCCCTGCCCGCCGGGCCCGCCTTCCGCAGCCTGCGCGACGAATTGCCGCCGCACTACTGAACGCCCCAGGGGCCCGACCGTGCCCTGCCCGCGACCCGCGAGGCTCGCGTGGACGCGAGGCGACCCGGCTGGGGCCGGGCCCCGGGTCGGGCTGCCGTCGGCCCTGTGCCGCGCTGGCGGCCCGCTCAACCGGGCGACTGCGTGCCGACCGTCGGCGCCGGCGCCAGCGGCCCGCAGGACCGTTCCAGCAGACCCTCGCGGTCCTGCTGCAGCGCCTGCGCCAGCGCGTCGCCCGTCGGCAGGTCGGGCCGCACCTGCATCAAGCGCCGTGGCCCGCCGCCCGGCCCGGCCTCGTCCACCACCCGCGGCAGCCAGCGGATGCCTCGCGCCCGGTAGCTCGTGCCGGTCGACAGGGTGCGCGTCTCGTCGTAGCGCGTGCCTTCCATCCGCAGGTGGCCGACATGCACCGCCTGCGGGCCCGTGGCCGGCGGCACGCACAGCAGCACGCGCGGCCAGGTCTGCAGCGTGTCGTCCCAGATCTGGCCGATGCCGATCTGCGTGACCAGGTAGTCACCGGGCGGCAGCGCCCAGCGGAAGCCGCCATCGGCGGCACTCACCTCGGGCGACATCCACGCCGAACCATCCTGCAGCCGCGCAGCGGTGAAGCGCGGCACCGGCCATCCCGACCCGGCGCGGCCATACGGCGCCTGCAGGCGGCCGTCGATGACGTGGTTCAGCCGCCCCTCGACGACCACCGCCTGCGCACCGGACGGCTGGGTCGGCGCGGCCTGCGGAATGCGGTTGAAGGCGCACCCGGGGAGCAGGGCCAGCGCGGCGAGGGACAAGGCTCCGGCCAGGGCCTGCGCGAGCCCCGTGCTCAATCGATCGCATCGATCACTCGAATTCGAAATCATCATTTGCATCCATTCATTCCGGCACCTAACCTGCGCGGCATTCGAAGAGAACACGGAGACGACAGGCATGAAGCGTATCGGGCGGGGCTGCATGGCCCTCGCGTGCGTGCTCGGAAGCACGGTCCACGCGAAGGACGGGGTGACGGTGTACGGGGTGATCGACGTCGCCGTGGAGCACGTCACCCGTTTCGACCGGGGCAACGGCAGCGTCACGCGCCTCGGTCCGAACAACGTGTACGGCTCGCGGCTGGGCTTCCGCGGCTCGGAGGACCTGGGGGGCGGGCGATCGGTGATCTTCAACCTCGAGATGGGCCTGGTGCCGAAGAACGGTGGGCTCACGATGCAGCGGGTGTTCGGCCGCGAGAGCTCGGTGGGGCTGCGCTCGGGCCCGCACACCCTGCTGGCCGGACGACTGCTGAACCCGTTGATCGATGGGGTGAACCGCTTCGATCCCACGGTCTATGCCCAGCAGTCGCTCGCATCCCAGGACCCGGGCCTGGTGGCGCGTGGCGACAACGCGCTGCGCTACCTCTACCACCACGACGGCATCAAGGCGAGCCTGTTCTACAGCCTCGGCGTCGACGAGATCGCCCCGCCGATCGGCCGGGCCGCGGGCGCCGCATCGCGCTCGAAGGACGTGGCGGCACAGCTCGGCTATCAACGCGACGGCCTGGCCCTGTCGCTCGTCTTCGACCGCACGCAGGGGCCGCTCACCGTGTCGCAGCACGGCATCGGCTACCTGGCGCCGTCGCTGCTGCCGACCCGGTCCGATCCGGGCGACCGCGCCCGGCGCATCGTCGCCGCGGCGGCCTATGCGTGGGGGCCGGTGGAATGGCGCGGCGGACTGCGCCGGCTGACCGTGGACACCACGGCGGCCCGGTGGAACGCCGACCTGTGGTGGCTGGGCGCCGTCTATCGCGCGACGCCGACCACCACCTTCGTGGCCGGCCTCTACGACCAGCAGGTCAGAGGCCTCGACGTCCACGCGCGCTCCTACGTGCTGTCGGGCCAGTACCGCCTGTCCAAGCGCACCCTCCTCTACGCCAACCTGAGCCGCGTCGACAACGGCCGGCTCACCGCGATCGGCACCAACACCAACCTCCAGGCGCCCACCGGACGCGGCTCTTCGGGGGCGCAGTTCGGCATCTCGCACTTCTTCTGAGGCCAGCAACACCCATGACATCCCTGCCCCTTCCCCCGCACGAGCACGCGCTGGTCGCGTCCGGCGACGTCACGATCCACTGCCGCCGCTTCGGCCGGCCCGGCGGGCTGCCCGTCCTGATCGTCCACGGGCTCTCCTTCTTCTCCTACGACTGGATCGGCATCGCCGCGGCGCTCGCGGCCGACCGCGAAGTCGTCGCGATGGACATGCGGGGCTTCGGCGACTCCACGGAGAGTCCGCTGCGCGACTATGCGCTGCCGTCGATGGCACGCGACGTGATCGCGGTGGCCGACCACTTCGGATGGCAGCGCTTCATCGGCATCGGCCATTCGATGGGCGGACGCACCTCCACCTACGCCGCGTCGATCTTCCCCGGACGGTATGCCGGCTTGATGCTGGTGGACTACTCTCCGCAGAACGCGCCGGACGGGGCACGCCGGGTCACCGAAACGGTCGGGCGGCAGCCGGACAGCTTCCCCGACCTGGATGCCGTGATGCGCTACTTCGATGGTCCGCAGGCGGAGCTGCAGGGCCCGCGGCGTGCACGCTTCGAGGCCTACACCCGCCGCACCGACGCCGGCCTGCAGGTCAAGCGCAGCCTCCATTTCCGCGACCAGTTCCGCCGGGTGCTCGAGACCGGAGAGAAGCCGGCGCTGGGCATCGACCTGTGGCAGTCGCTGAGCGACATCACCTGCCCGATCCAGGTGGTGCGCGGCACCGCCTCGGACATGTTCGCGGCGGACAACGTGACGCGCATGCTCGCCACCAATCCGCGGATGCGGCTGTCGGAAGTGGAAGCCGGGCACGACGTCGCGGGCGACAACCCCGACGCCCTGCTCGCGCTGGCCCGCGCCTTCGTCGCCGAGGTGGACGCTGCCGAGGCCACCGGCCTGGTGCCGGTGGCCCTGCAGGGCATCGACCACCTGGCGCTGGTGACGGACGACATGCCGGCGACGATCGACTTCTACACCCGGGTGCTGCGGCTGCAACTCGTGCACGTGCGGCGGGTGCCCTTCGAGCGGGACCGCGGGCAGCCTCCCTACGACCAGCTGCGCCACTACTTCTTCAACATGGGCAAGGATTCGCTGCTCGCCTTCTTCGAGTACCCGCGCGACCTGCCGCGGCAGGACCGCGACCGGCCGGGCGGCATGCAGCACCTCGCGTTCAGCCTGCCCCGACCTGCCTTCGACGCCATGATCAGCCACGTGAAGTCATGCGGCGTCCCGGTCATCGGGCCGGTGCCGCTGGGCGGCCGCTTCTGGTCGGCCTACTTCTACGACAACAATGGCATCCGCCTCGAGCTCGCGACCAGCCTCGATGCCGAGGATGCGGGGATCGTTGCCTCCGTGCTGCAGACCCGCGAGGAAGCCGAGGCCGAGTTGCGGACCTTGTTCGAGCGCGAAGAAGACGTCCGGCACTGGCTCGCGCGCATGCCCCTGCGCACGGAGACCCGCGCGTGAGCGGCGGCTACGAGGGTCGACTCGAGGGGTTCGACGCAGGCGGCCTGCGCCTGGCCTACCGGCGCTTCGGGCAGCCGGGAGGTCTTCCGATTCTGCTGCTGCACGGCCTGATCTACACCTCCTACGACTGGATCGACGTGGCGCGCGAGCTGGCCGACGGGCACGAGGTGGTCGCCCTCGACCAGCGGGGCTTCGGGGAGTCCGACGTCAGCTCCGACGCCAGCTATCGCGTGATGGACTTCGCGGCCGATGTCGAAGCCCTGCTGGACCACCTGGGCTGGTCCCAGTGCCTGCTCGCGGGCCACTCGATGGGTGGGCGCATCGCCGCCGTGGTCGCGGACACGCGTCCCCGGCGCGTGGCGGCACTGCTGCTGGTCGATGCCCCGCCGCACAACGCGCCCACCGGCGCCCGGCGCATCGGCGACCAGCTCGCCGGCACGCCACGGGTGTTTCCCTCCCTCGACGCCGTGCTGGCCCATTTCCCCGCCACACCCTGGAAGGACAAGTTCCACCCGCAGCGCCGCGAACGCTTCGCTGCCGTCACGCGGACCGTGCCCGGCGGGGTCGCGCTCAAGCGCGATCCCTGGTTCCACGAACGCTTCTTCCGGCTCAAGGAGGACTGGCCCTACCACTGCTACGAGGGTGACACCTGGCCGGTGTGCCAGGAGGTGGACCTGTGGCCGGTGTGGGAGCGACTGTCCATGCCGACCACGGTCATGGCGGGCCGCGCCGGCGACATCTTCTCGCCGGAAAGCATCACCCGCGCCGAGGCGATCGCGCGTCGCAACCCGAACCTGGAGGTGGCCGCCTACTACGTCCACCACAACTTTCCCGGGCGCGACGCCCGCCTGGTGTGCCAGCACGCCCGCCGCCTCGCCGCGACCTGCGGCGGGCAGAGACTTTCATCCACGAAAGGCCACACGACATGATCGTCGACCAACGCATCTACACCCTGCATCCCGGCAAAGTCCCCGAATGGGTCGCCGCCATGACGAACGGCGGCTTCGCGATCCAGCAGCCCGTGCTCGGCCGCTGCATGGGCTACTACGTCAGCGAGTTCGGCCCGCTGAACCAGATCGTCCACCTGTGGGGCTACGACAGCCTGGAGGACCGCGCCGCACGGCGCGCAGAACTGCGCAGCATTCCGGCATGGAACGAGATCCGCGACCAGCTGATGCCCGCCGTCCACCACCAGGAGAACCGGCTGCTGCTGCCCGCCGACTTCGCCAAGCCGGCAGCCTGGGGGGTGCGATGAGCGGGGCGCCGGCGGACGCGGTGGTGCGCTGCCAGCTGGCCCCCTTCATCGCCGAGGTGGAGCAGGGCAAGACCTACCTCTGGTGCTCCTGCGGTCGCAGCGAGACCCAGCCGTTCTGCGACGGCCGGCACAAGGGCACGCCCTTCCTGCCGGTGAAGTACGTCGCGACCGAGACCCGCACCCTGTTCTTCTGCGGCTGCAAGGAGACCCGGGTGCGGCCGCTGTGCGACAACACGCATGCCCGCGTGGCGGGCTACGAAGGCAAGCGTTGATCCAGAAGGGACTGCCATGAAGACACTGCTCGCCGCCGCGACCCTGCTCGCGGCCTGGACAACCGCCAGCCCGGCCATGGCCTCGGGCTACCCGGACCGGGAGCTGAAGCTGATCGTGCCTTTCGCCGCCGGACAGGCCGCCGACGTCGGCGCGCGCATCATCGCGTCCCGGCTCTCGAAGCTGCTGAAGCAGGCGATCGTGATCGAGAACCGTCCCGGCGCGGGAGGCAACCTCGCACTGCAGATCGCCGCGGCGGCGCCGGCCGACGGCTACACGCTGTTCGTCGGGTCGTCCGCCACGCACGGCATCAACCCGGCGCTCTACCCGCCGCTGCGCATCGACCCGCTGAAGGACTTCACGCCGGTCGCCTACACGGGCTGGACGCCCATCGTCCTCTCGGTCGGCAACAGCGTCCCCTACCAGACCGCCCGCGAGCTGATCTCCTCCCCGGCCGCCCGCTCGGACAGGCTGCAGGTGGCGGTCGCGAACCCGGGCGCGCGGGTGGTCCTCCAGCAGTACAACGACCTGGCGAAGACGCAATACCAGCCGATCGCCTACAACGCCAGCGGTGCCGCGTTCATGGACGTCGTGGGCGGCCGGGTCCCGGTCATCTTCGACTCGCTGCCCGGCACCTTGCCACTGCTGCGCGCCGGAAACGTGCGGGCCCTCGCGCTCACCTCCGCCCGCCGCTCCGTGGTGCTGCCCGATCTGCCCACGCTGGCCGAGTCGGGCCTGCCCGGCTTCGACCTGGCGCCGTGGAACGTCTACTTCGTGCCGAAGGGAACGCCGGACAAGGTCGTGCAGACGCTGCACGACGCGATCCAGACGGTGCTCGCGGACCCCGGCGTCCAGGACACCCTGCGCACGGCCGGCTACGAGCCCGCGCCACCGATGGACGTCGCGGCCGTGGCCCGCTTCGTCGCTGCAGAGGCGCAGAAGTGGGGCGGGTTGGTGCGCAGGTCGGGGATGAAGCCCGAATGACGCCCATCGCCACGGGCTGGACCCCGGTCGTCGTCGAACGGATCATCGACTGGGCGGAAGACGTCAAGCAGTTCACGTTGCGACACGCGGGCGGCACGGCATTGCCATCGGCCGGGCCCGGCAGCCATGTCGATGTCCGGCTGCCGGACGGGCAGGTTCGGCAGTACTCGCTGTGCGACGGGCCGGACCGGGCGCCTGCGACCTGCACGATTGCGGTCCGCCGCGCGCAGGCCTCGCGTGGCGGCTCGCAGGCGATGCATGCGCTTCAGCCGGGCGCGTCGCTGGAACTCGGCCCCGCGCGCAACCTCTTCCCGCTGCACGAGGGTCCGGCGCCGGCGGTGCTGGTCGGCGCGGGCATCGGCATCACACCGCTGCTGTCGATGGTCCGCCACCTTCGCGCCGACGGGCGCGCGCACCGCCTCTACCAGTTCGCGCGCTCGCCCGCTCGAGCGCTGCTGGCGGACGACGACGACGGCGGGCAGCTGTTCTGCGGCCTCGACCGCATGCAGGCGCGCGCCGTCCTGGACGACATCGTGCAGCAAGCGCCGGCCGATGCGCGCTTCTACGTCTGCGGCCCGCCCGGCTTCATGGCCGAGGTGCAGGCGGCGGTGGCGGCGCAGCGCCCGCAGGCCGAGGTCGCCTCCGAGCGCTTCGAGCCGGCGGCGGCCGCCGATCCCGGCCCGGCCTTCGTCGTCCGTCTGGCGCGCCGGGGCCTCGCCGTCCCGGTTCCAGCCGGCCGTTCGATCCTGCAGGCGCTGGCCGGGCACGGCGTGCAGGTGCCCTCGGCCTGCGAATCCGGGCTCTGCGGCACCTGCCTGACCGGCGTCCTCGCCGGCCTGCCCGACCACCGCGACGACTACCTGTCGGCGGACGAGAAAGCCGCCAACACCTCGATCTGCGTTTGCGTGTCGGGTTCGGTCACGCCCGAACTCGTCCTCGACCTCTAGCCCCGAAAGACCGCGCCCATGCAAATCGGCCGCCATACCCTCCCACGCACCGCGCTGTGCGCCTCGGATGCGAACAGCATCCGGATCCGCGGCCGCGAACTCGCGACCGAGCTCATCGGTCGCCAGAACTTCAGCGGCTACTTCCACTTCCTCGTGACCGGTCGCGAGCCGGGGCCGGGCGCCCAACGCGTGCTCGATGCGACCCTGGTGGCGATCGCCGAGCACGGGTTCGTGCCGAGCGTGCAGGCCAGCCGCATGACCTTTGCCGCCGCGCCGGAGTGCCTCCAGGGCGCCGTCGCGGCCGGGCTGCTCGGCTGCGGCTCGGTGATCCTCGGGGCCGCGGAGGACGCCGGCCAGCTGCTCATCGCCGCCTGCGCGCGCGCCACGGAGCTCGGCAGCCTGGACGCGGCGGCCGAGGCGCTGGTCGCGCAGCGCTTCGCGGCCGGCATGAAGCTGCCCGGCTACGGCCACCCCGAGCACAAGGTCCGCGACCCGCGCGTCGCCGCGCTCTTCGGCGTGGCACGCGAGGTCGGCGGCGACGCCTGCGACCCCCGGTTCATGCAGGCCGCCGAGGCGGTCGAGGCGGTGATTCCCCGTGTCTACGGCAAGGCGCTGCGGCTGAATGTCTCGGCAGCCATCCCCGCCGTGCTGCTGGGCATCGGCTTTCCGTCCAACGCGCTGAAAGGGATCCCGCTGCTGGCGCGCACCGCCTCGCTGATCGCGCACCTGGTCGAGGAGATGGCGATGCCGAGCGGCTTCGCGCTGGCCTACCAGGCGACCCGCGAACTGCAGGTACAGGAAGGAGGCCGGCCATGATCCCAGTGCTGCAGGGCGTGCGGGTGGTGGAACAGGGCAGCTTCATCACCGGGCCTGCCGCCGCGATGCTGCTCGGCGACCTGGGCGCCGACGTGATCAAGGTCGAGCAACCCGGCACCGGCGACCCCTTCCGGGCCTTTCGCGGAGGCCTGTACAGCCCGCACTACCAGGCCTACAACCGCAACAAGCGCAGCATCGCGCTCGATACCCGCCAGCCTGCGGATCGGCGCGAGTTCGACGCCCTGATCGCGTCCGCCGACGTCTACATCCAGAACTTCCGTCCCGGCACGGCAGAGCGCCTGGGCGTCGGCGAGACGCGCCTGCGCGCGCTGAACCCGCGACTCGTGTACTGCGCGATCAGCGGCTTCGGGCAGGACGGACCGTCCGCCGGGCGCCCGGCCTACGACACGGTCGCCCAGGCGGCGAGCGGCTTCCTGCGCCTGCTCGTGAACCCCGAGCATCCACGCGTGGTCGGCCCGGCGATCGCGGACGCGCTGACGGGCCACTGCGCCGCCTACGGCATCCTGGGCGCGCTGTTCGAGCGCCAGGCCACCGGCCGCGGTCGACGGGTCGAGGTGTCGATGCTGGAGGCGATGGCGCACTTCAACATCGATGCCTTCACGCACCTGCTCGCGGAAGGCGAAGTGATGGGTCCGTACAGCCGGCCCAGCGTCTCGCAGTCCTACGTGCTCGCCTGCTCCGACGGCCTCTGGATCGCACTGCACCTGTCATCGCCGCAGAAGTTCTGGCAGGGCCTGGTCGACGCGGCCGAGGCCGAGGCCTTGCGCGACCCGGTGTTCGCCACGCGAGAGGGGCGGATCGCCCAGCAGGACCGCCTGATCGGTCTGCTGCAGGCGGTCTTTGCCACCCGCACGCGGGAGGCATGGTGCGAGCGGCTGGCGACGCACGATGTGCCGCACGCGCCGATGTACGACACACGCGAGGCGCTGCAGGATCCGCAGGCCGAGCACCTGCAGTTGCTGATCGAGGCGAACCAGGACGGTCGGACCTTCCGAAGCATCCGCTCGCCCGTCAGCTTCGATGGTGAACGCGCGCTGAGCTTCAGGCCCCCGCCGCGCCTGGACCAGCACGGCGACGAGGTCCGCGCCGAACTGGCAGCCCGCGCCCGGCCCTGAGGCAGCCGACGCGACGACGCAGCGGCCTCCGGCTCAAGAATCGGCGGGGGAAATGCGGGTACGCCGGCCCCGACGCATTCCCCCGCCCGCCTGCGCAGCCTCGCTGCGCAGCAGTTCGGCGAAGGCCCGGACGAAGGGCGTGCTGCCCGCCCGCTTCTTCCATGCCATGCCGGGCGTGCGCGTCGGGGTCGGACTTTCGATGCGCACCGACACCAGTTCCGACCGGTTCTGCGCGCTGGCCGGCAGGATCGCCGCCAGGCTGCCCGCCGCGACCATCTCCAGCATGGGCGGGATCGAGTTGAGCTCGACCATCACGTGCGGCTCGGCGTGGGCGGACTGGAACTGTTCTTCCAGCATCTTGCGCATCGCGAATCCGCGGCTGAGCTGCACGATCGGCTGCCGGTGCAGTTCCACCATCCGGATCGACCGGCGCGATGCCAGACGGTGAGTCTTCGCCACCACCAGCACGAGCTGTTCGCTGAACAGCGGCTCGAAATGCAGCGCCTTCTGGACGACGGGCGCATTGGTCACGCCGAAGTCGATCTCGCCGGCACCCAGCGCCTCCAGCACCGCGTCGTTGGACAGTTCCATCACCGAGACGTGGACGCGTGGAAAGCGCTCATGGAAGGCCAGCACGCAGCGCGGCACCTGCACCAGGTTGGCCGTCTGGATCGTGCCGATCCGGAAACTGCCCTGCAGGTCGGCGGCTTCGGGCTTGAGGCGCCAGATGCCCTCGTCCACCTCGCGCAGCGCGTTGTTGGCGAACACGGCGAAGGTGCTGCCTGCGGCCGTCAGGTTCACGACGCGCCCGCGCGTGCGCGACAGCAGCCGCGTCCCCAGTTCCTCCTCCAGCTGCTTGATCTGGTGCGACAGCGTCGACTGCGCCACGTGCAGGCTCTCGGCTGCCACCGTGAAGTTCAGGTGCTGGGCAAGCGCACAGAAGTAGCGCAGGTGCCGAAGTTCCAAGGACGGCTCCGTCGGGCGATGGGACTGACTATAGACGGCTGCGCCCGCCGAAGGGCCCACGCGCAGGTGCGGCATCGGGCCCCGGCGGGCCGGGCCCCGCTAGACTCGGCCTGCGATGTTTCCCACGCCGAACCCTGCCTGCCGACCGGCCCGCTGCGCTGCCCCGTTGCGCGCGGCCGTCGCATGGCCGCGCGGGTTGCGCGGGCCGGCGGGCGCGGGCATGAACCCGCCCCAGCCGGCCGCACTTCCCTGAGCCCGGCGATCCCCCCCTCCCCCACTTGCGCAAACTTCAGATCGCCGGGCCCCGCCCGCGCGTGGGCGTGCGCCGGGTTCCGGCCCGCCCCATCCTGAAGGAACGTCCATGTCCCGCCCCGCGATGGCCCGCGTGCCCGACGAGCGCACGCTGACCGAACTCGACCACGTCCGCCTGCTCCGGCTGCTCGGGCGCGACCCGCACGCCGACGCGCCGACGGCGGCCCATGACTCGCTCGAGGAGGTGCTCGACGCCTCCACGCTGCAGCCCGCGCGCGCCGTCGAACCCGACCTGGTCACGATGGGCTCGCGCCTCGAGCTGCAGGACCTGGCCACCGCCCAGCGCAGCGAGCTGACCCTGTCCTACCCCGCCGACGCCGACCCGGCGAACGGGCGCATCTCGGTGCTCTCGCCCGTCGGCTGCGCGGTGCTGGGCCTGCGCGTCGGCGGCACCGCACGCTGGCGAACCCCGTCCGGCGAGACGCGGGCCGCCGCGGTCGTCGCGGTGCATTTCCAGCCGGAGGCGAGCGGGCAGCTCGAGCTGTAGCAGGTCGCCTCGCGGCACGACGACCTCGGGATCCGCGGACCCCGGATCGCGCGCGTCAGGTGACGGTCACCGCGGGCGCCGCAGCCCGCGGCCGCGTGTCGACCGGAAAGCACAGCAGCGCCGTGAGCAGCGCCAGCGCACCGTGCAGCAGGTAGAGCGCGTCGAAGTCGGCCCGACCCAGCGCCGCGTCGCCGAGCAGCGCGACGGTCAGGGCCACCCCCATCACCGAGCCGATCTGGCGCGTCGCCTGGTTGACCGCGCTGCCGACGGCGTAGTGCGCCGCGGGCAGGCGACTGACCGCGGCGGCCGAGAGGGATGGGAGCACGAGCCCGACCGCCACCCCGCTCATCAGCAGCCCGGGCAGCCAGTGCTGCAGGTAGTTCGGCTCGAGGCCCGGCACCCGCAGGAACCACAGGCTGCTGCAGGCATAGAGCAAGGCGCCGCCGACCAGGAAGGGGCGGTGGCCATGACGCGCGGCCAGCCGCCCCGTCACGATGGCGGTGGGCATCACCATCAGGGGCCCGGGCGTGACCGCGAGCCCGGCCTGCGGCAGGCTGAAGTGCCAGAGCTTCGTCATGTAGAAGAAGAAGCCCAGGAACATCATCGAGAAGGCGGTGCCGAAGGCCAGCGTCGCGAGGTTGACGCAGGTGTAGCTGCGGTGGCGGAACAGTGCCGGATCCACCAGCGGCGCCGGCGCTCGGCGCGCCCACGCGACGAAGGCCGCCCCCGCGGCCAGGCCGAAGGCGGCGGTGGCCAGCAGCTCCTCGCGGCTCCACCGCGGCGCCTCCGACTCGACGATGGCCAGCGTGATTGCGCCGACTGCCAGCATCAGCAGCACCATGCCGACACCGTCCACCCGGCGTCGCTCGCCGGTCCCCGGCGACGGCGCCAGCAGCGCGCGGCCGCGCCACCAGGCCAGGCCGCCGAGCGGCAGGTTGATGTAGAAGGCCCAGGGCCAGCCGAAGTGGTCGATGACGAAGCTGCCGGCACTCGGGCCGACCGCGGCCGCCAGCCCGCCGACGGCGCCCCACAGGCTGACCACCACGGACCGCCGGCCCTGCGGAAAGGCCGCCAGCACGATCGACAGCGACGCCGGGGTCAGCAGCGCCGCGCCGACGGCCTGGACGACGCGCGCCGCCACCAGCGCGCCCACGCTGCCAGCCAGGCCGCAGGCCGCCGAGGCCGCCAGGAACAGCGCCACGCCGGCCAGGAAGACGCGCTTGCGGCCATGCGTGTCCGCCAGGCCCCCGGCAGGGATCAGCATCGTCGCGTAGACGACGGTGTAGGCGTTCAGGACCCAGGACAGTTCGGCCGCCGTGGCGCCGGGGAAGGCCCGGCCCAGCGGCTCGAAGGCCGCGAACAGCATCGTCGTGTCCAGCGAGACGAGGAAGGCGGCGATGCTGGCGACCCAGAACACGGGCCACGGCGAGGCCGTCCCGACCGGCGCGGCCGGCGCGGGCAGCGGCTGCGCAGCCCGGTGTTCGCCCCTGCGGCGGCCCGCCGGGCTCATTCCACGGCCTGCAGGTAGACGCCGGGCTGCGCCGACAGGCCGCGCTTGACCTGCTGCGTCACCTCGTCGGCCAGCACCTCCTCGGCGCCGGCCTCGAGGGCGTCCAGGGCCCGGGCGACGATGTCCTCGGGGCTCGACTTCGCGCGGTCGATGGCCTCGGTCATGCCGGTGTCGACGAAGCCCATGTGCAGCGTCAGCACCTGGGTCTTCTGGCCGCGCAGGGCCTGGCGCAGGCCATTGCTCAGGCTCCAGGCCGCCGCCTTCGTCACGGCATAGGACGCCAGCGCCGGGCTGGTGATCCAGCTCGCCACGGAGGCCACGTTCAGCAGCGCGCCCCCGCCCTGGGCGGCGAGCACCGGCGCGAAGGCCTGCGCGACCCGCAGCACGCCGAAGACATTGGTCTCGAGCTGCTCGCGCAGGCTGGCTTCCGCCGCCGGCGCCAGCAGGCCCATGAACTGCGCGATGCCCGCGTTGTTGATCACCAGGCTCACGTCGCTCGCGTCGCGCGCCGCCGCCGCGATGTCGGCCGGCGAGTTCACGTCCAGGCGCAGCGGCGTGACGCCCGGCAGCGTCACGCTGTCCGGGTTGCGCGCGCCGGCGTAGACCTTGCGCGCGCCGCGCGCCAGCGCGGCCTTCGCGAAGGCCAGGCCGATGCCGCGGTTGGTGCCGGTGACCAGCACCGTGGCGTTGTCGATCTTCATGGGGACTCCTTTAGATGACGAGCATCATATGAACCGGCATGCCGAGGCAGCGGCCGGGAAACCGGCGCCTCAGCCGCCGAACTGTCGAATCAGGTGCTCGCGCGCCTGGGCCAGCAAGTCCCGCCCGGCCTGGCCCTGCAGCGTCCGCGCCAGCTGCAGGCTGCCGACGAGCGCGGCCGCCACCAGCGGCGCCTGTGCCTCGGTGCCCGCCGGCAGGCTGCGGCGCACCAGCTCCACCAGGCCCAGCACGCGGGCGCGTGCCGCGCCGGCGACCTCCTCGGCCTGGCGCGGAATCTCCGACGCCAGCGCCGCCACCACGCAGCCGCACTCGACGTTGCCGAGCTGCTCGTCGGCGAGGTAGGTCCCCACCAGCGCGGCAAAGGGGCTCAGGCCCTGCGTCTGACCCTGGCGCAGGCGCTCGGCCAGGACGGCCCGCGTGTCGCGCCCGGCCCGCTCCGTGGCCTCGGCGAGCAGCGCGTCACGCGACGCGAAGTGCGCATAGAAGCCGCCGTGCGTCAGCCCGGCCTCCTTCATGATCGTGGCCAGGCCGACGCCGTCATAGCCGGCCCGGCGGATGGCGCGTGACGCGACGTCGAGGATGCGGTCGTGGGTGAGCTCCTTGCGGCTGGAGGACGATCTCATGATGGCCATCATATTATGGTCATCATGTGAGCGTGTCAATCTCCATCCTGCGCAGCGCACGCACCGCGGCGTGGACGTCTACCGCCTCCCGCTTGCCGTCCTTGCCGTCCTTGCCGTCGGGGCCGGGAATGGCCCGCATCTCGAGCAAGTCGCCTTCCCTTGCCTGTCATGAACCCAGCGCCGTCTTGGCCGACGCGCGCATGTCGGCCCGCAGCGCGTCGAACATCGAACCCATCATCCGGTGCACGTCGGTCGGCGCTGTCTTGGGCGTCCCCGCGTTGAATGGCGGCTGCGGTGCGTACTCCGCGAGCAGTTGCACGCCCTGCGCGTAGGGCTTGTCACGGAGGCGGGCCACGACCGACAGCCCGAGGTCCAGGCCCGCGGAGACCCCCGCGCCCGTCACCAGCGTGCCGTCCCAGACGACACGCTCGTCCACCGGCACGGCGCCGAAGTCCTTCAGCAGGGCATGCGTGGCCCAGTGGGTCGTCGCCCGCTTGCCGCGCAGCAGCCCGGCCTGGCCGAGGATCATCGCCCCCGTGCAGACGGAGGCAATGAGCTTGGCTCGGCGCGCGCGGTCGGCGATCCAGGCGATCTGCTTCGGGTCCTGCATCACCTTCAGCGTGCCCTGGCTGCCACCCGGCACGAACAGAATGTCCAGGTCGGCGGGCGCCTCGGCCAGCGTCAGGTCCGGGATGAAGCTCAGACCGGCGTCGCTGCGGACGGGCTCCTTCGACGCCGCGACCAGATGCACCTTGGCGCCCCACAGGCTCGTGAACATGTAGTGCGGCCCGACCAGGTCCAAGGCGGTGAACTCGGGGTAGATCAGCATGGCGATCTGCTCCTTGCCCAGCCACTCCGGCGGAAAGGCGCTCATGTCGTGCGTGAGGACCGCATCGGCCTTAGCCGCTGGCGCCGGCTCGGCGGCCCGGATGGCGCCGGCCGCAGAACCTGCCAGGCCCGCTGCCGCCATGTGGCGGAGGAAGTCGCGTCGTGGCTGCGTCATGCCGTTCCCCGTCAGTAGTCGAGACGCAGCGTCACCGACGCCGTGCGCGGCGAGCCAGGCTGGATCCAGTCCTTCACCAGCGGATGGCTGCCGCTGTAGTAGACCTTGTCGAACACGTTCTTCAGGTTGAACTGCACCGAGCCTTTGCCGCCCCCGGCCTTGAAGGCATAGGACGCCATCGCGTCGACGCGCCCGTAGCCCGGCAGCTGGAACGAGTTGGCGTTGTCCCCTTGGCGCTGGCCCTGGAGGAACACACCGGCACCGGCGGCCCACTGCTCGTCGAACATCCAGCGGCCCCACAGGCTGCCGGCGTTGCGCGCCGTGTTGGCGAGGCGCTTGCCCTCGGCCGCCGGGTCCTGCCCGTCGCGCGTCACCTTGGCGTCGAGGTAGGTGTACGAACCGATCAGCGCAAGCTGCGGCGACACCTGCCCGATCGCGTCCACCTCGAGTCCTCGTGAACGCGCATCGCCCTCGGTCGTGGTGGCGAAGGTCACCGGATTGCGCGAAGCGCGGTTGCGCTTGACCAGTTCGAAGATCGCCACGGTCGTGTTGAGCCGCCCGCCCAGCGCGGACTGCTTCCAGCCGATCTCGACCTGGCGCGCGCGCTCGGCCTCGAGCGCAACGCCGTTCGCATCGCGGCCGTTGTTGGCGGCGATCGAATCCTGGACCTGCGCATACAGCGTCTGGTTCGGCATGAACTCCCAGACGGCGCCGATCCGCGGCGTCGTGAAGGACTTCTTGTTCGGCTCGAGGCCCGGCGCCAGGCTGAACAGCGCTTCGGTGCGGTCGTGGCGCAACGCGAACACGCCATGCCAGCCGCCTCCGAAAGCGATCTGGTCCTGCAGTGTCAGGCTGGTCCACTTGCTGTAGTCGTCGACCGGCAGCGGAAAGCTCGTATCCAGCGGTGGTGCGCTGCCGAGCACGGGATTGAACACGTCCACCGAGTTGATCTGGGTGAAGAAGACGTCGCCGGTCTTCTTCGTGCTGTAGTGATCGATCTCGGCGAGCAGCTTATGCTGCAGGCCGCCGAGCCGAACGTTGCCGATCAGGTCGACGGTGACCTGGTCGAGCTTCGTCCGGCCCTCGGGCCGCACGTAGAAGTAGTAGCGGCACAGCGCCGTGAGACCGGCCGAGTTGTCGCAGCTGTCCAGACCGATCAGGTTCTCCCGGTACGGCCACACGTCCACTTCACGCGTCTTCGCGCGCATCGACACCACGCGCCCCTTCAGCGTCCAGTTCGGTGCGATCTTCGTCTGCGCATCCAGCAGCACCGAGTCGCTCGTGATCGACGAGAGATCCGGCGAGTCGTTGTACTGCCGTGTGCGCGGCAGCTTGACCGGACGGTCGCCATCGGCCGGGATGCCGAAGTCGTTGCGGTACTTCTGGGCGTTGTGGTCCACGGTCAGCGCGACGCGGGTGTCGGCATCCGGCACCCAGGCGAGCGTGCCGCTGAAGGCGGCCAGCTTGTTCACGACGAAGTCGCGGTTCGAGCCGCCCTTGTCGTAGGAGACAGAGGCGCGGCCGAGCAAGGTCTTGTCGGCGTTCAGCGCACCCCCGCCTTCGACCACCGTGCGCGACAGCCCGTACTGGCCGATCGTCTGTTCCAGTCCCAGCCGTGGGTCGGCAGGCAGGGCCTTGGGCACCACGTTGACCAGGCCACCCGGCTCGGATCGGCCGTACAGCACCGACGCAGGCCCCTTGACCACCTCGACGGAATCCACATTGGCCATGTTCAGCGGCACGCCCATGACCTTGACGCCGTTGATGAAGTACGACGACATGCCCGACATGTTTCCGGAGGCGGTCATCGAGGTGGTCTGGAAGCCGCGCAGGATGAGCAGCGGCTGCGCACTGCCGTTGAATCCGAAGTCCTCGCCGACGCCGGCCACGTTGCGCACGGCGTCCGTGAGGGTCAGCGCCTTCTGGTCGTTGAGCACGGCCCGCGGCACGACCTGCAGGGACTGCGGCGTGAGCAGGATGGGCGTGTCGGTCTTGGTGGCGGCCGACGTCGGCGGCGGCTGGTAGGTCTGCGCGGTGCCGGTGATCTCGACGCGCCCGAGATCGGCCGCAGGTGCCGCAGGTGTCGCAGGTGTGGTTTGTGCCCAGGCGGTGACACACGCACCGGCCAGCAGGTTGAGAGCGAGCAGCGGCTTGGCGCTGCCTCGGGTACGACGGGACATGTTCATTCCTTCGTGGTTCAGGGACCTGGGTGATTCGGAGAGAAGGCCCCGCTCACGACCCGTTGCGCCCACGCTGGCAGCGGTACCGGGTCCCGCGCGATGGAGGTGGTGCCGGCACGCACGGGCTCGACGCGGGCGTGGCGGTCGGCGCGCTTCACGGGTCGGCTCTCCGCGGGATGGCGGGCAGAGGCTCGTGGCACGGCGGCGGCGCCGCCCCCGTGTTCGTGCGCAGGCACCGCTTCTCTCCTTCGGCCAGGCGACGGCCGGCAGGCCGACGCTGGCGATCGACGAGCGCGAGGCCGGTCGGGACGACCGGCCTCGCGCCGCGTTCAGGCGATCAGGAGGACAGCGGAGGTGCGCGTGGCTGCGCACTCACCCAGGCATGCGGGGTTCGAGGCGCGGCCAGGAAGGCCAACGGAAACTCGTACGCCAGCCGTGCAGGCTGCGGCGCCGAGGCGTTCGCGGGAGGCAGGCCCAGGGTCGGCGCGTGGACGGAGCAGTACGGGCAGTGGTCCAGCACGTGGGCCGCTGCCGGCGCGCGCTCCGAGCCCGCCTCGCCCGCGGCGATCCGC
This sequence comes from Pseudideonella sakaiensis, assembly GCF_001293525.1. Classification (GTDB taxonomy): domain Bacteria; phylum Pseudomonadota; class Gammaproteobacteria; order Burkholderiales; family Burkholderiaceae_C; genus Ideonella_A; species Ideonella_A sakaiensis. The sequence goes on along the minus strand of NZ_BBYR01000073.1, from coordinate 16,609 downwards.
TTGGAACCCTGGGTCGTGCAGATCTCGATCCAGTTCGCTCCGCTCGCCGACGCGAGTGCGTGGCTCAGCGATGGCGCGAACGACGCCAACAGGATCGCAAGGGCAGCGAACCAGGTGGCGAGTCGGCGGTGGGCACGGCATGCGCGCATCGTTCCGCATTGTAGGGGTCGGTCCTGCGCCGAGCCGACACGGGAAGGGGCCGGGGAAAGCTGCGCATGGTGCTTGCCGTTCGGCGGGTCAACCGGCCAGATCCTTTGCAGGGGTTTACCCGGCGTTCGGACGCGCTTCCCTCTGCCGCCGAGGAGGCCCGTCGCCGGCATGCTTCTTGTATGAAAACTTCGAGTTCGTTCATACGCATCGCCGGACCAGCCCATGCACGACCTTCCCACCGATTGGGGCGCCCTGTGCACCTTGGTGTTCCTGCTCGGCATGCGCCATGGCCTGGACGCCGACCACCTCGCTGCGATCGATGGGCTGACACGGGTCACTGCCCGCCGCAGGCAGGGCCACTCGCGCTACTGCGGCGCGCTGTTCTCGCTCGGGCACGGGGTGGTGGTGCTGGCGATCGCGCTGCTGGCCGGCATGCTCGGGTCCAAGTGGGTACCGCCAGGATGGATCGAAGCCCTCGGCGGCGGTATCTCGATCGGCTTCCTGTTGCTGATCGGCGGGGTCAATCTGCGCGCCGTGCTGCGTGCGCCCCAGGGCGTTCCCGTGCCGCTCGTCGGCGTGCGCGGCCGCCTGGTCGATCGGCTGCTCGGCCGCACGGAGCGGACCTCCAGCCCGCTGGCCGTGATGGGCGTCGGATCGCTCTTCGCGCTGTCGTTCGACACGCTGAGCCAGTCGGCAGTCTTCGCGGTGCTGGCCGTGCAGTTCGGCGGGGTTCCGCACGCGCTGACCCTGGGGCTGCTGTTCGTACTGGGCATGCTGGTCAGCGATGGTGCCAACGGCTGGTGGATCTCGCGCCTGATCGCCCGGACCGACCGCCTCGCGGTCCACGCGTCGCGCACGATGACGCTGGCCGTGGCGTGCGTGAGCCTGCTGGTCGCCGCCATCGGCAGCGGCCGCATGGCCTCGGGCTGGATGGACGGCCTGCTCGAAGGCCGCGAACTGGCCATCGGCCTGTCGGTGGTCGTGGTGATCGGGCTGAGTTATCTGGTGGCGTGCCGCATGGCCCCAGCCGCAGAGACGGCGGGCGCCCGGTCCTGATCGGTGCATCCGAGCCCCACCGGGCTGCGTAGGACGAACGGTCAGGCTCTCAAACACGCGGCTCAGGGGAGACACCATGCGTTCGATGCGCACCCAACGGCGACCTCGGCACGGTCCGGTCGCCCTCGCCGCCGCACTGGTCCTGGCAGGCCCTGTTGCCCAGGGGCAGACGTCCGAAGCCACCCAGGCTGCCGAGACCCCGACGGCGGTCGCCGCGAACCAGCTGGAGCGCGTCGAGGTCACGGGCCGCCACTACGACAACGCCGTGGGCAGCGCCGATGCGGCTTCACAGGGCACGGTCCGCGCCGAACTCCTCAAGAGCCGACCCGCGCTGCGCCCCGGCGAGGTGCTCGAGTTCGTGCCCGGCGTCATCGTCACCCAGCACTCCGGCGACGGCAAGGCGAACCAGTACTTCCTGCGCGGTTTCAATCTCGACCACGGCACCGACTTCGCGACCACGGTCAATGGCCTGCCGGTCAACATGCCGACGCACGCGCATGGCCAGGGCTACTCGGACCTGAACTTCCTGATCCCCGAACTGGTCGACCGGATCGCGTACCGCAAAGGGCCCTACTTCGCGAAGAACGGTGACTTCTCGGCCGCGGGCTCCGCCGACATCCTCTACCGGACGACGCTCGACGAGGGCTTCGCGTCGTTGACCCTCGGGCAGCGTCGGTACCAGCGCCTCGTCGGCGGCGCTTCCACCGACATCGGCCAGGGCCTGAAGTTGCTGGGGGCCATCGAGTTGATGCACAACGACGGCCCGTGGCAGGTGCCCGAGCACATCCGCAAGGGCAATGCGGTCCTGACGCTGAGCGGCGGCACGCGCGCCGAGGGCTGGCGCACCAGCCTGATGGCCTACGACGCCAAGTGGACCTCGACGGACCAGGTTCCGCAGCGACTGATCGACGCCGGCACCTACGACGGGCGACCCTTCGGCCGCTTCGACTCCCTGGACCCGACGGACGGGGGCAACACGCAGCGCACCAGCCTGTCGGGCGAGTGGCACCGCAACACCGACAGCGGCGCGACCAAGGTCGCGGCCTATGCGATCGACTACCGGCTCGCGCTGTTCTCGAACTTCACCTACGCGCTGGAGCGCCCGGCGACGGGCGACCAGTTCTCGCAGCAGGACAAGCGCGCGGTCTACGGCTTCAGTGCGAACCACGCGATCGACCACCAGATCGGCGGCTTGCCGGCGCGCAGCGAGTTCGGCGTGCAGGTGCGGCACGACCGCATCCGCGTGGGCCTGTTCGACACCCAGGCACGGCAGATCATCGGGACGACCCGAGACGACAAGGTCCAGCAGACGCTGTTGGGCGTGTACGGCCAGACGTCCGTCGAACTGACACCCTGGCTGCGCGGCATTGTCGGTGTGCGGGCCGACCAGGCCCGATTCAAGGTCGACAGCCTCACCCATCCCGCGAACTCGGGCTCGGCGTCCGATCACCTGCTGTCGCCGAAGCTGTCGCTGATCCTCGGGCCGTGGTCAAAGACCGAGTTCTTCTTCAACGCCGGGCGAGGCTTCCACAGCAACGATGCGCGCGGCACGACCACGACGCTCGACCCGAAGACCGGCGATCCGGTCGACAAGGTGCCCGGCCTCGTCGCGGCGCGTGGCCTGGAACTGGGCGCACGCACCGAATGGATCCCCGGCCTTCAGAGCTCGGTCGCGCTGTGGAAGCTCGACTTCGACTCCGAACTGGTTTACGTCGGTGACGCCGGTGCAACGGAGGCCAACCGACCGAGCACGCGCCGGGGCATCGAGTGGAACAACCGATACCTTCCGCTGCCGTGGCTGCTGGTGGACGCCGATCTGGCCTGGACGCACGCGCGCTTCTCGGATGCCGACCCGGCCGGCAAGCGCATCCCGAACGCCGTCGACAAGGTCGCGTCGATCGCCGTCACGGCACGCGAACTCGGCCCGTGGTCGGCGAGCATCCAGTGGCGTTACCTCGGTTCCGGGGCACTGATCGAGGACAACAGCGTTCGCTCCGCCGCGTCGCTGACGACCAATCTGAGGGTGACCCGCAAGCTCGCGCCCAGGACCGAGCTGACGCTCGATGTCTTCAACCTGTTCGACCGCAAGCTCAACGACATCGCGTACTTCTACGAGTCGCAGTTGCCGGGGGAGCCCGCGCCGGTCGCGGACAGGCACATCCACCCGGCAGAGCCTCGAACGCTGCGGCTCACGCTTCGGGTGGGGTTCTAGCGGGCAGTTCGGCGGCCGAGAGCCGCTGGATGCCGGGCTGCCGAGTCGCGGGCGCTGCCCTGCGCCGCCGCATGTCAGCGCGTCGGTCGCTTTCGCGACCGCTCACTCGGCGCGATCCAGCTTGTCCAGCAGCGCCAGCGCGCGCTTCGTGTTGCCCCGCGCGGCGCGCGTCTCGAAACGGACCTTGGCGTCGTAGTTGGCCAGCGCGACCGTCGCGAGTTCGTCCATCAGCTTGTTCACGCTCACCGCGTTGGCGCGCGCCAGCGCCTTCAGCCGTTCGTGCTTGTCGTCGGGAAGCCGGATCGTCAGCGTGGACATGGGAACACCTCCAGGCATTGCTCGGGCGTCAGCACCCTCAGCATCGGAAACTTCAACTCGCCGCGCGACACGTCGCGCAGGTTGCGGGTGACGATGGCCTCGGCCTGTGCGGCCACGGCCAGCTCGATCAGGTGGTTGTCGGCCTCGTCGGGCAGGTTCGGACGCCATGCGTAGAAGACCTCGACCCACCGGCAGTGGCTCAGCAGGGCGTCGAGCACCGCCTCGCGCTCGCTGTGTGACAGCACACTGCCATCGAAGCGCTCGGTGCGGCCCGTCACGTCCTCGTACTCGGCCAGCAACGCGGGGCCAATCACCGGCAGGTAGTGGCCCCGCAGGCAAGCACGAACGACCGCGCGAGCGCTGCCGCCACCGCGCAGCAGCGCGGCAACCAGGACGTTCGTGTCGAGCACCAGGGTCGTCATGACGAAATGATAGCGTATATGCTGTCATTATATTGACAGGTCACCACGACAAGTCGCGCGCCAGCGCGATGAAGGCCTGGAAGGCCGCGGACGCATTGCGACGATTGGAGAAGTAAAGACACAGTGGCGCGAGCGGCGGCGTCCAGTCTTCGAGGATGCGCACGAACCGCCCGGCGGCGATGTCTTCGCGGACATCGGCTTCCATGAAGTAGCCGATCCCCACGCCGTTCGCCACCGCGATCCGCGCCAGGGATGCTTCGTCGAGCGTGATCGGCCCGTCGACATCGATCTGCAGTTCTTCCCCGTCCTTCCCGAAACGCCATCGGAACAAGGCGCCGTTCGGAAGTCGCACGCGAACACAGGGGTGGGACAGCAGATCCTGCGGCACCTGGGGAATGGCCCTGTCCTTGAAGAAGGCGGCCGATGCGGCCACCGCCATGCGGCGCGCCTGACCCAGCGGTATGGCGATCGCGTCACTCGGCACCAGGTCGGCGCTGCGCACGCCCAGATCGAAGCCCGCCGCGACGACATCGACCAGCCGCCCCTCGGTGACGATGTCGACGTGCACCTGCGGGTAGCGCTGCAGGTAGCTCAGCACCAGCGGCGCCATGATCTCGCGCGCGGCCGTCGCGAAGGCATTGATGCGCAAGGTGCCCGACGGCGTCTCCTGCTGGGAACGCGCCGTGTTCATCGCCTTCTGGATGTCCTCCAGCGCCGGCTTGATCTGCGCCACGAAGATCCGCCCGGCGTCGGTGAGCGAGACGCTGCGCGTGCTGCGGTTGAACAGGCGCACGGCGAGCGCCCTCTCCAGCTTGCCCACCGCGTTGCTGACGGCGGTGGTCGACGTGCCCAGGTCGAGCGCCGCGGCCCGAAACGAACCGCACCGGACGATGGCGAGGACCGCCTCGAGTTCGATCAGCGAATGGCGCGTCATTGTTTCGATCTTCGTGATGCCTCGTCTTGAATTGTCCCGCTTATCACGCGGAACGTTCGTCGATAGATTGCCTTCATCGCAACGTCAAGGAGATGAGCATGTCGATGAACCTCCCCCGGCCAATCGCCGACTACATCGAGGCCGGCGCCCGCCTCGATCTCGAAGGCATGTTGAAGCCCTTCCGGCACGACGCCGTCTTCATCGACAACGGCAAGCGCCACGAAGGGCTGGCCGAGATCCGCCGGCTCCTCGCGGAGGAAGCGATCCCGGTGAAGGCGATCTTCACCCCCGACCGGGTTCGCGAAGAAGGCGGCGCGACCGTGCTCGACGGGCCGGCCGAGGGTGACTTCCCGGGCAGCCCGCTGCGCTTCACCTACCGCTTCACGCTGGCGGACGGCGCGATCAGCACCCTGGAGACCACGGCATGAGCCGCCCAGTGAGCATCCAGGCAGACCCCAAGGAGTTCGCCGGCAAGCGCGTGCTCGTCAGCGGTGGCACCAAGGGCCTGGGGCGCGCGACCATCGCACGCTTCCTGGCCGGCGGGGCCCGCGTCGTCACCGCCGCCCGCACGATCAGCAACCCGATCGAGGGCGTCGAGTACGTGCAGGCCGACCTGACCACGCCGCAGGGCAGCCAGGCACTGCAGCAGGCGGCACTCGAGCGGCTCGGCGGCATCGACATCCTGGCGCACGTGATCGGCGGCTCGAGCGCGCCGGCGGGTGGCTTCGCCGCACTGACGGACGAACACTGGCTCGCCGAGCTGAACCTCAATCTGCTGGCGACCGTCCGGCTCGATCGCCTGCTGCTGCCGCAGATGCTCGAGCGGGGCAAGGGCACGGTGGTGCACGTCACCTCGATCCAGTCCGTGCTGCCGCTGCCCGAGTCGACGACCGGCTACGCCGCCGCCAAGGCCGCGCTCAGGACCTACAGCAAGTCGATCTCGAAGGAAGTCGGTCCCAAGGGCGTGCGGGTCAACTCGGTCTCGCCCGGGTGGATCATGACCGAGGCCACCCAGGACTTTCTCGAGGTGCTTCGGGCTGCCAATGGCGGCACGATCGAGGACGCGCGGCAGTCCGTGCTCGATGCCCTGGGCGGCATCACGATCGGGCGAGCAGCCGAGCCGGAAGAGGTGGCCGATCTCATCGCCTACCTCGCGTCCGACCGTGCGGCGGCCATCCATGGCGCCGAGTTCGTCATCGACGGCGGCACGATCCGGACGGTGTAGGGAGGGTCTGCCGGCGTTCGCGCGGGCGCCAGCGCAGCGACCGGACGAAGGACCCTCGACCATGGCGAACACCGCGTCCTGCAGGCGCTGCCGCCGGGCCGAGCGAAGCGCGCCCAGCACTTCTCGACCTTCTGCTGGTCCTTCACGAACGGGGCGCCGCTTCTCGGCACGATCAGCAGACGCCCGTCATTCCCACTCGATCGTCGCCGGCGGCTTGCTGCTCACGTCGTAGGTCACGCGGTTGATCCCGCGCACCTCGTTGATGATGCGACTGGACACCTTCTTCAGCAGCGCATACGGCAGCTCGGCCCAGTCGGCCGTCATGAAGTCGCTGGTCTGCACCGCCCGCAACGCGACCACGTGCTCGTAGGTGCGGCCGTCGCCCATCACGCCGACGCTCTTCACCGGCAGGAACACACCGAAGGCCTGGCTGGTCAGGTCGTACCAGGACTTCCCGCTCGCGTCGTCGCGGAAATTGCGCAGTTCCTCGATGAAGATCGCGTCGGCGCGGCGCAGCAGGTCGGCGTACTCGGGCTTCACCTCGCCGAGGATGCGCACGCCCAGGCCCGGGCCGGGGAAGGGGTGACGGTAGACCATCTCCGACGGCAGGCCGAGCGCGATGCCGAGTTCGCGCACCTCGTCCTTGAACAGCTCGCGCAGCGGCTCGAGCAGCTTCAGGCCGAGCTGCTCCGGCAGGCCGCCGACGTTGTGGTGGCTCTTGATCGTGACGGCCTTCTTGCTGCGGGCGCCACCGCTCTCCACCACGTCGGGGTAGATGGTGCCCTGGGCCAGGAAAGAGGCTCCCCGGTGCCCCTCGCCCCCCGCCTTGAGCTTGGCCGCCTCGCCCTTGAACACGTCGACGAACAGGCCGCCGATGATCTTGCGCTTCTGCTCGGGGTCGCTCACGCCGGCCAGGCGGCCGAGGAAGAGCTCGCTGGCATCGACGCGGATGACCCGGGCGTGCAGCTTGCCCGCGAACATCTCCATCACCATGTCGCCTTCGTTCAGGCGCAGCAGGCCGTGGTCGACGAAGACGCAGCTGAGCTGGTCGCCGATCGCGCGGTGGATCAGTGCCGCGGCCACGCTGGAGTCGACACCGCCGGACAGGCCGAGGATCACCTCCTCGTCGCCCACCTGCGCGCGGATCCGGGCCACCGCCTCGTCGACGTAGCTGCCCATGACCCAGTCCCCCGCGCAACCGGCGATGTCACGCACGAAGCGCCTCAGCAGGGCCGCGCCCTGCACGGTGTGCGTCACCTCGGGGTGGAACTGCACCGCGTAGTAGCCCTTGTCCTCGTGGGCCATGCCGGCGATCGGGCAGCTGGGCGTGCTGGCCATCAGCTTGAAGCCCGGCGGCAGCGCCGTGACCTTGTCGCCATGGCTCATCCACACCTTGAGCATGCCGTGCCCGTCGGCGGTGGCGAAGTCCTGCAGGTCCTTCAGCAGCCGGGTGTGCCCATGTGCCCGCACCTCGGCATAGCCGAACTCGCGGACATCGCTGGCCTGCACCTCGCCGCCCAGCTGCACGGCCATCGTGAACATGCCGTAGCAGATGCCCAGCACCGGCACGCCCAGGTCCCAGACCGCCTGCGGCGCGCGCAGCTGGTGGTCCTCGTAGGTGCTGGCGTGGCTGCCCGACAGGATGATGCCCCTGGGCGCGAAGCTGCGGATGAAGTCGTCCGACACGTCGTTCGGATGGATCTCGCAGTAGACCTGCGCCTCGCGCACCCGCCGCGCGATGAGCTGGGTGACCTGGGAGCCGAAGTCGAGGATGAGGATCTTGTCGTGCATGGCGTGGGCGGCGCCGGCGGACGGCGCGCGGGCGGTGTCAGGCGGCCGCGGCGGCGGAGGCCTCGCGGCGGTGGCGGCGGAAATGCGAGATCGCGATCGAGGCGCCCACCGCCTGCATCAGGGCGCAGAAGAAGAAGGGCAGCCCGATCCACGCGTCGCCCTGCGGCCGGTGCGAGACCAGGCCCAGCAAGGTCGCGCTGAGCACCGGCGCCAGCACCGCGGACAGGCTGTTCAGCGACGCCACCGCGCCCATGGTGCGGCCCTGCTCCGTCGCGCCCGCGGCGTTCGAGACCAGGCTCTGCATCGCGGCCTGCGCACCGCCGCCGATCAGCGTGCCGACCAGGATCACGGCATACATCATCCAGCCCTGGCTGGCCAGGCCGAAGCCGAGGTAGGTCAGCGAGGACGCGACCAGCCCGACGCTGGCCAGGCGCTGCGGCGAGAAGCGCGCCAGCAGGTGCTTCAGCAGGAAGCCCTGGACGAAGGCCGAGGTCAGCCCGACGAAGAACAGCGACGCGCCGTTCTGCGCCGGCCCCCAGCCGAACTTGAAGGTGGTGTAGAGCACCCAGCTGGTGTGCAGCGTGAACTGCGCGAGCGAGGCCAGCCCGATCACCGCGACCAGCGAGCCGACGCCGCGCAGCGCGGCCAGCCCGCGCAGCGCGGACACCGGGTTGGCACGGCGCCACTCGAAGGGCCGGCGGCGCTCGGGCGGCAGCGACTCGGGCAGCACGAACCAGCCGTACAGGCCGTTCAGCACCGCGAGCGTGCCCGCGACGAAGAACGGCAGGTGCACGTCGATCGCGCCGAGCAGGCCGCCGGCGGCCGGGCCCAGGATGAAGCCGAGGCCGAACATCGCGCCCAGCAGGCCGAAGCGGCGCGCGCGGTCCTCCGGCGCGGTGATGTCGGCCACGTAGGCATTGGCGACCGCGGCATTGCTCTGCATCGCGCCGCTGAACAGGCGCACCGCGATCAGCATCCACAGCGCGGTCGCGAGCCCGGTGACGAAGAAGCTGGTGGCCAGGCCGGTGAAGCCGAGCAGCAGCACCGGACGGCGCCCGTACCGGTCGGACAGCGCCCCCAGCACCGGCGACGCGAGGAAGTTGGCGAGGCCGAAGGAGAAGGTCACGACGCCGAACCAGAAGGTCTGCTCGGTCGGCGAGGCCGTGAAGGTGCCGACGATCAGCGGCAGCACCGGCACGATCAGGCCGATCGACACCATGTCGATCAGCACCGTGATCAGGATGAAGCGCATCGCCGCGGGCCGTGCGGCCGGCACCGCTGCGGGCGCCGCTGAAACGCTGCCCTCGCCCCCGGCCGGCCCGGCTGCCGGGCCGCCGCTGTCTCGCAGGTCCATGGGGCGCGTCACTCGAGCCGGTAGTTCGGCGCTTCCTTCGTGATCTGCACGTCGTGGACGTGGCTCTCGCGGATGCCGGCCGAGGTGATCTCGACGAACTCGGCGCGCTCGCGCATCTCGTCGATGCTCGCGCAGCCGCAGTAGCCCATCGAGGCGCGCAGTCCGCCGGCCATCTGGAACACGATCGACACCATCGAGCCCTTGTAGGGCACGCGGCCCTCGATGCCCTCGGGCACGAGCTTGTCGGCGTTCGGGTTGGCGCCGGTGTTGTCCTGGAAGTAGCGGTCGGCGCTGCCCTGCTGCATCGCGCCGATGCTGCCCATGCCGCGGTAGCTCTTGTAGCTGCGGCCCTGGAAGAGCACGATCTCGCCGGGCGCCTCCTCGGTGCCGGCGAACATGCCGCCCATCATCACGGTGTTGGCGCCGGCGGCGATCGCCTTGGCGATGTCGCCGGAGTAGCGGATGCCGCCGTCCGCGATCATCGGCACGCCGGTGCCGGCCAGCGCCGTCGCGACGTTGTCGATCGCGGTGATCTGCGGCACGCCGACGCCGGCCACGATGCGCGTGGTGCAGATCGAGCCGGGGCCGATGCCGACCTTGACTCCGTCGGCGCCGGCCTCGACCAGCGCCCGCGCCGCGGCGCCGGTGGCGATGTTGCCGCCCACCACGTCGACCTGCGGAAAGTGGCGCTTGACCCAGCGCACGCGCTCGATCACGCCGGCGCTGTGGCCATGCGCGGTGTCGACGACCAGCGCATCGACGCCGGCCTTCACCAGGGCCTCGACACGCTCCTCGGTGCCCTCGCCCACGCCCACGGCGGCGCCGACGCGCAGCTTGCCGTGCGCGTCGCGCGCGGCGTTCGGGAAGTTGGTCTGCTTCGTGATGTCCTTCACCGTGAACAGGCCGCGCAGTTCGAAGGCCTCGTTCACCACCAGCACCCGCTCCAGCTTGTGCTTGTGCATCAGCGCCTTCGCGTCGGCCAGGCTGGCATGCTCGCGCACGGTGATCAGGCGCTCGCGCGGCGTCATGATCTCGCGCACCGGCACGTCGAGCCGGGTTTCGAAGCGCAGGTCGCGGCCGGTCACGATGCCGACGACGCGGCCGTCCTCGACCACGGGAAAGCCGGAGATGCCATGCTGGCGCGACAGCGCCACCACGTCGCGCACGGGCACGCCGGGGGAAATGGTGATCGGGTCGCGCAGCACGCCGGACTCGTAGCGCTTCACGCGGGCCACTTCGGCGGCCTGCTGCATCGGCGTGAGGTTCTTGTGGACGATCCCCAGCCCACCTTCCTGCGCGATCGCGATCGCGAGGCGCGCCTCGGTCACGGTGTCCATCGCCGCGGAGACGAGCGGCAGGTTCAGCGTGATGTTGCGGGAGAAGCGGGTGGCCAGGCTGGTGTCACGCGGCAGGACCTGCGAGAAGGCCGGCACCAGCAACACGTCGTCGAAGGTGAGCGCTTTGCCCAGAAGGCGCATGGGGATGACTCCGGACGCAAAAGCGGATTATACGGAGCCTGTCTGGCTACACTTGGTGCCTCTTCGCCGCTGCGCCCCACCGCCTGCCATGAGTCGATCCGCCGCCCTCCTCCTCGTCGCGCTGTCCGGTGCCGCCCTGCTGATGCCTGCCGAGGCGGCGCAGTGGAAGTGGCGCGAGGCGAACGGCCGCATCGTCTACAGCGACCGCCCGCCGCCGGTCAGCATCCCCGACAAGGCGATCCTGCAGCGCCCGCGCGGCATGACGAGCCAGCCGGTGCCGCCCTCCCCCACGGGCCCCTCGCTCGTGCCGGGCACGCCGGCGGTGATCGGGATGCCCGTCGGGGCCGCCGCCAGCGCCGCGGCGGGGGCCGCGTCGGCCCCGGCCGGCACCGACCCTGCGCTCGAGGCGAAGCGCCGCCAGGAGCTGCAGGCCCAGCAGGCCGCCTCGGCGGCCGCGGCCTCCAAGCTCGCGGCGGCCCGCACCGAGAACTGCTCGCGCGCCCGCGGCCAGCTCAAGGTGCTGGACGACGGCGTGCGCATCGCACGCACCAACGAGAAGGGCGAGCGCGAGATCCTCGACGACAAGGCGCGGGCCGCCGAGCAGGCGCGCCTGCGCGCGGTGGTGGCGGCGGACTGCGCGCCGGCGGCGCGCTGACAGCACCACCAGACCTGCCGCTTCGCATCGGGCCCCCGAGCGGGATGGGGGAACGACGCGTGCGCCCGGGCGGCGGCCACGTCCGCGGCCGGCGGTCTGCCGTCGGCGGGGACACCGCCGTTCAGCCACCTTCGCGCGCCGGCACCAGGGCGCGGCTTGCCGCGGCCTTCGGCCCTTGCTGCGCGCGGTGGCGGGCGCGCCGGGCCAGGCCCGGATCCATGAGCAGCGGCCGCGTGAGTTCGACGCGGTCGCCATCGGCCAGCGGGCGCGACGGATCGGCCCGCCGGCCCCAGACCGACAACGCCAGGTCCGGCGCACCGGCCGCCAGGCCCTCGCGGACGCCGCTGCGCGCCACCGCGTCGCCGGCCGTGGCGCCGGCGGGCAGGCTCAGCGCATGGCGCTCGACGCGGCCCCGCCCGGCGGCGTAGACGACCTCGACCTGCAGTCGCGTCCCCGCCCCGCGGCCACCCGCCCCGCCCTCCCCACCCTCGGGCGGGGCCTCAGCGCTCACCATGGACCTGCGCCGCCCGCTTCACGAAGGCATCGACGAAGGTGTTGGCAATGCGGTCGAAGACCGGGCTGACCACCGCTTCCAGCGCCCGGCTGCTGAACGCGTAGCGCAGCTCGAACTCGACCTTGCAGGCCGAGGCGGCGGCCACGTCGGCGCCCGGCGCGGCCAGCGGCAGGAAGCGCCAGGTGCCGTCCAGCACCGAGAACGGGCCGTCGACCAGGCTCATCGTCACCGAACGGTCCGGCTCGTGGACGTTGCGGGTGGTGAAGGCCTGGCGCACGCCGGCGTAGTGCAGGTGCAGCCGGGCGGTCACGCCGTCCGCGTGCTCGGCCAGCACCTCGGCGCGCTCGCACCACGGCAGGAAGTGGGGGTAGTCCGCCAGCGCCGTGACCAGGCCGTACATCTCGTGCGCCGTGTACCACAGCAGGACGGACTTCTTCACGTGCTTCATACAATGCCGCGATTGTATTGACGGGTTCCGCCCGCAGCTCCGGCCCATGTCCATCGCAGAAAACCGGCGCGCCCGGTTCGACTACCACATCGAGGAGCGGCACGAGGCCGGCATGGTGCTGCAGGGCTGGGAGATCAAGGCCATCCGCGCGGGCCAGGTCCAGCTCACCGACGGCTACGTCGTGATCAAGGACGGCGAGCTGTTCCTGATCGGCTGCCGCATCAATGCGCTGCGCAGCGCGTCCACGCACGTCCATCCCGAAGCCGACCGGACCAAGAAGCTGCTGCTGCACAAGGAGGAGATCCGCCGCCTGGTGGGCAAGGTCGAGCAGAAGGGCTTCACCCTGGTGCCGCTGGACCTGCACTACAAGGGCGGCCGCGTGAAGGCCGAGATCGCGCTCGCGAAGGGCAAGGCCGAACACGACAAGCGGGACACCGAGCGCAAAAAGGACTGGGAGCGCGAGAAGGGCCGCCTGATGCGGCACAAGGTCTCGTCGCCCGGCAAGGCGTGAGGGCGCCCCAGGCGGCGCCTCCGGTCCGGCGCCGGCGAGGCTAAGCGCCGAAGGCCTGCGCCAGCGCCTGCGCGCAGTCGGCCTCCAGGTCCTCGACCGCCTCCAGGCCGACCGAGAAGCGCACCAGGGTGCCGCACCAGGCCGGCTGCGCGCGCATCGCCGACAGGTCGTAGGGCACGGCGAGGCTGAGCGGGCCGGCCCACGAGTAGCCGATGCCGAACAGCCGCAGCGCGTCGACGAAGGCGTCGACGCGGGCCGGCGCGTGGCGCTCGTCGAAGACGACGGAGAACAAGCCCGCGGCGGCGTCGCGTGCGCCGCACAGCGCCTGCCAGTGCGCATGGCCCGGCGAGCCCTCGAGGGCCGGGTGCAGCACCTGCACCACCTCGGGCCGGCGCGACCACCAGTGCGCCAGCCGCCGCGCGGCCCGGTCGTGGGCGGCATAGCGCAGCGCCAGCGAGGGCAGCGCGCGCAGCACGAACTCCACGTCGTTGGCGCCGACGCCCCAGCCCAGGCGCATGTGGCCGAGCTTCAGCCGCAGGTGCAGCGCCTCGTCGCGCGTGGTCACCGAGCCCATCAGCACGTCGGCGCCACCGGAGGGGTACTTCGTCAGCGCCTGCACGCAGATGTCCACGCCGAGTGGCGCGCTGCCGCGGCCCGGCTCGAGGTCGAAGGCATCGAAGGCGATGCCGGCGCCCCAGGTGTTGTCCAGCGCCGCGAGCGCGCCGTGGCGGCGCGCGATCTGCAGCAGTGCCGGCAGGTCCGGGAACTCCATCGTCACCGAACCGGCGGCCTCCAGCCAGACCAACGGGGTCGTGCCCGGCGCCACGCTGGCGAGCGCCGCGTCCAGCGAGGCCGGGTCCAGCGGGTCGTAGAGGCGGTGCGCGATGCCCCAGCCCGCGAGCTCCTGGCGCGCCAGCTCGCGGCTCGGGCCGTAGACGTTGTCGGGCAGCAGCAGCGTGTCGCCCGCCTTCAGCAGCGCCAGGTCGACGCTGGCGATCGCCGCCAGGCCGCTCGGCACCAGCAGGGTCTGCAGCCCGCCCTCGAGCGCGGCGATGCGCTCCTCCAGCACGAAGCTGGTGGGCGTGCCGTGCAGGCCGTAGGTGTAGCCCGTCTTCTCCTTCCAGGTGCGGGCACGCAGCGCGGCGGTGTCCGGGAACAGCACCGTCGAGGCCTTGTGCACGGCCACCGGCACGGCGCCGAAGCCGGCCGGCGGCTGGTAGGGGTGGTGGATCAGCGCGGTGGTCTTGGGGTCCATGGCGGCGGCCTCGGCTCAGAGGGGCTGGCCGACGAGGTCGTGGCCCTCGGCCGCGACGATGCGGGCGCGCGTGAACTCGCCGACCTTCAGCGTCTTCGACGCCTTCTCCGGCGGCAGCAGGCGCACCACGCCGTCGATCTCCGGCGCATCGGCATAGCTGCGGCCGACGCCGCCCTTGCGTCCGAGCGCGGGGGCCTGGTCCACCAGCACCTGCATCGTCGCGCCGATGCGCTCGCGCAGCTTCTGCGCCGACACCGCCTCGGCCACGGCCATGAACTCGGCGCGCCGCGCCTCGCGCACCTCGGCCGGCACCGGGTCGGGCAAGGCGTTGGCGCTCGCGCCGTCCACCGGCGAGTACGCGAAGCAGCCGGCGCGGTCGATGCGCGCCGCGCGGATGAAGTCCAGCAGGTCGGCGAACTCGGCCTCGGTCTCGCCGGGGAAGCCGGCGATGAAGGTGCTGCGCACGACGATCTGCGGGCACAGCTCGCGCCAGCGCTGCAGGCGCTCGAGGTTGCGCTCGCCGCTGGCCGGCCGCTTCATGCGGCGCAGCACGTCGGGGTGGGAGTGCTGCAGCGGCACGTCCAGGTAGGGCAGCACCAGGCCCTCGGCCATCAGCGGCAGCACCTCGTCGACGTGCGGGTAGGGGTAGACGTAGTGCAGCCGCACCCAGGCGCCGTGCGCCTGAGCCAGCTCGCCCAGCCGCGCGCACAGGTCGAGCATGCGCGTGCGCACCGGCTTGCCGTCCCAGAAGCCGGTGCGGTAGCGCAGGTCCACGCCGTAGGCGCTGGTGTCCTGGCTGATCACCAGCAGCTCCTTCACGCCCGACTCGAACAGGCGCTGCGCCTCGCCCAGCACCTCGCCGATCGGCCGCGAGACCAGGTCGCCGCGCATCGACGGGATGATGCAGAAGCTGCAGCGGTGGTTGCAGCCCTCGCTGATCTTCAGGTAGGCGTAGTGGCGCGGCGTGAGCTTCACGCCCTGCACGGGCACCAGGTCGACGAAGGGATCGTGCGGCTTGGGCACGTGGGCATGCACCGCGGCCATCACCTCGTCGGTGGCATGCGGCCCGGTGACCGCCAGCACGCTCGGGTGCATGGCCTGCACCAAGTTTGCCGGCGCGGCGCCGTCGGCGCCCGGCAGCGTCTTCGCGCCCAGGCAGCCGGTGACGATCACCTTGCCGTTCTCGGCCAGCGCCTCGCCGATCGTGTCCAGGCTCTCGCGCACCGCGTCGTCGATGAAGCCGCAGGTGTTGACGATCACCAGGTCGGCGCCGGCGAAGGTCTTCGAGGTGTCGTAGCCCTCGGCACGCAGCTGGGTGAGGATGCGCTCGGAGTCGGTCAGGGCCTTCGGGCAGCCGAGCGATACCATACCTATACGCGGTGCGGGCTTAGGAGGAACAATGGCTTCGGCTTCGGTCACAGGGGCGGCGGCGTTGTCGAGGGGCGTGGTCTACAGCTACATGCGGTTCTCGGACCTGCGGCAGTCGGCGGGACACTCGGCAGAGCGACAGCTCGCGTACGCGGCCAGGTGGGCCGCTGAAAACGGGCTGCGCCTAGACGACTCACTGACCATGCGAGACAAGGGGCTCTCGGCCTGTCACCAGCGCCACGTCAAGTTCGGCGCCCTGCGTGTGTTCCTGGCGGCGATCGAGGCCGGCCGAATCGTGCCGGGCTCCGTGCTCGTGGTCGAAGGGCTGGACCACCTGTCGCGCGCTGAGCCGCTGCAGGCACAGGCTCAACTGGCCCAGATTGTAAATGCGGGCATCACGGTGGTGACCGCGAGCGACGGGAAGGCCTACAGCCGGGAACACCTCAAGGCCACGCCCATGGACCTTGTCTACTCCCTGCTGGTGATGATTCGCGCCCACGAGGAGAGCGATACCAAGAGCAAGCGCGTGCTGGCCAGCATCCGGCGCCAGTGCCAAGGCTGGCTGGACGGCACTTGGCGCGGAGTCATCCGCAACGGGAAAGACCCTGCCCGGGTTCGGCGCGTCGACGGCGAAAGGCACCTTATCCCTGAGCGAGTCGAAGCGGTGCGCACGGGCCTCGAACTCTACCGGCGTGGGTACGGTGCGCAGCGCATCGTGCAGACGCCCCATGACGGCCCCTCGTCGTTTTGTGTGGAAACGCCCCCCACAATCCTCACTGGTCGTAGAGCCCGGTGGGCATGTGGGCAGGCCGCGGGTCGGCCTGTCCACATGTCCACGGGGCTGGTCTCGCAGCGAGGAAATCGATGAGCGTCGGAGTTGAAGCGCTGTTCACCAGCGCGCTGGGTCTGCAGCTGCCG
>NZ_BBYR01000072.1 GCF_001293525.1 Pseudideonella sakaiensis | reverse complement strand
GAACTTGCCTTTTGCCATTGCTCAACTCCAGAAAAAGAGCACTGCCCGTGACTGTTTAAGGTTTCCGGCAGGGGCCGCCACGGGCAGCAAGCCAACCACGTTGCACGTGGCGCCGAAGACCATTCAAAGACGGGCCCCGGGGGCCTTACTTGCTCCGCGACGTGATGATCGCGTCGGCCACGTTCTTCGGAGCCTCGGCGTAGTGCTTGAACTCCATCGTGTACGTGGCCCGGCCCTGCGACATCGAGCGCAGCGTGGTCGAGTAGCCGAACATTTCCGACAGCGGCACCTCGGCCTTGATGACCTTGCCGCCGCCGGGCATGTCGTCCATGCCCTGCACCATGCCGCGGCGGGACGACAGGTCGCCCATCACCGAGCCGGCGTAGTCTTCCGGCGTCTCGACCTCGACGGCCATCATCGGCTCGAGGATGACCGGGCTGGCCTTGCGCATCGCCTCCTTGAAGCCGATCGACGCGGCCATCTTGAAGGCGTTTTCCGACGAGTCCACCTCGTGGTACGAACCGAAGGTCAGCGTGACCTTGACGTCCACGACCGGGAAGCCGGCCAGCACGCCGTTCGGCAGCGTGTCGATGACACCCTTCTCGACCGCCGGGATGTACTCGCGCGGCACCACGCCGCCCTTGATCGCGTCGACGAACTCGAAGCCCTTGCCCGGCTCCTGCGGCTCCAGCGTGAAGACGACGTGGCCGTACTGGCCCTTGCCGCCCGACTGGCGCACGAACTTGCCTTCGACATCGGAGGCCGTCTTGCGCACCGTCTCGCGGTAGGCGACCTGCGGCTTGCCGACATTGGCCTCCACGCCGAACTCGCGCTTCATGCGGTCGACGATGATTTCCAGGTGCAGCTCGCCCATGCCGGAGATGATGGTCTGGCCGGACTCTTCGTCGGTGCGCACGCGGAAGGATGGGTCCTCCTGGGCCAGGCGGCCCAGCGCGATGCCCATCTTCTCCTGGTCGGCCTTGGTCTTCGGCTCGACGGCCTGCGAGATGACCGGCTCGGGGAAGATCATCTTCTCGAGCGTGATCACGGCATCCGGGTCGCACAGGGTCTCGCCCGTGGTGACGTCCTTCAGGCCCACGCAGGCGGCGATGTCACCGGCCAGGATCTCCTTGATCTCCTCGCGCTGGTTGGCGTGCATCTGCAGGATCCGGCCGATGCGCTCCTTCTTGCCGCGCACCGAGTTGTAGACGGAGTCGCCCGACTTCAGCACGCCCGAGTAGACGCGCACGAAGGTGAGCTGGCCGACGTAGGGGTCGGTCATCAGCTTGAACGCCAGCGCCGAGAACTTCTCGGTGTCGTCGGCCTTGCGGGAGACTTCCTTGTCGTTGTCGTCCGTGCCCGACACCGGGGGGATGTCCACCGGCGAGGGCAGGAAGTCGATGACGGCGTCGAGCATGCGCTGCACGCCCTTGTTCTTGAAGGCGGTGCCGCACAGCATCGGCTGGATCTCGGTCGCGATCGTGCGGGCGCGGATGCCCTGCTTGATCTCTTCCTCGCTCAGCTCACCCGTTTCCAGGTACTTGTTCATCAGCTCTTCGCTGGACTCGGCCGCGGCCTCGACCATCTTCTCGCGCCATTCCTGCGCGGTCGCCTGGAGGTCGGCCGGGATGTCCTCGTAGTTGAACTTCATGCCCTGCGAGGCCTCGTCCCAGATGATCGCCTTCATCTTGAACAGGTCCACGACGCCCTTGAAGTTCTCCTCGGCGCCGATCGGCACCACCACGGGCACCGGGTTGGCCTTCAGGCGCGCCTTCATCTGGTCGTAGACCTTGAAGAAATTCGCGCCGGTGCGGTCCATCTTGTTGACGAACGCGAGCCGCGGCACCTTGTACTTGTTGGCCTGGCGCCAGACGGTCTCGGACTGCGGCTGCACGCCGCCGACCGCGCAATAGACCATGCACGCACCGTCGAGCACACGCATCGAGCGCTCGACCTCGATCGTGAAGTCGACGTGCCCCGGGGTGTCGATGATGTTGAAGCGGTGCTCCGGATAGGACAGGTCCATGCCCTTCCAGAAGCAGGTCGTCGCGGCCGACGTGATCGTGATGCCGCGCTCCTGCTCCTGCTCCATCCAGTCCATGGTGGCCGCGCCATCGTGCACTTCACCGATCTTGTGGTTCACACCGGTGTAGTAGAGGATGCGCTCGGTCGTCGTGGTCTTGCCAGCGTCGATGTGCGCCGAGATACCGATGTTGCGGTAGCGCTCGATGGGGGTCTTGCGAGCCATGGTGTCACTCCAAATGCGAAGGGCCGCCCGGGTTGGTAGTAACCCGAGGCGGCCGAAGGGAACAGGGGATCAGAAGCGGAAGTGCGAGAAGGCCTTGTTGGCCTCGGCCATCCGGTGCACTTCGTCACGCTTCTTCATCGCGCCGCCGCGGCCTTCCACCGCCTCGAGGAGTTCGTTGGCCAGCCGCTGGGCCATCGACTTCTCGCCGCGCTTGCGGGCCGACTCCTTGAGCCAGCGCATGGCCAGCGCGACGCGCCGGACGGGGCGAACTTCCACGGGAACCTGGTAGTTCGCACCGCCGACGCGGCGGGACTTGACCTCGACCATCGGCTTCACGTTGTTCAGCGCGATGGTGAACACCTCGAGCGGGTCCTTGCCGGACTTCTTCTCGACCTGGTCGAGCGCACCGTAGATGATGCGCTCGGCCACGGCCTTCTTGCCGGACTCCATGATCACGTTCATGAACTTGGAGAGCTCGACCGAGCCGAACTTCGGATCGGGGAGGATGTCCCGCTTGGGGACTTCGCGACGACGCGGCATGTCTGTCTTCCTTCTGCTTCAGCCGGCGGAGGAAAGGTCCTTCCGCCACGGGCACCCACCGCCACGGGGGCACCCACTTACTTCGCCGACCTCGGGGTCGGCGACGACAACGGCAACCGGGCAGTGTCTCCCAGCCGCCGCAACCCTGGGCCCGTCAGGCCTTCTTCGGGCGCTTGGCGCCGTACTTCGAGCGCGCCTGCTTGCGGTCCTTCACGCCCTGCAGGTCCAGCGAGCCGCGCACGATGTGGTAGCGCACGCCCGGCAGGTCCTTGACCCGGCCGCCGCGCACCAGCACGACGCTGTGCTCCTGCAGGTTGTGGCCTTCACCACCGATGTACGAGATGACCTCGAAACCGTTGGTCAGGCGCACCTTGGCCACCTTCCGCAGCGCCGAGTTCGGCTTCTTCGGCGTGGTGGTGTACACGCGGGTGCAGACGCCCCGGCGCTGCGGGCCGCCCTGCATCGCAGGCGACTTGGATTTCGTGGCTTCGGTCTCGCGACCGTGGCGCACGAGCTGGTTGATGGTCGGCATCTTGTAACTTGTTCCCGTTTGAAGTCACACAGTCAGAAAAACGAAATGGCCCGCGGGGCTGCTGGAGCCCCCCGGGCCGGCCGACTTCCTGACCGCTGCCCCGCCAACCCGGAGGCCGGCGGGATTCGTCCCCTGCCAGCGGAGCAGGTGACAATCCCGGCTTGGACGTCGCGCCTCGACCCGCACCCGCCAGGCCATGACCTAGGACATGGCCTGGAAAGCGCAGACGAAAACGCACGGCGCAATTCGCCGAAAGCCGACGATTATATTCAGGGCCCGCTTCCGCTGCAAGACATGTCCGTCCCCTGCGCCCCGGCGGCCGCCGAACTTCCGCCTGCCATCGTGCTCGACACCCATGTCCTGCTGGACTGGCTCGTGTTTCGTGACGCCCGCCTGCGCCCGCTGGAGGCCGCGCTGGTCGCGGGGCACCTCCGCTGGATCGCGGTTCCCGCGATGCGCGACGAGTGGGATGCGGTGCTCGCACGCGGCGTCGGCGCCGATCGCGGCGTCGCGGCCGCCGACGTCGATGCCGCGTGGGCGCGCCACGTGCACTGGCACGCGCCGACACCCGAAGCCGTCGGCCTGCGCCACCGCTGCTCCGACCCGTCCGACCAGAAGTTCATCGACCTCGCGCTGCATGCCGGGGCACGCTGGCTGCTGAGCCGTGACCGCGCGGTGCTGAAGCTGGCCCGCCGCGCACGCCCGTTCGGCGTGGAGATCACGACGCCGGAAACCTGGTCGGCCCGGCTCGGCCTGCCCTGATCCCATGAAAAAGGGCGGCCGCAGCCGCCCTCCGATGCGTCGCCGCGCCCCTGCCGGGGACGCGGTGGCCGCAGCTTACTCGCCCGACTCGCCGGACGCGGCATCCACCGCCGCGATCTGCGCGGCGGCCAGCTCCTCGGCCTCCTGCTGGGCGATGGCGCGGCGCTCGGCGTCGTCCATCTCCTCCTTGGCCTTGCGCGCCTGGTGGTAGGCCATGCCGGTGCCCGCGGGGATCAGGCGGCCGACGATGACGTTCTCCTTCAGGCCACGCAGCTCGTCGCGCTTGCCCATGATCGCGGCCTCGGTCAGCACCCGGGTGGTCTCCTGGAACGACGCGGCCGAGATGAAGCTGTCGGTGGACAGCGAGGCCTTCGTGATGCCCAGCAGCACGTCGCTGTGGGTGGCCGGCAGCTTGCCGTCGGCCAGCATCCGGTCGTTGGTGTCCAGCAGCTCCGAGCGCTCGACCTGCTCGCCGGCGATGTAGTGCGAGTCGCCCGGGTTGACGATCTGCACGCGACGCAGCATCTGGCGGACGATCACCTCGATGTGCTTGTCGTTGATCTTCACGCCCTGCAGCCGGTAGACGTCCTGCACCTCGTCGACGATGTAGCGCGCGAGCTCCTCGATCCCCAGCAGGCGCAGGATGTCCTGCGGGTCCGCCGGGCCGTCGACGATCAGCTCGCCCTTGTTGACCACCTGGCCCTCGTGCACCAGGATGTTCTTCTCCTTGGGCACGAGCTCCTCGTAGACCTTGCCGTCCGGGTCGGTGATCTGCAGCCGCACCTTGCCC
This sequence comes from Pseudideonella sakaiensis, assembly GCF_001293525.1. GTDB lineage: Bacteria > Pseudomonadota > Gammaproteobacteria > Burkholderiales > Burkholderiaceae_C > Ideonella_A > Ideonella_A sakaiensis. The sequence goes on along the minus strand of NZ_BBYR01000072.1, from coordinate 11,972 downwards.
TTGGTCTCCTTGCCGAAGGACACCGTGCCGGTGATCTCGGCCAGCGTGCCCTTGTCCTTCGGGCTGCGCGCCTCGAAGAGCTCGGCCACGCGCGGCAGACCGCCGGTGATGTCGCGGGTCTTCTGGCCTTCGACCGGGATGCGCGCGAGCACCTCGCCGGGGGCCAGGTCCTGGCCGTCGCGGATCTGGATCAGCGAGCCGACCTGGAAGCCGATCGTCACCGAGTGGTCGGTGCCGGGGATCTTCACCTCGTTGCCGGCCGCGTCGAGCAGCTTGACCTGCGGGCGCACGACCTTCGTCGAGCCGCGGCGCTTCGGATCGATCACCACCAGCGTCGACAGGCCGGTGACCTCGTCGACCTGTTTGGCGACGGTGACGCCTTCCTCGACGTTCTCGAACTTCGCCTTGCCGGCGAACTCGGTGATGATCGGGCGGGTCAGCGGGTCCCAGTTCGCGAGCACGGTGCCGGCCTTGATCGCCTGGTCCGGCTTGATCGCCAGCAGCGCGCCGTAGGGCAGCTTGTGGCGCTCGCGCTCGCGGCCGTGCGGGTCGGAGATGATGATCTCGCCGGAACGCGAGATCACCACCAGCTCGCCCTTGCCGTTGGTCACGTAGCGCATCGTGGCGTTGAAGCCGATCTGGCCGTCGGACTTCGCTTCCACGCTGGAGGCGACCGCCGCGCGCGAGGCCGCGCCGCCGATGTGGAAGGTCCGCATCGTCAGCTGGGTGCCGGGCTCGCCGATCGACTGCGCCGCGATCACGCCGACCGCCTCGCCGACGTTCACCAGGCCGCCGCGGCCGAGGTCGCGGCCGTAGCACTTGGCGCACAGGCCGTAGCGCGTCGCGCAGGTCAGCGCGGTGCGCACCTTCAGCTCGTCGACGCCGGCGGCCTCGAGCACGTCCAGCGTGTCCTCGTCGAGGATGGAGCCGGCGTTCACCAGCACCTGCTGGGTCTCGGGGTGCAGCACCTCGATCGCGGTCACGCGGCCGAGCACGCGGTCGCGCAGCGACTCGATCACCTCGCCGCCCTCGACCAGGGCCCGCATCGCCATGCCGTTCTGCGTGCCGCAGTCGTCCTCGATGACGACCAGGTCCTGGGTCACGTCGACCAGGCGGCGCGTCAGGTAGCCCGAGTTCGCGGTCTTCAGCGCGGTGTCCGCCAGGCCCTTGCGGGCGCCGTGGGTCGAGATGAAGTACTGCAGGACGTTCAGGCCCTCGCGGAAGTTCGCGGTGATCGGCGTCTCGATGATCGAGCCGTCCGGCTTGGCCATCAGGCCGCGCATGCCGGCCAGCTGGCGGATCTGCGCCGCCGAGCCGCGCGCACCGGAGTCCGCCATCATGTAGATGGAGTTGAAGGATTCCTGCGCGACGTCCTTGCCGTGGCGGTCCTTGACGGTCTGCTTGGACAGCTGGGCCATCATGACCTTGCCGACCTCGTCACCCGTCTTGCCCCAGATGTCGACCACCTTGTTGTAGCGTTCGCCGGCGGTCACGAGGCCCGAGACGTACTGCTGCTCGATCTCCTTGACTTCCTTCTCCGCCCGCGCGATCAGCTCGTGCTTCTGCTGCGGCACCAGCATGTCGTCGATCGCGATCGAGATGCCGGCGCGCGTGGCCAGGCGGAAGCCCGACTGCAGCAGCTTGTCGGCGAAGACCACGGTCTCCTTCAGCCCGCACTTGCGGAAGCTGGTGTTGATCAGCCGCGAGATCTCCTTCTTCTTCAACGCCTTGTTGATGTTGGAGAAGGGCAGCCCCTTGGGCAGGATCTCGGACAGCAGCGCGCGGCCCACCGTCGTGTCGACCAGCTTGGTGGTCGGCGCGAACTGGCCGTCGGCGTCCTTGACCCACTCGGTCAGGCGCACACTGATCTTGGCGGTGATCTCGACCACGCCGTTGTCGAGCGCGCGCTGCACCTCACCGACGTCGGAGAAGATGATGCCTTCGCCGCGGCCGTTGATGCGCTCGCGCGTCGCGTAGTACAGGCCCAGCACCACGTCCTGCGACGGCACGATCGACGGTTCGCCGTTGGCCGGGAACAGGATGTTGTTCGAGGCCAGCATCAGCGTGCGGGCCTCCATCTGCGCCTCGATCGACAGCGGCACGTGCACGGCCATCTGGTCGCCGTCAAAGTCGGCGTTGAAGGCCGAGCAGACCAGCGGGTGCAGCTGGATCGCCTTGCCCTCGATCAGCACCGGCTCGAAGGCCTGGATGCCCAGGCGGTGCAGCGTCGGCGCCCGGTTCAGCATCACCGGGTGCTCCTTGATGACCTCCTCGAGGATGTCCCAGACCACCGGCGTGCCGGATTCCACTTCCTTCTTCGCCGCCTTGATCGTGGTGGCGATGCCCATCGCCTCCAGGCGCGAGAAGATGAAGGGCTTGAACAGCTCGAGCGCCATCAGCTTCGGCAGGCCGCACTGGTGCAGCTTGAGCGTCGGGCCCACCACGATGACCGAGCGGCCGGAGTAGTCGACGCGCTTGCCCAGCAGGTTCTGCCGGAAGCGGCCGCTCTTGCCCTTGATCATGTCGGCCAGCGACTTCAGCGCGCGCTTGTTCGCGCCGGTCATCGCCTTGCCGCGGCGGCCGTTGTCGAGCAGCGAGTCCACCGCCTCCTGCAGCATGCGCTTCTCGTTGCGCACGATGATCTCGGGCGCCTTCAGCTCGAGCAGGCGCGCCAGCCGGTTGTTCCGGTTGATCACGCGGCGGTACAGGTCGTTCAGGTCGGAGGTCGCGAAGCGGCCGCCGTCCAGCGGCACCAGCGGACGCAGGTCCGGCGGCAGCACCGGCAGCACGTCCATCACCATCCACTGCGGCTTGATGCCCGACTTCTTGAAGGCCTCCATGACCTTCAGGCGCTTCGAGTTCTTCTTGATCTTGAGCTCGGAGCCGGTCATGTCGTTGCGGAGCTTGTCGATCTCGATGTCGAGATCGATCTCCTCCAGCAGCTTCTTGATGCCCTCGGCGCCCATCAGCGCGATGAACTCGTCACCGAACTCGGTGCGCTTCGCGTCGTAGTCGTCCTCGGTCATGATGCTGAACTTCTTCAGCGGCGTCATGCCCGGGTCCACCACCACGTAGGCCTCGAAGTACAGCACGCGCTCGATGTCGCGCAGCGTCATGTCCAGCACCAGGCCGAGGCGGCTGGGCAGGGACTTGAGGAACCAGATGTGCGCGCAGGGCGCGGCCAGGTCGATGTGGCCCATGCGGTCGCGCCGCACCTTGGTCTGGGTCACCTCGACGCCGCACTTCTCGCAGATCACGCCACGGTGCTTGAGGCGCTTGTACTTCCCGCACAGGCACTCGTAGTCCTTGATCGGGCCGAAGATCTTGGCGCAGAACAGGCCATCCCGCTCCGGCTTGAAGGTGCGGTAGTTGATGGTCTCGGGCTTCTTCACCTCGCCGAACGACCACGAGCGGATCTTCTCCGGGCTCGCGAGGCCGATCTTGATGGCATCGAAGTGCTCATCGGGGGTGAATTGCTTGAAAAGGTCGAGCAGTCCCTTCATGGGGTTCTCCTGGATCCTGAAACACGGGCAGAGCTGGGGCAGCCGATCACGCGGACACCGCGGCGCCGGCTCGGCCGGGCCGCGGTGTCGCCCCCTCGAGGGGGAGCGACGCGAGTCGCTCCGGGGGTGGTCAATTGCGCTCCAGCTCGATGTCGATGCCGAGCGAACGGATTTCCTTGACCAGCACGTTGAACGACTCCGGCATGCCGGCCTCGATCGAGTGCTCACCCTTGACGATGTTCTCGTACACCTTGGTGCGGCCGTTCACGTCGTCGGACTTCACCGTCAGCATCTCCTGCAGCACGTAGGACGCGCCGTAGGCCTCGAGGGCCCAGACCTCCATCTCGCCGAAGCGCTGGCCGCCGAACTGGGCCTTGCCGCCCAGCGGCTGCTGGGTGACCAGGCTGTAGGGGCCGGTGGAGCGGGCGTGCATCTTGTCGTCGACCAGGTGGTGCAGCTTCAGCACGTGCATGTAGCCCACGGTCACCGGGCGCTCGAAGGCCTCGCCGGTGCGGCCGTCGTGCAGCGTCGCCTGGGTGCGCGTCTCGGTCAGGCCCTTGGCCTTCGCGATGTCGTCCGGGTAGGCGAGCTTCAGCATCCCGCGGATCTCCTCCTCGGCGGCGCCGTCGAAGACCGGCGTCGCGAAGGGCACGCCCTGCGACAGGTTGCGGGCCATCTCCAGCACCTGCTCGTCGCCGATGCTGTCGAGCTGCTCCGACTTGCCGCCCGAGCGGTTGTAGAGCTCGTCCAGGAACTTGCGCACCTCGGCCACCTTGGCCTGCTGCTGCAGCAGGTTGCCGATGCGCTGGCCGATGCCCTTGCCGGCCCAGCCCAGGTGCACCTCGAGGACCTGGCCCACGTTCATCCGCGACGGCACGCCCAGCGGGTTCAGCACGATGTCGCAGGGGGTGCCGTCGGCCATGTAGGGCATGTCCTCGATCGGCACGATCTTCGACACCACGCCCTTGTTGCCGTGGCGGCCGGCCATCTTGTCGCCGGGCTGCAGCCGGCGCTTGACGGCCAGGTAGACCTTGACCATCTTCAGCACGCCGGCCGGCAGCTCGTCGCCCTGCGTCAGCTTCTTGCGCTTCTCCTCGAAGGCCAGGTCGAAGCTGTGGCGCGTCTGCTCGAGCGAGTTCTTGATCGACTCGAGCTGGTTGGCGACCTCGTCGTCGGCCGGGCGGATGTCGAACCAGTGGTACTTGTCGACGCCGACCAGGTAGGCCTTGTCGATCGCGGTGCCCTTGGCGATCTTCTGCGGCCCGCCGTTGGCGACCTTGCCGATCAGCAGCTTCTCGATCCGGTCGAAGGCGTCGGCCTCGACGATGCGCAGCTGGTCGTTCAGGTCGAGGCGGAAGCGCTTCAGCTCGTCGTCGATGATCTGCTGGGCGCGCTTGTCGCGCTGGATGCCTTCGCGGGTGAAGACCTGCACGTCGATCACGGTGCCGCTGGTGCCCTGGTCGACGCGCAGCGAGGTGTCCTTCACGTCGGACGCCTTCTCGCCGAAGATCGCGCGCAGCAGCTTCTCTTCCGGCGTCAGCGTGGTCTCGCCCTTGGGCGTGACCTTGCCGACCAGCGTGTCGCCCGGGTTCACCTCGGCGCCGACGTAGACGATGCCCGATTCGTCCAGGCGCGCCAGCTGCTGCTCGGACAGGTTCGGGATGTCGCGGGTGATTTCCTCGGCGCCCAGCTTGGTGTCGCGCGCCATCACCACCAGTTCCTCGATGTGGATCGAGGTGTAGCGGTCCTCGGCGACCACGCGCTCCGAGATCAGGATCGAGTCCTCGAAGTTGTAGCCGTTCCAGGGCATGAAGGCCACCAGCATGTTCTGGCCGAGCGCGAGCTCGCCCAGGTCGGTCGAGGCGCCGTCGGCGATGATGTCCTCGGCCTGCACCTTGTCGCCGCGCTTGACGATCGGGCGCTGGTGGATGTTCGTGTTCTGGTTCGAGCGCTGGTACTTGATCAGGTTGTAGATGTCGACGCCGACCTCGCCGGCTACCGTCTCGTTGTCGTTGACGCGGATGACGATGCGGTTGGTGTCGACGTAGTCCACCACGCCGCCGCGGCGCGCGGCGACGACGGTGCCCGAGTCCTTCGCGGCGACGCGCTCGACGCCGGTGCCGACCAGGGCCTTCTCGGGCCGCAGCGTCGGCACGGCCTGGCGCTGCATGTTGGCGCCCATCAGCGCGCGGTTCGCGTCGTCGTGCTCCAGGAAGGGCACCAGCGACGCGGCCACCGAGACGATCTGCGTCGGCGCCACGTCCATGTACTGGATGCGCTCGGCCGAGGTCAGGATCGATTCGCCGTTGTCGCGCGCCGAGACCAGCTCGTCGATCAGCCGGCCGTCGGCATCCAGCGTCGCCGAGGCCTGGGCGATCACGTACTTGCCTTCCTCGATGGCCGACAGGTAGTCGATCTGGTTCGTGACCTTGCCGTCGACGACGCGGCGGTAGGGCGTCTCGAGGAAGCCGTACTCGTTCAGCTGCGCGTACAGCGCCAGCGAGTTGATCAGGCCGATGTTCGGGCCTTCCGGCGTCTCGATCGGGCAGACCCGGCCGTAGTGCGTGGGGTGCACGTCGCGCACCTCGAAGCCGGCGCGCTCGCGCGTCAGGCCGCCCGGACCCAGCGCGGAGACGCGCCGCTTGTGCGTGATCTCGGACAGCGGGTTGGTCTGGTCCATGAACTGCGACAGCTGCGAGGCCCCGAAGAACTCCTTCAGCGCCGCGGAGATCGGCTTGGAGTTGATCAGGTCGTGCGGCATCAGGGCCTCGGTCTCGGCCTGGCCCAGCCGCTCCTTCACGGCCTTCTCGATGCGGGCGAGGCCCGAGCGGTACTGGTTCTCGGCGAGCTCGCCGACGCAGCGCACGCGGCGGTTGCCGAGGTGGTCGATGTCGTCCACTTCGCCGCGGCCATTGCGCAGCTCGACCAGGATCTTGACGACGTCGAGGATGTCGTCGTTGTCCAGCGTCATCGGGCCTTCCGGCGTGTCGCGGCCCACGCGGGCGTTGAACTTCATCCGGCCGACGCGCGACAGGTCGTAGGTGTCGGCGTTGTAGAACAGGCGGTTGAACAGCGCCTCGACCGCATCCTCGGTCGGCGGCTCGCCGGGGCGCATCATGCGGTAGATGGCCACGCGGGCGGCCAGCTGGTCGGCGGTCTCGTCGCTGGCCAGGGTCTGGCTGATGTAGGCGCCTTCGTCCAGCTCGTTGGTGTACAGCGCGGGCAGTTCCTTGATGCCGGCGGCGCGCAGCTTCTTCAGCAGCGAGTCGGTCAGCTCGTCGTTCGCCTTGGCCAGGATCTCGCCGGTGTCCGGGTCGACCACGTTGCGCGCGACGACACGGCCGGCGAGGTAGTCCTCCGGCACGCTGATGAAGGTGGTCTCGGTCTGCTCGAGCACGCGCGTGTGGCGCGCAGTGATGCGCTTGTCCTTCTCGACGACGACGTTGCCGTTCTTGTCGGTGATGTCGAAGCGCGCGATCTCGCCGCGCAGCCGGTCGGCAACGAACTCCATCTGCGCGCCCGAGTCCATCAGGCGGAAGTTGTCGAAGACGAAGAAGTGGGCGAGGATCTGTTCGGGGTTCAGGCCGATGGCCTTCAGCAGGATCGTCACCGGCATCTTGCGGCGACGGTCGACGCGGAAGTACAGCACGTCCTTCGGGTCGAACTCGAAGTCCAGCCAGGAGCCGCGGTAGGGAATGATGCGGGCCGAGAACAGCAGCTTGCCGGACGAGTGGGTCTTGCCCTTGTCGTGCTCGAAGAACACGCCGGGCGAGCGGTGCAGCTGGCTGACGATGACGCGCTCGGTGCCGTTGACGATGAAGGAACCGTAGTCGGTCATCAGGGGCACCTCGCCCATGTAGACCTCCTGCTCCTTGATCTCCTTGACGGTCTTCGCCTGCGGCGACTCCCGGTCATAGATGATCATCTGCAGCTTGGCGCGCACGGCGGCCGCGTAGGTCAGCCCCCGCTGGCGGCATTCCCGCGTGTCGAACGCGGGCTTGGCCATGTTGTATTCGATGAACTTCATCTCCACGAACCCGTTGTGCGACACGATCGGGAACGCGGAGAGGAAGGCGGCCTGCAGGCCTTCCGGCTTGCGCTTCGCCGGCGGCACGTCCTTCTGCAGGAAGGCCACGTACGACTCCTTCTGCATGGTCAGCAGGTAGGGGACGTTCAGGACGCTGTCGCGCTTGCCGAAGCTTTTGCGGATCCGCTTGCGTTCGGTGTAGCTGTACGGAGTTGTGTGCTGCGCCATAGGTGATTTCTCACTCCACTTCGGAGGCCCGCCCGGCCACGTGCCGGCCCCCATGGCGACTGTCATCGGGCATGGCGCCCGAAGCTTGGTGGCTGGCCACTACCAGCCGCTGGCGGACAACCCCGGCGTTGCACACGGAGCCCGACCAAACCGGTCCTCTGCAGTCGGATCAGAGAACACTTGAAAAAGCCTTCCAGCTTAGCGCAGAGGACTTTTTCAGGTGCCCTTCAGGGTTTCCCCCGAAAGCGCAAAAGGCTGGGTGCCTTTCGGCACCCAGCCCTGCGGCGATCGCTCGATTACTTGAGCTCGGCCTTGGCGCCGGCTTCCACCAGCTTCTTGACCGCGGCCTCGGCGTCGGCCTTGGCGATCGCTTCCTTGACGTTCTTCGGCGCGCCGTCGACCAGGTCCTTGGCTTCCTTCAGGCCCAGGCCCGTCAGTTCGCGCACGGCCTTGATGACCGACACCTTGTTCGCGCCGGCTTCCAGCAGCACGACGTTGAACTCGGTCTTCTCCTCGGCCGCGGCGGCGGCGCCGCCACCCGCGCCACCGGCCGCCGGGGCGGCCATGGAGGCGGCGGACACGCCGAACTTCTCTTCGATGGCCTTGACCAGGTCGTTGAGTTCCATCACGGACATGCTGTCCAGGGCGGCCAGGAAGGCGTCTTTGTCGAATGCCATGTTTCTATCCTCGATTCGGTTGATTCAGTGAAAGGGGTGCGGCTCAGGCGGCCGGCGCCTCGGCGGGGGCGGCGCCACCACCGCGCTGCTCGGCGAGCGCGGCAATCACGGCGGCCATGCGCTGGACCGGCGACTTGAGCAGGCCGGCCACTTGCGACAGCAGCACTTCCTTGCTCGGGATGGCGGCCAGGGACTTGACCCCGTCCGCATCCAGCACCTTGCCGGCATAGGCGCCGGCCTTGATCACCAGCTTGTCGTTGGTCTTCGCGAAGTCCGCGACCACCTTGGCCGCCGCGACGGCGTCCTCGGAAAAGCCGTAGATCAGCGGCCCGACCATGCTCTCCGACGCCACCTCGAAGGGCGTGCCGGCCACCGCGCGACGGGCGAGCGTGTTCTTCAGCACGTGAAGATAGACGCCCTTCTCGCGCGCCTGGCGGCGCAGCACATCCAGGTGAGCGACGGTGAGGCCACGGTACTCAGCCAGCGCGAGCGTCTGTGAACGGGCCGCCTGGGCCGCCACATCCGTCACCACGGTCTGCTTCTCGTTGCGATTGAGACTCAAAGGTCTGCTCCTCAACATCATGTGCCGGCATCGCGCGAACGCTCGACCGGCACGCCTCGTGTCAGCGACCTTCCGAACGGGAAAACCCTTTCGGCGGGACCGCCATCTGCGCTGGCTTCGCCGGGCCGGCCCGGTGGACCGTCCTCGGCTCGATTACGCGGCCCGGAGGCCGCACCAGCGGTCTTGGATGGCCCGCCGCCGCCCGCGAGGGCGACAGCGACCCACCAAACTCTCGACCGCCCGGCGCCAGACTCGCGCCGTGCGGGCTGCCGGGCCTCAGGCCGCGGCGGCGACGGCGTTGATCGTGGAAACGTCGACGCGGGCGCCCACGCCCATCGTCGACGACACCGCGACCTTGCGCAGGTAGATGCCCTTGCTCGACGCCGGCTTGGCCTTGTTCAGGGCCTCGATCAGCGCACGCAGGTTGCCGCTCAGCTTGTCGTCCTCGAAGGAACGGCGGCCGATGGTGGCGTGGATGATGCCGGCCTTGTCGACGCGGAACTGCACCTGGCCGGCCTTGGCGTTGCGCACGGCGGTGGCGACGTCGGGCGTGACGGTGCCGACCTTCGGGTTCGGCATCAGGCCGCGCGGGCCGAGGATCTGGCCCAGCGTACCGACGATGCGCATCGTGTCCGGCGAGGCGATCACGACGTCGAAGTTCAGGTTGCCGCCCTTGATCTGCTCGGCGAGGTCGTCCATGCCGACGACGTCGGCGCCAGCCGCACGGGCCTCGTCGGCCTTCGCGCCCTGGGCGAACACCGCGACGCGCTTGGTCTTGCCGGTGCCGTTGGGCATCACGACGGCGCCGCGCACGACCTGGTCGGACTTCTTCGCGTCGATGCCGAGCTGCACCGCCACGTCGATCGACTCGTCGAACTTCGCGGTGGCGCATTCCTTGACGATCGCCAGCGCCTTGTCCAGCGGGTACAGCTTGGTCGAATCGACCTTGCCTTCGAGCGCCTTCGCGCGCTTGGTCTGCTTGGCCATGCTCAGATGCCCTCCACCAGCACGCCCATCGAGCGGGCGGTACCGGCCACGGTGCGGATGCCGGCCTCGAGGTCGGCGCCCGTCAGGTCCTTGGTCTTGGTCTTCGCGATCTCTTCGATCTGCGCACGGGTCAGCTTGCCGACCTTCTGCGCGTTCGGACGCGGCGAGCCCTTGTCGAGCTTCAGCGCCTTCTTGATCAGCACCGACGCCGGCGGGCTCTTCAGCACGAAGGTGAAGGACTTGTCCGCGAAGGCCGTGATGACGACCGGCAGCATCAGGCCGGGCTCGACACCCTGGGTCTGGGCGTTGAACGCCTTGCAGAACTCCATGATGTTCAGGCCGCGCTGGCCGAGGGCCGGGCCGATGGGGGGAGAGGGGTTGGCCTTGCCTGCAGGAACCTGCAGCTTGATGTAGCCGACGATTTTCTTTGCCATGATCTTCCTGACGAAGAGCCCGCGTCCTGGCCGGACCGGTGCTCCCGGAGTACGAACGCCCAGGGCTGGTTACCTGGGCTCCTCGTGGGGAGGTCACGTCCTCCCCGGCGACGGCCCGTTGCAGCGGCCGGGCGGGCCCCTGCGCCCCGGGCGGGGCTGTTTCGTCACGCGGCCGGCGGCCGCGCGGCCTCAGACCTTCTCGACCTGGCCGAAGTCCAGCTCGACGGGCGTGGACCGCCCGAAGATCGTGACCGACACGCGCACCTTGGACTTGTCGTAGTTGACGTCCTCGATCGCGCCGTTGAAGTCGGTGAACGGGCCTTCCTTCACGCGCACCATCTCGCCGACCGACCATTCCACCTTCGGCCGGGGCTTCTCGAAGCCTTCCTGCATCTGGTTGACGATCTTCATCACCTCGTGCTCGGAGATCGGCGCCGGGCGGTTCTTCGCGCCGCCGACGAAGCCGGTCACCTTGCTGGTGTGCTTGACCAGGTGCCAGGTGTCGTCGGCCATCTCCATCTCGACCAGCACGTAGCCGGGGAAGAAGCGGCGCTCGGTGACGGCCTTCTTGCCGTTCTTCAGCTCGACGACCTCTTCCATCGGCACCAGGATGCGGCCGAACTTGTCGCCCATGCCGGCGCGGTCGATGCGCTCGCGCAGGTTGCGCTCGACCGCCTTCTCCATGCCGGAGTAGGCGTGCACGACGTACCAGCGCTTGTTCGACGCCGGCGCAGGCGCGGGCGCGGCGTCGCCGGCCACGAGGTTCTGCAGGTTCTCGTCGGTGTTGCTCATCGTTCGCTCCTCAGCGCTTCCAGCCCAGGACCAGGTCGTACAGCACCCACTCCAGGGTCTTGTCCGTGAGCCACAGGAACAGCGCCATCACGACGACGAACGCGAACACATAGCCGGTCATCTGCAGGGCTTCCTTGCGGGTCGGCCAGACGACCTTGCGCACCTCGCGGATCGAGTCGCGCCCGTAGGACGTCAGCTGGCGGCCCGGCTCGGACACGAAGAAGACCGCCAGTGCGACCCCCAGCAGGCCGAGCAGCGCGATCACGCGCAGCCACAGCGGCTGGGCGCCGAGCGCGTAGTAGGCACCCACGGCGCCGACCACGAGCACGGCCGCGGCGGCCAGCTTGGCCTTGTCGGCGCCCGAGGTGACGGTTTCGACGGAAGGTTGGGACATGCTTGTTGGGGTCTTCACGGTTGCCGCGACCGGCACACCGGGCCCGGACTCACTGCAGCGGCAAAGCCCGCAGGCACGGGGTGCCTGCGGGCTGGGATGCCGGGGACAGTCGGATCCGTCGTGTCGTGGATGAACGCCTGTTCAGTTCGGTCGGCGAGTGGCAGGGGCAGAGGGCATCGAACCCCCAACCTCTGGTTTTGGAGACCAGTGCTCTGCCAATTGAGCTATACCCCTGCAGCCGAACAGCGAACTCAGTCGATGATCTTGGCGACGACGCCGGCGCCGACGGTGCGGCCGCCTTCGCGGATCGCGAAGCGCAGGCCCTCTTCCATCGCGATCGGCGCGATCAGCTTCACCGTGATGCTGAC
>NZ_BBYR01000071.1 GCF_001293525.1 Pseudideonella sakaiensis | reverse complement strand
GCGATGAGCTTCCGCAACCCCTGTGCGGGGCAGGTGCAGCTGGCGGGCTCGCCGGCGGTGGGCATCCGGCGCTTCGTCTTCGGGGGGCTGCCGGCGGGCGAGGAGTGCCGGGCGCTGGCGGCGCAGGCGGGCGACGTGGTACCGGGGGTGGAGGCGGGGCCGGTGCGGATGCAGCCGGGCGACACGATGCACGGGCGCATCGAGACCGCCGGCGACGTCGACGCCTACGGCATCGCGCTGCAGGCGGGTATGCGCTACGTGTTCCGGCTGGAGGGTGCCGCCGCCGGCACCGGCACGCTGCCCGACCCGGCCCTCGCCGTGCATGGCCCGGGCCTGGACCTGCAGGCCGACGACGCGGGCCGGGGCGAGCTCGTGTTCACCGCCCGGTCCACCGGCGTGCACCTGCTCGCGGTGCGTTCGGCCGGCGCGGCCGCGACCGGCAGCTTCGTGCTCGTCGCGTCCGGCGTTGCGGACGACCTGAGCCCGACGCCGGTGCTGCCGGCGACGGCCTTCAGCGGTGCCGCCACCGCCACGCTCACCGGCTCGGCCACCGGCAGCCTGGCCATCGACGTCGGCAGCGACGGCCGCATCGGCGGCACGCTGCGGCTGGACGGCGCGGCGCCGATCGCGCTGACCGGCAGCGTGACGGCCGGTGGCGTGGCCGTATTCGGCGGCGGCGGCCACGACTTCGAGACGCTGATCGGCCCCGACGGCCGGCTCGCCGGCACCTGGCGCGCGGGCGCGGCCGGCGGACTGCTGGTCGGCAGCGCGAGCATTCCCGCCGCGCGCCCGACGGTGCTGACCGTGCGCGCCTACGGGGTGCCCCTCGACGGCGTCTGGCCGCAGATGGTGCTGCGCGTGAACGGCGCCGTGGTCGGCTCGGTGGCGGTCACGTCCAGCCAGCCGGCCGACTACGAGTTCACGCTGCCCGCGCTGCCACCCGGGGCCAGCGTCGATGTCGTCTACGTGAACGACGGCTACGGCGGCTCGCCCGACCGCGACCGCAACCTCTACATCGTGCTGCTGCGCGCCGGCTCGACCACCGTGCTGCCGACCCACCCGGGCGCGATCGTCGACTGGGGCTGGGACGAGCGCGCCTTCGACGGCCTGGACGTGGTGCCGGGCCAGGGCGCGCTCTGGGGCGGCGGTGCGCTGCGCCTGACCTGGCCGTCCGCCGAGATCGTCGATCACCGTGACGCGCGCCGCCAGGAGGCCGCGCGCTTCCTGCAGCAGGCCAGCTTCGGCCCGACGCTGGCCGAGATCGAGCGCGTGGCGGCGATCGGGCCGGCGGCCTGGATCGACGAGCAACTGGGCCTCGCCAGCGGCCCGGGCTACGTGGCCCATGTCCAGCGGGCCTATGCCCGCGGGCCGGAGTTCCTGCCGCGCGGCGGCAAGTACAACGGCGACGAGCCGGCCGGCTGGTTCTGGCAGGCGATGGCCGGCCAGCCGGATGCCCTGCGCCAGCGCGTGGCCTGGTCGCTGCACCAGATCTTCGTCGTCTCGCAGCAGGACTCCAACCTCTTCGACCATGCGCGCGGCTATGCGGCCTACCTCGACACGCTGAACCGCCATGCCTTCGGCAACTACCGCCAGCTGCTGGAGGAGATCGCGCTCAGCCCGATGATGGGCACCTACCTCTCGCACATCCGCAACCGCAAGGAGGACCCGGCGACCGGGCGGGTGCCCGACGAGAACTTCGCCCGCGAGGTGATGCAGCTGTTCAGCATCGGCCTGGTCGAGCTGAACCCCGACGGCACGCCGCAGCTCGGGCCCGACGGCCGACCGGTCGAGACCTACCGCAATGCGGACGTGATGGGCCTGGCCAAGGTCTTCACCGGCTGGGGCTGGGCCTTTCCGCCGGCCGAGCAGGACGAGGGCAGCTTCCGCTGGCGCAACCCCTGGCCGGCTCCGGAGGGGGGGGGCGACCGCGGCATCGACCTGCAGCCGATGGTGCCCTACGCGGGCCAGCACTCCCTGAGCGAGAAGCTGGTGTTCGCCGGCAAGCCCTGGGCGCTGCGCATCCCGCCCGGCACCGAGGCGCGCGACAGCCTGCGCCTGGCGCTGGACACCCTGGCCAACCACCCCAACGTCGGCCCTTTCATCGGCCGGCAGCTGATCCAGCGGCTGGTGACGAGCCAGCCGAGCCCGGCCTACGTGGCGCGGGTGTCGGCGGTGTTCGCCAACGACGGCCAGGGCGTGCGCGGCAACCTCGGCGCTGTCGTGCGCGCCATCCTGCTCGACCCGGAGGCGCGGCAGGCGCCGGCGCCCGGCTTCGGCAAGCTGCGCGAGCCGGTGCTGCGCGTCGGGCACTGGCTGCGTGCCTTCGGTGCCACGTCCGTCAGCGGCCAGTGGATGGTGGGCTGGGACCTCGTCAACGTGAACCAGCGGCCCTTCTCGCCACCGTCGGTGTTCAGCTACTTCCGGCCCGGCTACGTGCCGCCGAACTCGGCACTGTCCGCGGTGGACGCGAACGCGCCGGAGTTCCAGCTGCTCAGCGAAAGCACGGCCGCCAGCTGGGTCAACCTGGCCGAGGCCATGACGGGCTGGGGCATCGGCTGGACCGGCAGCGAGAGCGACGTGCGCTCCGATCTGCGCGAACTGACCGCGCTGGCGGCCCAGGGCCGCATCGATGCGATGGTCGAGCGCATCAACCTCCACCTCTTCGCGGGGCGCATGCCCGCCGGGCTGCGGGCGCGCCTGCTCGATGCCGCGGGCGGCGTGGACACGAACAGCCAGGGCGACGCGCCCCTGTGGATGGCGCGCTCGGCCTTGTTCGTCGCGCTGACCTCGCCCGACTACCTCATTCAACGGTGACCGACATGTCCTCGCCCCCTGTGTCGCCCCGCAGCCGCCGCGACTTCGTCCGCCGGGCCGGCGGGCTCGCCCTCGGCGGCCTCGCCGGCCGCGCCGGGCTCGGCCTCGGCCTGGCCGGGCTGGCGGCGCTGTCGTCGCGCGCCAGCCGCTCGGCCAACCCCGGCGGCGGCTACCGGGCGCTGGTCTGCCTGTTCATGCTCGGCGGCAACGACGCGCACAACTGGTTCGTGCCGATCGACCCGGCCGAGCATGCCGCCTATGCCGCCGCCCGCGGCGACCTGGCGCTGCCGCTGGCCGCGCTGCAGAGCCCGGCCGGCCTGGTGCAGGACGGGCGCCGCTTCGGCACGCCGGCGGAGCTGGCGCCGCTGATGCGCTGGTACGAGCAGGGCCGCGCGGCCGTGGTCGCCAACGTGGGGCCGCTGGTCCGGCCGCTGACCCGGGCGGAGTTCCTTGCCGAGCGCGACGTGCCGGCCAAGCTGTTCTCGCACAACGACCAGGTGTCGACCTGGCAGTCGCTGTCGCCCGAGGGGGCCCGCGCCGGCTGGGGCGGCCGCATCGCCGACCTGCTGATGGCCGCGAACGCCCAGCCGCTCTTCACGGCCGTCTCGGCCGCCGGCAACGCGGTCTTCCTGTCGGGCCGCGACGTCGTCCAGTACCAGATCGGCGCGAACGGGGCCGCGCGGGTGCGTGCCCTCGACGAGCGCTGGGTCACCGGCTCGAGCACCGTCGGCGCGCTGCTGCGCGAGACGCTCGTCACGGCCGGCGACCACCCGATGGCGGGCGAGTACGCGCGCGTGATGGCCCGTTCGATCGCGGCGGAAGGGGTGCTCTCGTCGGCGTTCGGCCGGGTCTCGGTCCCGCCGATTCCCGCCACCCCGATCCTCGGCGGCGCCCCGTTGCCGACCGGCAGCCCCGCCACGCTGGACGTCGATCCGCTGGCGCGGCAACTGAGCGTGGTGGCCCAGATGATCGCGGCCGCGCCGGCGCTGGGCCTGCAGCGCCAGGTCTTCATGGTCTCGCTCGGCGCCTTCGACACCCATGCCAACCAGCTGCGCGACCACCCGGTGCTGACCGCCCGGGTCGCGCTGTCGATCGACTACTTCATGGGCGCGCTGCAGTCGCTCGGCCTGCTCGACGCCGTCACGCTGTTCACCGCGTCCGACTTCGGCCGCACGCTGGTGAGCAACGGCGACGGCAGCGACCACGGCTGGGGCGCGCACCACGTGGTGCTCGGCGGGGGCGTGCGCGGCGGCCAGATCCACGGCCGCTTCCCGGTGGTGGCCACCGGCACGCCGGACGATGTCGGTTCCGGCCGCCTGCTGCCCGGCCTGTCCGTGGTCGAGCTGGCGGCCCAGTTCGGCGGCTGGATGGGCCTGAGCCCGGCCGAGCAGGCCGAGGTGCTGCCGGGGCTGTCGGCCTTCGGCCAGCGGATGGCGCCGCTGATGACGGCCTGAGGATCCGGCGCCACGCGTCCGGCCTCCCGCGGCGCGCCGTGTGGCGCGTCGCCCGCCCGCCATCGGGCCCCGTTCGTGCCGCCGCGGCGTCGTCTCGTCGCCCCGCCCGGCCGAGCGTCGCCCCGTCCCGGCCCGGGTCGAAGGCCAGCGGGTATGCTGCGCGCCCTGCCCGCTTCCCCGGCCCGCGCCCATGTCCAACCGCCTCACCCAGATCGCCACGCGCACCGGCGACGATGGCACCACCGGCCTCGGCGACGGCCGCCGCGTGCGCAAGGACGACCTGCGCGTGCAGGCCATGGGCGACGTCGACGAGCTCAACTCCCAGCTCGGCGTGCTGCTGGCCGAGCCGCTGCCGGGCGATGTGCGGGTGCTGCTGTCGTCGATCCAGCACGAGCTCTTCAACCTCGGCGGCGAGCTGTCCATCCCCGGCTTCGCGCTGCTGAAGGCCGAGGCCGTGCAGCAGCTCGACGAGGCCCTGGCGACCTACAACGAGACCCTGCCGCGGCTGGCGGAGTTCATCCTGCCCGGCGGCACGCGCAGCGCCGCGATCGCGCACGTGGCGCGCACCGTCGCGCGCCGTGCCGAGCGGGCGGTGGTGGCCCTGGCGCATGCCGAGGCACCGGCGGCCACCGACGGCACGCCGCCGCCCGCTGGCGCCGAGCCGGCGGCCCCGGCGGCTGCGGCGGCGGTCCGGCCCGAGGCGCGCCAGTACCTGAACCGGCTGAGCGACCTGCTGTTCGTGCTGGCCCGCGTGCTGAACCGGGCCAACCTGGATGGCCTGGGGGGCGACGATGTCTACTGGCGCAGCGAGCGGCTGGCGCGCGACGGCGGCTGACCGCCACCGCGCCCCCCAGGCTTCGAGAGGACGGACATGACGGTGCACGCGCAGCATTCGACCGGCGGGCCGGTGCAGAGGCCATCGCAGGCCCAGGCGCGCCGGCGCGCGCCGCGGGCCGCCGTGCGGCCGCGTGCCACCCGCCACCGCGCGCCATGGGCGGGTGGTGCCGCGCTCGCGCTCGCACTCGTGCTCGCGGGCTGCGCCGCCGGCCCGGGCACGCCGGCTGCGACGCCGGCCGAGGCCATCGCGGCCGAGCGCCCCGCGACCTGGCAGGCGGCCTGGCCGCACGGTGGCGACCCCGTCGGCCTGCTGCGCTGGTGGCAGCGCTTCCAGGACCCGCTGCTCGACACCCTGGTGGCCGAGGCCCAGGCCGGTAGCCCCGACCTGGCGGCCGCCACGGCGCGGCTGGCCCAGGCGCAGGCGGCCCGCACCGCGGCCGCGGCCGCGCTCGGCCCGCAGCTCGGCGCGACCGCCGCTGCGGTGCGCGGGCGCCAGGACCTGCTGAGCCCGCTGGGCACCAGCCTCTCGGGCGCGTTGCAGGCCAGCTGGGAAGTCGATCTCTTCGGTGGCAACGCGGCGCGCCGCGACGCGGCCACGGCCCGGCTGGCCGGCGCCCGGGCCGGCTGGCACGAGGCGCGCGTCGCGGTGGCGGCCGAGACGGCCGGCAGCACCATCGCGTGGCGCGCCTGCGAGGCGCAGGCCGCCGAGGCGGCGCGCGATGCCGCCTCGCGCGCCGAGACCGCCCGCCTGGCCGACCTGGCCGCGCGGGCCGGCTTCCAGGCGCCGGCGGACGCGGCCCTGGCCCGCGCCAGTGCGGCGCAGGCGCGCAGCCAGCTCGCGGCCCAGCAGGCCGCCTGTGCGCTGGAGCTGAAGACGCTGGTGGCGCTGACCGGCCGGCCCGAGCCCGCGCTGCGCGCGGCGCTGGCGGGCGCCGCGCCGGGCGTGCCGCAGCCGACGGTCGACGGCGTCGATGCCGCGGCGCGCGTGCCGGCGCAGGCGCTGGCGCAGCGCCCCGACCTGCAGGCGGCCGAGCAGGCCGTGGTCGCGGCCAGCGCCGACACCCGGGCGGCCGAGGCGCGCCTGCGGCCCAGCATCTCGCTCAGCGGCAGCATCGGTGCGATGCGGGTGTCCGGCGGCGGCGAGAGCGCCAGCGGCAGCACCTGGACCCTCGGCCCGCTGCAGGTCGTGGTGCCGCTGTTCGACGGCGGCGCCCGGCGCGCCGAGGTCGAGGCCGCGCGCGCCCGCTACGACGAGGCCCTCGCCGCCTACCGCGGCCGGCTGCGCCAGGCCGTGCGCGAGGTCGAGCAGGCGCTGGTGCGGCTGCAGGCCTCGGCCGTCCAGCTGCCCGATGCGCAGGTCGCGCTGGAGGGCTACGAGGCCGCGTTCGCCGCCGTGCAGGCCCGCTACCGCGGCGGCCTGGCCAGCCTGTTCGAGCTGGAGGACGCCCGCCGCAACGCGGTGCAGGCGCGCAGCGCGCTGCTC
Source organism: Pseudideonella sakaiensis (assembly GCF_001293525.1). GTDB lineage: Bacteria > Pseudomonadota > Gammaproteobacteria > Burkholderiales > Burkholderiaceae_C > Ideonella_A > Ideonella_A sakaiensis. The sequence goes on along the minus strand of NZ_BBYR01000071.1, from coordinate 28,800 downwards.
GGCCTGCAGCGCGAGCGCAGCCTGGCCTGGGTGCAGCTCTACCGCGCGCTCGGCGGCGGCTGGACGGCCGCCGACCTGCCCGCCACCGCCGCGTCGGACGGCGCGGGGAACGGGGCCTGAGTGGCCGAGCGGCCGCCATCCAGCCCGGCCCCTGCGCCCGCGCGCCGTCGAATCCACGGCCTGCCCTTCGTCGTCCCCGTGTTCCCGCCTCCTGCCCCGATCCGTGCGATGAACCCCTTCCGCCCCGCCCACCTTCCCGCGCTCGCGCTCGCAACGGCCGCCGTGCTGGCGTCGATCGGCCTGGCCGGGGCCACCCGGGCCGCCGATCCGGCGCCGCCCGCCGCGGCAGCGCGCACGGCGCTGACGGTCACCGCGGTGCAGCCGCAGCGCGGCGAGCTGGTGCGGCAGCTCCCCGCGAACGGCAGCGTCGCGGCCTGGCAGGAGGCCAGCATCGGCACCGAGGCCAACGGCCTGCGGCTGACCGAGGTGCTGGTGAACGTCGGCGACCGCGTGCAGCGCGGCCAGGTGCTGGCGCGCTTCGCGGCCGAGACCGTGCGCGCCGAGGCGGCGCAGATCCGCGCCGCGGTGGCGGAGGCCGAGGCCACGCTGGCCGAGGCACGCGCCAATGCCGCCCGCGCCCGCGAGCTGCAGACCACCGGCGCGCTCAGCCAGCAGGTGATCGCGCAGTACCTGACGGCCGAGCGCACCGCCGAGGCCCGGCTGGAGGCGCAGCGCGCGGCGGCCGAGCACCAGGCGCTGCGGCTGCGCCAGACCACCGTGGTGGCGCCCGACGCCGGCGTGATCTCGGCGCGCAGCGCCACCGTCGGTGCGGTGCTGCCGGCCGGCCAGGAGCTGTTCCGGCTGATCCGCCAGGGCCGGCTGGAGTGGCGGGCCGAGGTGCCGGCGGCCGACCTGGGCGCGCTCGCGCCCGGCCAGGCCGTGACGCTCAGCCCGGCGCCGGGCCAGGCGGTGACGGGCCGGGTGCGCATGATCGCGCCCACGGTCGATCCGCAGACGCGCAACGGCCTGGTCTACGTCGACCTGCCGGCCTCGCCGCTGCTGCGCGCCGGCATGTTCGCGCGCGGCGAGTTCGCGCTCGGCCGCAGCAGCGCGCTGACGCTGCCGCAGACCGCGGTCACGCTGCGCGACGGCTTCCACTACGTGCACCGCATCGGCGCCGACGGCAAGGTGGCCGAGACCAAGGTGCAGGTCGGCCGGCGCGACGGCGAGCGAGTCGAAGTCACCGCGGGCCTGGCGGCCGACGCGCGGGTGGTCGCGTCCGGCGGCGCCTTCCTGGCCGACGGCGACACGGTGCGCGTGGTCGCGGCGCCACCGGCGGTGCGTCCGCCGGGGCCGGCCGCGTCGGTGCCGCGCTGAACCCCGGGCCGAGGACGCGACGATGAACGTCTCCGCGTGGTGCATCCGCAACCCGATCCCGTCGGTGCTGCTGTTCGTGATGCTGACGCTGGCCGGCCTGCTCGGCTTCCAGCGCATGAAGGTCCAGAACTTCATGGACATCGACCTGCCGATGGTCACGGTGACGGCCGCGCTGCCGGGCGCAGCACCGTCGCAGCTCGAGACCGAGGTGGCGCGCAAGATCGAGAACTCGCTCGCCACCATCCAGGGCCTGAAGCACCTCTACGCGAAGATCCAGGACGGCAGCGTGGTGCTGACCGCCGAGTTCCGGCTCGAGAAGCCGACGCAGGAGGCGGTCGACGACGTGCGCGACGCCGTCTCGCGCGTGCGCTCCGACCTGCCGGCCGACCTGCGCGACCCGGTGATCGCCAAGGTCGACCTGGCCGGTGCCCCCATCCTGACCTACACCATCGCGTCGCCGCGCATGGACGACGAGGCGCTGAGCTGGTTCGTCGACAACACGGTCACGAAGGCGATGCTGAGCGTGCGCGGCGTCGGCGCGGTCGCGCGCGTCGGCGGCGTCACGCGCGAGGTCGCGGTGGCGCTGGACCCGGCCCGGCTGCTGGCGCTGAACGCCACCGCGGCCGACGTGTCGCGCCAGCTGCGCCAGGTGCAGCAGGAGGCCTCGGGCGGGCGCAGCGACGTCGGCGGGCTGGAGCAGTCGGTGCGCACCATCGCCACCGTGCGCTCGGCCGAGGAGCTGGCGGCGCTGCAGATCGCGCTCGCCGACGGCCGCAGCGTGCGCCTCGACCAGATCGCCACCGTGACCGACGGCGTGGCCGAGCAGCGCAGCGCCGCGCTGCTGAACGGCCAGCCGGTGGTCGGCTTCGAGATCGTGCGCAGCCGCGGCGCCGGCGAGATCGACGTGGCCGAGGGCGTGCGCGCCGCGCTCGATCGGCTGAAGGCGGCGCACCCGGACGTCACCATCACCGAGGCCTTCAACTTCGTCGACCCGGTGGTCGAGAACTACGACGGCTCGATGAAGCTGCTGTACGAGGGCGCGGCGCTGGCGGTGCTGGTGGTGTTCCTGTTCCTGCGCGACTGGCGTGCCACCTTCGTCGCGGCGGTCGCGCTGCCGCTGTCGGCCATCCCGACCTTCTTCGTGATGCACCTGATGGGCTTCACGGTCAACGTGGTGACGCTGCTGGCGCTGTCGCTGGTGGTCGGGATCCTGGTCGACGACGCGATCGTCGAGATCGAGAACATCATGCGCCACCTGCGCATGGGCAAGACGCCCTTCCAGGCCGCGATGGAGGCGGCGGACGAGATCGGCCTGGCGGTGATCGCGACCACCTTCACGCTGATCGCGGTGTTCCTGCCGACCGCCTTCATGGCGGGCGTGCCGGGCAAGTTCTTCGTTCAGTTCGGCTGGACCGCGGCGATCGCGGTGTTCTTCTCGCTGGTGGTCGCGCGCATGCTGACGCCGATGATGGCCGCCTACCTGCTGCGCGCCGACGCGAAGGAACACCGCGAGCCGGGCTGGCTCGCGCTGTACATGCGCTGGGCGGCCTGGTGCCTGCGCCACCGCTGGCTGACGGCGCTGGCCGCTGGGGTCTTCCTGGTCGGCTCCTTTGCGCTGGTGCCGCTGCTGCCCACCGGCTTCATCCCGCCGGACGACCTCTCGCAGACCCAGGTCACGGTCACGCTGCCGCCGGGCAGCACCTTCCGCCAGACCCGCGACGCGGCCGAGCAGGCGCGCAGCATCGTGCAGGCCAACCCGCACGTGAAGCTCGTCTACACCGCGGTCGGCGGCGGCTCCACCGGGGCCGACCCCTTCGCGCCGGCCGGCGCAGCCGAGGTGCGCAAGGCCACGCTGACGATCAACCTGACCCACCGCGACCAGCGGCCCGGCCTGTCGAAGCAGGCGATCGAGGCCGAGCTGCGGCAGGCGCTCGGCGCGCTGCCCGGCGCCCGCGTGAAGGTGGGCCTCGGGGCCTCGAGCGAGAAGTACGTGCTGGTGCTGGCCGGCGAGGACGGCCGCGTGCTCGGCGAGCATGCGCGGCAGGTCGAGCGCGAGCTGCGGACGATTCCCGGCATCGGCAACGTCACCTCCACCTCCAGCCTGGTGCGTCCCGAGCTGATCGTGCGGCCCGATTTCGCGCGCGCGGCCGACCTCGGCGTCACCTCCGCGGCGATCGCCGACACGCTGCGCATCGCCACCGCCGGCGACTACGACCAGGGCCTGGCCAAGCTGAACCTCAGCCAGCGCCAGGTGCCGGTGGTGGTGCGGCTGCGCGCCGAGGCCCGCACCGACCTCGCGCTGCTGGCGCGCCTGCCGGTGCCGGGGGCCCGCGGGCCGGTGCCGCTCGGCAACGTCGCCAGCCTCGAGCTGGCCAGCGGTCCGGCGGAGATCGACCGCTACGACCGGCAGCGCAACATCAACTTCGAGATCGAGCTGAACCAGCAGCCGCTGGGCGAGGTGGAGAAGGCCGCCAAGGCGCTGCCCAGCCTGCAGAACCTGCCGCCCGGCGTGATCCAGACCAGCGTCGGCGATGCCGAGGCGATGGCCGAGCTGTTCGACAGTTTCGGCCTGGCGATGCTGACCGGCGTGCTGTGCATCTACATCGTGCTGGTGCTGCTGTTCCACGACTTCGTGCAGCCGGTCACCATCCTGGCGGCGCTGGTGCTGTCGATCCCGGGCGCCTTCCTCGCGCTCTTCGTCACGCAGACGGCGCTGTCGATGCCGTCGATGATCGGCCTGATCATGCTGATGGGCATCGCGACGAAGAACTCGATCCTGCTGGTCGAGTACGCGATCATGGCGCGGCGCGACCACGGCCTGAGCCGCTGGGACGCGCTGCTCGATGCCTGCCACAAGCGGGCGCGGCCGATCGTGATGACCACGATCGCGATGGGTGCCGGCATGCTGCCGATCGCGATCGGCTGGGGCGTGGACCCGAGCTTCCGTGCGCCGATGGCCATCGTCGTGATCGGCGGCCTGGTCACCAGCACCTTCCTCAGCCTGCTGGTGATCCCGGTGATCTTCACCTTCGTCGACGACCTGCTGCAGGGGCTGCGCCGGCTGCTGCGGCGCGGCCGGCCGGCGTCAGCCAAGCCGTCGTCGACGACCGTGCGAGAGGCCTGAGAACCGGGGCATTCGGGCGGCCGGCGCGGGACGAGGGTTCGTCGTCCGCCGGCGGCCCGCCGCCGGCTTCAGCGCAGCCCGGTGCCCGTGCGCAGCGGCGCGGCCGCCACCGGCACGCCGGTGGCCAGCGGGGCCAGCGCGGGCGTGGCCGGGCCGAGGGCCTGGCGCCGGTCCAGCCGGTCTTCCAGTTCGGCCACCGCCGCGGCCAGGCCGTTCGCCTGCTGCTCGACGTGGCGCCGCTGCTCGGCCAGCGCCTGGTCCAGGTGGGCGCGCAGCTCGGTGAAGCGCGAGGCCTCGGCCTTGTCGGCCAGCTCGCGCTGGGTCTGCAGCTCGCGCGTCATGCGGCGCGTGTCCATCAGCGCCTGCGCCTGCAGCGCCAGCGCCCAGGCCACGAAGGCCACGCTCAGCACCACCACCAGGCCGAGCATGATCAGGCCGAGCGGGGCCTCGACGGTGGTGACGCCGAGCGACAGCGGCATCGGCGTGGCAAACGCTGTCCAGTTCAGCAGCGCGAACACGCCGGTCAGCAGCAGCACCAGGCACAGGACGAGCACTCGGGTCATGGTCGATCTCCTCGGTCGGGGCCGTGCGAGAGAGCACGGCGAGGCCGCAGACTAGCCGACGCTGCCGTCGCCGGCCATCGGCGCGCGGCCTGCCGGGCTGTCGGACGGCGCGCCGAGCAGCGCGCGGGCGAGCGATTCGGCCACCTCGATGCCGTCGACCCCGGCGGACATGATGCCGCCGGCAAAGCCCGCGCCCTCGCCGGCCGGGTAGAGGCCGCGCACGTTGGTGCTCTGGTGGTCGCGGCCGCGCAGGATGCGCAGCGGCGAGGAGGTGCGCGTCTCGACGCCGGTCAGCACCGCGTCCGGCCGCGAGAAGCCGGCGATCTGGCGCTCGAAGGCCGGGATCGCCTCGCGGATCGCGTCCAGCAGCACCGGCGGCAGGCTGGGTTCGGCCGGGTCCGCCAGGTCGGTCAGCTGCACGCCGGGCCGGTACGAGGGCTCGACCTCACCCAGCGTGGCTGAGCGCTGGCGGCGCAGGAAGTCGCCGACGAGCTGGGCCGGCGCGAGGTAGCCGCCGCCGCCGAGCGCGTAGGCGCGCGATTCCCAGATGCGCTGGAAGGCGATGCCGTCCAGCGGCGACACCGGCCCGGGGGCGTTCGGATCGCGCGCGTAGTCCGCCGGCGTGATGCCGACGACGATGCCGGCGTTGGCGTTGCGCTCCGCGCGCGAGTACTGGCTCATGCCGTTGGTGACGACCCGCTCCGGCTCGGAGGTCGCGGCGACCACGGTGCCGCCCGGGCACATGCAGAAGCTGTAGACCGAGCGGCCGTTGCGCGCGTGGTGCACCAGCTTGTAGTCGGCCGCGCCCAGCAGCGGGTGGCCGGCGTGCGGGCCGAAGCGGGCGCGGTCGATCATGCCCTGCGGGTGCTCGATGCGGAAGCCCAGCGAGAAGGGCTTGGCCTCCATCGCGACGCCGCGCGCATGCAGCATCGCGAAGGTGTCGCGGGCGCTGTGGCCGAGCGCGAGCACCACGTGCTCGGCGTCGATCTGCGTGCCGTCCTCCAGCACCAGGCCGCGCAGCGCGCCGTCCTCGATGCGCAGGTCGGCGAGCTTGCTGCCGAAGCGGATCGTGCCGCCGAGCGACTCGATCTGCGCGCGCATCTTCTCGATCATCGACACCAGCCGGAAGGTGCCGATGTGCGGCTTGCTGACCACCAGGATCTCCTCCGGCGCGCCGGCCTGCACGAACTCCGTCAGCACCTTGCGCGTCAGGTGGCGCGGGTCGCTGATCTGGCTCCACAGCTTGCCGTCGGAGAAGGTGCCGGCGCCGCCCTCGCCGAACTGCACGTTCGACTCCGGGTTCAGCACCTGCCGCCGCCACAGGCCCCAGGTGTCGCGGGTGCGCTCGCGCACCGCCTTGCCGCGTTCGAGCACCAGCGGGCGCAGGCCCATCTGGGCCAGGATGAGCGCGGCGAACAGCCCGCAGGGGCCGAAGCCGACCACCACCGGCCGCGGCCGCCCGCTGGCGGCGAAATCGGCCGGCGCCTGCGCCACCAGCCGGTAGCGCGTGTCCGGCGCCGGGCGCACGTGCGGGTCCGCCGCGAGCGCGGCCTGCACCGCGGCCTCGTCGTCGACCCGGCAGTCGATCGTGTAGACCAGCCGGATCGCCGACTTCTTGCGCGCGTCGTAGCCGCGGCGGAACACCGTCCACTCGCGCAGCGCCGCCGCGCCGGGCAGCTTCAGCCGCGCGACGATCGCATCGGGCAGGGCCTCGGCCGGGTGGTCCAGCGGCAGGCGCAGTTCGGTGATCCGCAGCATGGGTGGGATTGTCCGGCACGCGGCAACGCCCCATCCGCCGCCCCAGAGTTGTAATGACCCTGTCGTTACGATGTGCTAAGGTACGAACCGGGTAACAAAAAAGGACAGCGCCATGACGACCGCCAGCACGCCCAAGACACGTCGTGACTCGCTTAACCTGCGGATTCCCCCGGCCGAGCGCAACCTGATCGACCGCGCCGCGGAGTCGGCGGGCAAGACGCGCACGGATTTCATCCTGGAGGCGGCACGCCGTGCCGCCGAGGAAGCGCTGCTCGACCGCGCCCTGATGGTGGTCAGCCCCGAGGCCTATGCCGAGTTCCTGAAGCGGCTCGACCGCCCGGCCCAGCCGAATGAACCGCTGCGCCGCACGATGCAGAGCAAAGCGCCCTGGAAAACGGCCTGAGCGGAATGCTGCGCGCACCGGAACCGCTCAAGCCCGACCACGACATCGCCGGCTTCGACTGCGGGGTCGCGTCGCTCGACGCTTGGCTCGAACGCCGCGCGGCGGCGAACCAGGTCAGCGGCGCTTCGCGCACCTTTGTGATCTGCGAAGACCACAAGGTCGTGGGCTACTACGCCCTGGCCTCCAGCGCCGTGGCACCTGCCGCCGCCCCCGGCCGATTCCGCCGCAACATGCCGGATCCGGTCCCGGTCGTCGTGCTCGGTCGTCTGGCGATCGCCACCAGCCACCACGGGCAGGGGCTGGGCCGCGCCCTGTTCCAAGATGCCGCACGACGGGTGTTGCACGCGGCCGACGTCATCGGTATCCGTGGCCTGGTCGTGCACGCCCTGTCCGAGAAAGCCAAGGCCTTCTATCTGCGCCTCGGCCTGGATGAATCGCCGCTCGATCCCATGACGCTCATGATCACCGTTGCGGATCTGCACGCAGCCATGCAGGGCTGAGCAAGCTCCGAAGCCAAACCACCGGCGCAATGGAAAAGCCGCCCCGGGGGGCGGCTTCGTGGCGCCGGGGGCGCCGGCCCGAGCCGGGCTTACTTGCGCAGCGCGGCCAGCGTCTCGGCCCGCACGTCGGCGCGGCTGCGCACGCTCGAGGGCTCGACGCTGCCGTAGGCCTCGTCGGCCATCACGTGGGTGCGCGGGTCGACGCGCACGGTGCGGGCCGCGGCCGGCTGGCTGGCCTGGATGCGCGCCAGGAAGACGCGCGCCGGGCGGGCCGCCGCGTCGGCGGCATCGACGCTGCCGTAGGCTTCGTCGCGCGCGGCCAGCGAGCCGTCGTGGCGCGCCTGCTGCAGGTCGGCGACGACCGTGGCACGCGCCGCGGTGGATTCGGCCGGAAACTCGGTGACTTCGTTCGCGAACGCGCAGGTGCCGACGATGGCAAGGGTGGCGGCGGCGATCAGGGTCTTGGCATTCATGATGATTTCCTCAATGAAGACAGGGTAGGTTGACCGGGCAGGGCGGGCGCTGTGGTTTCGCGCGTCCGTCTTGTCCTCCTCGGTGAGTCGCCTTGTCATTGCTGCTGGCTCATCGATGGGATGAACTGTAAGGGTTTGCCCGAGGGCGAAAAACCAGCGGACAATCAAGGATCCATTTCAGAAATCGGAATGATCGGAGGCGGGCGATGGACCGGCTGGGCGCGATGCGGGTCTTCACCCGCGTGATCGACGAGGGCAGCTTCGCAGGGGCGGCGCGCGCGCTGAACCTGTCGCCGGCGGCGGTGACGCGGCTGGTGGCCGACCTGGAGGACCACCTCGGCACCCGGCTGATCCACCGCACCACGCGCAAGCTGTCGCTGACCGACGCCGGCGAGGCCTACCTCGACCGCGTGCGGCGCATCCTGGCCGAGATCGAGGAGGCGGAGACCCTGGCCGCCGAGGCCACCGCCGACCCGCGCGGCCACCTGCGCGTGGTGATGCCGCCGGCCTTCGCGGTGCACCAGCTCGCCAAGCACCTCCCACGCTTCCGCCGCGACCACCCGAAGGTGACGCTGGAGATCAGCGCGCCCGGCCCGGTGGAGACGGTCAGCGAGGAGCACGACGTGACCATCCTCGTGCGCGGCGAGGACGAGCCGCTGGACGGCGACTTCATCGCCCGGCCCCTGGCGCGCTCCGAGGTGGTGGTCTGCGCGGCGCCGGAGTACCTCGACCGACTCGGCCGTCCGCGCCACCCCACCGACCTGGACCGCTACGACGCGATGATCCCGTCCTTCCTGCGCGAGCTGAACTTCCGCCAGGCCGGGCGCAGCGCCGCGGCCGGGCCGGACGGCAGCGAGGACGGGGTCCGCCTGCGTGTCGGCCGCTCGGCGCTGACCACCTCGCACATCGACACCATGTATGCCGCGGCGCTCGCCGGGCTGGGCATCACCGGCCTGCCGTCCTTCGTGGTCGAGGATGCGCTGCTGGAGAACGCGCTCGAGCGGGTGCTGCCGGACTGGCGCTTCCGCACCGCGATCATCTACGCCGGGCTGCCGACGCGGCGCCACCTGCCGGCGCGCACGCGCGCCTTCGTCGACTTCCTGGTCGAGACCTTCGACGGCAAGGGCGGCACGGTCGATCCCTGGCTGGTCGCGGCCGGCTGCGATCTGCCGCGCGCGGACTGAACGTCGCGACGCGCCGCCGAAACGGCCGCGGGCCGCCCGAAGGCGGCCCGCGGCCGTTCACGGCAGGCCGGGATCAGCCCGGCCCGGCGAATGCTCAGATGTCCGAGCGATCGCCGAAGTGGCGGTTGCGCAGCGCGGCGACCGTCTCGGCGCGCACATCCTCGCGGCTGCGCACGCTGGAGGGCTCGACGCTGCCGTAGGCCTCGCCGGCCACCACGTAGCCGCTGGCGATCGCGCGGTCCACCGTGCCGCGCACCTCGACGCGCGACAGCGTGGTCACGTTGCCGCGGGCGTTGCCGGCGACGACGGTGGCGGGGGCGACGGCACCGTAGCTCTCGCCGACGTTGTCCAGCGTGCCGTTGGCACGGGCACGGGCCAGGTCGGCCAGCACTTCGGCGCGGGTCAGCGTCGACTGCGGCTGGAACTCGGTGACTTCGTTCGCGAAGGCGGAGGTGCCGACGATGGCAAGGGCGGCGGCAGCGATCAGGGTCTTGGCATTCATGATGATTTCCTCAATAACGACAGGGTCTTGGTCATCCGGGCAGGGAATCGGCGCTCGTCGCCGCGTGGCCTGCTCTCCTCGGTGAGTCGCCGTGTCAGTGGTGCTGGCTCATCGATGGGATGAACTGTAGGTGTTTACCCGTGTGAGAAAAACGCATCCGCGCTGAATGCACCATTCCGAAAATTGAAAGAACTTTCGTGAGGGTCCGCACTCCGCGCAGGGCAGGCGGCTGGCGCGCTGCCGGCCACATCGGGTGTAATCGCGGCCCCGGGACGGGGCGTCCCGGCCGAACGGAGGAGCCGGATGGCCTACCTGCTGTTGATTCACGAACCCGTCGGCCAGCGCGAGGCGCGCGGCGAGGCCGAGGGCCGCGCGGTCTACCAGCGCATGCTGGACTTCGCCGAGACGCTGAAGGCACAGGGCGTGCTGCGTGCCGCCGAGTCGCTGGCGCCCGCCGCGCCCGGCCAGCGGCTGCAGGTCCGCGAGGGCCAGGCGCGGGTGGTCGACGGTCCCTATGCGGAGGCGAAGGAGATGCTCGGCGGCTTCTTCCTGCTCGACGTGGCCACGCGCGAGGAGGCGCTCGCGATCGCGGCGCGCTGTCCGGCGGCGCAGTGGGCCGCGGTCGAGGTGCGGGCGACCGCGCCCTGCTTCGAGACGGCCGTTCGCTGAAGCCGGCGCCCGGTGGCGCCAGCCGTGTCGAAGTCGCCGCGGCTGCTTCGTCGTCGCGGCAGGGGTGCCGGATCGGCCACCCTGCCGGCCGCGGCGCCGGCCCTGAACGCCGCCCGCCCGAGGAGACCGTGATGCGCTATCTGCTGCTGTTGCGTGCCCCGGAGCCGCCCCCTCCGGCCCAGTGGCTCGCCTGGCAGGCCGAACTGGAGCGCGGGGGCGTGCTGCTCGACGCCCAGCGCCTGCTGCCGGCCGCTCCGGGCTGCTGCCTGCGCCGGGAGGCCGGCGGCGAGGCGCTGCGCACGGCGCCGCCACCGGCCGACGCCGCCTCCCTCTGCGGCTACCTCCTGATCGAGGCCCGCAGCGCCGAGGAGGCGCGCGCCTGGGCCTGCCGCCTGCCCTGGTCCCGTGCGTCGGACGCCGGCGGGGCGCCGGATGGCGCCTTCACGCTGGAGCTGCGGCCGCTCGCAGAGGCGCCGCCGGCGCCGGCGGGACCGCTGCACTGAACTCGCCGCGGCGCCCTGCCCCTCGCGCTGTCGCCCTTCCCGGAGCCCCCGCATGCCGCCTCGCGCCACCGCCTCGCCCGCCTCCGCCGGTCGCCCCCCGGGCGAACCCCGGGAGGCAACCCGGGGCGGCTCGCCGCGCCCGGGGTCGTCGCCGGCCCCGGCCGACGGTTCGCGGGCGGACGGGCCGGACGCGGTGCACCGCGCGATCGATGCGGTGTGGCGCATGGAGGCCGGCACGATCATCGGCGCACTGGCCCGCCGTGGTCACGACATCGGCAGCGCGGAGGAGCTGGCACAGGAGGCGCTGCTGGCGGCGCTGGAACACTGGCCGCGCGAGGGCTTGCCCGACAACCCGGGCGCCTGGCTGATGACCACCGCCAAGCACCGCGGCCTGGACCGCCAGCGCCAGCGCAGCATGCAGGACCGCCGGCACCAGGAGCTGGGCGCCGACCTGGACGCGCTGCAGGCCCACGTGGTGCCCGACTTCGTCGACGCCCTCGATGCCGCCCGCGAGGACGACCTCGGCGACGACCTGCTGCGCCTGATCTTCATCGCCTGCCACCCGGTGGTGTCGGCGGATGCACGCGTCGCGCTGACGCTGCGCCTGCTGGGCGGCCTCAGCACGGCCGAGATCGCGCGCGCCTTCCTCGTGCCCGAGCCGACCGTCGCGCAGCGCATCGTGCGCGCCAAGCGCGCGCTCGGCAGCGCCGGCGTGCCCTTCGAGCTGCCGCCGCCGGCCGAGCGGCTGGAGCGCCTGGCCTCGGTGCTGGAGGTGATCTACCTCGTGTTCAACGAGGGCCACGCCGCCACCGCCGGCGACGACTGGATGCGCCCGGCGCTGTGCGAGGAGGCGCTGCGGCTCGGTCGCCTGCTGGCGGCGCGCCTGCCGGCCCAGCCCGCGGTGCACGGCCTGGTCGCGCTGATGGAGATCCAGGCCTCGCGCATCCCGGCGCGCACCGATGCCGAGGGGCGCCCGGTGCTGCTGATGGACCAGGACCGCAGCCGCTGGGACCGCCTGCTGATCCGCCGCGGCCTGCAGGCGCTCGCCCAGGCCGAGGCGCTCGGCGGCGCACGCGAGCCCTATGCGCTGCAGGCCGCGATCGCCGCCTGCCACGCGCGCGCCGCGACGCCGCAGGACACGGACTGGCCGCGCATCGCCGCGCTGTACGCGGAGCTGGCCGAGGTGGCGCCATCGCCGGTGGTCGAGCTCAACCGCGCCGTGGCGATCGGCATGGCCGACGGCCCCGCTGCGGGGCTGGCGCATGCGGACACGCTGGCCGGCGACCCGGCGCTCGCGCGCTCGCACCTGCTGCCCAGCGTGCGCGGCGAGTTCCTGGCCCGGCTCGGCCGGCACGACGAGGCCGGCGCCGCCTTCGAGGCCGCCGCGCGGCTGACCCGCAATGCCCGCGAGGCCGCGCTGCTGCGCGAGCGCATCGCCGCGGCGCCCGCGCCGGGTGGCGCCGGGGCACCCTGAACGGCGCGGCCGGCAGGGTGGGGGCGGGGTTCGCCCGCGCGGCCGATGCGGGACCGGGGGCTCGGTCAGCCGGCCGTCAGTAGAAGGCGTTCACCCGGCTCGTGCCCATCAGCGGTTCGAGCAGCAGGGTCAGCGGGCGCAGGCCGGTGTAGCGCGACGCGACGCGGTGCGCGTAGCCGAAGAAGCGCGGCAGGTCCTCCGCGTAGCGCGGCTTGCCGTCGCGGTGCTTCAGGCGGCAGAAGATGCCGAGCACCTTGAGGTGGCGCTGCAGGCCCATCCACTCCACCTGGCGCCAGAACTCGCCGAAGTCGGCGTCGACCGGCAGGCCGGCCGCACGCGCCTGCTCCCAGTAGCGCACGGCGACGTCCAGCTCCACCGCCTCGTCCCAGCTCAGGAAGGCGTCGCGGATCAGCGACGCGAGGTCGTAGGTGATGGGGCCGCGCACCGCGTCCTGGAAGTCGAGCATCGCCAGCCCGGCCGGCGTGCACATCAGGTTGCGCGGCATGTAGTCGCGGTGCACCGCCAGCACCGGCTGGGCCAGCGCGCTGGCCACCAGGCGGTCGCAGACGCCCTGCCAGAGGGCCTGCTGGGCCTCGGTCCAGGCCACGCCGTGCTCGCGCTGCACGCACCAGTCGGGGAACAGCGCCAGCTCGCGGCGCAGCAGCGCCTCGTCGTACGCGGGCAGGGCCGACGCGTCGATGCGCTGCTGCCACTGCAGCAGCAGCCCCACGGCCTCGCGCAGCAGCCGGTCGGCGGCCGCGGCATCGCCACGGGCCACGGCTTGCTGCAGCACGGCCAGCGCCAGCTCGCTGCCGAGGTCGTCGAGCAGCAGGAAGCCGCGCGCGGCGTCGGCGGCGAGCACGCGCGGTGCCGGCAGGCCCGCGGCGGCCAGCGCCTCGGCGACCGCGACGAAGGGCCGCACGTCCTCCTGCGGCGGCGGCGCATCCATCACGATGCGGCTGCCGCCGGCCGCGTCGTCCAGCCGCAGGTAACGGCGGAAGCTGGCATCGGCCGAGGCCGGGCGCAGGCTGTCGGTGCGCAGGCCCTGGGCGGCGGCCAGCGGCGCCAGCCAGGCCTCGAAGGCGGCGTGCCGGGCAGGATCGGGCCAGGCCACCGGGGGCTGGCCCGGGGCGGGAAGGGGGGCCGGGGCGGCGGCGGTCGGGGCTTGCGCGGGCATGGATAATCCATTTTACGAAGTCCCTCCGTGAGCCTCCGGGCCGGCCGGGGGCCGTCCGCCGGCGGCGCCGAGGCCGCCCCGCGGCGCGCGATGCGTGGCGTGCTGCCGCGTTCCCACCGTCCCCGCCCCGTCGACCGCCCTTGCCGCCGCGCCCACCGATGCCCGCTCCGCCGCCCGCCGTGCCCCTGCCCGGCCGGCATGGCGGTGGTGCGCTGCGTGCCGTGGCGGCCGCGGCGCTCGCCTGCGCCGCGGCGCCGGGCTGGGGCCAGGCCACCGTGGCCGCGGGGTCCGCGGCATCGGCCGCTGCAGCGGCTTCGGCCGCGGCATCGGCGCCAGCCGCCGCCCCGCTGTCGACGACGGGGCCCGCCGCGCCAGCGGCCGCCGGCCGGGCGGCCGCCGCGGCGCCGGCCTCGACCGCGGCCCGGCCGGCGCGTGCAGCGCGCGGCCCGGCACTGCGGCTGGACCCGACCGCCACGCTGCGCGACCCGGCCCGCAACCAGCCGGTGGTCGTGCAGGCGCAGGAGATCCGCGGCCAGCCGGACCTGCAGACCGTCGCGGAGGGCGAGGCCGAGTTGCAGCGCGGCCCGGTGACGATCACGGCCGACCGCCTCAGCTACGACCAGCCGGAGGACCTGGCGGTGGCGCGCGGCCAGGTGCGCATCAGCCGCGACGGCAACACCTACACCGGCCCCGAGCTGCAGCTCAAGGTGCAGAGCTTCGAGGGCTTCTTCCTCGAGCCCACCTATTTCTTCGCGCGCACTGGCGCCGGCGGCCGCGCCGAGCGGGTCGACTTCCTGGACGAGCAGCGCGCCGTGGCCCACCGCGCCACCTACTCGAGCTGCCGCCCGGAGGACCCGCTGGACGCCGAGGGCCGCCCCGCCGTGCCGGCCTGGGAGCTCAGCACGCGCCAGGTGCGGCTGGACTTCGACGCCAACGAGGGCATCGCCGAGGGGGCGGTGCTGCGCTTCTACGGCGTGCCGATCCTGGCGGCGCCGGTGCTGAGCTTCCCGCTCACCGAGGCGCGCAAGTCGGGCTGGCTGCCGCCCAGCATCACGCTGGACAACAAGAGCGGCCTGCAGGTCTCGGCACCGTACTACTGGAACATCGCGCCGAACCGCGACGCGACGCTGACGCCGACGCTCAGTGCCAAGCGCGGTGCGGGCCTCGAGACCGAGTACCGCTACCTCGAGCCGCGCTACCACGGCAGCGCCGTGCTCGACTTCCTGCCGCACGACCGCCTGGCCGGCCGCAGCCGCTACGCGCTCGGACTGCAGCACGATGCCGCGCTGCCGCGCGACACCCGGGTGGCGCTGAAGGTCCTGCGCGTGTCCGACGACGACTACTGGAAGGACTTCACCCGCAACGTGCCCAGCCTGACGCCGCGGCTGCTGGCCTCCGACCTGCAGCTGAGCCGCCCCGTCGGTGACTGGCAGACCTATGCGCGGGTGCAGAGCTGGCAGGTGCTGCAGACGGCCGACCCGACGACCCGCATCGAGGCCCCGTACGACCGCGCGCCGCAACTCGGCGCCCGGACCACGCGCCGGCTAGGCGGCGGGCTCGAGCTGGACGTCACCGGCGAGTTCAACCGCTTCACCAACCCGGGCGGCGTGACCGGCGGCCCCACCGGCGTGCCGACCGGTGCGATCGCCGGCGGCAGCGGCGTGCGCCTGACCGGCTCGCGCCTGCACGCGCTGGCCTCCATTGCGCGCCCCTGGACCTCGCCGGGCTGGACGCTGACGCCGCGCCTGGCGCTGAATGCCGCGACCTATTCGACCGACCAGGCGATGAGCGACGGCCGGCGCAGCGCCTCGCGCGTGATCCCGACGGTCAGCGTCGACAGCGCCTGGGTGCTGGAGCGCGAGACCAGCTGGTTCGGGCGCGGCCTGCGGCAGACGCTGGAGCCGCGCCTGCTGTACGTGCGCACGCCCTTCCGCGACCAGTCCGCGCTGCCGAACTTCGATGCGGCAGCGAAGGACTTCAACATCGACTCGATCTACACCGAGAACGCCTTCTCGGGCGTCGACCGGGTCTCGGACTCGCACCAGCTGACCGCCGGCGTGACCACCCGCGTGCTCGACGACGGCACCGGCGTCGAGGCGATGCGCCTGGGCCTGGTGCAGCGCTTCCTGTTCCGCGACCAGCGGGTGACGCCGGACGGCCCGCCGTCGACGCGCCGCTTCTCGGACATCCTGCTGTTCGGCTCGACCGGGCTGCTGCCGTCGTGGACGCTGGAGTCGTCGGTGCAGTACAGCCCCGACATCCGGCGCGTGGTGCGCTCGCTGGCGAGCGCGCGCTTCTCGCCCGGCCCCTTCCGCACGCTGAACCTCAGCTACCGCCTGACGCGCGGCCTGAGCGAGCAGGTGGAGCTGGGCTGGCAGTGGCCGCTGTACGGCCCGGTCGGCGAGCGCGTGGCCGGCCAGGCCTCGCGCGCCGATGGCTCGGCCGGTGGCGGCCTGTTTGGCTCCGGTGGCGCCGATTGCCGCGGCACCTGGTACGGCGTGGGCCGCGTCAACTACAGCACGCGCGACAGCCGGGTGACCGATTCGGTGATCGGCATGGAGTACGACGCCGGCTGCTGGATCGGGCGCGTCGTCGCCGAGCGGCTGTCGACCGGCCGCAGCGAGGCGACCACGCGGCTGCTGCTGCAGCTGGAGCTGGTCGGCCTGTCGCGGCTGGGTTCCAGCCCGCTGCAGGTCTTGAAGGACAATATTCCCGGGTACCGACTGCTGCGCGACCCCGCGGGCAGCAGCCTGACGCCGAATGCCTATGACTGACGTGAACCCGCTGCGCCGCCCCTGGCTGCAGGCTGCCCTCGTGGCCACCGTGCTGGGCGCCGGCCCCGGCGCCGCCGGCGCGCAGACCCGCCCGGCCGCGCCGGCCCCGGCCCTGGCGGCTCCCGCGACGCGCCCGGCCGCCGCGCCCGCACCCGCCGCGGCGGCCGCCCGCGCCGAGCCGCGCACCGCGGACTACATCCTCGCGGTCGTCAACAACGAGCTGGTCACCAACGGCGAGCTGAACCAGCGGCTCGCCCGGGTGCGCGAATCGGCCGCGCGCGGCAACCAGCGGCTGCCGCCCGACGACGAGCTGCGCCGGCAGGTCTTCGATGCGCTGATCGACGAGCGGGTGCAGATCACCTATGCCCGCGAGAACGGCATCCGGATCGACGAGGCCGAGCTGGACCGCGCGGTGCAGAACGTCGCGGTGCAGAACCAGATCACGATGCCCCAGCTGCGCGAGCGCCTGCGCACCGAGGGCGTGGACTACCAGCGCTTCCGCAACAACGTGCGCGACCAGCTGATGGTCGAGCGCGTGCGCGAGCGCGAGGTGCAGCAGCGCATCCGCATCACCGATGCGGAGGTCGACAAGCTGATCGACGAGCAGCGCGCGGCGGCCGGCAGCCAGACCGAATACAACATCGCGCAGATCCTCGTCACCGTGCCGGAGGGCGCGCCGCTGGCCACCGAGACCGAGCGCCGCATCCGTGCGGAGAACGCGCTGGCGCGGGTGCGGGCCGGCGAGTCCTTCGACGCGGTGGCGCGCGAGATGTCGGAGGACGCCAACCGGGCCGCCGGCGGGGTCATCGGGCTGCGCCCGGCCGACCGGCTGCCGGACGTCTTCGTCGAGCGCGTCAAGGCGCTGCAGGCCGGGCAGGTCGCGCCGGCGCTGCTGCGCACCGGCGCCGGCTTCCACGTGCTGAAGCTGGTCGAGCGGCGCGAGGCCTCGGCCTTCCAGATCACGCAGACGCGCGCCCGCCACATCCTGCTGCGGCCCTCGGCCCAGCTCTCGCAGGACGCGGCGATGCGGCGCCTCGAGGACTTCAAGCGCCAGATCGAATCCGGCCGCGCGAGCTTCGAGGCGCTGGCGCGTGCCAACTCGGAGGACGGCAGCGCGCCGGCCGGCGGCGAGCTCGGCTGGGCCTCGCCCGGCACCTTCGTGCCGGAGTTCGAGGAGACCATGAATGCGCTGCCGATCGGCGGCCTGTCGGCGCCGGTGGTCTCGCGCTTCGGCGTGCACCTGATCCAGGTGCTCGAGCGGCGCAACGTCGAGCTGGACGTGCGCCAGCAGCGCGAGCAGGCGCGCAACGTGCTGCGCGAGCGCAAGTTCGAGGAGGCCTACACCGAGTGGGCCACCGAACTGCGCGGCCGCGCCTACGTCGAGATGCGCGAGGCGCCGCAGTAGGCGGCCGCCGGTGGCGCACATCCCGCGCAAGCGCTTCGGCCAGCACTTCCTGGCCGACGAGGGCGTGGTCGCGGCCATCGTCGCGGCCATCGATCCGCGGCCCGGCGAGGCGCTGGTCGAGATCGGCCCCGGGCTGGGTGCGATGACCGGTCCGCTGGTCGAGCGCTGCGGCCGGCTCACCGTGATCGAGCTCGACCGCGACCTGGCCGCCCGGCTGCGCCGCCGACCCGGGCTGGAGGTCGTCGAGGCGGACGTGCTGACGGTGGATTTCCGCGCGCTCGCCGAGGCCGCGGGCCGGCCGCTGCGTGTCGTCGGCAACCTGCCGTACAACATCTCGACGCCGATCCTGTTCCACCTGCTGGCCGCGGCCGACCGGGTGGCCGACCAGACCTTCATGCTGCAGAAGGAGGTCGTCGAGCGCATGGCCGCGGCGCCCGGCGGCAAGGACTACGGCCGGCTGTCGGTGATGCTGCAGTGGCGCTACGCGGTCGAGTCGCTGTTCGAGGTGCCGCCCGAGGCCTTCGATCCGCCGCCGCGCGTCGATTCGGCGATCGTGCGGATGGACCCGCTGCCGGCCGCGCAGGTGGCGGGCATCGACGCGCAGCGCCTGGGCGAGCTGGTGGGGGTGGCGTTCTCGCAGCGCCGCAAGCTGCTGCGCCACACGCTGGGCCGCTGGCTCGAGGCCCAGGGCGCGGCCGGCGACTTCGACCTGCAGCGGCGTGCCGAGGAGGTGCCGGTGTCGGAGTACCTGGCGCTCGCGCGGCGCGTGGGGCCCGCGGCGGGCTGAACGGCCGCGCGGCGCGGAGCCGGCCGGCCCGCGCCACGCACCCAGGCCAGGCTCAGGCCGCGTTCAGCCACATCGCGGTGTCGAAGGCGCTGCTCATCATCGGCATGTTCATGCCGAAGCTCGCGTTCGCCGCGGTCTTGGTGCCGGGCTTGGCCGGCTTCTCGGTGCTTTGGGCCACTTCCGTCGCCCGCTCCCATGACCCTTGTTCCTGGGAGCGGGCTACTGAAAAGAATAGAAACACCGGAACGGCACCTTGCGTTCCGCCCAGAAGTCGGCCGCGTCGCGGAACACGTCGAGCAGCTGCTCGCGGGCCTCGCGGTCGAAGCGGGCGTTGTCCGGAAGCTGCTCGAGCACGACGACGAAGCCCGGCTGGTGGCCGGCCTTGTGCACCAGGTCGGTCATGCAGTCGGCCAGCGCATCGAGGTTCTTGCCGAAGTGCGCCGGGAACATGAAGGACTGGGCGATGCCCTCCAGCACCTCCTGCTTGGACTGCGCCGCGCCGAGGTTGGCGTACAGGAAATGCTGGTCGGCCGCCTGGGCCGCCTGCATCAGGTCCTCCACGCGGTAGGCGCGGATCGATTGCACGATGTTCGGACGCACGGTCTGCAAGAGCATGTCGCGTTCCTCCTTGGTCACGATGGTCGGGTTCGGTCCTCGGCCGCCTTCACTGGACGATGCGCCGGAAGCTGGCGTAGTGGTCCTCGGTGTAGTAGCAGGCGTCGGGGACGGTGGGTTGCTCGCCGCCGCAGACGATGCGGCGAGCCCCCCGGTTGCGCGCACCGGGCGTGCGGACGGTGTACTCGCGGTAATAGCCGCGGGCCTTGCGCGGCAGCAGGCGTTCGCGGTTCCCGAACACCGTGCCGTCCTTCGCGTAGGGGAAGGGGCCGCCGGCGCGGATCAGCCGCTCGGTGGAGCGGGCCTCGGCGGGCAGTTCGCCGGCCCGCACGACCAGGCTGTCGACCGGGGTGTCCGGGGTCTGGCGGGCCTCGGCGGGACCCCCTGCGGCACCCAGCCCGAGACCGGCAGCCAGGGCCAGCAGGGCCACCGCGCGGCGCCAGCCGCGGCCGCTGCCCGGCACGCTCCCGACGAGCGAGCGCCCTGCAGACAACGCGAGCGGCCGGCCGGTCAAGAACACGGGTTTTCCCTGGAATTCGAAAGCCAGATGGTAGCCAATCGGCCCCGAAACCTCAAGCCTCTGCCTCAGTTTGGGGCGGGGAAAAGCCGTTGTGAGTTACTGCTCACTGGCGCGGAAAGGCTTCATTCCACGATGATCGCGGTGCACGCATCCCGACTTCGGGTGTCGTGTCAAGCGCCCGACCAGGGTGCACGGGTTTACCCGTGGCCCCGGCCCCGGGGGCGGCGTGGCGCCGCCCCGGCTCAGCGCGCCGCGTTGGCGTCGGCGACGGTCAGCGCGGTCATGTTGACGATGCGCCGCACGGTCGCCGAGGCGGTCAGCACGTGCACCGGCATCGCGGCGCCGAGCAGCACCGGGCCGATCGCGATGCCGCCGCCGGCCGCCGTCTTCAGCAGGTTGTAGGCGATGTTGGCGGCGTCGATGTTCGGCAGCACCAGCAGGTTGGCCTCGCCGCTGAGCGTGCTGTTGGGCATCAGCGCCTGGCGGGTCGCCGCGTCCAGCGCGATGTCGCCGTGCATCTCGCCGTCCACCTCCAGCCACGGCGCCTGCTCGCGCAGCAGCGCCAGGGTCTGGCGCATCTTCCGGGCGCCCGGGGTGTCGTGGGTGCCGAAGTTGGAGTGCGACAGCAGCGCGGCCTTGGGCTGGATGCCGAAGCGCAGCATCTCCTCGGCGGCCATCACGGTGATCTCGCTGAGCTGTTCCGGCGTCGGGTCGACGTTGACGTGGGTGTCGACCAGGAAGACCTGGCGCCCCGGCAGCATCAGCCCGTTCATGCAGGCGTAGACCTGCACGTCCTGCTCGGTGCGCGGGCTGCCGCCCTGGCGCTTGCCGATCACCTGGTCGATGTAGTACAGGTGGTTCTGCGTCGTGCCCCAGGTGCCGCAGAGCATGCCGTCGACCTCGCCCTTCTTCAGCAGCATCGCGCCGATCAGCGTCAGGCGGCGCCGCATCTCGATCTTGGCGACCTGCACCGTGACGCCCTTGCGCTCGGTCATCGCGTGGTAGGTCTGCCAGAAGTCGCGGTAGCGGTGGTCCTGCTCGACGTTGACCACGTCGTAGTCCACGCCCTCCTTCAGCCGCAGGCCGAACTTCTCGCAGCGCTGCGCGATCACCGCCGGGCGGCCGATCAGGGTCGGCCGCGCCAGGCCCTCGTCGATCACCACCTGCACCGCGCGCAGCACGCGCTCCTCCTCGCCCTCGGCATAGGCCACGCGCTTGGCCTGCGCGCGCTTGGCGAGCGTGAAGATCGGCCGCATCGTCTGGCCGCTGGCGTAGACGAAGCCCTGCAGCTTCTCGCGGTAGGCCGCGAAGTCGGTGACCGGCCGCAGCGCGACGCCGGCGTCCGCGGCGGCCTGCGCCACCGCCGGCGCGATCTTCATCATCAGCCGCGGGTCGAAGGGCTTGGGGATCAGGTACTCGGGGCCGAAGGACAGGTTCGCGCCCGCGTAGGCGGCCGCCACCACCTCGCTCTGCTCGGCCTGCGCCAGCCCGGCGATGGCGTGCACCGCGGCGATCTCCATGCTGTCCGTCACCGTCGTCGCGCCGCAGTCGAGCGCGCCGCGGAAGATGTACGGGAAGCACAGGACGTTGTTGACCTGGTTCGGGTAGTCGGTGCGGCCGGTGGCGATCAGCGCGTCCTCGCGCACCGACTTCACGTCCTCCGGCAGGATCTCCGGCGTCGGGTTGGCCAGCGCGAAGATGATCGGGCGCGCGGCCATCGTCGCCACCATGTCCGGCTTCAGCACGCCGGCGGCCGACAGGCCGAGGAAGATGTCGGCGCCAGCCACCGCCTCGCGCAGCGTGCGCTGCGAGGTGGCCTGGGCGAACTGGGCCTTGTCCTCGTCCATCAGCTCGAGGCGGCCTTCGTAGACCACGCCGGCCAGGTCGGTGACCCAGATGTTGCGGCGCGGCACGCCGAGCTTGACCAGCAGGTTCAGGCAGGCCAGCGCCGCCGCGCCGGCGCCGGAGGTCACCAGCTTGACCTCGTCGATGCGCTTGCCCGCCACCTTCAGCGCGTTCAGCAGCGCGGCGCCGACGACGATCGCGGTGCCGTGCTGGTCGTCGTGGAAGACCGGGATCTTCATCCGCTCGCGCAGCTTGCGCTCGACGTAGAAGCAGTCCGGCGCCTTGATGTCCTCGAGGTTGACGCCACCGAAGGTGGGCTCGAGCGCGGCGATGATGTCGACCAGCTTGTCCAGGTCGTTCTCGGCGATCTCGATGTCGAAGACGTCGATGCCGGCGAACTTCTTGAACAGCACGCCCTTGCCTTCCATCACCGGCTTGCTCGCCAGCGGGCCGATGTTGCCCAGGCCGAGCACCGCGGTGCCGTTGGTGACGACCGCCACCAGGTTGCCGCGCGAGGTGTAGCGGAAGGCGTTGGCCGGGTCGGCCACGATCTCCTCGCAGGCCGCCGCCACGCCGGGCGAGTAGGCCAGCGCCAGGTCGCGCTGGTTGACCAGCTGCTTGGTCGGCTGGATCGCCACCTTGCCCGGCGTCGGGAACTCGTGGTACTCGAGGGCGGCGCGCCGCAGCTCGGCGCTCTTCTGTTCGGCGGTGGGCATGGCCAGGCTCGCGGGTGGTGAGGGGTGCCCCGGGCCGTCCGCGCGGTGCATTGCGGGCGCTCGCCGGGGCCGGGATTGTAGGAGGGGGCCGTCGCTTGCGGGGTGCCCGAGGGTCGCCGTCAAAGCTGCTTTGCGCCATGCGCAAAACTGCGTAGCCGGCCCGCCGACGCGAGCGCCGATACTGCGTTCGCTGCCCCCCGCCATGTCCGAACCTGCCGCGCCCGAGCCCGCCGCGGACGCCGCCCGTCCGCCGCCCGGGGCTGCCGCCCTGCGGCCGGCCCCCGCGCCGGTGCCCGAGGCTTCGCCCGCGCCGCCTGGCGCGCCGCCTGCGCTCGATGCCGAGCCGGCCCCTGCGCTGCCCGACGCCGAGCCGGACGCCGGCGGCCCCGCCGGCCCGCGGCGCGGCCGCCGCTGGCTGCTGTGGAGCACGCTGGTCGCGCTGCTGGTCGTCGCCCAGTCGCTGCTGGTCTGGCTGACCGTCGCCTACGAGGCGAACCGGGCGCAGGAGGAGGTCGAGACGGCGGCGGCGAACGCCCTCGCCGACGTGCGCCAGGCGGTCGCGCGCGACCTGCAGGGCCTGCAGGCGCTGATGTGGAGCATCAACGGGGTCGAGCCCTGGCAGCGCGACGCGCGCGCGCTGGTGCGCGAGCGGCGCGAGCTGCTGCGCATCGAGCACCGCGACGCGCGCCACGGCATCGTCGATGCCGTCGATTCGCCTTTCGGCCCGTCGCTGTTCACCCGGCTGCCCCGCCAGGCGATGGACCTCGAGACCGAGATCGCCTGCGGCGCGGCGGCCCGCATGCAGGGCCCGGCGTTCTCGCGCACCTACTTCGTGCCGATGCCCGGCGGCCTCGGGCTGGAAGTGATCGACGTGTGCATCCCGCTGCAAAGCGGCGGCCAGATCGAGGGCTACCTGACCGGGACGCTGTCGCTGGCCGGGCTGCTCGGCGAGCGGGTGGCGCCGGCGCTGCTGCGCGGGCACGAGCTGTCCTTCATCGAGGGCGACGGCACGCGGCTCGCGCGCTCCGGCCAGACGCGCGGCGCGGCGATCTATGTCGCGGAGCGGCTGTTCGACCTGCCCGGCCACACGCTGCGGCTGCGCGTCGACAGCCAGGTCGGCCGGCCGCAGCTGATCCCCAACCTCGCGGTGGCGCTGGTGCTCGGTCTCTCGCTGGCGCTCGGCGTGGTGGTGCTGCTGCTGGCGCGCGACGTGCGGCGGCGCTCGGCGGTCGAGCGCGAGCTGGCGGAGTCGCTCGCCTTCCGCAAGGCGATGGAGGACTCGCTGGTCACCGGGCTGCGCGCGCGCGACCTGCAGGGCCGCGTCACCTACGTGAACCCGGCCTTCTGCGCGATGGTCGGCTTCGGCGCCGAGCAGATCATCGGCCGCCACCCGCCGCCGTACTGGCCGCCGGAACTGACGCCCGAGTACAGCGCGCGCCAGCGGGTGCGGCTGCAGCCGCTGGTGAACCCGGTGCGCGGGCCGGCTGCGCCGGTGCGCAGCGATTCGCGCGAGGGCTTCGAGACCATCTTCATGCGCAGCACCGGCGAGCGCTTCGCGGTGCTGATCTTCGAGGCGCCGCTGGTCAACAGCGAGGGCCGCCAGACCGGCTGGATGAGCGCGGCGCTGGACGTGAGCAACGAGCGCCGCATGGAGGAGCTGTCGCGCCAGCAGCAGGAGCGGCTGCAGGCCGCGGCGCGGCTGGCCACGGTCGGCGAGATGGCCTCGCTGCTGAGCCACGAGCTGAACCAGCCGCTGGCGGCGATCTCCAGCTATGCCGCCGGTTCGCTGAACCTGATGCAGGACGCGCCGCCCGGTGGCGCCGAGCCGGACGAGACCCAGGCGCTGCTGCGCCAGGCGATCGCCCGCATCGGCGAGCAGGCCGAGCGCGCCGGGCGCGTCATCAAGAGCGTGCACGACTTCGTGCGCCGGCGCGAGCAGGCGCGCGAGCCGGTGCGCGTCGAGATGCTGCTCGACGCGGTGCTGCCGCTGGTGCGGCTGCAGGCGCGCAAGAGCGGCACGCGGGTCGAGGTCGACGTCGCGGCCGGCCTGCCGCGCGTGGTCTGCGACCGGACCATGGTCGAGCAGGTGCTGCTCAACCTGACCCGCAACGGCATCCAGGCGATGGAGGCGCAGGCGACGCCGGGCGACCGTGCGCTGCTGATCCGGGTGCGCTGCCACCACCCGCGCTGGATGACCTTCAGCGTGATCGACCGCGGCCCGGGCATCCCGGCCGAGGTCGCGCAGCGCCTGTTCACGCCCTTCTTCACCACCCGGCCGGAGGGCATGGGCCTGGGGCTGAGCCTGTGCCGCACGGTGATCGAGCAGCACGGCGGCGCGCTCGACCACGAGCGCATCGTGCTGGCCGCGGCCGCGCCGGCGGCCGCAAGCGACGACGCCGCGCCGGCCGCCGCCGTCGAGGCCACCGAGTTCCGCTTCACGCTGCCGGCCGAGCAGCGCCACGGCGGCGGGGCCGCGCCCGGCGCACAATCCGCTCCGGCGCCGGCCGGCGCGGCCTCGGCCGCCGTGGCCGCCGCGCCGATCGCCTGACACGCCGCGCCCCCCGGTGGCGCGCCTCGAGCCGCCATGACCCAGCCGACCGAACCGTCCCCCGGCGCCAGCCCCGCGCCTGCAGCGCCCGCGCTGTCGCCCGCCGCCCGGCTCGCGGCCTATGGCTTCGGCGTGCCGGTGGTCTACCTCGTGGACGACGAGGAGGTGGTGCGCGACGGCCTGGGCTGGCTGCTGCGCACCCGCCGCCTGCTCAGCGACGCGCACGCCAGCGCCGAGTCCTTCGAGGCCATGCTCGACCGCGTGCTGCCGGCCGCCGGCTGCGACCCGGCCGGCCTGCCGGCCTGGCCGCCCGCGCCCAGCTGCGTGCTGCTGGACGTGCGCATGCCGGTGACCAGCGGCCTGGTGCTGTTCGAGCGCCTGATCGAGCGCCGGCTGCTGCCGGTGCTGCCCGTCATCTTCCTGACCGGCCACGGTGACGTGCCGACCGCGGTCGCGGCGGTCAAGCGCGGCGCGTTCGACTTCGTCGAGAAGCCCTTCGCCGACAATGCGCTCGTCGACCGCGTCGAGCAGGCGCTGCTGCAGAGCGCCGCGGCGCTCGCGCAGCGGCGCTCGCGCGCGGCCATCGGCCGGCGCCTGGCCGAGATCACCGAGCGCGAGCGCGAGGTGATGCGGCTGGTGATCGACGGGCGCCCGAACAAGCTGATCGCCGACGAGCTCAACATCAGCGTGCGCACCGTCGAGGTCCACCGCGCGCGGGTGTTCGAGAAGATGGAGGTGAAGTCGGCCGTGGAGCTGGCGCGGCTGCTGCGCGAGCACGGGGAGGAGGCCTGATGGCGCTGGGCGAGTTCGAGCTGATCGAGCGCTACTTCACCCGCCCGACGGCGCGCGCGGTGCTCGGCATCGGCGACGACTGCGCGCTGCTGGCGATCGCGCCGGGTCAGCAGCTGGCCACCTCCACCGACCTGCTGGTCGAGGGGCGGCACTTCCTGTCGACGGTGGCGCCGGAGCGCCTCGGCCACAAGGCCCTGGCCGTCAACCTGAGCGACCTCGCCGCCTGCGGCGCGCGGCCGCTCGGCTTCACGCTGGCGCTGGCGCTGCCGGCGGTCGACGAGGCCTTCCTCGACGGCTTCTCGCGCGGCCTGTTCGCGCTCGCCGAGGCGCATGGCTGCGAGCTGGTCGGCGGCGACACCACGCGCGGCCCGCTGGCCATCGGCATCACCGTCTACGGCGAGGTGCCGGCCGGCGCGGCGCTGCTGCGCTCCGGGGCGCGGCCCGGCGACACGGTCTGGGTCAGCGGCCGGCTCGGCGATGCCCGGCTGGCCTTGGAGGGATTCCGCGGCCACGTGTCGCTCGGCGAGGACTTCGAGTCGCTGCGGGTGGCGATGGAGGAGCCGCAGCCGCGGGTCGCGCTCGGCCTGGCGCTGCGCGGCGTGGCGAGCGCGGCGATCGACGTGTCCGACGGCCTGCTCGGCGACCTCGGCCACGTGCTGCGGCGCTCCGGCGTGGGCGCGCGCATCGACGCCGACGCCGTCCCGCGCAGTGCGCGGCTGGCGGCGCGGCCGCTGGCCTGGCAGCGCGTGTGCACGCTGGCCGGCGGCGACGACTACGAGCTGGTGTTCACCGCGCCCCCCGCGGCCGAGGACGCCGTGCGCCGCGCCGGCGCCGCGGCCGGCACCGCGGTGACGCCGATCGGCCGCATCGAGGCCGAGGCCGGCCTGCGCGTGGTCGATGCCCGCGGCGAGCCGCTGGCCGAGGACTGGCCGTCCTTCGACCATTTCAAGAGCTGAAGCGGAGCGCCCAGCGATGAGCCTGCCCCCGGCGCCCGAGCGCCCCGAGCCCGCGCCGCTGCCGGG
The DNA here is from genome assembly GCF_001293525.1 of Pseudideonella sakaiensis. GTDB lineage: Bacteria > Pseudomonadota > Gammaproteobacteria > Burkholderiales > Burkholderiaceae_C > Ideonella_A > Ideonella_A sakaiensis. The sequence goes on along the minus strand of NZ_BBYR01000071.1, from coordinate 2,069 downwards.
CCCGCGCCCGCCCTGGCGGCGCGGCCTGCCGCCGGTGGAGGACGCGGTGCTGCGCCCCCGCCCGCCCGACGCGGACGCCCCGGCTCGGCCGCGCCGGGCCACCTGGCGCTTCATGTTCAGCCACCCGGCCCACCCGATCGCGCTCGGCTTCGGCTGCGGCCTCGCGCCCTGGGCCCCCGGCACCGTCGGCACGCTCTGGGCCTGGCTGATGTTCCTGCTGTTCCGGCCCGACCTGTCGGACCTCGGCGCCGGCCTCGTCATCGGTGCCGCCGCGCTGCTCGGCTGGTGGGCCAGCACGGTGACCGCGCGCGCGCTGCGCAGCGGCGACCCCGGCTGCATCGTGATCGACGAGATCGTGGCCTTCTGGCTGGTGCTGTGGCTCGTGACGCCGGCCGGCCTCGGCGCGCAGGCGGTCGCCTTCGTGCTGTTCCGCTGGTTCGACGCCGCCAAGCCCGGCCCGGTGGCCTGGGCCGACCGCTTCTTCGAGGGCCGCCGCGGCGAGGCTCCGGGCTGGCCGCAGGGCTTCGGCGTGATGTTCGACGACCTGGTGGCGGCCGGCTGCACGCTGCTGGCGATCGCCTTGTGGCGCTGGTGGTGACCCGCGGGGGACGGTGATGGACGACGCGATCGACGACCTGGTGGCGCGCCTGGCGGTGGCGTTCGCGCGGCGCGGCGAGCGGATGGTCACGGCCGAGTCCTGCACCGGGGGCCTGATCGCCGCGGCTTGCACCGCGCGCGCGGGCTCGAGCGACTGGTTCGAGCGCGGCCTCGTCACCTACTCGAACGAGGCCAAGACGGAGCTGCTCGGTGTGCCGGCGGCGCTGATCGCCGCGCACGGCGCGGTCAGCGGCCCGGTGGTCGAGGCGATGGCGGCCGGCGCGCTGGCGGCCGCGCGCGCCGATTGGTCGGTGGCGGTGACGGGCATCGCCGGGCCCGGCGGCGCGGTGCCCGGCAAGCCGGTGGGCACCGTCTGGCTGGCCGTCGCACGCCGCGGCGGCGCCCCGCAGGCCTGGTGCGAGCACTTCGACGGTGACCGCGCGGCCGTGCGCCGCCAGACCGTCGCCAGCGGCCTGGGCGCGCTGTGCCGGGCGGTCGAGGCACCGGACGGCGCGTGATGACGGTGCTGCTGTGCGGCCGCTTCGACCCGGGCGAGCAGGAGGCCTGGCTGGCGGCGCTCGGCCAGGCCTGCCCGGACGAGGTCTTCGTCAGCGACCGCGCCGACCCCCGTGCGACCGCGGCCGACGTGGCGCTGGTGGCGAACCCGCCGCCCGGTGCGCTGCAGGGCCTGCCGCGGCTGGGCTTCGTGCAGTCGCTGTGGGCCGGCGTCGAGCGGCTGCTGGCCGACCCGACGCTGCCGCCCGCCGTGCCGCTGGCGCGCATGGTCGATCCGTCGATGAGCGCGGCGATGGCGCAGACGGTCGCCTGGGCCGTGCTCGCGCTGCAGCGCGACTTCTTCCGCTATGCGCGCCAGCAGCGCGCCGGGCAGTGGCTGCCCGGCCCGCAACGGCGTGCCGATGACTTTCCGGTGGGCCTGCTCGGCCTCGGCGAGATGGGCGCCGCGGCGGCGCGCGCGCTCACCGGCCTGGGCTTCCCGGTGCACGGCTGGAGCCGCACGCCGCGCACGCTGCCGGGCCTGCGCTGCCACCACGGCGAGGCCGGCCTGCACGCGCTGCTCGGCGAGGTGGCGGTGCTGGTCAACCTGCTGCCGCTCACGCCGCAGACCCGCGGGCTGCTGGCCGCACCGCTGTTCGCGCGGGCGCGGCCCGGCCTGCACCTCGTCAACCTCGCGCGCGGCGCCCACCTGGTCGAGGCCGACGCGCTGGCGGCGCTGGCGCAGGGTCAGCTCGACGAGCTGGTGCTCGACGTGTTCGCCGAGGAGCCGCTGCCGCCGGGCCACCCGTTCTGGCTGCACCCGCGCGTGACGGTGCTGCCCCACGTGGCGGCGCAGACCGATCCGGCCACCGCCGCGGCCGTCGCCGCCGCGAACCTGCGCCGCTGGCGCAGCGGCCAACCGGTGCAGCACCTCGTCGACCGCGGGCGGCAGTACTGAAGAAGCTGTGAACGAACCC
>NZ_BBYR01000070.1 GCF_001293525.1 Pseudideonella sakaiensis | reverse complement strand
GGGTTCGTTCACAGCTTCTTCAGGCCGCGGCGCGCGCCTGCGCCTGGCGGATCACGCCGCTCATCGCCTCGAGCTGGAACTGGCGCGCCAGCCCGCGCATCTGCTGCACGAAGGCGAGGCACTGCGGCGCATCGGCCTCAATCTCGTCGAGCTGGCGCATGATGCCGCGCAGGTAGCCCAGCTCGATCACCGCCTGCAGCGCCTCGAGGCGGGCCGCGTCGGGCGGCAGCGGCGCCAGCGGGGCGGCCGCGCCGACCGCGGCCGCCGGCGCCGGCGCTGCATCGCCCTCCCCGTCCGCAACGGCCCCCGAGCCGGATGGCGCCGTCGGCTGCCCCGCGGGACCGCCCGTCCCCGCCGCCTCGCCGTCACGCGCCGGCAGCGCCGGCGCCTCGATCCACTGCAGCCGCAGCGCCCGCCCGAGCCAGTCCAGCAGCTCGCTGCGGCGCACCGGCTTCAGGATGAAGTCCTCGGCCGGGATGCCCGCGCCGTTGTCGACGCCCTTCTCGAAGGCATTCGCCGAGACGATCGCCACCGGCGCGTCCGACAGCTGCTCGGCGCGGATGCGGCGGATCGTCTCCCAGCCGTCGATGCCGGGCATCGCCAGGTCCATCAGGATCGCGTGCGGGCTGAACTCGCGCAGCAGCGCCAGCGCCTCGTGGCCCGAGGCCGCCAGCCGCAGCTCGAAGCCGAGCGGCGCCAGCACGCTGGCCATCAGGCCGCGGTCCACCTCCTCGTTGTCGACCACCAGCAGCCGCTGCCGCGCGCCGTGGTAGCCCAGCCGCGCCGGCCGCGTCCACACCGGCCCCGCGGCCCCGGCCCGCACCTCGGGCAGGAACAGCCGGATGCGGAACACGGTGCCGGGGCCGCCCTCGGTGCCGCCGGCGGCCGGCTCCGCGGCCACGCCGTCCGCGGCACCGGCGGTGCCCGCCGCGGCCGGCCGGCTCTGCACCTTCATCTCGCCGCCCATCAGGTCGGTGAGCATCTTGCTGATCGTCAGCCCCAGCCCGGTGCCGCCGGCCGGCCCGCTGCCGCCCGCCATGCCCGAGGCCGAGCCGCGCGCGAAGGGCTCGAAGATGCGCGCCATCTCCTGCGGCGCGATGCCCGGGCCGGTGTCGGCGATCTCGAAGGTGGCCATCTCGCGTGCGTAGCCCACGCGGAAGCTCACCTCGCCGCGCTGCGTGAACTTCACGGCATTGCCCAGCACGTTGATCAGGATCTGGCGCAGCCGCTTCTCGTCGGCCCGCACCGCCGCCGGCACGCCGTCGGCGAAGTCGTGGCGGAACACGATGCCCTTGGCCGCGGCCTGCAGCTCGAACATGCGCACGATCTCGGACAGGCCTTCGCGCAGCCGCATCGGCCGCACGTCCAGCGAGAGCTTGCCGCTCTCGATGCGGGCGATGTCGAGCGTGCCCTCGATCAGCGAGAGCAGGTGGTCGCCGCCGCGCCGGATCACGCTGACCGCCTGGCGGCGGTGCGGCGGGATGCTGGCATCCTCGTCGAGCAGCTGGGCATAGCCGATGATGCTGTTCAGCGGCGTGCGCAGCTCGTGGCTGATGTTGCTGATGTAGCGGCTCTTCGCCTGGTTCGCCTGCTCGGCCTGCTGGCGGGCGCGCTCGGCCTGCACCTTGGCCTCCTGCAGCGCCTCGTCGGTGCGGCGGTGCGATTCGATCTCCTGCACCAGCAGGTGGGTCTGCCGGTTCGATTCCTCCTGCGCCACCTGCGCGCTGCGGTGCTTGAGCACCAGCCACCAGGCCACCACCGCCGCCAGCACGCCGAGCAGCGCATACAGCTTCATGAAGCCCAGCTGCAGCGCCTGCTCGGCCTGGCGCGCCAGCGGGCCCGGCACCGCCTCGATCAGCCGGCGCTCGTGGCGGTAGACGGCGAGGAACAGGCCGGTGAAGGCCGGCAGGCCCACCGCCATCAGCATCAGGTAATGGCCGAGCTCGGTGTCCAGCCGCTGCCACAGCCACGGCGGCACCAGCCGGCGCGCGGCGGCGCGCCACTGCACCGACAGGCGCGCGTGCGGCTTGCACAGGTCGTGGCAGCGCGCGTCCAGCGAGCAGCACAGCGAGCAGATCGGCCCGCGGTAGGCCGGGCAGTGCGCCATGTCGTCGGGCTCGTAGTCGCGCTCGCAGATCACGCAGCGCGCGAGGCGGAGGTAGCGGCCCGCGCCGTTCGCGTCCGCGTCCGCGGCGGCTGCCGCCGGGTCGGCCGTGTGGCGCGCGTCGGCCGTGCCACCCGCGTTGCCCGCATCGCCGGTGCCGCCCGCGCCGGCCGGCGGCGGCTTCACCGGCACGGACCCCGGCACCCGCCCCGGCGCCGCGGCCGGCACGGGGGCCCGCTCCACCGGCGCCAGCGCCGGCTGCGGCTCGCGCGCCAGGTAGTAGCGCCCGCGCGTGGCCCAGGCGATGGCCGGCGACACCACCAGGGCCGTCACCAGCGCGATCAGCGCCGAGAAGGCCTGCGCCCAGGGCCCGAAGGCACCCAGGTTGGCCGCGATCGACAGCACCGAGGCCACGCCCATCGCGCCGACGCCCACCGGGTTGATGTCGTACAGGTGGGCGCGCTTGAACTCGATGCCGCGCGGCGACCAGCCCATCGGCTTGTTGATCACCAGGTCGGCCACCACCGCCATCATCCAGCTGATCGCGATGTTGGAGTACAGGCCGAGCACCTTGCCGAGCGCCTGGAAGACGTTCAGCTCCATCAGCATCAGCGCGATCAGCAGGTTGAACAGCATCCACACCACCCGGCCCGGGTGGCTGTGCGTCAGCCGCGCGAAGAAGTTGCTCCAGGCGAGCGAGCCGGCGTAGGCATTGGTGACGTTGATCTTCAGCTGCGAGACGATCACGAACACCGCGGTGGCCGCGACGGCCCAGCCGTACTGCGAGAACACCGTGCCGTAGGCGACGAGGTACATCTGGTTCGGGTCCACCGCCCGGTCCACCGGCACCGCGTAGCCCAGCGCCAGGAAGGCCAGCAGCGCGCCGCCGAGCATCTTCAGCACGCCCGGCACCACCCAGCCCGGGCCGCCGATCACCACGCCGCTCCACCAGCGCAGGTCCGGCAGGCGCAGCCCGCGGCGCGCACGCGGCCGGCGCTCGGGCATGAAGCGCAGGTAGTCGGCCTGCTCGCCCATCTGCGTGATCAGCGCGATGCCCACCGTCATCGCGGCGCCGAACTTCATCAGGTCGAAGCCGCTGGGGTCGGCCTCGCCGGCGAGGCTCGGGTCCCCGCCGCCATAGGCCCAGAGCTCGGCGAGCACGCCGGGGTGCTGCTGGAACACGAACACGAAGGGCACCACCAGCATCGCCAGCCACAGCGGCTGGGTCCAGACCTGCAGCCGGCTGATCGTCGTCACCCCGTGCGTGACCAGCGGCACCACCACCAGCGCGCAGACCAGGTAGCCCCACGCGGGCGGGATGTCGAAGGCCAGCTCCAGCGCATAGGCCATCACCGCCGCCTCGAGCGCGAAGAAGATGAAGGTGAAGGAGGCGTAGATCAGCGAGGTCAGCGTCGAGCCGAGGTAGCCGAAGCCGGCGCCGCGCGTCAGCAGGTCCATGTCGACGCCGTAGCGCGCGGCGTAGACGCTGATCGGCCAGCCGGCCAGGAAGATGATCAGCCCGGTCGCGAGGATGGCCCAGAAGGCGTTGACGAAGCCGACGTCGACCATCAGCGTCGCGCCCACCGCCTCCAGCACCAGGAAGGACGACGCACCAAAAGCGGTATTCGCGACGCGCAGCGCCGACCATTTGCGGAAGGAACGCGGCGTGAAACGCAGCGCGTAGTCCTCCATCGTCTCGCGCGCGACCCAGCTGTTGTAGTCGCGGCGCACCTTGACGACGCGCTGCACCGCATCGGTGCGCTCGCCGGGCGGCGCAGGCACCACCGCAGGGCCGAGCGGCGGCAGGTCGGGGGAAGGCGGGAGCACGGCGGCCATCGGCCCCGCGGGCGCAAAGCGCGTGCCACCCGGCGCCGCGCCGCCGCCGCTGGCCCGCGCCGCCGTCCGCCGCCACAATGCCGCCGGCACACCTCCTGCTTCGCGAGCGACCATGGACCTGACCCCGCGCGAGAAAGACAAGCTGCTGATCTTCACGGCCGCGCTGCTGGCCGAGCGCCGCAAGGCGCGGGGCCTGAAGCTGAACCACCCGGAGGCGGTCGCGCTGATCAGCGCGGCGATCATGGAGGGCGCGCGCGACGGCCGCAGCGTGGCCGAGCTGATGGCCGAGGGCCAGCGCGTGCTGCGCCGCGACGAGGTGATGGAGGGCGTCGCCGAGATGATCCCGGAGATCCAGATGGAGGCCACCTTCCCCGACGGCACCAAGCTGGTCACCGTGCACCAGCCGATCCGCTGAGGCCGGCTGCGCGCGCCACGCCAGGCCCGGCCCGCCGGCCCCGCAGCGCGCCCGCCGGCCCGCCCCCTCCGCCCCGGCCCCGCGCCGGCGGCCCCGCCCGAACCCGACCCACGGAGCGCCCATGAGCCTGCACCCCGGCGAACTCCTCACCGACGACGGTGAGCACGACCTCAACCCCGGCCGCCGCACCGCGACCGTGGTGGTGGAGAACAGCGGCGACCGGCCGATCCAGGTCGGCTCGCACTACCACTTCGCCGAGACCAACGACGCGCTGCGCTTCGACCGCGCGGCCGCCCGCGGCATGCGCCTGAACATCGCGTCGGGCACCGCGGTGCGCTTCGAGCCCGGGCAGCAGCGCACCGTGGAGCTGGTCGACTACGCGGGCGACCGCATCGTGCACGGCTTCCGCGGCCTGGTGCAGGGAGCGCTCTGATGGCCACGCTCGGACGACGCGCCTATGCCGAGATGTTCGGCCCCACCGTCGGCGACCGGCTGCGGCTGGCCGACACCTCGCTCGTGATCGAGGTCGAGAAGGACTACACCCTGGCCGCCGGCGGCTACGGCGAGGAGGTGAAGTTCGGCGGCGGCAAGGTGATCCGCGACGGCATGGGTCAGGGCCAGCGCATGAACGGCCCCGGCGACGGCGACGCCGTCGACTGCGTGATCACCAATGCGCTGATCGTCGACCACTGGGGCATCGTGAAGGCCGACATCGGCCTGCGCGGCTCGCGCATCGCGAAGATCGGCAAGGCCGGCAACCCCGACGTGCAACCCGGCGTGGACATCGTGATCGGCCCCGGCACCGAGGTGATCGCCGCCGAGGGCATGATCGTCACCGCCGGCGGCATCGACAGCCACATCCACTTCATCTGCCCGCAGCAGATCGAGGAGGCGCTGGCCTCCGGCGTCACCACGATGCTGGGCGGCGGCACCGGCCCGGCCACCGGCACCTTCGCCACCACCTGCACGCCGGGGCCGGCCAACATCGCGCGCATGCTGCAGGCCGCCGAGGCCTTCCCGATGAACCTCGGCTTCCTCGGCAAGGGCAACGCGAGCCGGCCGGAGGCGCTGCGCCAGCAGATCGACGCCGGCGTGATCGGGCTGAAGCTGCACGAGGACTGGGGCACCACGCCGTCGGCGATCGACCACTGCCTGTCGGTGGCCGAGGCCACCGACACCCAGGTCTCGATCCACACCGACACGCTGAACGAATCGGGCTTCGTCGAGGACACGATCGCCGCCACCAAGGGCCGCGGCCTGTGCGCCTTCCACACCGAGGGCGCCGGCGGCGGCCACGCGCCGGACATCCTGCGCGTGGTCGGCGAGGCCAACTTCCTGCCCTCGTCGACCAACCCGACGATGCCGTACACGGTCAACACCGCGGACGAGCACCTCGACATGCTGATGGTCTGCCACCACCTCGACGCCGCCATCGCCGAGGACCTGGCCTTCGCCGAGAGCCGCATCCGGCGCGAGACCATCGCCGCCGAGGACGTGCTGCACGACCTGGGCGCGATCAGCATGATGTCCAGCGACAGCCAGGCCATGGGCCGCGTCGGCGAGGTCATCCTGCGCACCTGGCAGACCGCCGACAAGATGAAGCAGCAGCGCGGCGCGCTGGCCGGCGACGGCGCCCGCCACGACAACGCGCGCGTCAAGCGCTACGTCGCCAAGTACACCATCAACCCGGCGATCGCCAACGGCATCGCGCACGAGGTGGGCAGCATCGAGCCCGGCAAGTGGGCCGACCTGGTGCTGTGGAAGCCCGCCTTCTTCGGCGTCAAGCCGGCGCTGATCCTGAAGGGCGGCTTCATCGCCGCCGCCGCGATGGGCGACCCGAACGCCAGCATCCCCACGCCGCAGCCGGTGCACTACCGCCCGATGTTCGGCGCCTACGGCGGCGCGCTCGCCGCCGGCTCGCTGAGCTTCGTCAGCAAGGCCGCGCTCGCCGCCGGCGTGCCGCAGCAGCTCGGCCTGCGCAAGACCGTGTCGGCCGTGCGCGGCTGCCGCGGCGTGCGCAAGGGCGACATGGTGCACAACGCCTGGCTGCCGACGATGGAGATCGACGCCCAGACCTACGAGGTGCGCGCCGACGGCCAGCTGCTCACCTGCGAGCCCGCCAAGGTGCTGCCGCTGGCGCAGCGCTACTTCCTGTTCTGAGCGCGCGCTCGGTGCGCTGAACGCGCGCACGGGGCGCTCGCCGTGCCCGCGTCGCGCCGCGTGGCGTGGCGTCGCGCCGGCGTTCCCCCGCCCGCCTGCCGATCTGCGCGATCATCCCGGCCATGATCACCCCTTCCCTCGACGAGATCGCCTGGTTCCACCGCGTGCCGCTGCGCGACGGGCGCATCACCCCCGGCCGCTCCGACATGGCGGCCAACGAAAGCAAGTACCTGTTCGACCGGCTCGACTTCCGCGGCCGCAGCGTGCTCGACATCGGCGCCTGGGACGGCTACTTCAGCTTCATGGCCGAGCAGCGCGGCGCCAGCCGCGTGCTCAGCCTCGACGACCCGGCCTTCCGCTGGGGCGGCCTCGACGGCTACCGCTTCCTGCACCAGCACTTCGAGAGCCGCGCCGAATGGCGCCGCGGCTCCATCTACGAGCTGCCCGACGAGCGCTTCGACATCGTGCTCTGCTACGGCGTGCTCTACCACCTGAACGACCCGCTCACCGCGCTCATCAACGCGCTGCGCATCACGCGCCACGAGATCGTCATCGAGGGCGTCATCTTCGAGCACGCCGAGCCCCTGCTCTGGCTCTTCGCGCCGCGCGAACACCACGGCGACCCGACCAACCTCTACGCGATGAGCACCGGCTACCTGCTCAAGGCCGCGCGCCTGTGCGGCTTCGAGCTGGTCGAGATCAAGTACCCGCGCTACGCCGCCACGCGCTGGCGCCGCTGGAAGCGCAAGCTGCGCCCCGGCCACGACCGCGCCGCGATGTGGTTCCGCCGCGTCGACGAACGGCTGCCGGGCTACCAGGCGAGCTGCTTCTCGCTGCCGCCGACGAAGCTCGGGGCGGTCTGACGGAGGAACGGAGGAACGCCCGCATCGGCCGACGGGGCTCTCCTCGCCACCCGCTGGATCACGGCCGTCCTCCGGCTGTTGCACAGCGATCGCGACGTCGAGCCCTGCGTGGAGCCTCTGGGCTTGCGCACGTTGGATGGCGGCCGCTGACGGCAGCGCGCGCCTTGCGCCGCATTGCGGGTGGCACCACGACCGGTCAGCCGGGCGGCGCGGCCCTCGCGCTGCACGGCGCCCCCTGGGACCGCAGCCAGGCCGTGGCGGCCGGCAGCACCGCGGCGTCGTCGGCCGCCTCGTCGGGCTGCAGCCCGCGCGGGAAGGCGCGGCCGTCGCGGTCGACCATGCGGCTGGTCATCAGGAACAGCACCAGGCCCTCGCCCATGTCGATCATCGCGTTCGAGGTGGCGAGGCCGCGGCTGCGCTGCCCGAAGAAGCGGCTGCCCCCGCGGCCGGAGAACGCGATCGCGACGGCTTCGCCCGAGCTGGCGGTGCGCGGCCCGATCAGCACCGCCACCGGCCAAGCGGCCGGCGCCGGGACACCGGCGGGCGCCTCGGCCCCCACCAGCCGGGCCTGCTCGTCGCCGATGACCCAGGGCGGGCCCGGCCGGAAGGCGCCGACCTCGCCCGCGCCGAGCAGCGGCGCGAGGCCGTCGAGGCCGGGCCACATGTTGCCGCCGGTGTGGCCGCGCAGGTCCAGCACCACCGCGCAGACGCCCGCCCGCTGCGCCTCGCGCAGGCCCGCGCGGATCGCGCCGGCATAGTCGGCGGCATCGGCGCCCGCCAGCGACAGCATCGGCGGCAGGCCCAGCCGCAGCACGGCCGACCCGTCCTGCCGCAGGATCTCGGCCTGCGGGCGGGCCTGGGCCAGGCCCTCGCCGGCGCCGTCGCGGAAACGCCCGGACGGGTCGACGAAGGCCGCCCCGCTGTGCCCGTCCCCGAGCGCCCGCATGAAGGCCCGCACCGCGGGCAGCGCCTCCTCGCGCCGCGGGCCCAGGCCCAGCGCCGCGGCCCAGGCACGCGCGCGCACCAGCGGCCAGTCGACGCCCGTCGCGGCCCGCTCCGCCGGCATCCGCGCGCGCACCCGCGTCTCCACCTCGTCCAGCAGGCTCGCCAGCGGCGCCGCCACCGCCTCGGCCAGCAGCGCCCGCGCGTCGCGCGCCGGGGCGGCACGCAGCGCCTGCACCCGCAGCTCTGCGTCCCCCGTGACCACCAGCGACGGCCGCAGCTCGCGCGCCCCGGCCGGCCGCTCGGCGACCAGCGCCACCGGCCGCACGACGCCGTCCGCCGGCAGGCAGCTCCCGTCGACCCGTGCAGCCGGCAGCAGCTGCCCGGCCTCGTCCACCGCGTCGAAGCGCAGGCGCACGCAACCGGCCGCATCCCCCTGCACCGCCAGCCGTGCGAACGCCACGGCCCCACCGTCCGGCGCCGCGACACGGACCGGCGGCAGGCTCAGCGCGCCGGCATGCGGCACGCGGACGCGGACCCCGTCGACCCCGACCTGCGCGTCGCGCATGGCACCCGGCCCGCTCAGCACCCACGCATCCGTCGCGTCGGCCTGCAGGCCGCCGGCCGCGACGGACAGCACGGCGGCCGCAAAGACCTGCAGCCCGCGGCCGGGCCCGCGTCGACCCGCCACCGCGGGCTGCCGGGGCGACGGCCAGGGCGGCCGCACCATCAGCCCGCGCCCCCGTCCGGGTGGCGCCGCCTCGTCTCCGCGACGGCGCCGGCGACCAGCGCCTCGAGGACGCCGAGGTCCAGCTCGGCCAGCCGGCGCAGGTAGAGGCAGCCCTTGCCCGCCCGGTGCGGGCCCAGCCGCGCCAGCAGCGCCGCCTGCGCCGGCCCCTCGGCCCCGGCGCCCAGGTAGACCACCAGCTCCCGGCCCCGCACCGCGAAGCCCACGAGCGCCGCCTCGCCGGTGCGGCCGCTGTCGTAGCGGTAGCCGTAGCGGCCGTAGCCGACGATGCCGCCGCTCCAGAGCACCGGGGGTGCCCCGGTCACGCGCTGCAGGACGTCCATCAGGGCCTGGCAATCGGCCAGCTGTTCGGGGCGGGCCTTCTCGCGCAGGAGCTCATCGACCGAGGTCGGCTTCGGCTTGGTCTTGGCGGCGGTCATTGCGCGGATCCTCCGGGGCACGGTTGCAGCGGATGCTGCCACTGATTTGACGGCGGGCGTGCGCCGCTCAGACCGTTCGAGCCCGACGAGCGTCGAGCGCCGCTGGGCGTCGATCGGCGCGGGGACGTGGGCCACGCGCCGAACACCCACATACGAATCAATCACTTGGGGTGTGTCTCTTCAAAGGACGTCCACTCGCCGCCACTGACCTGCTAAAACTCTATCGTGTACTGCATCGCAGGGGTGCGCGAAAAGGCGGGGGGCAGGGGCAGGCACAGGTCGCTTTCCCAGTACTTCTTCGCGAAGCTACTGCTCACGGCAGCAAGCATCAGGCGAACGGTCTGCGGATCTCTCTCAACCTTCCCGGTCTCCATCATTGTCTTGATTACTTCGCCCATCACATCAGCCGACGACTCCAGAGTCCAACTTTGATAGTCCCCAATTTTGCATCTCTTGATGTGAAAGAGCCAGTCATGCACTATGAAAGCAGGCGCATACCCCCAAGGTGAGTAGCTGCGAAAAGCCCACATTGGACGGGGAACGGATCCGCCATCAGTAAGCATCCTTCCCGGCTGAATGCTCTTTCCATCGCTCCTTGTGAAGACAAGCGGGTTCGTCGCGTCCGGAATAAACAGGAAAAGGTCGGGCTCGATCCACTGCACAACCAACTTTCCTTTAAGCTGTCCTAGCTTAAGCGATTCATAGTCCGCAGCACAGGCGGTTGAGAGCGTAGAGACAAGAATAAATGACGCAAGACCAATGCTCCGAAACATGTGACATCTCCTTCTGCAAGCAAGTCCATCAACGGCTAAACGCGCTATCGAGAAGACAGCGCACAAACTCCCGGAAACTGTGCTCCGCCGCCTTTGGTGGGAACGGTGCGAGACTCGTACTCTTCGAGGAGGAAATCAACGGCACCAGTAGCATTCTTTAGCGAGAATGCTCTGGTCAATAGGTTAGGGTGCGCCAAACCGTCGTCGCGCACTACGATCGACTCTTCCTTGCTGCGGAGCTTGCGAGCATCGTTGCCAAGCGCGATTCCAGCCATCTGTTGAATCAGAAAGTTCGTCGTCATGTGGCCCCAAGTTCTAATGCGGGCCGGCATTCCAGAAAAGGCGAAAGCGTCTGCTGTCGCCTCCTGCTGCGCGACCGGATTCTTCTCACCGGCTGCCTGCCGTGCATTGCCATCAAATGTGATGAATGAGGCGCTGTAGTCATGACCTAAAGAATAGTGGCCAATCTCATGACCGACAATCCAATGCAACAAGAGGTCTGCGATGCCGTCGTTCATGATTGAAAGTGCCCAGAGCTTATGTCGTTCGCCTCCCTCGCCGTATACGGCCCAGTTGCTCAGAGCGTGGAGCACGCGACGATCGCACAAAATGATGCTGCTCTTTGGAATGAACGCACAACTGCAAGGAAAGTTTCGCGTTAGGCGCGCAGGATCCTTGTCAATCACATAAAACTGCAGGACCCCCGCGCTCACCCTATCGTTGAGCGTGTACTTCGTCGCGCTTCCCTTTGGAAGGTATTGGTCGATCGCATGCATCAACGAAGGGTTGAAGCTGTTGTCAAGGTTACCATCATTGCGGTATTGCTCAAGCACCTCGTAGAGCTTGCTGTAGGTCTCTGGGAGACCGTCTTTCTTTGGGATTTCTACTACTGTGAAGGATGGATGGAGTCCTGCTGCTTCGATAACCACTCCTGCATAGTTCAAGTTGGCCAGATTGTCTTCCGGTCGTTGCGCGTACTCGGCAAGGCGCCTCAGACTCTCCGAGTACCCTCGCCGCTCGTACCATATCGCGTACTTCGGCACTTGGCTCCAAGTAGGAAAGCGAGGCTGCAAGTAGGTCAAGGAGTATCCAGGTTTGTCCCCGACAACCGCCCTGTACGGCAGAGCCAAGAGATAGGTCTTGCCGCCCAAACGTCTTAGCCGGCTCTCGATGTTGCAGTAGCTAAGGGCGCCAGCGGCAGTTTGCATTAACTGGATGTGGGCGTCGATCATGGCTGCCGTTTGAGGCAGTTGGTCTATCTCGATAAGCAGTTTGTCGACCGCTTCGCTTTGCTGTGCGCTAAGTTCCTCAAACGTCGCGCACGGTCCTAGCTCGCTCTCTTGCGCTGGACTCGTCGTAGGGAGCGACGCAACAAGTGAGATCAAGATCGTCAGCAGCCGATGCACAGGGGCGCTCATGGGTAATTCTCCTGGGTGCGGTGTGCACCTTACTCGACCAATGGTGGAGCGTTGAGCCTCGCTTTGTTGACGCCTCTAAACTAAGCTGCCCGCGGAGGCGGACGCTGTAAGCCTGGTACGCGATGCACCATGTGCCGCGGACCAGGCTTACAGCGCCTGCCGTAGCGGGTCAGCTTGAGCGAATACGAAGGGACTTCCCACCCTCCGGTGCCGAAGCACCAAGATTGAATTGCGAGTTTCAATCTGAACCGAAGCGGAGACGCCCCATGACCGATATTGCCCGACTGATGCAGTTCATTGTGCGTGTTGGCGTCGATTTGGCCAAGCACGTCATCCAGGTGCACGCGGTGGACGCCGCCGGGCGACGGATCGTCGCGCGGTCGATCAAGCGTGATCAGTTCCTCGCCTGGTGCGCCCAGCTGCCTGCTGGCTGCGTCGTGGCCATGGAGGCCTGCTCCAGTGCTCACCACTGGGGCCGCCGGCTGCGCTCGATGGGCCTGGATGCCCGCTTGATCGCCGCCAGCTTCGTCACGCCCTATCGCATGGAGGGCAGCAGCGGCAAGAACGACATGACCGACGCTGCCGCCATCTGCGAGGCCGCCTCTCGCCCGAGGATGCGCTTCGTGCCGATCAAGACTTGCGAACAGCAAGGGATCATGGCGCTGCATCGGGTGCGCGAGGGCATCAAGGAAGAGCGCACCGCCTGCATCAACCGCATCCGCGGGGAGTTGGCCGAGTTCGGCCTGGTCTTCGGCAAGAGCCCGAAGGCGCTGCGCGCTGCCCTGGCCGATGTACTCGAAGACGCCAGCAACGAACTGAGCGGAACCGCCCGTCTGGTGCTGCAGCGCGCCTTCGACCACTGGCGTGCGCTCGACGAGCAGCTTCGCTGGTGCGATCAACAAATCGGCCTGCACGTGCGCAGCTCGCCCGAGGCCCGCCGTGCGGCCAAGCTCACCGGCATCGGCGAGATCGGCGCCTCTGCGCTCACGGCCAGCGTGGGCGACTTCAAGCAGTTCAAGGCCGGCCATCAGTTCGGCGCCTGGCTCGGCCTGGTGCCGCGCCAGAACTCCAGCGGCGGCAAGACGAGTCTCGGCCGCATCACCAAGCGCGGCGACGACTACCTGCGCACGCTCCTGATCCAGGGTGCCAAGGCAGCGGTGATGTCGGCCCCCAAACGCGACGATCCGACCTCGCGCTGGCTGGTGCAGCTGACCGCCCGCGTGGGCTGGCAGAAAGCCTGTGTGGCCAT
>NZ_BBYR01000069.1 GCF_001293525.1 Pseudideonella sakaiensis | reverse complement strand
AGACGGCATACGAGATCGGTCTCGGCATTCCTGCTGAACCGCTCTTCCGATCTGGAGACGGTCAGGCGGCCGCGGTCATCGTCCGGCGGCGACGGCGGCTGGCCCGGGGGCGGCGGCGTGGGCGTGCCGTCGTCGAAGATCGCGGTCGTCGCGGTGCCGACGGCGATGGTCGCGTTGGTCGGCGCGCTCAGGTTGACGCTGTAGGTCTCGCGGCCCTCGTAGATGTCGTCGTCACGGATCGCGACCGTGATCGTCTGGGTCAGCGACGCGCCCGGCGCGAAAGTCAGCGTGCCGGCGTTGGCGGTGTAGTCCTCGCCGGCCTTCGCCGTGCCGTCGGCGGTGCCGAAGGCGACCGTGATCGGCAGGCTGCTCGGGTTGGACAGCGTGACGGTGTAGGTCACGGTGCCGGCGTTCTCGTCGACGGCGCCCGGGCCGCTGATCGACAGCGTCGGCGTGCCGTCGCCGTCGAGGATGGTGCCCAGGCCGCTCGCCGGCGTCGCGTTCGTCGGGGTGCTGCCGAGCAGGGTCAGGTTCTCGGAGACCTCGGTGATGCCGTCGACCACCGTCGGCACGCGCACGACGAGGGCATTCGTCGGGGTGTTGGCCGGCACGTCCACCGTCAGGCTGCCGTCCGGGTTGGTCGTCACGGTGGCGGGGACGCCGCCGATCAGCACCTGCGGCGTGCCCGTGTCGACGCCGACGGTGGCCGTGCCGTCACGCAGCGTGAAGGTGACTTGCGTGGCGATCGTGCTGGTGTTGCTCAGCGTGACCTGGAAGTCCAGCACATTGCCTTCGGTCGCCGTCGGGCTGCCGATCGCCGAGACCGAGGGGCGGTCGTCGGTGATCGTGAAGCTGATCACCGCCGAGTCGGTCAGGCCGTCCGGGTCGCTGATCGTGTAGGGGAAGTCGACCGGGCCGTAGAAGTTCGCGTTCGGCGTGAAGCTCAGCGTGCCGTTCGGCAGCAGCGTGACCACGCCTTCGGTGACGATGACCTGGTTGTTCGCGTCGAAAGGCTTGCCGTCCACCGCGACCACGCGCAGTTCCGACTGCGCGTTGTCCGGGTCGAGGTCGTTCGCCCGCGGGTCGAAGAAGAAGGTGTTGCTCGCAAAGGTGCCGAGGCGGTCGTCGATCGCGTCCGGCGGGTCGTTGCGCGAGTCGACCTGGATCGTGACCTGGCCCTGGTCGGACTTGTCGCCGTCGCTGACGGTGTAGCTGAACGACACCGGGCCGTTGTAGCCCGGCGCCGGGTTGAAGGTCAGCGTCTGGTTGTCGTTGACCGTCACGGTGCCGATCGCCACGGCCGGCGCGCTCGGGTCGAACAGGGTCACCGGCACGCCGGACTGGATCGGCTGGCCATTGATCTCGCGGATCGACAGCGGGTCGTTCTCGGGGTCGCTGTCGTTGGCGAGCACCGGCAGCGTGATCGGGGTGTCTTCCGGCGTCACGGCCCGGTCGTCGGCGGCCACGGGGGCGTCGTTCAGGCCGGTCACCTCGATCGTCAGCGTGGTCGACGAGGTCAGGCCGCCCGCGTCACGGACGGTGTAGGTGAAGACGTCGGTGCGCGTGTCGCCCGGGCGCAGCGCCTGGGCCGCGTCGGACGGGGTGTAGGTGTAGCTGCCGTCGGCCGCCAGGTTCAGCACGCCCCAGGCGCCGGCCAGCGGCTGGCCCACGCCGCCCTCGGTGCTGCCGAAGCGCACCGCGCTGACGGTCAGCGAGTCGTTCTCCGGGTCGGTGTCGGCGCCCGCGCCCTCGATCACGCCCTGCTGCGTCGGCACGACCAGCGGCGTGTCCTCGTCGGTGCGGCCGATGTCGGGGTTCGCCTGCGGCGCGTCGTTGACGCCGCCGACGGTGATCGTGACGGTCGCGGTCGAGCTGCCGCCCTGGCCGTCGGAGATGGTGTAGGTGAAGCTGTCGCTGCCCTGGTAGTCGGGGTTCGGCGTGTACAGCGGGTTGCCGGTCTCCGGGTCGATCGTGACGCGGCCGTTCGTCGGCTGGGTGACCGCGGTGATCGTCAGCGGGTCGCCATCGACGTCGCTGTCGTTGCGCAGCACCGGCAC
Organism: Pseudideonella sakaiensis; assembly: GCF_001293525.1. GTDB lineage: Bacteria > Pseudomonadota > Gammaproteobacteria > Burkholderiales > Burkholderiaceae_C > Ideonella_A > Ideonella_A sakaiensis. The sequence goes on along the minus strand of NZ_BBYR01000069.1, from coordinate 73,122 downwards.
CACGACCGGCACGTCCTCGGGCGTGTTGACCGCGTCGTTGCGTGCCACCGGCGGATCGTTCACCGGCGTCACCGTGACCGAGACCTGGGCCGTCACCGGCGTCAGGCCGTCGGTGATCGTGTAGGGGAAGTCGACCGGGCCGTTGTAGTTCGGTGCCGGCGTGAACAGCAGCTGCTGGCGGCCGTCCTCGACCACGAGCTGCACGGTCCCCAGCGGCGTGTTCGCGCCGTCGACGATCGTCACCGCCGGGCCACCCTCGGTGACCGGGCGGCCGTCGACCGCGATGATCCTCAGCACGTCACCGTCGGCGTCCTTGTCGTTGGCCAGCACGTCGATGAACTTCGGCGTGTCTTCCGGCGTGACCGCGGTGTCGTTCGCCGCCACCGGGGTGTCGCTGACCGGCGTGACGTTGATCGTCAGCGTGTTCGGCGAGGGGTCGAACAGGCCGCTCGAGTCCTGCACCGAGAAAGTGAAGTCGGCATAGGGCGAGCCGTTCTCGTCCTGGCCGCCGAGGAAGACGAGCTTGCCGGCCGCGAGGTCGGCGGCCGAGATGACCTGGCCGGCCGTGACGGCCACGCCGTCCAGCGTCAGCGAGCCGCGCGCCGGCAGCGTGTCGATGCGCACCGCGCTCAGCGTGTCGCCGGGGTTCGGGTCGGAGAAGCCGAAGTCGGCCGCCTTGACCACGTAGGGGATGTCTTCCTGCGTGGTGCGCACCGCGTCGGCGCCGGCCGGTGGCGCCGTGTCGTCGACCGGCGTGACGTTGATGTAGACCGTCGAGATGTCGGTCCCGCCCTTGCCGTCGTTCACGATCACGGTGAACTGGTCCGGGCCGTTGTAGTCCGGGTTCGGCACGTAGGTCCAGCTGCCGTCCGGCTGGACGGTGACCGTGCCGTTCTTCGGATCCGAATTGCGGGTGTAGGTGAGGGTGTCGTTGTCGACGTCGGTCGCGCGGACCAGGCCGCTGACCGGGGTGTCCTCGGGCGTCGTGGCCTGGTAGTCCGGGCTGTTCGGGATGTGGTTCGGGTCCGGGTCGGGGATCGCGACGCCGTCCGGGCCGTTCGGCACGGTGCCGGCGACCGGCGGGTCGTTGACCGGGTTCACGAAGATCGTCACCGGGGCCTGCGGCGAGGTGCTGCCGGAGTTGTCGGTGACGAAGAACTGGATGTTGCCGGGGTTGCCGTTGAAGTTCGGCGGCGGCACGAAGACCAGGTCGGCGGCCTCCGCCGGCGTGATCGTGGTACCGGCCGCGATCGGCGTGCCGTTGCCCTTGGTCAGCACGCCGCCGGTCGGCACCTGCACGATCGTGTAGCTGACGACCACGCCGTCACGGTCGCTGCCGGTGAGCTTGACCGGGAGGATCGAGTCCTCGTCGACGGTCAGCGCGTCCGGGTTGGCCACCGGGCCGAAACGGATCGGGCCATCCGGGCTCGGCCCGATGCGCTGGCTGTCGACGACCACCGACTGCACGACGCCGGCCTCGGTCGTGCCTTCGCTGATGCGGCCGACCCGCAGGCCCTCGCCCAGTGCCGCACCACCGCCGCCGCCCGCCGCGGTGGGCTCCAGGTCGTCCAGGTTGGTCGCCACCGGCGGCGCCTGCTCGGGCGTCAGCTGCACGATGCCGTCCTGCGACGTCAGGATCACGTCGCCCTTGACGATGTAGTCGCCGATCTGCAGCGGCCGCATCTTGCCGTCGGCCCCCCGGATCATCGCCTTGCCCCACAGGCCGGTGACTTTTCCTGAGGTGGTTTGGATCATGGTGGGCATGGATCGGGCTCCTGGTCGGGGTGTGACGGGCTGAGGGCAGCTGGAACGAATTGTTTCAGGGTCGGGCGCCGATGGCGAGCCCCTTATTCCACGAGATCCAAGCGTCTTTCGTGATCCACTTCACTGAAGTCTGCCTGTTTCGGGAAATAAGGAGGGTCTCGGCCGGCGCGCGAACCGGCAGGACGCCGGCCTTCGGGGGACGGCGCATCGCTTCGACGTTTTCGGAGGCGGGGCCGGCGGCTGTAGGGACTTTCGGCGCGATTCTTGGCCCGGTTTCGCGACTTTTCGCACGAAGCAGGGGGCCAGCGGACGATTAGCGTTGCGCGTGATCGACTCGCCTTGCCTCCGATCGATGCCGCGTGGGATCCGCGCGAGCCCATGCCGCCGCCAGGCGGCCCCAGGGCGGCGACGGGTCACCGGAACGGTCGGCAGGGGGAGGGGGCGCCGGGCGGGCCGCCACGGCGCAGGCGGCGGCACGGGACGGCGGGAGGCGCGCCCCCGGCCCGTCGCCGCGCTCGCCGCTCAGCGCTCGCTCAGCGCGTAGGCGCGCGCCTTGAGCACCGGCTTCAGCAAGTAGGACAGCACCGTCTTGTTGCCGGTCAGGATGTCCACCTCGGCCGTCATCCCGGGGATGATCGGCATCTTCTCGCTGAAGTTGGGTTTCGCGGTGCGCACGCGCACCAGGTAGAAGGCGTTGCCCTTCTCGTCGACGATGGTGTCGGGGCTGATGTTCTCGACCTTCGCGTCGAGCCCGCCGTAGATCGAGAAGTCGTAGGCGGTGAACTTCACGGTGGCGTGCTGTTCCGGGTGGATGAAGGCGATGTCCTTCGGCAGCACCCGGGCCTCGAGCACGAGCTGGTCGTCCAGCGGCACGATCTCGACGATGTCCTTGCCCGGCGTGACCACGCCGCCGATCGTGTTGGCCAGCAGGCGCTGCACCCGGCCGCGCACCGGGCTCTTGACCTGCGACTTGTCGACCTTGTCGAGCAGCGCGACCTGGCCCTCGTTGAGGGCGTTCAGCTTGCCGAGCACGTCGGCCATGTCGCGCCGCGCCTCGTTGCGGAAGGCGAGCTCCGTCTCCTGGATCTTGCGCTGCGCCTCGCCGATCGAGGCCTGCACGCGCGACAGCTGGGCCCCGGCGGCCTCGACCTCGCCGCGGCTGCGCGAGACCTCGCGCTCCAGCCGCAGGATGTCCACGTCCGAGACGGCGCCGGTCGACAGCAGCGGGCGCGTCTTCGACAGCTCCTGCTGGTTCAGCGCCAGGCTGCGCTCGGCCGACGAGCGGCGGGCGCGCATCTCGCTCGCCTCCTGCTGCCGCTGCTGCAACTGCTGGCGGTTGATCGACAGCATGGTGTTCAGCTCGTCGAGCTTGTTCTCGTAGAGCCGGCGCTCCTCCTCGAGGATGCGCATCTCCTCGGCGTCCTGGCCCTTGTCCTTGCCGGTCGGCGGGGCCTTGAAGGACGTGCCCTCGGCCAGCGCACGCAGCCGCGCGAGCCGCGCCTGCAGCGCGAAGCCCTGGGCCACGCTCTCGCGCACGCCGGAGCTGGCGCGCGTCTCGTCGATCTTCAGCAGCAGCTGGCCTTCCTCGACCACCTCGCCCTCGCGCACCAGGATCTCGGACACCACGCCGCCATCGAGCGACTGCACCACCTGCAGCTGCTTCGACGGGATCACCTTACCGTCGCCGCGCGTCACCTCGTCGACGTGGGCGAGGCTGGCCCAGACCACCAGCAGCACGATCACCACCAGCGCCGCGCGCACGATCAGCTGCGCCCGCTGGGTGCGCTCGCGCGACATCACGACCTCGGCCTCCAGCTCGAAGCGGCGCAGTTCGCGCGACAGCTCGGCGTTGTCGGCCACGGTGCCGCCGAACAGCCGGCGCGTCAGCGGCTGCAAGGCGATGCGGATCCGCTCCAGCACCTTGACCGCGGAGCCACCGGCGGACATCAGGCGCTGCAGACGCGGGTCCTCGGCGATCGCGGCCCGGGCCTGGGCCTGGCTGCCACCACCGGCGGGCGCCGCGGCCGCGGCCGTCGCGCCGGCCGCCGGCGCCGTCGGGAAGTACTTCGACTTGAACTCGGTGTCGCTCATCATGCCGCCCTCGCGATGCGTCCGCTGGCCAGCGCTTCCATGATGCGCTCGCGCGGCCCGTCGGCCACCACCTTGCCGCCGTCGATCACGATCACCCGGTCCACCATCGCCAGCATCGAGGTGCGGTGCGTCACCAGCACCACGGTGCGGCCCTGCGAGAAGGCCTTCATCCGGGCGGTGATCTGGGCCTCGGTGGAGAAGTCCATCGCGCTGGTCGGTTCGTCGAGCAGCAGGATGGGTGCGTTGTGCAGCACCGCCCGCGCGATGCCCACGGACTGGCGCTGGCCGCCGGACAGGAACTCGCCACGCTCGCCCACCGGCATGTCGAAGCCCTTGGGGTGCCGGTTCACGTACTCGATCAGCCCGGCCACCTCGGCCGCCGCCACCACCTGGGCGTCGTCGGCGAAGGGCAGGCCGAGCGTGATGTTGTCGCGCAGCGTGCCGTAGAACAGCGTCACGTCCTGCGAGACGCTGGCGACATTGCGCCGGACGTCCGCCGGGTCGAGCTGGCGCAGGTCGACGCCGTCGATCAGCACCGCGCCGTCGGTCGGACGGTACAGGCCCATCATCAGCCGCTGGATGGTCGACTTGCCCGAACCGACGCGGCCGATCAGCGCGACCCGCTCACCGGCCGCGACCTTGAAGCTCACGCCTTCGAGCGCCGCATCGTCGCGGTTCGGGTAGGCGAACTTGACGTGGCGGAACTCGATCTCGCCCTTCAGCTGCGGCCGCTGGATGAAGGTCTTGCCCTCGGGGCGCTCGACCTCCTTGTCCATCACCCGGTTCAGCGAGTCGAGCGCGGTGCGCGCGCCCTGGTACTGCATCAGCAGCCCGACGATCTGCCCGGCCGGGCCGAGCGCGCGCGAGGACAGCATGCTGGCGGCGATCAGCGCCCCCATCGTCAGCTCGCGCAGGCTGATCAGGTAGACGCCGATCAGGATCATCACCACCCAGACCAGCTGGGTCACGGTGTTGGTGGCGTACATCGCGCGCGACGAGGTCTCGCGCATCTTCACGTTGGTGCGCGCCAGGAAGGCGTTGGCGCGCTCCCATTTCGACTGCACCACGCCCTCGGCGGCCTGGGCCTTGATCGTCTCGATCGCACCCAGGCTCTCGATCAGCGTCGCATTGCGCAGCGCCGAGGCCTTGTAGGTGGTCTCGGCCAGCTCGTGCAGCCGGTGCTGCATCACGTAGCCCATCACCAGGATCAGGCCGAAGGCGACCAGCACCGGCAGCATCAGCCACGGCGAGATCCAGCCCAGCACCGCGATGAACAGCAGCGCAAAGGGCAGGTCGATCATCGCGGTCACGGTGCCGGAGGCGATGAAGTCGCGCACCTGCTCGAAGCCGCGCAGGTTGGACGCGAAGGAGCCGATCGACTCGGGCCGGTTCTCCAGCCGCATGCCCAGCACCTTCTCCATCAGCGTGGCGGAGATGCGCACGTCGATGCGCGCGCTGGCCTCGTCGACGAAGTGGCTGCGCAGCGTGCGCATGAACAGGTCCGCCGCGATCACCAGCAGCACGCCGATCGACAGGGCCCACAGCGTCTCGACGGCGTTGTTCGGCACCACGCGGTCGTAGACGTTCATCGAGAACAGCGGCGTGACCAGCGCGAACACGTTGATCAGCAGCGCCGCCCACAGCACGTCGCGGTAGACGCCGCGCTGCGAGATCACCGCGCTCCAGAACCAGTGCTGGGCCTTGACCTTGCGGACCTCGGGCGTGCGCTCGTCGAAGCGGAAGTGCGGCCGCACGAACAGCGTCACGCCGATGTAGCGGGCGGCGAGCTGGTCGGCGGTCATCGTCACCGCGCCCTGGCCGGTGGCCGGCAGCAGCACGCGGGCGTGGCCATGGCTGTCGGTGCCCAGCAGCACGCAGGCCTGGTTGTTCGCGAGGATCAGCACCACCGGCAGCGTGGCCGGGTCGATCTGGTCCAGCTTGAGCCGCTGCAGCCGGGCGCTCATGCCCGCGCGGGCGGCGGCGCGTTCGACCAGTTCGAGCGAGAGCCGGCCGCCGGCGTCCAGCGGCAGCCCGGCGGACAGCGAGGCCCGCGTGGCCGCCACGCCCTGCAGCCGGCAGACCTCGACCAGGCAGTCGAGCAGCGGGTCGGGGTGGATCAGGTCCTCGCGCAGCCGCGTGGTCGGGTTGGCGCCGACGCGGGCGGCCGTCGCGGCCGCCGCCGCCGCACCGGCGGCGGCCTGCGCCGCCTGGACGGCCTGGGCCATGCCGGCGCCGGCTGGCGCGGCGGCGCGCGCGGGCTCGCCAGGGGCCGCCGTGACGGACACGCTGGCGCGCAGCGGCGCGGCCGCCGCGGCGCGCGGCGCCACCGCGGCGCCGCCGGGGCCCGGCTGCTGGGTGATCTTCAGCCCTCCGGCCGCGGCGGGCCGCGCCGGTTCGGGGGGGCGGCCCTCCGCGGGGGAGGGCGCGGCCGGGACGGCCGGCGCGGTGTCGGTGGTGGCTGAACTCATGAAGCGTGTCCTGGGCGTTCAGGCGATATCGGCGCAGTGGATGCCGAATTGACCCCGGCGCCGGTCGGCGAAGTAATGCTCGAGCGTGGCGCGCACCGTGCGAAAGGCGAGCTCCTCCCACGGGATCTCGTCCTCGCCGAACAGCCGCGCCTCGATCGTCTCGGGGCCCGGGGCGAAATCGAGGTCGAGCAGCCGGGCGCGGTAGTACAGGTGCACCTGGCTGACCCGCGTCACGTTCAGCAGCGTGAACAGCCCCTGCAGCTCGATGTGCGCGCCGGCCTCCTCGACGGTCTCGCGCAGCGCGCCGTCGGCGGTGGTCTCGCCGAGTTCCATGAAGCCGGCCGGCAGCGTCCAGTAGCCGTGGCGCGGCTCGATGTTGCGGCGGCACAGCAGCACCTTGTCCTCCCAGGCCGGCACGGTGCCGACCACGTTCAGCGGGTTGACGTAGTGGATGGTGCGGCAGACGGTGCAGACCGCGCGCTCGCGGTTGTCGTCGGGGGGCACCTCGTAGCGGACGGTGTTGCCGCAACTCCTGCAGTGCCGGATCGAACGCATGTCGAGCATGACACAGTGTAGCGGCGGGGCCCCGGCGCACCGCCCGCATGGCATGATCACCGGCGTTTTCCACCCCGGGCGCCCGGCGCCGCGACCATGACGTTCGTCATTCCTCCCCAGCCGCCGGCCACCGTGCCGGTGCGCGGCGCCGCTCCCGACGCCCGCTTCCCGGTGCGCCGCATCTACTGCGTCGGCCGCAACTACGTCGAGCACGCGATCGAGATGGGCTTCACCGGCCGCGAGCCGCCGTTCTTCTTCATGAAGCCGGCCGACGCGGTGCTGCCGGTGGCCGAGGGGACGACCGGCGAGATGCACTACCCGACGCTGACCGCCAACCTGCACCACGAGGTGGAGCTGGTGGTGGCGATCGGCACCGGCGGGCGCGACATCGCCGCCGCCGACGCGATGCGGCATGTCTACGGCTACGCGCTCGGCCTGGACATGACGCGGCGCGACCTGCAGAACCAGATGAAGAAGGAAGGCCGGCCCTGGTGCATCGGCAAGGGCTTCGACGAGTCGGCGCCGATCGGCCCGATCGTGCCGGCCGCCGACTGGTCGCCGACGCCGGAGACGGCGATCGCGCTGTCGGTCAACGGCACGCGGCGCCAGCACAGCACGCTCGGCAAGCTGATCTGGAGCCTGCCGGAGGTGATCGAGCACCTGTCGGCCGCGTGGACGCTGCAGCCCGGCGACCTGATCTTCAGCGGCACGCCCGAGGGCGTGGCCGCCGTCGTCGCCGGCGACCTGCTGGAGGCCTCGGTCGACGGCCTCGGCACGCTGTCGGTGCGCATCGTCGGCTGACGGCGGTCCGGACGCCGGCCCGCCCACCCGGCCCACCCCCCCGGCCCGCGACCCGCGCGATGGAGCTCTACGGCTACTTCCGCTCGTCCGCGTCCTACCGCGTGCGCATCGCGCTGGCGCTGAAGGGCCTGCCGGTGACGCACCACGCCGTGCACCTGGTGCGCGGCGAGCAGGAGGCCGCCGCGTACCGGGCGCTCAATCCGTCCGGCCTGGTGCCGCTGCTGGTCGATGGCGACGAGCGCATCGGCCAGTCCCTCGCGATCCTCGAGTACCTGGACGAGGTCCACCCGGTGCCGCCGCTGCTGCCGGCCGATCCGGGCGGCCGCGCCCGGGTGCGCTCGCTCGCGCTGGACATCGCCTGCGAGATCCACCCGCTGAACAACCTGCGCGTGCTGCGCCACCTGACGCAGGGGCTCGGGCTGGACGAGGCCGCCAAGCTCGCGTGGTACCGGCACTGGGTGGCGCTCGGCCTGGCCGCGGTCGAGGCGCGCCTGGCCGGCGACGCGCGCACCGGCCGCTGCTGCCACGGCGACCAGCCGACGCTGGCGGATGCGGTGCTGGTGCCGCAGGTCTTCAATGCCGAGCGCTTCGACTGCCCGCTCGACGCGATGCCCACCGTGCGCCGCATCGCGGCGCACTGCCGCGCGCTGCCGGCCTTCGAGGCCGCCCACCCGTCGAACTGCCCGGACGCGGCCTGACGCGCGCTCAGGCGCCGCCGCCGCCGCCCGAGGGCGCGTCGGATGCCGCCTCGTCCGCGCCCCCCGGCCCCTCGTCCGGCAGCGGCTTCGGCAGCCGCCCGCGCCGGGCCAGCGCGTCGCGCAGCAGGTACTCGACCTGGGCGTTCGCGCTGCGCAGCTCCTGGGCGGCCAGGCGCTCGATCTCGGCCCAGACGGCCGGGTCGATGCGCAACAGGAAGGCCTTCTTGCCGGGACTGGCCATCGTGCGCAGGTCCGCCGCTCAGGCGTAGAGGGTGCCGGCGTTGATGATCGGCTGGGTGTCCTTGTCGGAGCACAGCACCACCAGCAGGTTGCTCACCATCGCGGCCTTGCGCTCGTCGTCGAGCACCACGATGTCGCGCTCCGACAGGCCGCGCAGCGCCGCCTCCACCATGCTGACCGCCCCCTGCACGATCTTCTGCCGGGCGCTGATGATGGCCTCGGCCTGCTGGCGGCGCAGCATCACCTGCGCGATCTCCGGCGCATAGGCGAGGTGGGTCAGCTTGGCGTCCAGCACCTCGACGCCGGCGTCCGCGAAGCGCGCCTGCAGCTCGCCGCGCAAGGCGTTGGCGACCTCGTCCAGCCCGGCCCGCAGCGTGGTCTCGCCGGCGGCCAGGTCCTCGCCGTCGTCGTAGGCGTAGAGCGACGCGAGGTGGCGCAGCGCCGCCTCGGCCTGCACCTTCACGTAGGCCTCGAAGTCGTCCACCTCGAACACCGCCTGCGCGGTGTCGCGCACCCGCCAGACGACCGCGGCACTGATCTCGATCGGGTTGCCGCGCTTGTCGTTGACCTTCAGCGTCGGCGCGTTCAGGTTGCGGGCCCGCAGCGACAGCCGGCGCCGCACGTAAAAGGGATTGGTCCAGCGCAGGCCCTCGGCGCGGTCGGTCCCGCGGTACTCGCCGAACAGGGTCAGGATCGCCGCCTCGTTCGGCTGCAGCATGTACAGCCCGATCAGCATCAGCGCCGCCACCACGATCGTGGCGATCGGCAGCAGCATCAGCCAGCCGGGCAGCACGCGCAGCACCAGCAGCGCCACGCCGGCGGCGATGGCCAGCAGCCCGAGCGACAGCGCGGCGTAGCCGTTGGCGGAATGCAGGGGCCGCTCGCGGCGGGTGGGGTTCAGGTCCATGGGGGTCCTCCGCTCGACATTGGATTGAAATTAAAATGATATCACTTTAGGGGCGATGGCCCCCGTGCGTCAAGCCGGCCGGCGGCGCGTGTCCCGCCCGCGCTACAGCCGCAGCCGCTCGACGTAGCCGGTCATCTCCAGGTAGCCGCCGCCGACGGGGCGCCCGGCCGCATCCGTGAGCCGGCTCAGCCCTTCCCAGTACACCGTCCCGGTGCTGGCGCGGCTGTCCAGCTCCTGGTCGTCGAACAGGGCCTCCACGCCGAAGCGGCCGAGCGGCGTGTCGACCTGCCAGGCCACCGGGTAGCGGGCGCGGGTGCGCGGGCTGGTCCACGAGCGGCCCGGCGCGAAGCGCAGCTCGTCGGCGCCGAAGGCGCGCACCGGGCCGCCGGCGGTGCGCCAGCTGCCGCCCGCGTACAGCGTGCGCCCGTCGGCGCGCCGCAGCCGGAACGCGGTCAGCGCGCTGCCGTCGTCCAGGTTCATGCCGATCCAGTCCCAGCCCACGGCCTCGGGATGCAGCAGGGTGTCGCTCCACTCGTGGTCCAGCCAGGCGCGGCCGCGCACCGGGCGGCGCCGGCCGTCCAGCACCAGCGTGCCCTCGACGGCGAGCTGCGGCTGGCTGTAGTAGTGGCTGGCCTGGCCGGGGTCCGGGCCCTTGCGCGAGTAGCCGGCGCGGCCCTGCAGCAGCAGCGGCTGCGTGGTGGACAGCGCCAGGTCGAGCGTGAAGCCGGCCGCATCGCTGGCCAGGCGCGCCCGGTAGCGGCTGCCCGGCGGGCTCGCCGTGTCTTCGCGCGCCAGCTGCCAGTCGCGGATCCAGGCGCGGGTGTCGCCGGTGGCGGCCCCGGCGACGCCGAGCACGGCGCGCGCGATCCGCTCGTCGTGGCGCAGCCGGCCGCCGGAGACCTCGCTCACCGCGGCGTGCGCGAACACCAGCTGGTGCGCGGCGAAGCGGCTGGGCTGGGCCGCGTCGAGCCCGGTGCGGGCACGGAAGAAGGTCAGCTGGAAGCCGTGCGTCGGTGCGGCGCCGCGTGGCGCTTCGGCCGCCACCAGGGCGCCGGTGGCGTACCACCATTCGATGCGGGTGTCGGGGTGGGCCCCGAAATCGGCCGGGAACTGCAGCCGGCGCTCGCTCACGCCGAGCGCGGGGGCTTGCGCCGCGGCGTCGGCGGCCCGCGCGTTGCCGGCCCACAGGCCGATCGGGTAGAAGAGGGCGACGCGGCGGCGCATCCGCCGAGCATCGCACAAGCCTTCCGGCCTCCCCGCCCCATGCGCATCGTCCACAACCCCGACCACCATCGCCACCAGGGTCGCCTCGAGATGTTCCGCGGCCGCCTCGTGCCCTGCCACGAAACGCCGGCCCGCGTCGACCACGTGCTGGCCGAGCTCGGGCGGCGCCCGCAGGGCCCGGTCGTGCTGCCGGACGACGCCGGCCTGGACGCCCTGCTGGCCCGCGTCCACGCGCCGCGCTACCTGGCCTTCCTGGGACGGGCGTGGGACGACTGGGTCGCGCTGGACCCGGCGAACGCGGCGCTGGATGCGATCCCCTCGGTCTGGCCGGTGCGCGGCTTCCGTGCCGACCTCGAGCCGGACAACTTCGCCGCCCGGCTCGGCCTCTATTCCTTCGACGCCGGCACGCCGCTGACCGCGGGCAGCTGGGCCGCCGCGCGCGCCGGCGCCGCCTGCGCGCTGACGGCGGCGCGGGCCGTCACGGGCGGCGGCGAGCGCCAGGCCTTCGCTTTGACGCGACCGCCCGGGCACCACGCCGGCGCGGACTTCTTCGGCGGTTACTGCTTCCTGAACAATGCCGCCGTCGCGGCCCAGGCCCTGCGCGAGGCCGGCGCCGCGCGCGTGGCCGTGCTCGACATCGATTACCACCACGGCAACGGCACCCAGAGCCTGTTCTACGAGCGCGCCGACGTCTTCACCGCGTCGATCCACGGCGACCCGCGCACCGAGTACCCCTTCTACCTCGGCCATGCCGACGAGCGCGGCGCCGGGCCCGGGCTCGGCCACAACCTGAACCTGCCGCTGCCGCGCGGCACCGGCTGGGCCGGCTGGGCGGCCGCGCTCGACGCCGCGCTGGCCGCGCTCGGCACCTTCGGCGCCGACGCCTGCGTCGTCAGCCTCGGCGTCGACACCTACGCCGGCGACCCGATCTCGGGCTTCACGCTCGACAGCGCGGACTACACCGAGATCGGCCGGCGCATCGCGGCGGCGCTCGGTGGACGGCCCTGCGTCTGGGTCTACGAGGGCGGCTACGCGGTCGACGCCGTCGGCGTCAACGTGGTCAACGTGCTCGAGGGCGCGAACGCGGCAGGAGGCTGATCGGCCGGGCCAGCGACCGGTCCGGCTCTTGCGTGTCCGCGGCGGCGACCTGCCCCAGGAGAACCGCATGCACCAGGACCGCGTGCTCGATGCCGCCGACCATTTCCGCTCCGGCGAAGACGAGCCGCCGCGCGTCGTGATCGCCGAGACGGCCGAGGCCGCCGTCGTGTGCTGGCAGGTCGAGCCGGGGCAGCGCCTCGCGCTGCACCGTCACCCGAGCGGGCAGGACACCTGGATCGTCTTGTCCGGCGAGGGCCTCTACGTCACCGACACCGCCGGCACGACCCGGCCGCTGGCGCCGGGCGTGGTGGCGATCGCGCCGGCCGGCGCGGTGCACGGCGTGCTCGCCACGGGCGACGTGCCGCTGCGCTTCGTGTCGGTCGTGTCGCCGGCGCTGTCCGGCTTCGAGCCGGTAGACGGCGAGCCGCCGACCGGCCCCGGCTGAAGTCGCCACGCCGCCCGCCGGCGGCATACCATGGGCCGCCGGCCGCGCGCGCGTCGCCCCCGCGCCGGCGCCGGCGGCCGGACCGCCCGAGGAGTCCCGATGTCCCCCCTGCCGCTGCCCAGCGCCGTCGTCTTCGCGAAGGACGTCGCCCGCCTTGCCGCCTTCTACGAAGCCGTCGCCGGCCTCGTCGCGCGGGAGCGCGCCGCGGACCACGTGGTGCTGGAGACCCCGGGCTTCCAGCTCGTCGTGCACGGCCTGCCGAAGCGCGTGGCCGCGGCGATCGAGATCGGCGTGCCGCCGCGCGTGCGCGAGGACGTGCCGATCAAGCTGGCACTGCCGGTCGCCTCGATCGCCGAGGCCCGGCGCCAGGCGGCCGCGCTCGGCGGACGGATCGCACCGCCCGCGCGTGCCTGGGAAGCCCGCGGCTTCCGGGCCTGCGACGGCCACGACCCCGAGGGCAACGTCTTCCAGGTGCGCGAGACCGCCGGCGGCTGAGCGCCTCGCAGCCCGGACGGGCCGGCGACCGCGCCGCCGGCTCGGCGTCGGTGGCAGGCCACGCCCGTCGGGCCGGGCCGTTTCACCAGTCCTCGCGCACCGCCACCACCGGCAGGCGCCCCACGGCGGCCCGGCCGGCCAGCCAGGCGGTCAGGACGCCGGCGGCCAGCACCGCGCCGCACAGCGCCGCGAGGCGCCCTGGGGGCAGGCGCAGTTCCATGGTCCAGTGGAAGCTCTGCGGGTTCACGACGTGGACCAGCACCACCGCCACCGCGAGCCCGAGCAGCAGCCCGAGCACGGTGCCCGCGGCGGTCCACACCGCGCCTTCCGCGGCCACCAGTGCCAGGATCTGGCGCCGCGTCAGGCCGAGGTGGGCCAGCAGGCCGAACTCCTTGCGCCGCGCCAGCACCTGGGCCGAGAAGCTGGCCGCGACGCCGAACAGGCCGATGCCGATGGCGATCGCCTGCAGCCAGGTGGTGACGGCGAAGCTGCGGTCGAAGATGCGCAGCGACAGCGCGCGGATCTCGCCGGCCGAGGCCATCTCGAAGGCGCCGCCCGGCGCGTCGGGCAGCCGCGCGCGCACCGCGTCCTGCACCCGCGCCGGTGCGGCGCCGGGGGCCAGCCAGATCGCGAGGTCGTTGAGCCGGCGGTCGCCGCTCAGGCGCTCGTAGTCCTCGCGCGCCAGCAGCACCGCGCCGCTCTGGCGCGCGTAGTCGCGCCAGACGCCGGCCACGGTGACCGGCACCCGGCGGCCGTCCGGCAGCGGCAGCGCGAGGCGGGTGCCGGGCCGGGCGTCGTACAGCGCGACCATGGCCTCGCTGACCCAGGCCGCCGCCTCGCCCGCCGGCACCGCGGCGCGCTCGCCGACCAGCGGCAGGCTGCGCAGCGGGTCGGCCAGCGGCCGGGAGATCAGCGCCACCGTCGGGCGTCCCGGCGCCCACTGCACCTGGGTCACGCGCTGCGCCTCCACCCGCGCGACGCCCGGCATCGCGGCCAGGGTCTGCACGATGCCGGGCGGCAGCACCAGGGTGTCGCCGGCACCGGCGCCGGCCACGCGCAGGTAGAGGTCGGCCGGCAGCACGGTGTCCAGCCACTCGGCGACGGCCTCGCGGAAGCTGGTCACCATCACCGTCAGCGCCACCGACAGCGCGAGGCTCGCGACCACGCCGGCGATCGCGATCGTCGCGGCCGAGCGCTGGTGGCGCGCGCGCTCCACCGCGAGCAGCGCCAGCGGGTGGCGCGGCGGCCGCAGGCCGGCGAGCAGCGCGGCCACGGCGGCCGGCACGACGACGATGCCGCCGAGCAGCAGCAGCGCCACCGCGACGTAGGCGGCGATCGGCAGCCCGCCGACCGGCGGCGCGAAGGCCAGCGCGGTGCCGGCGGCCAGCAGCGCGAGCCCGGGCAGCGCCTGGCGCCGGCCCGGTGCCGGCGCACTGCCGAGGCCCTTCAGCGCCTGCGCGGGGGCCAGGCGCTCGGCGGTCCGGGCCGGTCCGAGGCCGCCGACCACCGCGGCCGCGATGCCCAGCGCCCCGAACACCGCCGCCGCCAGCGCGTCGAACTGCAGCGTCGGCGCCACGCCGGGGAAGTAGCCCCCGCCGAGGTCGCCGGCGAGCAGGCGCAGCGCGAGGGCGGCCAGCGCGGTCCCGAGCGCGAGCCCCAGCACGCTGCCGGTCGCGCCGATCGCCAGCGACTCGGCCAGCACCAGCCGCCGCCGCGCGCGCGCGCTGAGGCCGAGCACGCCGAGCAGCGCCAGCTGCGGCAGGCGCCGTGCCACCGACAGCGAGAGGATGGAGAACACCAGGAAGGCCCCGGTGAACAGCGCCACCAGCGCCAGCACCGTGAGGTTGACGCGGTAGGCGCGCGAGACGTTGGAGACGCGCTCGGCGGCCTCGTCGGGCGCCGCCGCGCGCACCGCCGGCGGCAGGTCGAGCTCGGCCAGCACGCGCGCCCGGTCGGCGCCCGGCACCAGGCGCACGTCCAGCCGCGACAGCCGGCCCAGCCAGCCGAAGCGGGCCTGGGCCCCGGCGATGTCCATCACCGCCAGCGGCGGGCCGCCGGCCGCGACGCGGCCCGTCCAGCGCAGCTCGACCGGGCCGTTGCCGCTCAGCAGTCGCAGCACCTCGGGCGGGCCGCCGGGGGCGGCCGCGCCTTCCAGTCCGAGCCGGGCCCGCGCGGCGGCGTTCAGCGCCACGGCGTCCGGGTCGAAGATCCGACGGCGGTCCGCGCCGGCGTCCGGTGGCGCCGCGCCGCCGATGCCTGGCCGCGGCAGCAGGTCCGGCGTGACCGCCGCGGCGCCCAGCGGGTCGATGCCGAGCACCCGCAGCGCGACGCGCCGGCCCCTGGCGTCCAGCGCCACCGTGTCGATCTCGACCACGGGGCTCGCGGCGCGCACCTGCGGATGCAGCGCGACCCGGGCGTACAGCGTCTCGTCGAAGCCCTCGCGCTGCGCGCGCAGCTCCAGGTCGGGCTTGCCGTTGACGCTGCGCACCGCGGCGCTGAACTCGCTCAGTGCCGACGCATTGACGAGGTGCACGGCAAAGGCGAGCGCCACGCCGAGCATCACCGCGGCCAGCGCCGCCAGGTGGCGCCACGGCGCATGCCGCCATTCCGGCCAGGTCAGCTGCGCCAGCTGCCAGCCCAGGCGCGCGCCGCCATCGCGTGGCGCGGCGCTGCGTCTCACGCGGCCGCCTGCGCGTCGTGCCCGGCGCCGGCGCACCCGGCGCGCAGCAGGCGGCCCGGCGGGCTCATCCCTTGCGCCGCAGCGCCGCCAGGTGGACGCGGTAGGCCATGGTGGAGCGCTCGCCGGTCTGCACGTGCCAGGGCACGTCGTCGCGCTCGCGGTCGATCACGAGGCCGAGGTCGATGCCGGCGGCACAGTCGGGCGACAGCAGGCGCCGCAGCTCGGTCGGCGGGTCGCCGCGCGAGGCGCTGCGCTGCGAGTGGCCGCCGATCCACTGCCCCGGCGCGGTCGCGCTCGGCGACCAGTCGTAGGGTGACGCGAACAGCGCGGCCGCGCCGGGCCGCAGCACCCGCGCGGCCTCGGCCAGCAGGGCCAGCGGCTGGGGCACGCAGTCGACCAGGTTCAGCAGCAGCGCGCCGTCGAAGCTTGCCTCGGCGAAGGGCAGCAGGCCGACGTCGCAGCACCAGTGGCTGGTGCGCGCGGGGTCGGCCGCGGGCAGCGGCTGGTCGACGCGGTCGAAGACGATGCCGCTGCGGCGCAGCGGGAAGCGGGCCCGGCCGGCGCGCCGCGCGTGCTCGGCGACGCGCAGCATCGACATGTTGAGGTCCACCCCGACCACCAGCGAGGCGCCCTCGCGCGCCAGCGCCCAGGGGCCGCGGCCGACCGAGCAGCCGAGGTCCAGCCAGGTGCCGCCGAGGCGCGGGGGGTGGGGGGCCGTCGCCGGCGCCTCCGAGCCCCGACCCAGGCCACCGGGCGTGGCCTCGGCCAGCGCCAGCGCGTCCTCCAGCAGCCGGGCGTAGGCGCCGCCGTGCGCCCGCCCGGCCGCGGCGACCCAGTCGCCCCAGTGGCCCCAGCCGTAGATGCCCAGGTTCGTGCGCTCGGCGTGGAAGCCGGAGCCCGGCCCCGCGGCATCGCCGAGCAGGCTCTCGGCGAAGGGGCTCAGGTCGTCGCGCCGCAGCGTGCCCTCGAGCTGGTGCGCGGCCCAGCCCGCGATGTCGCTCACCACCACCGGGATGCCGTCCAGCACCGGGTGCTCGCGCTGGCAGGCCGGGTGCGGGCAGAGCAGCACGCCCTCGATCACCTCCTCGCCTTGCGCCTGCGCGACGTGGCCGAGCGTCAGCGCCTGCGCGCCGCGTCCGGCGAGGCGGCAGGTGGGGCACAGGGGGCGCAGCTGCGCCAGGTGCGAGGTGAGCATGTGTCGATGGGGGCCGGGCCGTGTGCTGGGGCAGGGCGGCCGGTGCGGCGGCACCCGCGGGGCCGCGGCGGCCGCCTGGGCCCATGCGCGGCCGCCCGGGGAGTGTCATCCCCCTCGGGGGCGACGCGACGCGGCAGGTCCGGGGGCGCTCTCAGCCGCCGATCATCACGGTGGTCGAGCAGGGCGGGATGATCTTGCCGGTCGGGCTGGGAATCGGCGCGACGCAGGTCGGGAAGGCCACCATGTCGCCGGCGCGGGCGGCCGGCAGCATGCCGATCATCACCGTGGCCGAGCCCTTGGCCACCATGCCCGGGCCGCCGGGGATGCAGGTGGCCATCAGGCAGGGCTCGGTCTGCGAGGTGACGACGGCGGCCTGCAGGTTGTCGATCAGCACCGTCGGCACGCAGGCGAGCACGATCTGCAGCGGCTTCGGCGGGTGCGGCACCGGCGTGGGCACCGGCGCGGCCGGGTGGATCGGCGCGTGGCAGTGCGGTGCGTCGTGCAGCACCTTGTCGGTCATGCGGGCGGCGGGGGGCATGGGCGGCTCAGTTCAGGTAGATCATCGTGCCCGCGACGCGCACCTCGCCCTGGGCCTCGACGCGCGCATCGCCGCCGGCCTGGACGCCGAGCGCGCCCTCGCTGGCGAGCGTCAGCGCGTCGCGCGCGCGCACCGAGAACTGCGCGCAGTCGACCTCGACCGACTCGGCCGCCTTCAGCGACAGCTTCAGGCTGTCCATCTGCAGCACCGGGCCCTCGGGCGTGAGCCGGATGCGCAGTTCCAGCGCACCGCCGGCACCGCGCACCTCGACCAGGTCGTCGCCGCCGCTGGACGCGAGGCTCAGGCGCCGGCCATGCTGCAGCGGCAGCTGCTGGGCGCGGGCGGCCGGGTCGAGCGCGGTCGGCGGGGGGCCTTCCGGGGTGTCGACGGGGTCGGCAGCGTCGACGGCAAGGGCTTCGCGGGCGGTCATGGTCGGCTCACTCCTGTGTCGCGGCAGCGTATCACAGGGCTTCGTCGCCACCGGCGCCCGGCGCCCATCCTGCGAGGGCCGGGCGTGACGGGCTGCGCAGCAATGCCTCGGCCGCCCGGGCGGGCGCCGGCACGCCCCACAGCCAGACGCGGCGGTCCGCCGGTGGCGCTTCGGCGGCGCCGGCCGCGTCGAGCAGTTCGGCGAGTGCGGCGGGCAGCGCGGGCGCGTCCAGCGCGGGGGCGCCGTGCGCGGCCCGCCAGGCCTGCCAGCCGCGCAGCGCCGGCAGCACCCCGTGGCCGGCCTCGCCGAGCGCCGCCAGCGGATCGGCGTCCGGCGCCGCCAGCGCCGGCGCGAGGTTGCCGGCCAGCCAGCCGGCCAGCCACGGCGCCGCCAGCCGGGCGCGCGGCCCGCCGCCGAGCAGCGCCCGCGCCGCGTCGACGGCCGGGCCGGGCAGGTCGGGCGCGGTCAGCTCCGGGCCGAGCATCGCGGCCAGCGCCGCGGCCTGCAGCGGCACCAGCGCGGTGTCGAACAGCAGCGCCTGCCAGGCGTGCTCGACGGCGAGGCAGGCCTCCGCGTGCGCGGTGAGTGCGACCAGCTCGGTGTCGGTGCGCACCTCGGCGAGCCGGTCGCGCAGCGCGCGGGCATGCGCGCGGCGCAGCGGGCTCGGCCAGCCGGCCTCGCGGGCCTCGTCCTCGTCCAGCCGCGCCTCCACCGCCGCGATGCCGAGCGCCGGCACCAGGCCGGCCTCGACCCAGCGGCGCTGCACGTCCAGCGCGTCCGTCGCGCCGCGGCCGGCCGCCAGCAACGCGCGCGCGGCACGGGCCGTCGGGCCGCTGCCGGCGGTGAGCGCCTCGTAGGGGGCGAGTGCCTGGTCCGGGCGCGTGTCCCAGGCCGGGCCGGCGGCGGCGAGCGCCGCGGCCGATGCGTCGGGGGCGCCGGGCGCGGCGGCCAGCCCCCGTTCCCAGGCGTCCAGCAGCGCGCGCCAGCGCGCGGCCTGCCCGGCCGGGTCCGGCGCCGGTGCCGGTGCCGGTGCCGCGGCGTCGCCGCCACGCGCCGTCGAGCCGGCCGGCGCGAGCGGCAGCCGCGTGCGCAACAGGTCCAGCGCCGCGGCCAGCGCCTCGTCGCGCCAGGGCAGGCGCGCGAGCGCGGCGGGCGCCGGCCCGGCCCCGTGCAGCGCCCGCGCGCGGCCCGCCGGGTCGGCTTCGCCCCAGCGCTGCCACGCGGTGCGTGCCACGGCGCGGGCTTCCTGGCCGCCCGGCAGTGCAGCGGCCTGCCAGAGCAGGGCGCGCAGCACCTCGGCCAGGCCGCCATCCGCAGGGACCGCGCGCTGGCGCCACGGGGCGGCCGCCGCCTCGGCCTGCGCCAGCGCCGGCAGCCAGCCCGCCGCGTCGCGCGCCGACAGCGCGGCGGCGGCCGCCTGCAGCGCCGCCTCGGCGGCGATCGGCGAGCCGAGGCTGCGGGCCCGGGCGAACTCGGCGGCCCAGCGGTCGAGCTCGGGCGCCCGCCCGGCCTCCAGCCCCTGGCCGCCGGCGGCGAGGAAGCCGCGGATGTCGGGCGCGGCGTCGGCCAGCGCGCGCTCGCGCGCGAGCGCCGCCAGCCGCCGGCGATGCAGCACGGGCCGCCGGCCGCAGCAGCGCTGCCAGGCGTCGATCAGCGCGCGCTGGGAGGCGAGCAGCGGGTCCATCGGCGGCAGGTCGGCGGCATGCGCGGATCTTAGGTCTGCGCGCCGCGGCGCCGCGCTGCTACGCTGTCGCGCATGCACGTGCTCTTCCTCGAAGTCGACACCGAGAGCGCCTGGGCGGTGGCCTCGCTCGGGCCGGCCTTCCTGGCCGCCACGCTGCGCGCGCAGGGCCACGGCGCCGGCTTCTTCCGCGTCACCACGGCGGTCGGGCTGGACGAGGTGCGCGCCGCGGTGGCGCGCGAGCAGCCCGACCTGATCGGCGTGTCGGTGACGACGCGCCAGTGGCTGCGCGCGCGCGACCTGCTCGCCGGGCTGCGCGAGCACGTGGACGTGCCGGTCATCCTCGGCGGCCTGCATGCCACCTTCTCGCCGGAGGAGGTGCTGCGCCACCCGGGCATCGACTACGTCTGCCTGGGCGAGGGCGAGGCGGCGCTGCTCGAGCTCGTGGAGGCGCTGCGCGAGGGCCGCGCGCTGCGCGATGCCCGCCTCGGCCGCATCCGCAACATCTGGGCGCGCGGCGGCCTGCGCCCCGGCCTGCGCCCGCCGATCGAGCCGATCGACGCGATCCCCTTCGCCGCGCGCGACCTGCTCGACGAGCGCTGGGGCGTGGTCCACGTCAGCACCCAGCGCGGCTGCCCCTTCCCCTGCACCTACTGCGGCGCGCGCATGTACGACGAGCTGTACGCCGGCGAGGACGGCCCGGCCTACGGCCGCCGCCGCAGCCACGGCAACGTGCTGGCCGAGCTGCGCGCGCTGCGCGACGCGGGCGCGTTGAACTACGTCATCTTCCTCGACGACACCTTCACCATCCACCACCCCTGGGTGCGCGAGTTCTGCCGCCGCTACCCGCAGGAGGTGGGCCGGCCGTTCTCGCTGCATGCGCGCGTGGAGACGGTCAACCCGCGCATGCTGCAGGAGCTGGCCGCGGCCGGCTGCCGGCTGATCGTCTACGGCGTCGAGAGCGGCTCGCCGCGCGTGCGCCGCGAGATCATGCAGCGCTCGGCCAGCAACCAGCGCTTCGTCGACGTGTTCCGCTGGACGCGCGAGGCCGGCATCGGCGTGACCGCGAACTACATCCTCGGCACGCCGGGCGAGACGGTGGCCGAGATGGAAGAGACGCTGGCGCTGCACCGGCGCCTGCAGCCGGACGACTTCGGCTTCTTCGTGTTCTACCCCTATCCCGGCACCGCGCTGTTCACGCTCTGCCGCGAGCGCGGCTACCTGCCGGACGACTACCTCGAGCGCCCGGCGCTGCACCGCCGCTCGATCCTCCGCCTGCCCGGCGTGTCGCCCGAGGACATCGACGCGATGTACGCCCGCTGGACCGAGGCGCGCATCGACGCGATGGTGGCGCGTGGCGTGCCGGCGCAGGAAGTGGCGCAGGTGCGCGAGGCGGCGCTGGCGCACGCGGCCTGCGGCTGAGCGGCCGCCGGCCCCGCGGCGGTGGCGCGCCTGCGGCGCCTGCCCCCGGCGGCAGCGCCGCCGCCGGCCTGCCCCGCGGCAGCGCCGCCGTCAGTCCGCCGCGGCCGCTCGCAGGCCGTCGGTGTGCAGCACCCGCACCCGGTCGGCGCGCGCCGCAGCGGCGCGCGAATGGGTCACCAGCACGCAGGCGGCGCCCTGCGCGTGCACCTGGTCCACCAGCAGGTCCATCACCGTCGCGGCGGTCGCCGGGTCGAGGTTGCCGGTCGGCTCGTCGGCGAGGATCAGCCGCGGCCGGTGCACCAGCGCGCGGGCGATCGCCACCCGCTGCAGCTGGCCGCCCGACAGGGTCTGCGGCAGCCGCGTGCCGAGCCCGCCGAGGCCGACCTGGTCCAGCATCTGCCCGACGCGGTCGGCGATGCCGGCCTCGTCGCGCCGGCCCAGCAGCCGCAGCGGCAGCCCGATGTTCTGCGCCACGTCCAGGTGCGGCAGCACGTGGAAGGCCTGGAACACGAAACCGAGCTGCTCGCGCCGCAGCCGCGCCAGCGCCTCGTCGCCGAGGCCGCGCAGGCGCTGGCCGGCGAGCACGATCTCGCCGCCGTCGGCCGGCTCCAGCCCGGCGATGCAGTTCAGCAGCGTGGACTTGCCGACGCCCGACTCGCCGAGCACCGCGACGAACTCGCCGGACGCCACCGCCAGGTCCACGCCGTGGAACACCGGCAGGCCGCCGTGCCGCTTGACCAGGCCGCGCACCTCGAGCATGTCAGCCGGACTCCTGCGGGCGTTCGGCGCCTGCCGCGTCGAGGCCGGCCAGCATCGACTGCAGCGCCGCGACGGTCTGCGCCGGTGCGTCCATCGCATCGCTGGCCACCACGGTCCGCCACGGCATCGCGCGCAGCCAGGTGAGCTGGCGCTTCGCGAGCTGGCGCGTCGCCGCGATGCCGCGCTCGCGCAGCAGGGCCTGCGCGGCGGCGTCCAGCGGGCCGTCGCCGGCCGCGTCCAGCGCTTCCCAGGCCTGGCGGTAGCCGACGCAGCGCATCGACGGCAGCCCCGCGTGCAGGTCGCCGCGGGCGCGCAGCGCGCGTACCTCGTCCAGCAGCCCGTCCGCGAGCATCGCGTCGAAGCGCGCGGCGAGCCGCGCGTGCAGGCCGGCCCGGTCCGCCGGTTCCAGCGAGACCAGCGCTGCCGGCGGGGGCCGGCCGGCCGTGTCGGGCGCCGGCCCGCGCGTGTGGAAGGACGACAGCGGGCGGCCGCTCAGGCGCTGCACCTCGAGCGCGCGCTGGATGCGCTGGGCGTCGGTCGGCGGCAGCCGCGCGGCCGTCGCCGGATCGAGCTGCGCCAGCCGGGCATGCAGCGCCGGCCAGCCCGCGCGCGCGGCCTCGGCGTCGATCTCGGCGCGCACCGCCGGATCGCTCGGCGGCATCGCATCCAGGCCGTCGAACAGGGCCTTGAAGTACAGCAGGGTGCCGCCGACCAGCAGCGGCACGTGGCCGCGGCCGCGGATCGCCGCCACGGCGGCCGCCGCGTCGGCGACGAAGCGCGCGGCCGAGTAGGCCTGGTCGGGCTCGATCAGGTCGATCAGGTGGTGCGGCACGCTCCCGCGCTCGGCGGCCGTGGGCTTCGCGGTGCCGACGTCCATGCCGCGGTAGACGAGCGCCGAGTCCACGCTGACGATCTCCACGCGGCGCCGCGGCGCCAGCGCCTGCGCGAAGGCGAGGGCGGCGGCCGTCTTGCCGGTGCCGGTCGGCCCGGCCAGGCACAGGCAGGGCAGCGGGGAGGTCGGGCCCGGCGGGCTCACGGCGACACGGCCCCGCCCGCCGGCGCCGGCCGCGCCGCCGGTTCGCCGTCGCGCTGCACCAGGGTCCAGGCGACCAGCGCGATGGCGCAGCCGAAGACGCCGAGGCCGTAGGCGAGCGGCCGCACCGTGCCATCCAGCGCCGTGCCCATCCACAGGCCGACGCCGAAGGCCGACAGCATCATCAGGAAGCCGCTCAGCGAGGCCGCCGTGCCGGCCTTCTCCGGAAACGGGCCGACCGCGCCGGCCTGGCCGCAGGGCTGGTGGACGCCGTGGCCGAGCGCGAACAGGCACTGGCAGGCAAAGAGCCCCGCCACGCCGGCCAGGCCGCCCAGCGCCAGCAGCGCCATGCCCAGCCCACCGGCCAGGCTGAACCACGCGCCGCGGCGCACGGTGGCGCGCAGGCCGTGCCGCACCAGCCAGCGCCGGCAGACCACGGTGCCGACCACGTAGGCCAGGCCGTTGCCCGCCATCAGCGCGCCGTAGCCGATGCGCGAGACGCCGAGCACCTCGATGTAGACGAAGGACGAGCCGGCCAGCACCACGAACAGCCCGCCGTAGGCCAGCGCCGACAGCCCGGCCCAGGCCCGGAAGCCGGGGTGGGCCAGCACGATGGCCCAGTTGCGCGCCAGCGGCGCGAGGCGGGTCGCGCAGGGGTCGCGGCGCGGCACCGTCTCGACGTAGCACAGCGCGACCGCCGCCAGCGTCGCCGCGCCGAAGGCGGCCAGCACCGCCAGCGCCGCATGCCAGCCGGCGTGCTGTGCGATCAGGCCACCGGCCAGCGGGCTCAGCAGCGCGATCACCCCGAGCCCGCCCATCGCGCGCGACATCACCTGGGCCCCTTCGCGCGGTTCGTACAGGTCGCGCAGGATCGAACGCGCGCCGGTCACGGACGCGGCCATCGCCACCCCCTGCAGCACCCGCCACGCGACCAGCGCCTCGATGCTCGGCGACAGCGCCGCGCCGAGGCTGGCGAGCGCGTACGCCGCCAGCCCGACCAGCAGCACCGGCCGGCGGCCGTGCCGGTCGGCCAGCGGGCCGGCCACCAGCTGGGCCAGGCCGAAGGCGATGATCAGCGCCGACAGCGTCAGCTGCGTGGCCGGCATGCCCGCGCCCAGTTCGCGCTGCAGCATGGGCAGCGCCGGCAGGTACAGGTCGGTGGTGATGGGCTGGATGCCGAGCAGCAGGACCAGCAGGCCCACGACGGTGGCGGGCCGCATCGGGGCGGCGTCGCCGGCGGGGGGAGCGGACATGCGGGGAGCCTACCAGAGCGCCGCGCGCGCGATGCGGCGGGCGGGTGTGCGCCGGCAGCGCCGGCACCTGACGTTACAGTGAGGGCTCTTCCTGGCGACCGAGAAGGGGTGGCGATGGCCGGTTGGTACGAGGTGTCGAGGAACGACAAGGGCCAGTTCGGCTTCGTGCTGAAGGCGGGCAACGGGCAGGTCATCCTGCGCAGCGAGCAGTACGAGGCCCGCGCGTCGGCCGACAACGGCATCGCGTCGGTGCAGAAGAACGCGCCGCTGGAGGCGCGCTACGAGCGCCGGACCGCGAGCGACGGCCGGCCCTACTTCAACCTGAAGGCGGCCAATGGGCAGGTGATCGGCACCAGCCAGATGTACGCGGCCGAGGCCGGGCGCGAGAACGGCATCGCCTCGGTGATGGAGAACGGCCCGAGCACGGACGTGCGCGGTCCTTGACGGCGGACGCTCCGCCCCGCGCCGACCGCCGCCGCCTGCTGGGCCGCGGCCTGGCGACGGCCGCGTGGCCGCTGTCCGCCGCGGTCCCGGGCGGGTCCGCGCTGGCGCGCTGGGCCCTGTCCCCGGCGCCGCGGGCCCTGGCGGCGCTGGCGGCTGCCGCTGCCGCGGCCGGCTGCGCCAGCCGCGGCCCCGGCCTGCTCGAGGCCCTGCCCGGCGAGCTGCCGGGCGCGGTCGATCTCGAGGAGCGGGTGCCGCACTTCCCGCAGACCGCCTACCAGTGCGGCCCGGCGGCACTGGCCACGGTGCTGGGCGCGGCCGGTGTGGACACGACACCGCAGGCGCTGGCGCCGCAGGTCTACCTGCCGGCGCGCGAGGGCAGCCTGCAGCTCGAGCTGCTGGCCGCGGCGCGCCGCCAGGGCCTGGTCGCGACGCGGCTGCCGCCGCGCGTGCCGGCGCTGCTGGCCGCGCTGGCCGAAGGTCGGCCGGTGGTGGTGCTGCAGAACCTGGGCCTCGACCTCGCGCCGGTCTGGCACTACGCGGTGCTGGTGGCCTACGACCTGCAGGGCGCGGGCGAGGTGGTGCTGCGCTCCGGCCTGGTGCGCCGCCTGCCGCTGGTGCTGCCGCTGTTCGAGAACACCTGGGTGCGCGCCGGCAGCTGGGCGATGGTCGTCACGCCGCCGGGCACCTGGCCGTCCGGCGCCGAGGAGCCCGCGGCGCTGGAAGCCGCGGTCGGCTTCGAGCGGGTGGCCGGGCCGGCGCTGGCGTTGCGCGCCTACGCGGCCGCGGTGCAGCGCTGGCCGGACAGCCTGGGCCTGCGCGTGGGCCTCGGCAACGCCGCCTTCGCGTCCGGACAGAAGGCGCTCGCCGCGGATGCCTTCCAGACGGCGGCCCAGCGCCACCGCAGCGCGCCCGCGTGGATCAACCTCGGCCACACGCTGCTCGATGCCGGCCTCGTCGATGCCGCGTGGCGGGTGGCGCTGGAGGCGGAGTACCTGAACGACCCGGCGTTTCGGGCCGAGACCACCGCGCTGCTGCGCGAGGTCTACGGCCGCCGGCTGGCGCGCGGCGACGCCGGCACGAAGGACTCGTCCGCGCCCAGGTAGCGCCACTGGCCGGGGGGCAGCTCGCCGAGCCGCACCCCGCCGATGCGCACGCGCTTCAGCCCCACCACCGCCAGGCCCACCGCCTCGCACATGCGGCGGATCTGCCGCTTGCGGCCCTCGCGCAGCACGAAGCGCAGCTGGTCCTCGTTGAGCCGCTCGACCTCGGCCGGGCGCAGCGCCACGCCGTCCAGCGACAGGCCGTGGCGCAGCGCGGCCAGCCCGGCGGACTCGTCCCAGCCGCCGCCGTCGATCGGCTGCACCCGCACCAGGTACTCCTTCTCGACCGGGCTGTCCTCGCCGATCAGCGTGCGCGCGATGCGGCCGTCCTGCGTGAGCACCAGCAGGCCGACCGAGTCGATGTCGAGCCGGCCGGCGGGCACCAGGCTGCGCAGCTGCTGCGGGTTGAAGCGCCGCGGGCTGCGGTCGCCGCTCCAGCGGTTGGCCGGGGTGACCAGGGTGACGGCCGGCAGGTGGCCGTCTTCCGCCTGGCCGCTGACCCAGCCGACCGGCTTGTTCAGCAGCACCGTGACCTTGTCGGCCTGGGCGCGCTGCGCTGGCGTGTCGATCTGCACCGCCTGGCCGCGGCGCACGCGCGCGCCCAGCGTGTCGACGACCTCGCCGTCCACCCGCACCCAGCCCTTCGCGATCCATTCGTCGGCCTCGCGACGCGAGGCCAGGCCGAGTTCGCCCATGTACTTCGACAGGCGCAGCAGGTCGCCGGCCGGCGGCGCCAGCGGGCGGGGCTGGCGCGGGGAGGGCGTCGGGCCGGGGCCGGCGTCGCGCGGGTCCCGGGCCCCGGTGCCGGCGCCCGGCGCGGCCGCCCGGCCGGCTGCGGCGGCTGCGCCGGATGCGAACGGCGGGCGGTCGGGCCGGGGGTCCGCGGGGTGCCGGCGTGGTGCCGCCAGCGGTGCGCCGGCCGGGCCGGGCCGCCGATCGAAGGCGGTGTTGCGGCCGGCCGGCGGCCCCGCGGGCGCGGCGCGGCGCGGCGCGGGGGCGTCGTGCGGCGAGGGGGCGTCGCGGCGCGGCCGGTCCGCGGCCGGATGGGGCCGTCCGTCGTCGTGGCGCGGCCACCCGCCGTCGTCGCGGGGCCAGCCGCCGTCCTGGCGGCGGACGCGGCTGTCCCGCGGGCCGTCCGGCCGCGGCTCGCGGGTCGGTCGTCCGTGCGGTGGAGGGCCCTCGCGGCGGGCAGGCATGGCGTCGCGCCGGGGTGCCGCGCGGTCCCCGCGCCGGTCGCCACCGAAGGGGCCCGGCGGCTCGCGGCGCGGCCCGCCGTCGCGGCGGGCGTCTCCGGGGCGGCCCGGGTCCCGCCCCCGGCCGCGGTCGCCCTCGCGGCCCCGGTCCCGGCCCGCCGCGCGCGGGCCCGGGCGGTCGGCCGCGCCGGCGGCCGCCGGCCCGCGGGCCCACGCGGGCGTCTCCGCGTCGCGCCGGGCGCGCTCGGCCTGGGCCTCGGCCAGCGTCGGTCGCCGCGCGAGGCCGCTGCGGTGGCCGCGGACCGGCGCACGCGCCGGCTCGCGGCGGCGGTCGTCGGGGGCGTCGGGGCGCGGCTTGCGCTTGAGGGTCAGGGTGGCCATGGCGGTGCGGGGAGCGAGGCGCGATTGGACCACGGTCGCCGGCCGCGTGGCACCGGCGGCCCGTGCCGGAGACCCGGCAGGGGCCGCGCCGGGCGCCGCGGCCGCGGCAGCACGGCCCGCGGCGCCGGCCCTCAGGAGCCGGCCGGCGCTGCGGCCGGCGCGGGCGCGCCTGCCCCGGTCGCGGTCGGCCGCGGCACGGCGCCGATCCCGAACAGCTCGCGCAGCGCCTCGCGGTACAGCGGCTGGCCGACGCCGTTGGTGCTGTAGTGGGTGCCGCCCTCGACGAGCACGAAGCGCTTGGGCTCGACCGCCCGCTCGTACAGCGCCCGGCCGAGCTGCGGCAGGATCAGGCCGTCGCGGCTGCCGTGCACGATCAGCACCGGCGAGCCGACGCGCGCGATCGCGTCGGCCGAGTCGAAGCGCTGCGTGATCAGCGGCGTCACCGGCAGCCAGCCCCACTTGAACGTCCGGAAGACGTCGGCGATCGAGGTGAAGCTGCCCTCGACGATCAGGCCGCGCTCGTCGTCGACCGCCTCGGCCAGCTGGACCGCGATCGCGCCGCCCAGCGAGTGGCCGAAGACGTAGCGCGGGCGTCCCGGGTGCTGGCGCGCGAGCCAGTCCCAGGCCGCGCGCGCGTCTTCCAGCACGCCGGCCTCGGAGGGCAGCTCGTCGGTGCTCTGGCCGAAGCCGCGGTAGTCGATCGCCAGCACCGAGAAGCCCAGCGCCCGCATCTGCGCGATGCGGAAGCGCGAGGCCTCGATGTTGCGCCGCGCGCCGTGCAGGTAGAGCAGCAGCGGCGCGTCCGCGGACTCGTTCGGCGACCACAGCGCATGCAGCGTCACCGGGCGGCCGCTGAGCGCGGAGGGGTGCTCGATCCAGACGTTCTCCAGCCCGTCGTCGCGCGGGCCGCGGCGCTCCTGCGGCCACGGCGCGTCGGCGCTGGCCTGGAAGATCCAGCGGCGCTGCTGCTCGTCGAGCGTGCTGCAGCCGGCGAACAGGCCGCTCGCCAGCGCGCCCAGCAGGGCCAGCGAGAGCAGCGGGCGCCGCAGGCGGCGCGACAGGGCGGGGGACGGGGTCGACGGCAGGCGCATGGGCGGCAGGGATCGTCGAAGCGGGTGCCGAGTTCCGTCGCGGGGGCCGCTGCGGGCGTGGCGCCGCTCAGCGGCCGCGCCAGAACATGGCGTCGAGCTCGCGCAGGCTCACCTGGCGCCAGGTCGGCCGGCCGTGGTTGCACTGGTCGGCGCGCTCGGTGCGCTCCATGTCGCGCAGCAGCGCGTTCATCTCCACCAGGGTCAGCGGCCGGTTCGCGCGCACCGCGCCGTGGCAGGCCATGGTGGACAGGATCTCGTGGCGCGCCCGCTCGACCGCCGCGCTGGCACCGACCTGGGCCAGCTCGGCCAGCACCCCGCGCGCCAGCTCCACCACGTCGCCGCCGGGCAGCGCGACCGGGCGGGAACGCACCGCCAGCACGCCCGGTGACAGTGGGGCCACGTCCAGGCCGAGCTGCAGCAGGGTCTCGGCATGCGCCTCCGCGGCGGCGATCTCCTGCGGGGTGGCGGCGAAGGTCGCCGGGATCAGCAGCGCCTGCGTGTCCAGCGGGCGTGCGCCGTCGGCCCACGCGGCCTTCAGGCGCTCGTAGACGATGCGCTCATGCGCCGCGTGCATGTCGACCACGACCAGGCCCTGGGCGTTCTCGGCCAGCACGTAGATGCCGGCGACCTGTGCCAGCGCGCGGCCCAGCGGCCACTCCCCGGCCCCGGCCTCGACTGCGGCATGCGCCGCGGCGGGGCCGCCGGCCGGCGCGTTGCCGAACGCGTCGCGCGCGCCGGCCGCGTCCCCGCCGTCTGCCGGCCCCCCGGGCGTGCGGCCGCCGGCGACCGGCGCGGTCGTGCCACCCGGCCCGGGCGCCTGCCGCTCCGTGGGGGATCCGGCCAGCGCGCCGGTGCCCGGTCCGGCGCCCGGCACGGTTCCCCACGACGGGCCGGCCGCCACGCCGGGCTCGCGCGCATGCAGCAGCGCCGCCTGCGCGAGCCCGAGGCGGCCCTGCACCGGCGGGTAGCTCGCCGCGCCGGGCCAGGCGCCGGCGCGCGGCCGCGCCGCGGCGAAGGCGCCCGTGGGCCCGCCGGCCTCACCGGCCGGCGCCGGGGCACCGGGGGCCAGGTCCGCCGCCGCAGGGCTGCCCGCCGCCGATCCGGGCCCGGCGAGCCCGGCGCGCGGCACCGCCAGCGCCGCCTCGATCGCCTTGCGCACCGCCTGGTGCACCTCGCGCGACTCGCGGAAGCGCACCTCGGTCTTGGTCGGGTGCACGTTGACGTCGACGCGCTCCGGCGCGATCTCGATGAACAGCACGTAGGCCGGCTGCCGGCCGCCGTGCAGCACGTCCTCGTAGGCGGCGCGCACCGCGTGCGCGATCAGCTTGTCGCGCACGTGGCGGCCGTTGACGTAGACGTACTGGTGGTCGGCCCGCGCCCGCGCGGCCTCGGGCAGGCCGGTGCGGCCGGCGATGCGCAGCACGCCGAGGTCCAGCGCCACCGGCCGGCTGGCGCCGATGAAGTCCTCGCCCAGCACCTGCGCGAGGCGCTGCTCGGGGCTGCTGCGGCGCCACTGCTGCAGCGGCTTGCCGTCGTGCCAGAGCCCGAAGCCGACGTCCGGCCGGGCCAGCGCATGGCGGCGCAGCGCCTCGGTGCAGTGGGCCAGCTCGGTGGACTCGGTCTTCAGGAACTTGCGCCGCGCCGGCGTCGAGAAGAACAGCTCGCGCACCTCGACGCTGGTGCCGGTGCCGCGCGCGGCCGGCGCCAGCTCGCCGCTGCGCGCGTCGAGCCGGTGCGCGTGTGGCGCGTCCGCGGTGCGGCTGAGCAGGCTCAGTTCGCTGACCGACGCGATCGCCGCCAGCGCCTCGCCCCGGAAGCCCATCGTGCCCACCCGCTCCAGCTCCTCCAGCGAGGCGATCTTGCTGGTGGCATGGCGGCGCAGCGCGAGCGCCAGCTCGGCCGCCGGGATGCCGGCGCCGTCGTCCTCCACCAGCACCGAGCGGATGCCGCCGGCCAGCAGCTTCACGCCGACCTCGGCGGCGCCGGCGTCGAGCGCGTTGTCCACCAGCTCGCGCACCACCGAGGCCGGCCGCTCGACGACCTCGCCGGCGGCGATCTGGCTGACGAGTTCGTCGGGCAGCTCGCGGATCGGACGGCGCGGCGTCGCCGGCGTCGCGAGGGCGGGGTGTGCGGTCATTGCCGCGATTGTAGGAAGCGGCCCCGATAATCCGCGCCCCATGGAACTGCTCGCCACCCTGGTTGACTTCGTGCTGCACGTCGACGTGCACCTGCGCAGCTTCGTGGAAGCCTACGGCGCCTGGGTCTATGCGCTGCTGTTCCTGATCGTCTTCGTCGAGACCGGCGTGGTGGTGATGCCCTTCCTGCCGGGCGACTCGCTGCTCTTCGTCGTCGGCGCGCTGTGCGGCGCCGGGCTGATGAACCTGCCGCTGGCGATGGCGCTGCTGGTCGTCGCGGCCATCCTCGGCGACCAGGTGAACTACTCGATCGGCCGCCGCGTCGGGCCGCGCGTCTTCCAGTGGGAGCAGTCGCGCTTCTTCAACCGCCGCGCCTTCGACCAGGCGCACGCCTTCTACGAGCGCCACGGCGGCATCACGATCGTGCTCGCGCGCTTCATGCCCTTCATCCGCACCTTCGCGCCCTTCGTCGCCGGCGTGGCGGCGATGTCGCGCCCGAAGTTCACGGCCTACAACGTCGGCGGGGCGCTGCTGTGGGTGGTCTCGCTGACGCTGGCCGGCTACCTGTTCGGCAACCTGCCCTGGGTGCAGGAGCACCTGGACAAGATCATCTGGGCGATGATCCTGGTGCCGGGCCTGATCGCGATCGGCGGAGCCTGGCGGGCCCGCCGCCGCGCCGACGCGGCGGCGCGGACGGCCTGACGAAGCCGCGCCGCGGCCTGTCGGGCCCGCCCGCGCGAGGGGCTCAGCCGCCGGCCACCGGCGCCGTGCCGCCGGCCGCACGACGGCGCCAGGCTGCCAGCGCGTCCGCCACGGCCGGCGTGCGCGCCGCCCAGGCCTCGAAGGCCGCGGCGGCCGCGGCCCCGTGGCGCCGCTGCAGCCAGCGGCCGACCCAGAGCACCGCCAGCGCCAGCAGCAGCCAGCGCAGCACCCGGGCGAGCGCCACCACCACCGCGATCCCCATGCCGAGCGCGACCCACTTCACCCACCACTGGCCGCTGTAGGTCATCGCGTTGATCAGCCCGCACAGGCCGACCACGAACACGGCCTTGAAGGGCAGCACGACGGCGCGTTGCAGGTCGTGCAGCGGGCGGCCGACGAAGGGCAGGGAAGACATCGCGGGCTCCTTTTTTCCGGGGACGTGCGCCGCGCACCCCGCGCGACGCCATGGCGGCAGTCTGCGCGGCCGCGCGGCAACGCGCCGTCGCGCTGCGACGAAGCGTCGCCGGAGGGCGCCGATCGACGCGGCGCGGCGACGGACGGTGCGCCTACAGCGTGCGCTGCCGCGCCAGCGGCGGGTTCTTCGCGAAGTAGCGGCGGATGCCGGTCACCAGCGCCTCGACCAGCTCGGCCTGGTAGTCCGCGTCGCGCAGCTTGGCCTCTTCGTCGGGGTTGGAGATGAACGCGGTCTCGACCAGGATGGACGGGATGTCCGGGGCCTTCAGCACCGCGAAGCCGGCCTGCTCGACCTGGCGCTTGTGCAGGTGCCCGACGCGGCCGATCTGCCCCAGCACCTCGCGGCCGACGTGCAGGCTGTCCTTGATCTGCGCGGTCGTGCTCATGTCGAGCAGGGCCTGCAGCACCGTCGCATCCTTCGCGTTCAGGTTGGCGCCGCCGACCACGTCGGAGGCGTTCTCGCGGCTGGCCATCCAGCGCGCGGCGGCGCTGGATGCGCCGCGCTCGCTCAGCGCGTAGACCGAGGCGCCGCGCGCCTTGGGCGTGAAGAAGGCGTCGGCGTGGATCGACACGAAAAGGTCGGCCTGC
The DNA here is from genome assembly GCF_001293525.1 of Pseudideonella sakaiensis. GTDB lineage: Bacteria > Pseudomonadota > Gammaproteobacteria > Burkholderiales > Burkholderiaceae_C > Ideonella_A > Ideonella_A sakaiensis. Next base: position 41,237 of record NZ_BBYR01000069.1, on the reverse strand, counting down.
ACGCGGCGCGCCTTGCGCACGCGCTCGTGCAGCGGCACGAAGTAGTCGGCGTCGCGGGTCAGCATCGCGCGCAGGTTGGGCACCGTGTTCAGCCGGTCGCGCAGCTGCAGCGCGATGGCCAGCACCACGTCCTTCTCGCGCAGGCCGCTCGGGCCGATGGCGCCCGGGTCCTCGCCGCCATGGCCGGGGTCGAGCGCGACCACGATCAGCCGGTCGATGCGCTTCTGCAGCGCGGGCGACGGGCGCTCGTCGTCGGCCGCGGCGGTGGTGGGCCCGCCCGGCGGCCGGGCCCGCCCCGGTGCGGGCTCGGACCCGGCCGGCACCGGAACGCCCGGGGCGCCCGGCGCGCGCGCTGCGCCGGCCGCGCCAGCCGCGCCGGTGGCAGCCCCTGCACCGGCCACCGGCGGCAGCGTCCGGCCGCCGCTCGCGGCGTCCGACGGGGCCGAACTGCCGGGCGCGGGCGGGCGGGCCGCGGCCACCGCGGGACCGTCGCCGGGGCCGGGCGCCGGCGGGCGCCGCCCCGGGTCGATGCGGCCGATGAACTCCCCCAGCGCATCCTGCACGGTGCGCGCCGCCTCGCGCTCGGCCTGCTCCTTGTCGCGGATCAGCTCCCACAGCGGGTCCGGCGGATCGGTGGGCACGAGGTCGAACACCAGGCGGTGCTGGTAGGCCGCGACCGGCGCCAGCGTGAACAGCTGCGGCGCCACCGGATGCTTCAGGTCGATCACGAGGCGCACCACGCGCGGCTGGTTCTGGCCCACGCGCACGCCGGCGATGTAGGGGTCGTCGGCGCGCACCTTGCCCACCAGCTCGCGCAGCGCCGGGCTGAGCTCGAGCCCGTCGACGTCGATCACCAGCCGGGCGGGCTGCTCGACCAGGAAGTGGCGGGCCTGCAGCGCGGTGTCGCTCTCGATCGTGACGCGCGTGTAGTCCTTCGCCGGCCAGACCCGCACCGCGACGATGCTGGCGCCGAAGGCCAGCTCGGCCGGACCGAGCAGCAGCACCAGGCCGGCGCCGCCGGCCAGCCGGCGCAGCAGCGCGCGGCGGCTCGGTGCCGCGGCGTCGGCGGCCGCGGGGCCGGGAAGGGCGGGGCGCTGGCGGCGCATCACGCGGCCGGCTCCGGCAGCAGCGCGCGCCCGCGCACGCTGCCGGCCTCCAGCCGCACCGTCCGCGCCCCCGGGTCGCCGGCGTCGATCGCGAGGTGCAGCGCCAGGTCGGCCGGCGGCAGCAGCCCGCCGACCCGCTCCGGCCACTCGGCCAGCTTCAGGCCAGGCCCGGCGAACAGCTCGCGCAGGCCCGCGTCCTCCCATTCCTGCGGGTCCTCGAAGCGGTAGAAGTCGAAGTGGTGGGCCTCGAAGGCGGGCCGACCGGCGGGCGAGGCCGGCACCGCGTGGGACTCGACCACGGTGTAGGTCGGGCTCTTGATGCGCCCGGCCACGCCCAGGGCCTGCAGCAGGTGGCGCGCGAAACTGGTCTTGCCGGCGCCGAGCGTGCCGTGCAGCGTCACGAAAGCCTCGGCCAGGCCGGGGCGCGCGGCGAGGGCCGCGGCGGTCGCCGCACAGGCGGCCTCGTTGGGCCAGTGGAGGGTTCGGGTCTCTAAAATCGTCACATGCAACGGGCTTCTGGGCTGTCGCCCCAAGAAAACGCCGGGCCGCCCCGCGTTTTCTTGACCCCGACGGGGGGCGGGACGGGCACCGCCCGGCCCTGGGGGCGCTCGTGAACGACCGCCAGGTCGATGCCGCGTGGGTGATGCAGTGCCTGCGGCGCGAGGCCGCGGCGCTGGGATTCTCCCAGATCGGCGTGGCCCCGGTCGATTTGACCGAGGCCGAGCCGGGGCTGCTCGCGTGGCTGGCCGCCGGCTGCCACGGCGACATGGACTACATGGCGCGCCACGGGCTGCGCCGCGCGCGGCCGGCCGAGCTGGTGCCGGGCACGCTGAGCGTGATCACCGCGCGCATGGACTACCTGCCGCGGGCGGTGTCCGGCGCCGGTGCTTCCGGGGACGGACCGGGTGTCCGGGACCCCGGGGACCCGGCGGACCAGGCGGACCAAGCGGACCAGGCGGACCGCGCGGCCGATTGGCGCGCCGTCGAATGGGCCCGGCTGGCACGCCCGGAGGCGGCGACGGTCTCGCTCTACGCCCGCGGCCGCGACTACCACAAGGTGCTGCGGCGCCGGCTGCAGCGGCTGGCCGAGCGGCTGCAGGCCGAGGTCGGCCCCTTCGGCCACCGCGTGTTCACCGACTCGGCGCCCCTGCTGGAGGTCGAGCTGGCGGTGCGCAGCGGCCTGGGCTGGCGCGGCCGCCACACCCTGGTGCTGGACCGCCAGGGCTCGATGGGCTTCCTCGGCGAGATCTGCATCGACCTGGCGCTGCCGCCGACGCCCCCGGTGCAGGCGCACTGCGGGCAGTGCCGGGCCTGCCTCGACGTCTGCCCGACCGGGGCCATCGTCGCGCCGTACCGGCTGGACGCGCGCCGCTGCCTGTCCTACCTGACGATCGAGCACGAGGGTGCGATCCCGGTCGAATGGCGACCGGCGCTCGGCAACCGCATCTACGGCTGCGACGACTGCCAGCTCGCCTGCCCGTGGAACAAGTTCGCCCAGCGCAGCCCGCTGCCGGACTTCGACCCCCGCGAGGACCTCGCCGACCCGACGCTGCTGGCACTGTGGGCCTGGGACGAGGCGGCCTTCCTGCACCGCACCGAGGGCAGCGCGATCCGACGCATCGGCTACCGCCGCTGGCGCCGCAACCTCGCGGTCGCGCTGGGCAACCTGCTGCGCGCGCCCGCGGTGCCGGCCGCGCTGCGGGCGGCGGTGCAGGCCGCGCTGGCGGCGGCGCGCGACGCGGCCGACCCGCTGCTGCGCGAGCACCTCGACTGGGCGCTGGCGGCCGGCTGAAGGTGCCGCCGGGCCCGGTGTCGCGCGCCGGCGGCCGCGGGCTTCAGACCCGCTCGATCACCAGCGCGATGCCCTGCCCGACACCGATGCACATCGTGCACAGCGCATAGCGGCCGCCGGTGCGCTGCAGCTCGAACATCGCCGTGGTGGCCAGCCGCGCGCCGCTCGCGCCCAGCGGGTGGCCGAGCGCGATCGCGCCGCCGTTCGGGTTGACGCGCGGGTCGTCGTCGGCGATGCCGAGGTCGCGCAGCACCGCCAGGCCCTGGGCCGCGAAGGCCTCGTTCAGCTCGATCACGTCGATCTCGGCCAGCGAGAGCTTGGCCAGCGCCAGCACCGCGCGCGTGGCCGGCGCCGGGCCGATGCCCATGATGCGCGGCGCGACGCCGGCGGTGGCCATCGCGACCACGCGGGCGCGCGGCGTCAGGCCGTGCTTCGCCGCGCCCGCCTCGCTGGCCAGCAGCAGCGCGCAGGCGCCGTCGTTGACGCCCGAGGCGTTGCCCGCGGTCACCGTGCCGTCGGGCCGCACCACGCCCTTCAGCTTCGCCAGCGCCTCGAGGCTGGTCTCGCGCGGGTGCTCGTCCTTCGCCACCACGAGCGGCTCGCCCTTCTTCTGCGGGATCGTCACCGGGCAGATCTCGGCGTCGAAGCGGCCGGCCTGCTGCGCGGCCACCGCCTTGCGCTGGCTGGCCAGCGCCATGCGGTCCTGGGCCTCGCGCTCGATGCGGAAGTCGGTGGCCACGTTCTCGGCCGTCTCCGGCATCGAGTCGACGCCGTACTGCTCCTTCATCAGCCGGTTCACGAAGCGCCAGCCGATGGTGGTGTCGTACACGGCGTTGGCGCGTGAGAAGGCCGTCTCGGCCTTCGGCATCACGAAGGGCGCGCGGCTCATGCTCTCGACGCCGCCGGCGATCATCAGCGAGGCCTCGCCGGCCTTGATCGCGCGCGCGGCGCTGCCGACGGCGTCGAGGCCGGAGCCGCACAGGCGGTTGATGGTCGCGCCGGGCACCGCCACCGGCAGGCCGGCCAGCAGCGCCGCCATGCGGGCGACGTTGCGGTTGTCCTCGCCGGCCTGGTTCGCGCAGCCGTACAGCAGGTCGGTGACGGCGGCCCAGTCGACGTTCGGGTTGCGCGCCATCAGCGCGCGGATCGGCAGCGCGGCGAGGTCGTCGGTGCGCACCGACGAGAGGGCGCCGCCGTAGCGGCCGAAGGGGGTGCGCTGGGCGTCGCAGAGGAAGGCGTGGGTGCTCATCGGGCAGGGGGGACGGAAGGGGACGGGGCGCGGCCAGGGCGGCCGCGGCGGAAGGGCGGCGGATGCCGCGTCAGGCGGCCGCCGCGATCGGCAGGCCGACCAGGCGCTCCAGTTCGGCGTGGCTCAGGCCGGGCACGAGGTCGATCAGCTGCAGGCCCTGCGGCGTGCAGGCGAGCGTCGCCAGGTCGCTGTAGATGCGCTTGACGCAGCCGATCGCGGTCAGCGGGTAGCTGCAGCGCTCGACCACCTTGCTGGCGCCCTGCTTGGTCAGCAGGTCCATCATCACCCAGGTCTGCTTGGCGCCGATCGCGAGGTCCATCGCGCCGCCGACCGCCGGGATCGCGCCCGGCTCGCCGGTGCTCCAGTTCGCCAGGTCGCCGGTGGCCGAGACCTGGAAGGCGCCGAGCACGCAGATGTCCAGGTGGCCGCCGCGCATCATCGCGAAGCTGTCGGCGTGGTGGAAGAACACGCCGCCGGGGCGCAGCGTGACCGGCTGCTTGCCGGCGTTGATCAGGTCGTAGTCCTCGTCGCCGGCGGCCGGCGCCGGCCCCATGCCGAGGATGCCGTTCTCGCTGTGCAGGATGACCTCGCGGTCGGCCGGGACGTGGTTGGCCACCAGCGTGGGCTGGCCGATGCCGAGGTTGACGTAGGCGCCGTCGTGGATGTCCTGCGCGACGCGGCGCGCCAGCTCGTCCTTGCTGCGGCGGGAGTAGGAGGGGGTGCTCATGGGCGGGCTCGTGTCGGGCGGGGTGCTGCGGACCGGCTCAGGCAGCGGCCTTGAAGCCGCCGGCCTGGGTGGCGACGCGCGGCACGCGCACCACGTGGGTGACGAAGATGCCGGGCGTGACCACCGCCTCGGGGTCGAGTGCGCCGAGCTCGACGACCTCGTGCACCGAGGCCACCGTCTTCTTCGCCGCGGTGGCCATCACCGGGCCGAAGTTGCGGGCCGCCTGGCGGTAGGTGAGGTTGCCCCAGCGGTCGCCGCGCTCGGCCTTGATCAGCGCCAGGTCGCCGTGGATGGGCATCTCCAGCACGTGCATCCGCCCGCCGATCTCGCGCGTCTCCTTGCCGGCGGCCAGCTCGGTGCCGTAGCCGGTCGGGCAGAAGAAGGCGCCGATGCCGGCGCCGGCGGCGCGGATGCGCTCGGCCAGGTTGCCCTGGGGCACCAGCTCCAGCTCGAGCTGCCCGCTGCGGTACAGGCCGTCGAAGACCTGCGAATCGGCCTGGCGCGGGAAGCTGCAGATGATCTTGCGCACCCGGCCGGCCTTCAGCAGCGCGGCCAGGCCGGTCTCGCCGTTGCCCGCGTTGTTGTTGACGACGGTCAGCTCGCGCGCACCCTGCGCGATCAGGCCGTCGATCAGTTCGGCCGGGATGCCGGCGGTGCCGAAGCCGCCGATCAGCACCGTGGCGCCATCGTGCAGGCCCGCCAGCGCGTCGGCCACCGAGTCGGCAATCTTGTTGACCATGGGTTTCCTCGTCGGAGGGGGTGGACATCGGCCCGCGGATGCGGAGAATCCGGGGCAGTCGTTCGTATGTCGAACTTGTGTTCGGCTAAAGAATATTCTAAGGACATCCGCCTGCCGATGGAAGCCCGAGCCCCCACGCCCCCCGCGACCGACGCGCCCACCGTCGCGGCCGCCGCCGCGCCGCCGGCGCCGGGCGATGCCTACGTGCAGTCCTTCGCGCGCGGCCTCGCGGTGATCCGCTCCTTCAGCGCCGCCGCGCCCGCGCAGACGCTGAGCGAGGTCGCCGCCCGCACCGGGCTGACGCGGGCCGGTGCGCGCCGCATCCTGCTGACGCTGCAGGCGCTCGGCTACGTGGAGCACGACGGCCGGCTGTTCCGCCTGATGCCGCCCATCCTCGACCTGGGCTTCGCCTACCTGTCGTCGATGCCGATCTGGGACCTGGCCGAGCCGGTGATGGAGCAGCTCGTGGACGAGGTGCACGAGTCCTGCTCGGCGGCGGTGCTCGACGGCGACGAGGTGGTCTACGTGATGCGCGTGCACACGCACAAGATCATGAGCACCAACCTCGGCGTCGGCTCGCGCCTGCCGGCCTTCTGGACCTCGATGGGCCGGGTGCTGCTGGCCGCGCTGCCGCCCGAGGAACTGCGGCGCCGCCTGGCGGCGCTGCCGCGCCGCGCGCTGACGCCGCACACGGTGCTCGACGACGCCGGCCTGCTCGCGCGCATCGACGCCGCCCGCGAGCAGGGCTGGTGCCTCGTCAACCAGGAACTGGAGGAGGGGCTGATCTCGCTCGCCGCCCCGCTGCGCGACCGCAGCGGCCGCGTCGTCGCGGCGCTGAACATCAGCGGGCAGACGCACCGCACGCCGGCCGGGCGCATGCACGCGGAGATGCTGCCGGCGCTGCAGCGCGCCGCGCAGGCGATCTCGCGGCTGCTGGCGACGCGCCGTGCCTGAGCGCGCGAGCCCGGGAAAGGCCCGGGGCGGCGCGTCCGGCGCGCGCCGCTCAGCCGCGCGGGTGGTGGCGGGCGTGCAGCTGGCGCAGGCGCTCGCGCGCGACGTGGGTGTAGATGGTGGTGGTCGAGATGTCGGCGTGGCCGAGCAGCATCTGCACCGCGCGCAGGTCGGCGCCGTGGTTCAGCAGGTGGGTCGCGAAGGCATGGCGCAGGGTGTGCGGCGACAGGGGCACCGCGATGCCGGCGCGCCATGCCTGCTGCTTGACCACCTTCCAGAACATCTGGCGCGTCATCGGGCCGCCGCGCGCGGTGACGAACAGGGCATCGCTGGACTGCCCGCCGAGGATGGCCGCCCGGGCCTCGGCGAGGTAGCGCCGCAGCCAGTCCTCGGCCTCGGCGCCGAAGGGCACGAGGCGCTCGCGGCCGCCCTTGCCGACGACGCGCAACGCGCCCTCCGCGAGGCCGAGGTGCACCGACTTCAGCCCGACCAGCTCGCTGACGCGCAGCCCGCTCGCGTACATCAGCTCCAGCATCGCGCGGTCGCGCAGGCCGAGCGGCACGCCAGTGTCGGGCGCGGCCAGCAGGGCCTCGACCTGGGCCTCGCTGAGCACCTTCGGCACGCGCAGCGGCTGGCGCGCCGAGCCCAGCCGCAGCGTCGGGTCGGCGGCGATCCTCCGTTCGCGCAGCGCCCAGCGGAAGTAGCGCTTGAAGACGCTCAGGCGGCGGTTGCTGCTGGTCGCCTTGCTGCCGGCGTGCCGGGCTACCGCGTAGGCGAGCAGGTCGGCCTCGCCGCTCGTGTCCAGCGCGCGGCCGCGGGTGCTGGCGAGCCAGTCCGCATAGAGGCGCAGGTCGCGCCGGTAGGCCTCCAGCGTCAGGCGGGCCAGGCCGTCCTCGAGCCAGAGCGCGTCGGCGAAGCGGTCGATCGCGTCGGCGCTGGCGGCGCGCGCCGGCCCGGCGTCGGCGGCCGCTTCGTCGCCGGGGGCTGCGGCGTGCCGCGTGCCCGGGCCGGGAGGGCCGGGAGGCGCGGCCGGCGCCGGGCCGGCCGGGGCCGCCGCGCGCCGGGTCAATCGAGGCTCAGCTTCTGCTTGGCCACCACCTCCTTGTAGACCGCGAACTCGGCCTTGATCTGCTCGCCGAACTGCTCGGGGGTGTTGCCGATGATCAGCGAGCCGGTGTCCTCGATGCGCTTGCGCACGGCCGGGTCGTCGATGGTCTTCTTCACCGCGGCGTGGATCTTGTCGACGATCTCGCGCGGCGTGCCCTTGGGCACCAGGATGCCGTAGTACGCGGCGCGGTTGACGGGCTCCAGCCCGACCTCCTTGAAGGTCGGCACGTTCGGCAGCGCGGCCAGGCGCTGCGGCGCGGCAACCACGATCGGCACCAGCCGGCCGTCCTTGATGAAGGGCAGGGCCGACGGCAGGTTGTCGAAGATCATCGGCACCTGGCCGGCGACCGTGTCGTTCAGCGCCGGGCCCGCGCCGCGGTAGGGGATGTGCGTCATGAAGACGCCGGCCAGGCTCTTGAACAGCTCGGTCTGCAGGTGGCCGATGCCGCCGGTGCCGGAGCTGGAGTAGCTGAACTTGCCCGGGTTCTTCTTCAGCACCTCGAGGAAGCCCTTGTAGTCCTTGGCCGGGAAGCTCGGGTGCACCGCGATGATGTTCGGCGTCGCGGCGATGTTGATCACCGGCAGGAAGTCGGTGGTCGGGTCGTAGCCGATCTTCTTGTTGATCGCCGGGTTGGCCGCGGTGGTCGACACCGTGGCCATGCCCAGCGTGTAGCCGTCCGGCGCCGACTTGATCAGCTCCAGCGCGCCGATCGAGCCGCCGCCGCCGGCCTTGTTCTCGACGATCACCTGCTGGCCGAGGTTTCCCCCCAGCTTCTCGGACACCACGCGGGCGATGATGTCGGTCGTGCCGCCCGGCGCGAAGGGCACCACCAGCCGCACCGGCTTGGCGGGATAGGCCTGGGCCCAGGCCGCGCCGGTGGTGGCGAGGCCGGCGATCAGGCCGAGCGAGGTCACGACGGTTCTGCGATGCATGAGTTCTCCTGGGGTACGGGGGAAGCGGAAGGGAAGGAGCCGGCCGGGCCGACCGTCGCCGCGCCGGCATGCGAAGCGACGAGGATACCCGGGACGGTGGCCGCGGCGGCCCTTGCCGCAGCGGCCCATCGGGGAATCACGCGCCCGCCGGACGCCGGGCTGCGGGTCAACCCTGAGGCGCTTGCGTGCTCGTGCACACTCGCGGGATGTCGACCGCCTGGCTCCTGCTGCCCGATTTCCTGCTGATCCTCAGCGGCTTCCTGCTGTGCCGCCACACGGCGCTGAACCGCAGCGTCTGGGAGTCGATCGAGAAGATCGTCTACTTCCTGCTGTTCCCGGTGCTGCTGTTCAACGCGATCATGAAGAGCCCGCTGCAGCCCGGGCAGACGCTGCCGCTGGCCGGCGTGGGCGTGGCGACGGTCGGCGTCGGCGTGCTGCTGGCCTTCGCGCTCGGCCGCTGGCCCGGGGTGGCCGGGCGGCTGCATGCCTCGGGGGCGCAGGTGGCCTTCCGCTTCAACTCCTTCGTCGCGCTCGCGCTCGCCGAGCGCCTCGGCGGCAGCCAGGGGCTGGCCTGGATGGCGCTGCTGATCGCGCTGTGCGTGCCGCTGTGCAACATCGCCGCCGTCTGGCCGCTGGCGCGCCACGGCGGCCAGGCCTACCACCGCGAGCTGCTGCGCAACCCGCTGATCCTCGCGACGCTCGGTGGCCTGCTCGCCAACCTGGCCGGGCTGCGCTTCCCGCAGCCGGTGGCCACCACGCTCGATCGCATCGGGCTGGCGGCGCTGCCGCTTGGCCTGATGGCCGCCGGCGCCGGGCTGCAGCTCGGCGGCCTGGCGCGCGGGCCGCGGCTGGCGGCCGCGCTGCTGGCGATCCGCCACGCCGTGCTGCCGCTGGTGGCGATCGGCCTGGTCGCTGCCGTCGGCCTGCCGCCGGCGCAGGCCACCGTGGTGGTCGCCTTCGCGGCGCTGCCCACCGCCAGCAGCGCCTACGTGCTGGCCGCCCGCATGGGCGGCGACGGGCCCTACACGGCCGGGCTGGTCACCGTGTCGACGCTGCTGGGCATGGTGTCCATTGCCGCCTGGCTGGCGGTGCTGCGGACGAGCTGAGCGAGGCCGCCGCGATGCGCCGGGCCGGGCAGTGCCCGGCCCCCGGGGACGTTCAGAACACCGCCTTGAACTGCGCGCCGATCATCCGCGGCTCGTTGATGAAGCCGGTCAGGTTGTTGAAGTCGATGCCGCCGACGGCGCGGATCTGGTTCGTGATGTTGCGGCCGTACAGCGCCGCCTCGTACTTGCCGTTGGCCCAGCTGTAGCCCAGCCGCAGGCCGCCCTCGGTCAGCGGCTTGCCGGTGAACTCGATCGATTCGTAGAGGAAGAAGTTGACCTTGCTCCTCCAGACCCAGTCGGTGTAGACGAACCATTCCGCGCCCGGGCCGGCCGGCACGCCGTAGCGGGCCGTCAGGTTCAGCGTGTATTTCGGCGCCTGCGGCAGCGGGTTGCCGTCGATGCGGTAGTAGGTGGCCCCGCCGATCGTCACCGCGGGGTCGGTCACCGTGCATTGCGCGCAGCCGGCCACCGCGAGGGTGGGGTCCTTGATCGCGGTGTCGTTGACGCTCGCGCCCAGCGTGACCAGCAGGCGCTCGCCGAGGTAGGCGTCGAGGTTCAGCTCCACGCCGCGGCCGGTGGCCTTCTTCGCGTTGATCAGCTGCGTCACGTTGGCCGCGCCGCCCACCGCGGTCAGCTGCAGGTTCTTGACGTCGTAGCTGAAGACGCTGAGCGAGACGCGGGCCCGCTTGTCGAGCAGGTCGCCCTTCAGGCCGAGCTCGTAGGAGGTGGTGGTCTCGGGGCCGGCCTGCGTCTGCGCGCCGAAGGCCGACGCCGACTGGATGCTGGAACCGCGGAAGCCGGTGGCCACGCGCGCATAGGCGTTCAGCTCGCGGTCGAGCGCCCAGCTGCCGCTGGCATCCCAGCTGAGCTTGGCGTCCTTGGTGCGCGCGGTCAGGCCGTTCGAGGTCACCACGGTGCCCTGGACGACGGTGGTGGCGAAGTCCTTGCGGTCGTTGGTGTAGCGCAGGCCACCGCGCAGCTTCAGGCGCGGCGAGACGGCGTAGTTCAGCGAACCGAAGACGGCCCAGGCCTTGTTCTTCTGCGTCGCGTAGCTGTAGGCGGACTGCCCGCCGCCGCCCAGCGTGTCGTAGTCGAAGCTGTCGATCGTGTACGTCTCGTCGAACAGGTAGACGCCACCCTGCCAGCCCAGCGGGCCGCTGCCGTTCGATTCGGCCCGGAACTCCTGGCTGATCTGCCGGTGGTCGCGGATGCCGCCCGCCGTCTCGGACGGGAAGGGGATCAGCCCGGGGCCGCCGCCGGTGGGCAGGAAGGCCGCGCCGTAGCCGCCGTCGATGTCGCCGCGGCTGTAGGCGTCGACCGTCTCGAAGCCGGTGATCGAGTACAGCGTGACGCTGCCGAGCGACCAGCGCAGCCGGGCGCTGCCGCCGGTGTTCTCGAGCTCCTGGTGGTTGCGGCCGTCGGTGGAGATGCGCTTCTCGTCGAAGCCGGGCACCAGGTCGTTGCTGCCCTTGCGGATGATGTTGGCGCGGAACAGGCGGGCCGAGCCGTCGAGGTTGCGGTGGTGCAGGTTGAACAGGGCCTGCAGGTCGCGCGAGGGTGTCCAGGCGGCCTGCAGCCGCAGCGCGCGGTCGTCGTAGCCCTCGAGCCTGTCGGTCGGCACCGCGACGCCATCGGGCCGCGCGTTGGTCACCCAGTCCTTGCGGTGCTGCACCTGGCCGGCGATGCGCGCGGACAGCGCCTCGCCGAGCTGCACGTTGCCGGCGCCCTCCACGTTGATCGTCTGCAGGCTGCCGACCGCGAGGCTGCCGTAGGCGTCGAGCTGCTTCGATGGCTTGACCGAGTCGAACTTGACCACGCCGGCCGGCGTGTTGCGGCCGAACAGCGTGCCCTGCGGCCCGGCCAGCACCTCGATGCGCGCCAGGTCGAAGACCGGGAAGCCCTTCAGGATCGGGTTCTCCTGCACCACGTCGTCGTAGACCAGCGACACCGGCTGTGACGCATTGCTGCGGAAGTCGGTGTTGCCGTAGCCGCGGATGTAGAAGCGCGGGAAGGCCCGGCCGAACGAGGACTCGATGTTCAGGCTGGGCACGCGGCCGGACAGCATGCGCACGTCCTGGCCGCCGGAGTTGATCACGTCCAGCTTCTCGCCCGACAGCGTGGAGACGGCGCTCGGCACGTCCTTGATGTCCTCGCTGCGCCGCTCCGCGGTGACGGTGACCCGCTCCAGCGTGCCGGGCGTCGCCGGCGGCGCCGGCCGCGTGTCCTGCGCCTGGGCGGCCGCCGCGAGCGCGGCCAGCGCCGCCGCCGCCGCGCGTGCACCGGGCCGCCGTCGTGCACCCGCCGGGGCGCCGGCCGGGACCGGCTCCGAAGGGAATGCACCGTCGAGGTGCATCGTGGCAGGACGGACGGCGGACGGACGGCGCGGCAGGCGCATGGGGACTCCCGGGGTGATGCTGGCGGCGCCCGCAAGCAACGCCCATGCCGCCACCCGCCGACCGCGCGCACCCGGCGCGGCGTCGGCCCGCACCGCGCCGCTACTGGAACAGCGTCAGCATCCGCTCCAGCGCCGCCTCGAAAGGCGTGGCCATCAGCGGCAGCGTCGCGAGCATGCCCAGCAGTCCGACGGTGACCGTGATCGGGAAGCCGATCGCGAAGATCTGCAGCTGCTGCGCGACCCGCGCGACCACGCCGAGCACCAGGTTGGTGAACAGCAGCATCGACACCACCGGCAGCGCGATCCACAGCCCGAGCCGGAAGATCTCCGCACCGAGCTGCTGCGGCTGCACCGCACGCAGGAAGGCGAAGGGCTCGGGGCCGACCGGAAAGGCCTGGAAGCTCTGCACCACCGCCGCCACCATCAGCAGGTGGCCGTTGATGACGATGAAGAGCCAGGCCACGCTGGTGCCGTAGAAGCGGCCGGTGGCCGTGCCCTGGCCGCCGGACGACGGGTCGAAGAAGCCGGCGAAGTTCAGCCCCATCTGCAGCCCGACCAGTTCGCCGGCCAGTTCGACCGCGGCGAACACGATGCGCACCGCGAAGCCCAGCGTCAGCCCGACCAGCAGCTGCTGCACCACCAGCAGGCCGGCCGCCACCGAATCCAGCGCCACCACCGGCATCGGCGGCAGCGAGGCCTGCGCGCAGACCGCGATCAGGAAGGCCAGCGCGACGCGCAGGCGGGCCGGCACGGTGCGCTGCGACAGCACCGGCATCGCGCCGAACAGCGCCAGCACGCGCAGGAAGGGCCACAGCACGGGGCTGACCCATTCCAGCAGTTGGGCCTCGCTGAAGGTGAGCATCGCAGCCGGGGCAGGGTGCGGCGGGACGGCGCGCGCGGGAAACGCGGCAGCGCGCCGGGACGGGCCGTCAGCCCACCACGCTCGGGATCGACTGCAGCATGCGCTGCAGGTAGTCCACCATCGAGGTGAGCATCCAGGGGCCGGCGATCGCGAGCACCGCCACCGCGGCCAGCACCTTCGGCACGAAGGACAGCGTGGCCTCGTGGATCTGCGTGGCGGCCTGGAAGATGCTGACCAGCAGGCCGACGGCCATCACGGTCAGCAGCATCGGGGCGGCGGTGGTCAGCAGCAGCGCGAGGCCTTGCTGGCCGAAGGTCAGGACTTGCTGGGCATCCATGGCGGCGGGGGCAGGAGGAGGAGAGGCGGGGGAAGGGGTCAGGTGGCGAAGCTCGCGGCCAGCGAGCCGAGCAGCAGGTTCCAGCCGTCGGCCAGCACGAACAGCATCAGCTTGAAGGGCAGCGCGACCAGCACCGGGCTGAGCATCATCATCCCGAGGCTCATCAGCACGCTGGCCACCAGCATGTCGATGATCAGGAAGGGCACGAAAATCAGGAAGCCGATCTGGAAGGCGCTCTTCAGCTCGCTGGTCACGAAGGCCGGCACCAGCACCTTGAACGGCACCTCGGCGGCCGGCACCGCCGGATCGAGCTTGGCCAGCTTCGCGAACAGCATCACGTCGGCCTGGCGGGTCTGCTTGAGCATGAACTCGCGCATCGGCACCTCGCCGCGGGCCAGCGCGTCGTTGAAGCCGATGCGGTTCTCGGCATAGGGCTGGTAGGCCTCGGTGTAGACGCGGTCGATGGTCGGGCCCATCACGAAGAAGGTCAGGAACAGGCTCAGGCCGACGATCACCTGATTCGGCGGCGCGGCCTGGGTCCCCAGGGCCTGGCGCAGCAGGCCGAGCACGATGACGATGCGGGTGAAGCCCGTCATCAGCAGCAGCAGCGCCGGCAGGAAGCTGAGCGCCGTGAAGAACAGCAGGGTCTGGATCGGCACCGAGTAGTTGGTGCCGCCGGCGCCCTGCGCGACGACCAGCGGCAGGCCGCCGGACGGCGCGCCGGCACCCTGCGCCGCGGCCGCCCACGGCAGCGCGGCCAGCAGCAGGCCGGCGGCCAGTGCGCGCCATGCGCGCGGGCGGGCCGGCGCGGCCGGGCGGACGGCGCCCGTCACCGCGGGCCCCCGGGCGGGCGCAGCCGGGCCAGCAGCTGGGCGAAGGGCGGCGCGGCGGCCGGGCCGGCCGGCGCGGCGCCGGGCGCCTCGTCCTGCGGCGCCATGGTGTGCAGCGTGGTGATGCTGCCCGGCGAGACGCCGAGCACCAGCCAGCGCCGCTCCTCGCCGTGGCCGACCTCGACCGTCAGCAGGCGCTGGTTCGGCGACAGCGGCAGCGTGCCGATCGTGCGCAGGCCGTGGCCGGACGCGCCGCCGAGCGGCGTGCGCCGCAGCAGCCACAGCGCCAGCGGGATCAGCGCGAGGACCGCGAGGAACCACAGCAGCGGGGTCAGGGAGGAAGCGCTGTTCATGCCAGGTCGCCGAGCGCCTCAGGACATGCGGCTCAGGCGCCGCATCCGCTCCGACGGGGTCACGATGTCGGTCAGCCGGATGCCGAACTTGTCGTTCACGACCACCACCTCGCCCTGCGCGATCAGGTAGCCGTTGACCAGCACGTCCATCGGCTCGCCGGCCAGGGTCTCCAGTTCCACCACCGAGCCCTGGGCGAGCTGCAGGATGTGCTTGATCGGGATGCGGGTGCGGCCGAGCTCCACGGTCAGCTGGACGGGGATGTCCAGGATCATGTTGATGTCGTTGCCGGCCCCGGCGTGCGCCGTCGGCGCGAAGTTCGTGAACGACGCCGGCGTCACCTGCTCGGCGACCGCGCCGGCATCGGCACCGCCCTTGGACTCGGCCAGCGCCGCCGCCCATTCGGCGGCCATCGCGTCTTCTTCGGTGGGGCCCGCGGGCTGGGCGTTGTCAGACATTCGCGACTCCGATCCAGCCCTGCTCGGAGCTGGTCAACAGTTGATCGACCTTCAGCGCGTACTTGCCGTTGGAGGTCCCGTAGTGGCATTTGAGGATCGGCACGCCCGAGACCTTGGCCTCGAGCTGCGGGTCCAGGTCGAGCTCGATGAAGTCGCCCGGCTTGAAGCTCAGCAGCTGCTCGACCGTGGCCGGCGCATGCGCCAGCTCGGCCACCAGCTCGACCTCGGCCGACTGGATCTGCTGCTTCATCAGGTTGACCCAGCGCCGGTCCGGCTCGCTGCTGTCGCCCTGCACCGAGGAATACAGCACGTCGCGGATCGGCTCCAGCGTCGAGTAGGGGATGCAGAAGTGGATCGTGCCGGTGGTGTCGCCGATCTCCAGCGTAAAGGAGGTCGCCACCACCACCTCGGCCGGCGTGGCGATGTTCGCGAACTGCGGCTGCATCTCGGAGCGCTGGTAGTCCAGCTCCACCGGGTAGATGCCGGTCCAGGCCTTGCGGTACTCGTCGCTGATCACCGACACCAGGCGGCCGATGATGCGCTGCTCGGTGGGCGAGAAGTCGCGGCCCTCGATGCGGGTGTGGAACTTGCCGTCGCCGCCGAACAGCGCGTCGATCACCGCGAACACCAGGGTCGGGTCGCAGACGATCAGGCCGTTGCCGCGCAGCGGCTTGACGTTGACGATGTTGAAGTTCGTGGGCACCACGATCTCGCGCAGGAAGGCGCTGTACTTCTGCACCTTGATGCCGCCGATCGAGATCTCCGGCGCCTTGCGGATGAAATTGAACAGGCCGATGCGGATGTTGCGGGCGAAGCGCTCGTTGATGATCTCCATCGTCGGCATGCGTCCGCGGACGATGCGCTCCTGGCTGGAGATGTCGTACTCGCGGATCCCGCCCGACTCGACCTCTTCCTCCTCGATCTTCTGGCTCTCGCCGGTGATGCCCTGCAGCAGCGCATCGACCTCGTCCTGCGACAGGATCTGCTGGCTCATGACTGCCCCCCGGTCGCCGCGCGCGGCGCCCGACCCCCCGGGGGGGTCGCGGGCCGGCTTGGGGCGGCCCGGCGCTCGGCCCGCGGGGATGACAGCCCCCCGGTCGCCGTAGACGGCGCCCGACCCCCCGAGGGGGTGGCGGGCCGGCTTGGGGCGGCCCGGCGCTCGGCCCGCCGGGGTGACAGCCCCCCGGTCGCCGGCAGCGGGCGGGGGTCGAAGGTGCTCGGGCTCATCGCGCGGGTCACTGGATGATGAAGTTCGCGAAATGCACGTGGGTCACCGGGTTGTGCACCGCGGCGCGCTTCTTCTTCTTTTTCTTCGACTTCGCGCCGGCGTCCTCGTCGGCGGCGTCCTCGTCGTCGAGCTCGATGCCCATCGGCCGCACGGCCTCGCGCATGATCTCGGTGGCCAGCGCTTCCTTGCCGCTGCGCTCGAGCAGCTCGGCCGAGGTCTTGTGCGCCAGGATCATCAGGATGTTGCTGCGGATCGAGGGCATGTAGCCCTTCATCTGCTCGGCGAACTTCGGGTCGTCCACCTCCAGCGTCACCGCGACCTGGGCGAAGCGCTCGGTCTCCTTATCGGCCAGGTTGACGGTGAAGGGGTCGAGCGCGACGTAGGTCGGCGGCTGGCCGGGCTTGGCGTGGCTTTCGACCTTGTGCGCGACCGGGGCCTCCTCGCCGTCCTCGGCGGCGGCCGCGGCGTTCTTCTTCATGACCATCAGCGCGGCGGCGCCACCGCCGCCGAGCAGCACCAGGGCGGCCACGAGGATGATGATCAGCTTCTTCTTGCCCTTGCCGGCGGGCGGGGCGGTGCTTGCGTCAGCGGCGGCGGCGGCCATCGGTGCTCCTTCGGTCCAGGCGCTGCGGGCCCTCCCGAAGGAGGACGCCCATCGGCGCATTGCGAAGGATTTTGAGAGCGCGGCCGGCCGCGGAAGCGGCGATAAGCGGCCCGAAAACCGGCCTCCGGCGGCCATCGGCCGCGCGCGTCACCCGGGGTCGGTCGCGCCGGGCCCGCCGGCGGCCCGTCGTCAGGCGTAGGTGTCTACGCCGCCGATGCGCTGCGGCAGGCGCGCCCGCACGCGCTGCGGGGCCTCGTCCTCGCCGCCGCCCCGGCGGCCCGGCCCGCCGCGGGCGCCGCCGCTGCCGCTGGCGTCGCCCGACGTGCCACCGCCCTGGCCGCGCGGGTGCTGCGACACGCCGCCGCCGCTGAGTGTCAGGCCGGCCTGGTGCAGCGCACTGGCCAGCTGCGGCAGGCTGTCCTCCAGCAGTGCACGGGTGCGGGCGTTGTCGACGCCGAAGTCGACCTGGGCCTGGGCGCCGTCGAGCGTGATCTTCACCGCGATCGGGCCCATGTCGCCGGGGTTGAGGTGCAGCTCGGCCTCCTGCACGCCGTCGCCGGCCAGCACGCTGACGCGCGCGCCCAGCGCATCGGCGAAGTCGGGGGCGTGCACCGGCGTCGGCAGCTGCACCTCGACCGGCGGCGGCGCGGACGCGGTGGCCGCCGGCGGGGGCGTCCAGGCCGCGGCCGTCGGCGCGGCGGGCTCGCCGCTGCCGGCGGCCCGCGCCGGGGCCTCGCGCCGCGGCGCCGCGGCGGCGGCCTCGAGCGCGTGTTCCGCTGCGGGCGCCGCGGCCGTCGCGGGCGCCGGCGAGCGGCCGGGCGGGGCGGTCATGGCCAGCTCCGGCATGCCGGCGGCCGAGGCTGCGGGTGGGCGCATGCGGGCCGCGGCGGGCGCCGTGGCCGGTGCCGGCGGCGCGCCGGCTGCGGACGGGCCGGCTGCATCGAGGGCGTCGCCCGGGTCGCTGTCGTCGGGTCCGGCGCCGGCGGCCGGGCCGCCGCGCAAGGCCGCGGCGCCCGACGCGGTGCCGTCTGCCGCGAACGCCGGCGTCGGCCGGCCTGCGCGGTCGGCGACGCCGGCCGGCGCCGATCCGGCGCCGTCGGTGGCCGCGCCCGCGGAGCCGCCGGCCTCGGGGGTGCTGACGGGCAGCGCGACGGGCAGCGCGGCGGGCGCCGGTGGCCACCCGGCGCTGCCGTCGGCGGCAGGCCGCTCGTCGGCGGCGGGCCGGCCGCGGCCGGCCGGGCGGGCGGCGGAGCCATCGGCCACGGCCTCGCCGGCGGCCTCGGTCGCGGCGCCGGTGTCGGCGAGGCGCCCGCGGCTGGCCGCCGCGACGGCGCGCGCATCGCTGCGGGCGTCGGCACGCGCGGCCTCGCGGCGGTCGGTGCCAGCGGCCGGCAGCGCGCCGGGCCGGGACGCCGTCGGGTCGGCAGGGGCACGGCCGTCCCCGGGAACCGGGCCGGCGGTCGGGGCCGTGGCGGCGGCCGTCGCGGGTGGCGCCGCCAGTCCAGCGGCTGCGGCCGTCGTCGGCTGCGGATCGCCCGACCTCGCCTCGGCGTCCGTCAGACCCGCGCGGGACGGCGGCGACGCGGCCAGCCCGGTCGCGCTCGGGATGACCGACGCGTCCGTGGGGACATCGGGGGCCGCTGCGGCCGCGCCGGGCGCCGCGGCGGTCCACGCCGCACCGGCCCGCACGGCCGCCTCGGGGCTGTCCGCGCCAGCCGGTGGGAGCGCAGCCGTGCCCGCGTCGGACATCGCGGCGCCGGCCGCCGTGTCCCCCGGGACAGGGGCCGACGGGGTCCAGCCGGCCATCCAGCGGGCCCGGCCGGCCGCATCGTCCGGCAGCGGGGTCGCCGACCCGGCGTGGGCCGTCGCATCCGCGTCGGTGCCCGGGTCGGTGCCCGCGGCGGCGGCTGGCCGCCCGCGGCTGCCGGCCTCGGCGGCGCTGCCCGGCAGCTTGGCGCCCGCCGTCGCCGCGGCGGCGGCAGGCGGCCCGCCGGGGGTCCCGGCCGGCACCGCCAGGGGACGGCCCGGCGAGCGGGCGAGGGCGCCGGCCGCGGCACCGCTGCCGGCCGCGGCCCGGGCCCCGCTGCCGGTCCCGGTACCGGCCCCGGCCCCGGCCCCGGTCGCGGTCGCCGGATCGCCGGCACCGCTGCCCGCCGCGCCCTGCCAGCGGCTCTGCTGACGCGACAGCTGCCGCGCGAACGCGCCCGGGCCGGTCGATGCCGCGCCGGGCAGGCCCGCGTCGGCCGGGCGAGCCCCGGCCACGGCACCGGCGGACGGCGAGGCGGCGGGGAGGGCGGGACCGCTGGCAGGGGACAGGACGGGCATCGGGAGCGGCAAGGGTTCGGACGCGGGGCGTGGATGTCGACGGGAATGGGAACGGGGGCGTGGCCGGGGGCGGCCCGCGCCGCTCAGTGCGCGTCGGCGCCGAAGCCGCTGCTGCGGTTCCAGCCGGCGCGGGCGGCGAACTCGTCGGTGGCCTTCTGCTCGCGGCGCTCGGCCACCAGGCCGAGCTCCTGCTGGCGGCGCTCGATCAGCTTGCGCACCGAGGCGACGCGCAGCTCGTGCTCGCGCAGCACCTGGGCGGCCCGTGCCAGCTGGTCGCCAGCCTGGGCGACGATGCGGTCCTGGTGGGTGACGGCCTGGCCGAGGCGGCCCATGAAGCCCTGGTAGGCGTGCAGCACCGGCATCGTCCCCTGGGTCTGGAACTGGTGGGTCCAGCGCTGTTCGTAGTCGCTGCGGTAGTCGAGCAGCTGCTGCGACTGGGCCTGCGCCGCCTCGGCGGCGCGCTGGGCCTGCTGGTGGGCGGCGAGCGACGCGTCGCGCTCCTTCTCGGCCAGCGCCAGCAGCGCCAGCAGGGGTTGCAGCGGGCTCATCGGCGGTTCCTCTCGCAGCAGCGGGTCATCGTGGTCCGGGGGGCGGGTCGGGGGCGGGCGCGGCTCAGCCGCCCATCAGCGTACGCAGCTGCTGCACGCTCTGCGCGATCGGTGCGGGCTCGTGCATGCCCTGCTGCAGCAATTGCACCATGGGTTCGTGCAGGCGCACCGCCTGGTCGAGCTCGCCGTCGTGGCCCGGCGTGTAGGCGCCGAGCTGGATCAGGTCGCGCGCCTTCGAGAAGCGCGAGGACAGCTGGCGGAAGCGGCGCGCCGCCTCGAGGTGCGGCGGCATCGCGACGCTGGTCATCACGCGCGAGATCGATTTCTCGACGTCGATCGCCGGGTAGTGGCCGGATTCCGCCAGCTCGCGCGACAGCACGATGTGGCCGTCCAGGATGCCGCGCGCCGCGTCGGCGATCGGGTCCTGCTGGTCGTCGCCCTCGCTCAGCACGGTGTAGAACGCGGTGATCGAGCCGCCGCCGGCCACCCCGTTGCCGCTGCGCTCGACCAGCTGCGGCAGCTTCGCGAAGCAGCTCGGCGGGTAGCCCTTGGTCGCCGGCGGCTCGCCGATCGCCAGCGCGATCTCGCGCTGCGCCATCGCATAGCGCGTCAGCGAGTCCATCAGCAGCAGCACGTGCTGGCCCTGATCGCGGAAGTGCTCGGCGATCGCGGTGGCGTAGTTGGCGCCCTGCATGCGCGTGAGCGGCGGCGCGTCGGCCGGGGCCGCCACGACGATCGCACGGCGCAGCCCCTCCTCGCCGAGGATGTCCTCGATGAACTCCTTCACCTCGCGCCCGCGCTCGCCGATCAGGCCGACCACGATCACGTCGGCTTCGGTGTAGCGCGCCATCATGCCCAGCAGCACCGACTTGCCGACGCCGGTGCCGGCGAACAGGCCGATGCGCTGGCCGCGGCCGACGGTCAGCATCGCGTTGATCGCCCGCACGCCGGTGTCCAGCGGGCGGCGCACCGGGTCGCGGTCCATCGCATTGATCGGCCGGCGCACCAGCGGCTCGTTGCGCACCTCGAGCAGCGGGCCCTTGCGGTCGAGCGGGTTGCCATGCGAATCGACCACCCGGCCGAGCAGGCCCTCGCCGACCGGCAGGTGCTGGGTGCGGTCCTCGTTGCGGCGCCAGCCGTGGTGCGGCACGCCCAGGCGCAGCGGCATCACGGGCACCGGCCGCGGCACCACGCTGGCGCCGCTGGCCAGGCCCTGGATGTCGCCGGTGGGCATCAGGTAGGCGCGGTCGCCGGAGAAGCCGACCACCTCGGCCAGCACCGGCGGCTGGCCGGGCATGCGCACCTCGCAGACCGAGCCGACCGGCGCACGGATGCCCGCGGCCTCGAGCACCAGCCCGGCCACGCGCACCAGCACGCCCTGCGCCTCCAGCGGCAGGTCCTCGTGGCCGAGCCGCTCCAGCGACTGCAGGAACTGCGACCAGTGGGTGCGCGTCGCACCGGTGGCCAGGGCCTGGTTCTCGAGCGGGGAGTTGATCATGCGTCACCCTGCGGCGCTGCCGCGGCCGGCGTGGCGTCCGCCGCGTTCCAGTCGCCGGCGCCCTCGATCGCCGCGACGGCGCGCGCCCAGCGCGTTTCCATGCTGGCGTCGACGCCGCCGATGTCCGAGTCGACCAGGCAGCCGCCGCGCGAGACGCTGGCGTCGGTCAGCACCCGGCCGCCGCGGGCCGCCAGCACCTCGGACGCGCCCTGCGACACCAGCGCGTGGTCGTCGGGATGCACGCGCAGCGTGATGTGGCGGGCGCTCAGCAGCAGCGCATCGACCGCCTCCGCGGCGACGCCGGCCACCCTTTCCGGGCGCAGCGTCAGCTCCTCGCGCAGGATCTGCCGTGCCAGGTTGGATGCCGCCAGCGCCAGCGTGCGCGCCATCTCCTGCTGCATCTCGTCGAGCTGCATGCCGATCGACTGCAGCAGCGCGCCGACCTGGGTGCTCAGCTGCCGCGCATGCGTCTGCTTGAAGCCCTCGAGCGCCTGCAGGCCGTCGCGGTAGCCGTCCTGGTAGGCCTGCTGACGGTTGGCGGCCAGCAGGGCCTGCAGCTCTTCCTCCGGGCTGGGCTGCGGCGGGGCCGGCGGGGCCGGGCGCTGCACGCCGAGCGCCGGGGCGGCCTGGCCGCCGAAGGCGCCGGGCGACCAGGCGGCGAACTCGCTCAGCTCCTCGCGCGGGATGAAGCGCCCGTAGACCGACGGCTTGGCGGCGCCCTGCGGCGCCGGCACGTTGCGGATGCCGCCGCGCGGGGGTTTAGAGGAAGTCATCGTCGCCTCCCGAGCTGAGCATGATCTGGCCCTCGTCGGCCAGGCGCCGCACGATCTTCAGCAGTTCCTTCTGCTCGGCCTCGACCTCGGAGACGCGCACCGGGCCGCGCGATTCCAGGTCCTCGCGCAGCGTCTCGGCGGCGCGGCTGGACATGTTGCGGAAGACCTTCTCGCGCATCTCCGGCGTGGCGCCCTTCAGCGCGATGATCAGCGACTCGCTCTGCACTTCCTTGAGCAGGGTCTGCACCGCCTTGTCGTCCAGCTTCTCCAGGTCGTCGAAGGTGAACATGTTGTCCATGATCTTCTGCGCCAGCTCGCCGTCGGCCTCGCGGATGTAGTCGATCACCGAGGTCTCGACGCTGGAGCCGAGCATGTTGATCATCTCGGCGGCCGTCTTCACGCCGCCCAGCGAGGACTTGCGCAGCCGGTCGCCGCCGGCCAGCACCTTGCTCATCACCTCGTTGAGGTCCTTCAGCGCGGTGGGCTGGATGCCGTCCAGCGTGGCGATGCGCACCAGCACCTCGTTGCGCTGCCGCTCGGCGAAGGCCTTCAGCACCGACGCGGCCTGCTCGAAGTCCAGGTGCACCAGGATCGCCGCGACGATCTGCGGGTGCTCGTTGCGCAGCAGCTCGGCCACCGAGGCGGCGTCCATCCACTTCAGGCTCTCGATGCCCGAGATGTCGCCGCCCTGCAGGATGCGGTCGATCAGGATGTTGGCCTTCTCGTCGCCGAGCGCCTTGCGCAGCACCGCCTTCACGTACTCGTCGGTGTCCTGCACCAGCATGCTCTGCTCGGAGGCCAGCGTGGAGAAGCGCTCGAGCACCTTCTCGACGCGCTCGCGCGGGATCGCCTTCATCTTCGCGATCGTCTCGCCCAGCCGCTGCACCTCCTTCGGCGCGAGGTGCTTGAAGACCTCGGCGGCCTCCTCCTCGCCGAGGGACATCAGCAGGATGGCGGCGTCCTCGACGCCCTTGTCTTCGCTGCTCATCGTCGCGTCGTCCGCACCCGGTCCCGGTCCTCAGGCCGGCTGCTCGCCGTTGACCCAGCCGCGCACGATGCTCGCCACCGCCGCAGGGTTGTCCTTCGCCATGCTGCGCGCCGCGGCCAGGCGGTCATTGCCCTGCGGGGCCTCCAGCGCCTTGACGTCCGGCGCCGGCAGGCCGGGCAGCGCCTGCTCGTCGTCGACCACCGCGTCCAGCGTGGCGCCCGGCGGCGGGGGCGGCGGCGCGAGGGCGGCCTTCACCGCCGGTCGCACCAGGCCGAACACGATCAGCAGGCCGAGGAAGGCGAGCGCGGCCGGCACGCCGCCGGCGCGCAGCAGGTCCAGCACCTCGGGCTGCTTCCACCAGGGCAGCTCGTTCTTCTCGACCGGCTCGACCTTGAAGGGCGCGTTGACGACCTTGACCGAGTCGCCGCGGTCCTTGCTGAAGCCGACGCTCTCCTGCACCAGCGCGGTCAGCTTGTCGATCTCCTCGGCGCTCAGCGCGGTGGTCACCGGCTTGCCCTTCGGATCCAGCGTCGTGCGGTGGTTGACGACCACGGCGGCGTTGATCCGCTTGATCGCGCCGGTCGCGTTGCGCGTCACGCGCACGGTCTTGTCGACCTCGTAGTTCGTGACCGCCTCGCGGCGGCTGTTGCCGTTGCTGCCGGCGCCGGCGGTCTGCAGCGGCGGCGGGGTGCCGGTGAGCTGCGCGGTCGGGTTGGTGGGCGGCGTGTTCGACGCGGCGCCCGGCACGCCGGTGGGCATGGTGGCGGTGCTGCCGTTCTGCTCGGAGGACTGCTGGCTGCGCACCGTCACCCGGGCGTCGTTGCCCTGGTTCGGCTTGAACTCTTCGGAGGTCGCCTCGGACTGCGAGAAATCGACCTCGGCGGTGACGTTCGCGCGCAGGTTCTCGCGGCCGACCACCGGCTCCAGCAGCTCCAGGATGCGCTTGGTGTAGCTGGACTCGATCTGGTTCACGTACTGCAGCTGCTGGGCGTCGAGCCCGGCCTGCGCGCCGTCGGTCTGCGACAGCAGCGCGCCGGTCTGGTCCAGCACGCTGACCGACTTCGCGCTCATCTCCGGCACGCTGCGCGAGACCAGGTTGACGATGCCGGCGATCTGCGAGCGGTCCAGCGTGCGGCCGCCGCGCAGCGTCAGCATCACCGACGCGGTGGGCTTCTGCTGCTCGCGGAAGAAGCCGTTCTGGTTCGGCAGCGCGAGGTGCACCCGGGCGTTCTCCACCGCGTCCATCGCGGTGATGGTGCGCGTCAGCTCGCCCTCCAGGCCGCGCTGGAAGGTCAGGCGCTCCTGGAACTGGGTCTGGCCGAAGCGCGCGTTGTCCATCAGCTCGAAGCCGACCACCGAGCCCTTGGGCAGGCCGGACGCGGCCAGCTTCAGCCGCACCTCGTGCACCTTGTCGGCGGGCACCAGGATCGCGCCGCCGTTGTCGCCGAGGCGGCGCGGCACGTTCATCGCGTCGAGCTGCTGCAGGATCGCGTTCGCGTCCTTGTCGGCCAGGTTCGCGAACAGCACCTTGTAGTCGCCCTGGCTGCCCCACAGCAGCATCGCGGTGGCGATCGCCACGAGGCCGGCGATGCCGGTGCCGAGCATCATCTTCGAGCGCACCGGCAGCGCGGCCAGGCGGGCGCCGAAGCCGGTGGCCGGGACCAGCGGGGTGGGGTTGGCGGCGACGACGTTGTCCATGGGGCAGGGGCGGGGTCCGGGGAGGCGGTGCGGGCGGCATCGGCCCGTGACCGGATTATTCGGATCCCACCCCGCCGGCAAGCGGTGAACAGCCCGGGGAAGCCGCCGCTATTCGGCGCCCCGCGGCGGGCCGCCGCACCCAGAATGCGCAGCATCCCGCATCGGGCCGTGCGGCATCGCCGGCGGCCTGCGGAGCCTCGCTGCGGAGCCCGCCATGAACGTCTCGCTGAAACCCTTCGACTTCGCCCAGGCCGCCGCCCGCGCCGGCCTGCAGCCGAACGGCCAGCCGCTGCGCAGCAGCGCCGCGACCCAGGGGCCCGGTTTCCAGCAGGCGCTCAGCCAGGCCCTGCAGGGCGTCAGCCGCAGCCAGACCCAGGCCTCCGCGATGCAGCGCGAGGTCCAGATGGACAACCCCTCGGTCAGCATCGAGGAGACCATGGTCGCGATGCAGAAGGCCCAGATCGGCTTCCAGGCCACGCTGCAGGTGCGCAACAAGCTGGTGCAGGCCTACAGCGACATCATGAACATGCAGGTCTGAGCCGGCCTGCACCGCTTGCCTTCGGCCCGCGCCGGGCCCTTCAGTCCAGCGCCAGCAGCCGGCGGCGCTTCTGCGTCTGCTCGATGTAGCGCTGCAGCATGCGCTCGGACTCGGGCGACAGGCGCAGCATCTCGCAGCCCATGCGCAGGCCGCGCGCCTCGCCCGGCACCGAGCTGAGGTGCTGCAGGCGCAGCGTGGCGGTGAACTGGGTGTCGGCGTCGAGCTCGACCGAGCAGCCGGGCAGCGACGCGCCCGCGGGCACCGGCGGCACGTCCTCCGGCAGGAACAGCGCGCAGCCGCCGAGGCTGACGTCGAGCACGCGCAGCGCGAGCGACAGGCGCGGCTGCTCGGGGTGGTCCAGCCGGACCACCGGGGCGGCCCGGTGCAGCGGGCGCACGCGGTAGGTGTTGCGGCGCTGGAAGCGGTAGACGACCTCGGGGAAGTCGCAGCTCAGCGCCGACTGGCGGCGGCCGTGCACCAGCACCAGGCGCGTCGCGTCGAACTGCAGCTTCACGCTGTCGAGGTAGCTGACGACGACCGCCTCGTCCTGCTGCACCAGCTGCTCGAGGTGCGGGTCGTCGGCGCTGGCACTGAAGCTCAGCGCGCCGCGCAGCGTGTCGACCGTCCACAGCGTCGTCGACAGCACGGTGCCGTCGGGCCCGTTGATGTTGACCGGCACCGCGCCGTCCAGCAGCTGCCGCAGGATCTGCTTGATCTCGCTCGCCGAGGTGATGCGGAACTCGTCCAGGCCGCCCGGGTGCTGGCGGGCGAGCGCATCGAGCGGCATCGGCTGCGTGTCCATGGCGGCGGGCGGGGGAGGGGGTGTCAGTGGACGGTGGGCTGGCCGCCGACCATCTCGTCGAGGTCGTCCAGCCAGGGCTCGGCCAGCGAGCGGATCTCGGCATCGTTGACGAGGATGCGCTGCATGATACGCGTCTTCAGCTGCGCCTCCTCGGCCTCCAGCGGCTGCTGCGAGGCGGCGTGCTTGAGCTGGGAGATCAGCACGGCGCAGGCCCCTTCGAGCTTGACCACCTCGTCCCAGTTGCCGGTGCGCGCGGCCTCGAGCATGTCGTGGCTCGCCCGCTCGATGGCTTCGTAGTAGTTGAGCAGATTGGCGTTCATGGGATCGAGCGCAGTCGCCTGCGTCCAGAAAGAGGAGATCATGCGGAAGGTCCGGTGACGACGCTGCCGCGGATGTCCGACCACGCGTCGCGCAGCGGCTTCAGCACGCGGCTGCAGTTCTGCAGCGCGGCGTCGTCGTTCTTGAGGTTGGCGTGGCCGAGCTGGTCGATCACGAAGCTGTACAGCGCGCAGAGGTCGTCGGCCATCGGCTGGCTGTTCATGTTCAGGCTGCTGCGCAGCCCCTGGTCGACGATGCGCAGCGCCCGCGTGATCGCCTTCGACTTGGCCTCGTAGGAGCGCTCCTGGATGGCCTTGCGGGCCAGCGAGATCGCCTCGAGGGCGCCGTCGAACAGCATGCCGATCAGCAGGTGCGGGTCGGCGGACTGGACCCCGCTCTCGAGACCGATCTGCGCATAGGCGGAGGCGGCGGAACGCGGGTTGGCGGAACGGAACGGGGACATGTGGGCGTACATCGCGGTGGGCGGGGGCTGTGTCCTGGTGCCAGGAGTATCGGCGCGGGCGGCCGCTGCTTGAGCCGGGAACAGGGGCGAAAAGACGGGCGCTTCGGTGTCGTGTGTAACGGGGTGCATGCGGCCGGGCGAGTCCCCGCGCGACACCGCGCGACGGTGGTCCGGGCGGGCAGGAGGACGCGCGTGGCGCGGCCTGCGGCGGGCGCGGCGGCGCGTTCGATCGCGGCGTCGAGACCGGGTCGCACGGGATGCGGCGGGGTCCGCGCCTGGCCGCACGGCGGCCGCGGCGGCCGCCCGTCGAGGGGGTCAGGCGCGGGGCTGCGGCGTCGCGCCGCTCAGGTCGCCTTGTTCCACTGCGTGATCTGCTGCGACACGTAGCTCTGCAGCGCGTTGGCCGAGCTGACCTTGGTGTCGAGCGCGCCGTACTGCGCGGTCAGGCGCGCCTCCACCCGCGCGAGGCGATCGTTCAGCGCGTCCTGGCGGTCCTGGTTGCGCTCCAGCTTGTCCTTCAGCGCGGTGCTGCGCTGGGTGATGCTGCCGGTGGCGCCGATCAGGCTGTCGGCCAGCTTCTGGAACTGCTTGGCGAAGCCGCTGTTGCTGGGGTTGGCCGAGTCCAGGTTGGAGAAGGCCACGCGCAGCTGGTCGACGTTGGCGACCGCGTTCGTGAGCTTGGTGTCGTTCACCTTGATCGAGCCGTCGCGCTGCTGCTCCAGCCCGATGTCGGACAGGCGCGCGAACACCGTGCTCGCGGTGGTGCCGTTGCCCAGCGTCGAGCGCATGCGCATCAGCGCGCCGGTGATCAGCGAATCGCCCTGCAGCACGCCGGCCTTCTTGCTGCCGGCGTCGTACTTGGTGTCGTTGGCGATCAGCGTCGCGACGCTGGTGTAGGCGGCGGCGAAGTCGGTGATGGCCTTCTTGATCGCGTCGGTGTCGCTGCTGACGGTGGCCGTCACCGGCGTGGTCGTGACCGCGTTCAGCGTCAGCGAGACGCCGTCCAGCACGTTGGTGAGCTGCTTGCTGGCCGAGCGCACCTCGATGCCGTCGATCGTCGCGACGCTGTCGGCGGCGCTGGAGGTGAGGGTGGCGCTCTTGGCGCCGGGCGCGTAGCCCAGGTTGGCCACCCCGCCGCTGCCGCCGGCCACCGTGACCGAGAAGCCGTTGGCCGCGCCGGTGTCCTTCGAGCGCATCACCAGGCGCGAGCCGGTGCTGTCGGTCAGGATCGACGCGGTGACGCCGCCGCCGGAGGCGTTGATCTTGTCGCGCAGCGTCGCGAGCGTGTCGCCGTCCTCGATCACCACGTCGACGCTGGACGCCGGCGTGCGGCCGTTGAAGCTGTTGCCGTCGGCGCTCCAGCTGCCGAGCGCGATGCTCAGCGTGCCGCTGCCGACCGTGTCGGTGGTGGCGGCGAAGCGCTGCGTGCCGACGACGGCCTGCGCCGACGCGAGCGAGCTGACGGCGACCGAATAGGTCGCCGGCTTGGCCGTGCCGTCGTTGGTGATCGAGACCGCGGCGTCGCTGGATTTCGCGGTGGTCTGCGCCCAGAAGGTGCTGGAGGCGAGCTTGGTCGACAGCTCGCGCAAGGTGGACAGCGCGCTCGAGATCTTGCCGACCTCGGAGATCTGCGACTGGGTCGTGCTGGCCTGCGTCTGCAGCTGCTTCAGCGGCTGTTTCTCGATCGACATCAGCTGCGACACGATGGTCGCGACGTCGAGACCACTGCCGATGCCGGCGGAGCTGATGGTGCCTGCCATGACCAGGAATCCTCGGATGTGCCGAAGCGCCGGCGGGACGATCAGGTCCCGCAGGCGCCTCGTGGAAGGGAAACGGACGAGCCGCTCGACGGTGTATCGGCGCGGCGGGGCCGGACTTGAGCCGGCCGGCGCGGCCTCAGCCCTTGAGCAGCGACAGCACCTGCTGCGGCAGCTGGTTCGCCTGCGTGACCATCGCGGTGCCGGCCTGCTGCAGGATCTGGGCACGCGACAGGTTGGCGGTTTCCACCGCGAAGTCGGCGTCCATGATGCGGCCGCGGGCGGCGCTCTGGTTCTCGCTGGTGGTCGCCAGGTTCTGGATCGCGAACTGGAAGCGGTTCATCAGCGCACCGTAGTTCGCGCGGTCGGTGGTGATCGCGTCGAGCTTGGTGTCGATCGCGGCCAGCGCGGTCGACGCGGCGGAGGCGGTGGTGATGCCCCCGCCGACCGAGGTGACCTGGCTGGTCGTGATGGTCAGCGTGTCGCCGTTGTTGGCGCCGACCTGGAAGGTGGTGCCACCGGCGCTGACGCCGACGATCGCGGTGCCGTTGAACTTGGTCTGCGTGGCGATCCGGGTGATTTCCTCGTTCAGCTGCTGGTACTCGGCGTCGAGGTTGGCGCGGTCGGAGGTGCCGTTGCTGCCGTTCTGGGCCTGCACCGCGAGCTCACGCATGCGCTGCAGCACGTCGGTGACGGTGGACAGCGCGCCTTCGGCCGTCTGTGCCAGCGAGATGCCGTCGTTGGCGTTGCGGATCGCGACGTTGATGCCGCGCACCTGGGCGTTCATGCGGTCGGCGATGGCCAGGCCGGCGGCGTCGTCCTTCGCGGAGTTGACCCGCAGGCCGGAGGACAGCCGCTGCATCGAGGTCGACAGCGAGTTCTGCGACATCGACAGGTTGCGCTGAGCGTTCAGCGACGCGACATTCGTGTTGATGGTTTGCGCCATAGAAGCACCTCTGAATGGTCCGTTCACACTGCCGGGAGCGGTCCGGCGGCTTCAGGCCCTTCCCAATGACGGCCCGTGAGATGCATTGTTCCGTGGCGGATGCGGCGGCGATCGGGCGATAAGGCGGGTTCCGACGGTCCAGTTCCCTGCCGGGCGGGCCGAAACGACGAGCGGGCCGCACCTTTCGGTGCGGCCCGCCCAGGGGTCGCCGGTGCGGCGTTGCCGGCCCGGAGGCCGGCGCGCCGCCGTCGATCAGCGCAGCAGCGACAGCACCTGCTGCGGCAGCTGGTTGGCCTGCGCCACCATCGCCGTGCCGGCCTGCTGCAGGATCTGCGCACGCGACAGGTTGGCGGTTTCCACCGCGAAGTCGGTGTCCATGATGCGGCCGCGGGCGGCCGTCTGGTTCTCGTTCGTGGTCTGCAGGTTCTGGATGGTGAACTGGAAGCGGTTCATCATCGCGCCGTAGGTCGCACGGTCGGTCGTGATCGAGTCCAGCTTGGTGTCGATCGCGGCCAGCGCCGTCGAGGCGTTCGACGCCGAGGTGATGCTGTTGCCGGACAGCGCCGAGACCTGGCTGGTCGTGATGGTCAGCGTGTCGCCGTTGTTGGCGCCGACCTGGAAGGTCTGGGCGCCGGCGCTGGCGCCGACGATCGCGGTGCCGTTGAACTTGGTCTGGCCGGCGATGCGGGTGATTTCCTCGTTCAGCTGCTGGAACTCGGTGTCGAGGTTGGCGCGGTCGGAGGTGCCGTTGCTGCCGTTCTGGGCCTGCACCGCGAGTTCACGCATGCGCTGCAGCACGTCGGTGACGGTGGACAGCGCGCCTTCGGCGGTCTGCGCCAGCGAGATGCCGTCGTTGGCGTTGCGGATCGCGACGTTGATGCCGCGCACCTGGGCGTTCATGCGGTCGGCGATGGCCAGGCCGGCGGCATCGTCCTTCGCGGAGTTGATCCGCAGGCCCGACGACAGGCGCTGCATCGAGGTGGACAGCGAGCCCTGCGAAGCCGACAGGTTGCGCTGGGCGTTGATCGACTGGACGTTGGTATTGATCGTAGCGGCCATGATGAGGCACTCCTTAAGAAACAGTTCCCGGCTTAGCCGGCGTCAACTCGGAAGTCCGGGCGTCCGGCCCGCGCTTCGTCGCATTTACCGGTGCACGAGACGGTCATCCCGCCCACCGGCACCAACCGTGCTGGTCGTCCTCGTCGCCTGCCTGGGCGGGCTCGGTTCGGACCGGCTATCCGGAACGGCTTGTGATCACCGTTGGGATGCTTATCGGAGGCGGTTTCGCGGAACTTGAGGGCGCCCCCGCAAAATTCCTTGACGCCTCGCCCGCGCGGCGAAGCGGCGAAAAGCGGGGCCGCCGGCCGCTTCCTCGCGCGAGCGGCCGCGGTCGGCAGCGCCCCGCGCGGCGCGGCCGGCGCGCACAATCCTCGCCATGTATCCGCTGGCCCTGGTGATGATCGTGCGCAACGAGTCGCGCTGCCTGGCGCGCTGCCTGGACAGCGCACGGCCCTGGGTCGACGAGCTGTGCGTGCTCGACACCGGCTCCACCGACGACACGGTGGCCATCGCGCAGGCCGCCGGCGCGCGCGTCGCCACCTTCGCGTGGGAGGACGACTTCGCGGCGGCGCGCAACCGCGCGCTGGCGCTCAGCGCGGCCCCGTGGCGGCTGGTGCTGGACGCCGACGAGTGGATCGCCGGCGGGGCCGAGTGCCTGGCGGCGCTGCGTGACACCGCGCCCGGGTTCGTGGGCCTGGTCCCGGTGGACAGCGAGATCGACGACGGACGCGGCGGCCGGCTGCTGGCGCCGAGCTGGCTGCCGCGGCTGCTGCCGGCCGGCGTCGGCTATGCGGGCCGCATCCACGAGCAGCCGGTGTGGTCCGGGCCGCGGCGCCGGCTGCCGCTGCGCATCGGCCACGACGGCTACCTGCCGCAGCAGCACGCGGCCAAGCGCGGGCGCAACCGCCGCCTGCTCGTGCAGGCGCTGGCCGAGGCGCCCGGCGATGCCTACCTGCAGTACCAGCTCGGCAAGGACCACGAGGTCGACGGCGACGTCGCCGGCGCGGCACCACACTACGCCGCCGCGGCGCGCGGCGTCGCCGCCGGCGCGGCCTGGCGCCACGACCTGGTCCTGCGCTGGATGGTCACGCTGAAGCGCCTGGGCCGCCATGCCGAGGCGCTGGCGCTGGCGGCCGACGAGCAGCCGCACTGGGCCGAGTCGCCCGATTTCCATTTCGTGCTCGGCGACCTGCTGCTCGATGCGGCGCTGGCCGACCCGGCCCGCGCGCTGGAACGCCTGCCGATGATCGAGGCGGCCTGGCTGCGCGCGATCGAGATCGGCGAGCGGCCGCTGCTGCCCGACAGCGTCCAGGGCCGCGGCAGCTACCTCGCGGCGCACAACCTGGCGGCCTTCCACGAGAGCCTCGGCCAGGCCGCGGCCGCCGCCACCTGGCGCGAGCGCGCGGCCGCGTGGCGGGCCGCGGCGGGGATCCCGCCTGCGCGCTGACGGGACCGCGCGCGGAACGGGCGCGCAGGGCGGGCGCGCAGGACGGCCGCCCGGGACGGCCGCCCGGGACGGCCGCGCAGGACCGGCGTGCCCCGGCCCGGCAACTGCCCCGCCGCGGTGGCGCTTTTCGGGGCATCGCCGCTGGCGCCCCGCCTTAGGCTGACGCATCCGCTCGTTCCGCCCGCCGTCGCGGGCGCCGCACCATGGCCCTGGTCCTCCCCACCCCCGTCGCCCCGCCCCCCGGCGCCGCGCCGCGCCTGCGTCGCGCCTACGAGCGCTGGGCCGAAGGGCGCGCGCGCGGCGACGCCGGCCGCTGGGCCGATGCCGCCGCCGCCTTCGACCAGGCCTACGAGCTCGCCGCCGACGAGGCCTACGGCCTGGCCGCGGCCCATGCGCTGATCCGCGCGGGCCGCTCGGACCACGCGCTGCAGCGCACCACGCGCCTGCGCGGCCGGCGCCCGTCGACCGCGCTGGCCTACACGCTGGAATCGCATGCGCTGCTCGAGCGCGGCCGCGCGGACGAGGCCGCACGCTGCCTGGCGGAGATGCCGGCCGAACTGCCGCGCGACCATGCGCACTGGCTGTCGCTGGGCGTCGCGCAGCACCGCTGCGGCCGCCACGACGAGGCGATCGCCGCCTTCCTGCAGGCGCTCGGCCACAAGATGGACGATGCGCCGACGCACTACCGCCTGGGCATCGCCTTCAAGGACAAGGGCATGAAGGCCGAGGCGGCCGAGTGCGTGCGCACCGCGCTGCTGCTCGGCCTCGACGAGGCCGACCTGGCCGCCCGCGCCCAGCTGGTCTTCTACGAGCGCGAGGCGGGCCGCTGGCCGCAGGCGGCCGAGGAGATGGCCGAGTGGTGCCGGCGCATCGATGCGCTGCCCGAGGGCCGGCCGATGGAGACCGGGCCCTTCACCGCCGCCGTGCTCGACACCGACCCGCGGCGCCAGCTGAAGGCGGCACGCCACCATGCGCGCCACATCGCCGCGCAGGTCGTGCCGCTGCCGCTGCAGCGCGCGCGGGCGCATCCGGGGCGCCTGCGCATCGGCTACCTCTCGTCGGATTTCCACCAGCACGCCACCAGCCAGCTGATGGCGCAGATGCTGGAGTCGCACGACCGCGGGCGCTACGAGGTCAGCCTGTTCTCCGCCGGACCGAACGACGGCAGCCCGATGCGCGCGCGCATCGAGGCCGCCTGCGAGCACTTCGTCGAACTGCGCGGCGCGACCCAGCGCGCGATCGCCGAGCGCATCCGCGAGGCCCGCATCGACATCCTGGTCGACCTCAAGGGCGCGACCTTCGACGCGCCGATGCGCGCCGTCGCGCACCGGCCGGCGCCGCTGCAAGTCAGCTGGCTCGGCTTCCCGGGCACCAGCGGCGCCGACTGCATCGACTACTTCATCGGCGACCCGGTGGTCACTCCGCTGGCGCACGCCGACCACTACAGCGAGAAGATCGCCCAGCTGCCGCACTGCTACCAGCCGAACGACGCGCGGCGCCTGCAGGTCGCCGCGTCCGACCGCGCCGAATGGGGCGCGCCGGCCGACAAGCTGCTGCTGTGCGTCTTCCACCAGTCGTACAAGATCTCCGAGGAGGTCTTCGACACCTGGTGCGAGCTGCTGCGCCGGCTGCCCGACGCGGTGCTGTGGCTGCTGCGCTGGAACGTCAACGTCGAGGCCCGGTTGCGGGCCGCCGCCGAGGCGCGGGGCATCGACCCCGAGCGGCTGGTGTTCGCGCCGCTGCTGCCCGTCGACGAGCACCTGCGCCGCCTGGCCTGTGCCGACCTCTACCTCGATGCCTGGCCGTGCAACGCCCACACCACCGCCGGCGAGGCGCTGTGGGTCGGCGTGCCGGTGGTGACGCGCATCGGCGAGCCCTTCGCCCAGCGCGTGGCCGCCAGCCTGCTGACGACCCTCGGCCTGCCGGAGCTCGTCTGCGACAGCGACGAGGCCTACCTGCAGCGCGTGCAGGCGCTCGCCGCCGACCCGGCCGCGCGCGCCGCGCTGCGGGCCCGCGTGGCGGCCGGCCGTGACCATGGCCCGTTGTTCGACGGCGTGCGTTTCGCGCGCGACCTCGAGGCCCTGTACGACCGCATGTGGGCCCGCGCCGTCGCCGGCCTGCCCCCCGACCATCTGCCGGCGCTGGACGCGCCGGTCGCGGCCGCCTGAGCGGCCGCCCACCCCCCTTCCACCGAGCGAGCCCCCATGTCCGCTGCCCCCGTCTTTTTGGTCCTGGCCTTCGACCACCCCTTGCGCGCCGTCGAGAGCGTGGCCGAGCGCATGGCCGCCGGCCTCGCCTGCCAGGGCGTGCCCGCGCGCGCCTGCTCGCTGCCGCGCGACGCGGCCGAGATCGCCGCGCTGGCGCCCGGCCAGGTGGCCGGCGTGCTCTCGCTCGGCCCGCTGCCGCTGTCGGTGCGCCTCGACGGCCAGCCGCTGTGGGAGCGCTTTCCCTGCCGCTTCGACATCTTCCTGCTCGACGCGCCGATCTACGACATGGCCCGCGTGCCGGTGATGCGCGAGTACGTCGCGGCCGCGCAGCGCAGCCGCCGGCTCGGCCTGCTGTCGCCGGAGACCGGCTACCGCGACTGGATCGGCGAGGCGCTGCCGGTCCGCTGGGGCCACCTGCCGTTCGGCAGCTTCGCCAGCGTCGCGCTGCCCGCCGGCGAGGCGCCGGCCGAGCCGGTGGTGCCGCAGCCGCGGCTGTGCGTGATCGGCACCGTCGGCTCGGAGCTCGGTGGCGCGCAGCCAGGCGAGACCCTGTCCGACCTGCTCGGCCGGGTCTTCGCGGGCCGCCTCGACGGCGCCGGGCGCCAGCACCTGGACCAGCTGCTGCGCTCGCCGCAGGCCGATCCGCTGCCGGCACGCGCCATCGTGCAGGCGCTCGGCCTGTCGCCGCTGCGGGCACTGCAGGCCGACCTGCTGCCGGTGCTCATCGCCGCCGACTCCTGGGTCAAGCGCGAACGCCGCCTGCAGGCCGTGCGCAGCCTGGCCGGCCTGCCGGTGGACTTCTTCGGCAGCGGCTGGGAGGCGCTGCTCGGCGAGGTGCCCGGCTTCCGCCACGTCGGCCAGGTGAACCACGACGACATCGCCCGCCTGCTGCCGCACTACGCGGCGCTGGTCAACTTCGACCCGAACTGGGACGGCGGCGTGCACGACCGCGTCTACACCGCCACCGCGATGGGCGTGCCGGTCATCACGAACGAGAACAGCGGCCTGGCGGCCGCCGCGCTGCCCGACGAGCTGCTGCTGCGCTACGACGCGAACCGACCGGCGCTGCGGCCCCTCGTCGAGGCGCGCGGCTGGCTGGCGGCGCCCACGCCGGCGCGTCCGCGCGCCGAGCTGCTGGCGCGCCACAACTGGGCCACCCGCATGGGGCAGTGGCTGACGGCCTGACGGCCTGAGGGCCTGAGGGCCGCGCGCCGGCGGCGCGCCGGGGAACGCGCGGTCTGCCGCGCGGGCGGCGCAGCCTGCCGGGCCCGGCCCGGTGTCGTCCGGCCCGCGCCGCAGCCGAGGCGTCAGCCGCGCAGCCGCGCCAGCAGCTGCAGCAGCTGCGGCGCATCCAGCGACGAGAACCACAAGGCCTTCACGAGGCCGAGGGCGCGCCGGTCCCAGGGGTCGGTGATCAGCGGGTCCAGTGCCTCGGCGTCCGCCGGCCGGAGCACGAGGCGGCACTGCGCCACCGTCGTCAGCAGCCGCAGGCCGAAGTCCGGCACGAGTTCGTCCGGCAGGTTGTCCAGGCACCACAGCACCGTGCGCAGCAGCGCCACCAGCAGGCAGACGGACTGGGCGCCGTCCAGCGCGCAGCGGTTGGCGCGCGCGATCAGCGGCACCAGGTTGTCCAGGATCTCCATCCGGCGCGGCGAGCGCGAGCCGGTGATCGAGCCGGGCCGCCGCACGTCGTAGATGAAGAGGTGCAGCGCCTCGAAGGCCACGCGCCCGGTGTGCAGCAGCGCGCCGGTCGTGAACTCGACGTCCTCGAACAGGCGGCCGGGCGTGAAGCGGATGCCGTGCGCGAGCACGTGCTCGCGCCGGAACAGCTTGTTGCAGGCACTCGGCTGGGTCAGGAACTTGAGCGCCGGACGCAGCGGCGCGGCCTCGGGCCGCGCCAGCAGCCGCACCACCGCGTGGTCCCAGAAGTCGCAGACGCTGGCGTTGTCGGTCAGGCAGAAGGCCAGGCCGATGCCCAGGTCCGCCTGCTGGGCCTGCAGCCGCTCGGCGAATGCGAGGTGGTTGACCGGCAGGAAGACGTCGTCGGCATCGCAGAACGCGAGGTAGTCGCCGCGCGCCTCCTCGACGCCGCGGTTGCGCACCGCGCCCAGGCCCCGGTTCTCCTGGCGCAGCAGGCGGAACTGCGGGTTCAGGCGGCAGAAGCCCTCGGCGATGCGCGCGGTGCCGTCGGTGCTGCCGTCGTCGATCACCAGCACCTCGCAGCGCTGCGGGTCGACGTCGGTGGCCAGCGAGCCGAGGGTGCGCTGCAGCGTGCGCTCGGCGTTGTACGCCGCGACGACGAAGCTCACCAGCGGGGCGGCCGCGGCGGCCATCACGCCGCCTTGGTGCACAGGTACATGTCCTCGCCGGGCATCAGGCCGAGGCGCTCGCGCTCGGCCGCCGGCAGGCTGCCGTGGAAGTCCTCGCGCTGCACCGTGAAGCCGTTCTCGGCCAGCCGGGCCGCGTAGTCCTGGCCGTACCAGCGCACGTGGTCGACCTGGCCGAACAGGCGCTCGCGCTCCTGCGGGTCGGTGATCGACGGGTCCTCGTAGGTCAGCTGCAGCGCCGGGTCGATCGGCACCTGCAGCAGCGCCCAGCCGCTCGGGCGCAGCACGCGTCGCAGCTCGCGCATCGCGCGGTGGTCGTCCGGGATGTGCTCCAGCACGTGGCTGCAGATCACCACGTCGAAGCTGTCGTCGGCGAAGGGGATGTCGGTGATGTCGATGCGGTGCTTCGCGTTCGGCGCGCTCAGGTCGGCGCTCACGTAGTCGATGCGCGGGTTGCCGTCGAGCTGGCGCACGAAGCAGGCCTCGGGGGCGAAGTGCAGCACCCGCAGCGGCTGCTCGCCGAACAGGTCGGTGCGCTGCTCGAAGTACAGCTGCATCAGCCGGTGCCGCTCGAGCGAGCCGCAGCTGGGGCACATCGCGTCGTCGCGTGCGGGCGTGCCGAACGGGGCGAAGGCGGCGTGGCCGCTGCGGCAGCAGGGGCACCAGCGGGCGAAGGCCGGCCGGTCGTCGGCGGCCGCAGCGGGCCGCGGGTGGGACGGGGCCCGGGCCGGCGCCGGGGGGGTCGCCGCCTGTGCGGCGGCCCGCGAGGCCTGGAGCGCGGCCGTGGCGGCGTCCGCGTCGGATGCCGCGGCGGTCGCCCCAGCCGGCCCGCGCCGCACGCGGTCCGCGGCGGCAGCGTCCTGCATCGCGTCGAACAGCCCGGCGAGCTGCCGGCGCTGCGCGGCCTCCAGCGGCAGCGCGGCGATCGCGGTGGCCAGCGCGTCGATCCCTTGCGCCAGCGGCGCCATCTGCAGCAGCAGTTCGCCGCCCTGGCGCAGCTGCGCGGCGGCCTGCGCCAGCGCCTGCTGCAAGCCGTCGATCGTGGCCTCGCGTTCGGCCAGGCGCGCCGGCAGGTCGGGCGCGGACGGCAGCGGCGCAGCGGGGCGGTTGGGGCTCAGGGTGAGGGCGTGCATGGCGGCCGGTCAGAGGGAGGGCAGGGCGGCAGGGGCCGGTGGTTCACAGGATGCGGCGGATCGCGAAGCTCTGCGATTCCAGCGGGTCCAGCGTCAGGTAGACCAGCTCCCAGTTCTCGTCGACGCAGAACTCGTGCACCGCCTCGATCACGCCGTAGCGGTAGCTGCTGACCCAGTTGCCCATGCAGTAGTCGTGGCCGGCGATCAGGCCCTCCGGCTTCACCTTCGCCGCATAGCGGCGCAGCTCGAGCGCGGTGGTCTGGTAGGAGTGGTCGGTGTCGACGTAGACCCAGTCGAAGTGGCCGTCGGCGAACTCGTCGGCGGCATCGAGCGAGCTCTTGCGGTGGATGTGCACCCGGCCCGCGTCGATCTCCGGCGCGAAGCGCTGCAGCGCGGATTCGTACAGGCCGCCGTGGTAGCGGTCGCTGCCCCAGAGGTCCACCAGGTGCAGCGTGCCGGGCTGCGCGATCTTCAGGATCTGCTCGCTGAAGCGGCCCTGGTCGACGCCGAGCTCGGCCACCGTGGCCCAGCGCGGCAGGCGCTCCAGCAGGCGGGCGCGGTTCAGCAGCAGCTGGCAGTTGCGCATGTGCTTCTCGGCCAGCGCCACGCGCGGCAGCTCCGCCACCCGCGCCTCGCGCTGGCGCGCCTCCTGCTGGCGGGCGAACTGCATGACGCCGTCCAGTTCTTCTTGGGTGATCACGTCGGCTCCTGGGAGAGGGGCGGCCGCAGCGGCGGCGCGGGCGGCGGGCCGGCGCGCACGGCGACCGGCCCGGGGGCTTCGGGTCGCCATGATCCCGCGGCCGGCCACCCGGGCATGGCGCGAAATGACGCGCCAAAGCCCGGCTGATCGGCCCCTGC
Source organism: Pseudideonella sakaiensis (assembly GCF_001293525.1). Classification (GTDB taxonomy): domain Bacteria; phylum Pseudomonadota; class Gammaproteobacteria; order Burkholderiales; family Burkholderiaceae_C; genus Ideonella_A; species Ideonella_A sakaiensis. The sequence continues at coordinate 2,777 of NZ_BBYR01000069.1, read as the reverse complement.
GGCGGCCGCATGGCGCCTAGAGTGCGCAGCAGGAGGGCCACCGCGCCCGCTTCCGAGCCTGCCGCTGCGCCGCCGATCCCATGAACGCCCCGCTGCCCCGTGCCCTCGTCTTCATGAACGGGCGCAACTGCGCGCGCTACGTCGGTGCGGCGCTGGAAAGCCTCGCCTGGCAGACCCACCCGGGTCTGCACGTGCTCTACGTGGACGACGCCTCGGACGACGGCAGCGAGGCGCTGGCGCGCGAGGCGCTGGCGCAGTTCTTCCACGGCCGCCACACCCTGGTGCGCAACCCGCAGCCGCTCGGCAAGGCGCACAACGCCCACGTCCACCTGCGCGCCAACCGGGCGCACGGGGAGTTCGTCGCGGTGCTCGACGCCGACGACCAGCTGCTCAGCGCCACCATCGTGGCCGAGCTGGCGGCGGAGTACGCCGCCGGCTGGGACGTGGTCTGGACCAACTACGAGACGGACGCCGGCCAGCCCGGCCACTGCGGCCCGCTCGACCCCTTCCTGCCGCCGCGCCAGCAGGGCTGGAAGACCAGCCACTTCTTCAGCTTCCGCACCGAGCTGCTGGACGGCATCGACGCCGGCTATTTCCAGGACGAGACCGGCCGCTGGCTCGGCGCGGCCTGCGACCGGGCGCTCGCGCTGCCGGTGCTGGACCAGACGCGCCGCTACCGCCACCTGCCGGTGCGCGCCTACCGCTACACCGTCAGCAACCCGGCGTCGCACCACAACCGCGACCCGCAGTCGGTGAACTTCAGCTCGCGCGAGCAGCAGCGCTGCGCCGAGGTGGTCGATGCCAAGCCGCCGCTGCCCTGCCGGCGCTGGCTGTTCGGCCCGCAGGCCGCCGGCGATGCGGCGCTGGCGGCGCTGCAGCAGCGGCTGCTGCTGGCGCTGGCGGGGCGGGCCGCGCCGCCCGTGGCCACGGCCACCGCGGCCGTGTCGACGCCGCCGGCGCCCGCCGCCGCGGAGGAGACGTGGAGCCGCGTGGCCGCCGCCGAACTGCATGCCCGCTGCCCCGGCCTGCTCGCGCTCGCGCTGGACGGCCAGGCGCCGCCACCGCCGGTGGCGCTGCTGTGGACCTGGTGGCAGTGGCTGCAGCGCGGCCCGGCCGCGCCGCGCGTGCTGCAGATCGGCGCCGGCCCGCTGAGCGCGGCCTGGACCGCGCTGGTCCAGGGCCTGGGCGGCCGCTGCACCGTGGTCAGCGGCGACGCGGAGCGTGCCATGGCCCTCTACGCAAGGCTCGACAGCGCCGGCCTGGCCGGCGACGTGCGCCACGCGCCGGCCGTGGCGGCCGAGTTCGAGGGCCACGCCGGCCAGTTCCCGAACCTGGCGCTGCTGCCGGAGGCGCTCGGCGAGCTCGATGCGGTGATCGTCGCGGCCGGCGAGGGCGGCGAGCTGTCGGCCGACGCCGTGCTGGCGCTGCCGATGGTGGCGCCGCGGCTGGGGCCGCGCTTCCGGCTGAACCTGTGGGCGCCGGACGAGCCGCGCACGCTGCAGCAGGCGCTCGCGCTGTGGCGGCGCGCGGCGCCGGAGCTGGCCTATGTCGAGCGTGCGCTCGGCGGCCGCGCCCTGGTCGTGCACGCCGCCGAGTGACGATGAAGCGCCTGCTGCACCTGGTGGTCGACGACAAGTTCGTCGACAGCGCCGTGCGCGAGTTCGAGGCGGTCGCGCCCGGGCGGCACGAATGGTGGCTGCTGGACGCGCAGCCGCCCTGGCGCTGGCTGCGCAGCGAGCGCGTGCGCGGCACCGCCCGCGCCGACTGGCTGCGCCGCGCCGCCGAGCCCGACGTGGCCGCGGTGGTGCTGCACAGCCTGCCGCGCGAGCACCTGCTGCTGCTGCCGCAGCTGCCGCCCGGGCCGCAGGTGGTCTGGATCGGCTGGGGCTTCGACTACTGCGGCCTCGCGGCCGACGCCTTCCCCGAGGGCCTGCTCGGGCCGCAGACCGCGGCCCTGCTGGCCCGGCTGCTGCCGCGCGAGCCCGCGCTGCAGCCCGGCCGCATGCGGGCCTCGCAGCTGTCGCTGGCGCGCCCCTTCCCGAAGCCCAGCCATGTGGAGCAGCAGGCGCTGGCGCGCATCGACGTCTTCAGCCCGGTGCTCGACAACGAGCACGCGATGGTGGCGCGCCACCAGCCCACGCTGCGCGCGGACTACCTGCGCTGGAACTACGGCACGGTGGAGGAGGACCTCAGCCTGCCCGGCCAGCCGCCGGGGCCGGTGCCGCTCGGGCCGGACCTGCTGGTGGGCAACAGCGCGACAGCGGCGAACAACCACCTCGAGGCCTTCGCGGCGCTGCGCGCGCGCGACGACCTGGACGGCCGCCGCCTGGTCGTGCCGCTGACCTACGGCGACCCCGACGGCAGCTACCTCGACGCGGTGCAGCGCGCCGGACGCCAGGCCTTCGGCGCGGCCTTCGTGCCGCTGCGCGAGCACCTGCCGGTGGCGCAGTACATCGCGCTGCTGCAGTCCTGCGGCCACGTGCTGATGAACCACGTGCGGCAGCAGGCCTTGGGCAACCTCGTGATCAGCGGGATGCTGGGCGCCCGGCTGCACCTGCGGCGCGAGAACCCGATCCGGCCCTGGATGCAGGCGCGCGGCCTGCCGGTCGGCGACCTCGGGCGCCTGGACCTGGCGCCGCTGGCGCCGGCCGACGCGCAGCGGCAGTCGGCGACGCTGCGGGCCGAGTTCGGGCGCACGGCCCAGCGGGCCCGCACGCAGGCGCTGGTCGAACGGGCGCTCGCGCCGCGGCCGGCGCGCTGAGAAGCTGTGAACGAAC
>NZ_BBYR01000068.1 GCF_001293525.1 Pseudideonella sakaiensis | reverse complement strand
AACGTCTTCCAGTCGCTGCTGGCGCTGTTCGGCATCGCGGGCAGCAACGACTGAAGGCGAGCGGCACCGCTCGACAGGCCGAGGGCCTGGAGCGGATGGCCAGACCACCTGCGGGCGGTCTCGGTCCTCGGATCGGCCAGGGCCCTGCGGGGCCCTTTTTCTTGCCAGCGCTCCGGCGCGGGCCGGTGCCGGCTAGTCCACGCCGCGCCGGTCGGCCCAGTTCTTCATCCACAGCGTGGCCTCGTCACGCACGAACGCGAGGAAGCGCTCGGCCGTGGCACTGAGCGGCACATCGGCGCGCGTGATCACGCCATAGCGCGAGGGGCGCATGACGTCGACGACCTCGAGCGCCTCCAGCGCGGTATCGCCATGGGCGTACAGCGCCCGCGGCAGCAGCGCGAGCAGGTCGCTGCAGGCCAGCAGGCTGCACACCGCGGTGATCGAGTCGGCGCGCACGCTGGCCTGCGGAGGCTTGAGGCCTCGGTCGGCGAACACCTTCTCGAGCGCGCCGTTGTAGCCACCCGGGCCACCGGACACCATCCAATCCGCCTCGGCCAATTCCGCGAGCGTGCGCGGCCGGCCGGCCAGCGGGTGATCCCTGCGCGCGACGACGTAGACCGGCAGCACCAGCAGTTCCTGGAAGTTGAACTCCCTCTGCTCGAGCTTCGGCGGCAAGGGGCTGATGACCAGGTCCAGCGTGCCCTCGCGCAGCGCCGGGGCGGCCGCCGGGAACAGGTCGTCGCGGATCAGCACCTGCACCCGCGGCTGCAGGCTGCGCAGCGAGGCGACCGCGCGCGGGATCAGTTGGGTCAGCGCGAACGCCGAGGCCCCGATCGAGATCGACCCCTGCGGGCTGGCCACCAGTTGCCGGATCTCTTCGCGCGCCCGGTGCACCTCGTTGGTGATCGCGCGCGCCCGCGGCACCAGCACCTTGCCGATCGCCGTCAGGTTGGTGCCCGTCGCATTGCGCGAGAGCAGCGAGGCCTGCAGCTCCTGCTCCAGCTGGTGCAGGCTCTGCGTGATGGCGGGCTGCGACACCCCGAGCTCAGCGGCCGCGGCGCGGATGCTGCCGGTGTCCGCCACGGCGACGAGGTTGCGAAGGTGCTGGAGCTTCATCGGAATGATGATAAGTCAATGCGCCGAAGGCGATAAGCCGGACTTATATGAATAACGAGCGCCTGCCTGTTCGCGCCGCGGGCGCGGGGCTAGAGTGGTCCGGCCCTCCCCTTGCAGGTCCTGCGCCCGCCAGGGCTGCCTCCGCCCCGACCCCGCCCGCGCCCGACGATGACCCACGCCTTCTTCCAGCCCCCCGCAACCCAGCGTTACGCGCTGCGCAACGTGCGCGCGCCGCACTGCCTCGTGCGGGCCTCGACCGCGCTGCCGACCCCTCCCGGTGACCAGCTGCTCGCCCTCGACCTGCTGATCGACGACGGCCGCATCACCGCGATCGAGCGGGCAGGCACCCTGCCCAGGCACACCGGGCCCGACCTCGACGCCTCGATGGTGCTGCCGGGTCTGGTCGACTGCCACACCCACCTCGACAAGGCGCACATCTGGCCGCGCCAGGCCAATGCCACCGGCAACGGCGCGGGCGCCTCGGCCGCGACCGCAAAGGACCGCGCGGCCCGCTGGCACGCCGAGGACGTGCGCCGCCGCATGGAGTTCAGCCTCGCCACCGCCTATGCGAAGGGCGTGGTGGCGATCCGCACGCACCTGGACTCGCTGGAACCGCAGACCGACATCTCCTTTCCGGTGTTCCGCGAGGTGCGCGAGCGCTGGGCCAGCCGGATCGAGATGCAGGTCTCGTCAATCGCTCCGCTGAACATCTTCCTGACCGACGAAGGTCGGCGACTGGCCGACACCGTCGCGGACGCGGGCGGCCTGCTCGGCTGCTCGTCGCGCTCGGCCCTGCATCCGGCGGAGCCCGTGCCGCCGGACCTCGATGCGGCGATGGAATGCCTGTTCAGGCTGGCGACGGAGCGCGGCCTGGACGTCGACCTGCACGTGGACGAGTGGTCGGATCCGCGCGCGAAGGCCCTGATCCGGATTGCGCGCATCGCGGCCGCCCAGGGCTTCAAGGGCCGCATCCTGTGCGGGCACGTGACGGCGCTGGCGTTGCAGACCGACGAGTTCATCGAGGAGACGATCACGGCCTGCCGCGAGGCGGGGATCGACATCGTCAGCCTGCCCACCGTCAACATGTACCTGCAGGACCGCAGCGACGGCAGGCGCACGCCACGGTGGCGCGGCGTCACGGTGCTGCACGAGATGAAGGCCCGCGGACTGCGCGTGGCAGTGGCCGGCGACAACTGCCGCGACCCCTTCCACGCCTATGGCGACCACGACATGCTGGACACCTACACCCAGGCCGTGAAGATCCTGCACCTCGATCACCCGCTGTCGGACTGGATCCGCGCCGCCACCGAGACGCCGGCAGCGATCATGGGCATCGACCGCGGCCTGCTCCGGGTCGGCGCGACGGCCGACCTGCTGGTGCTGCGGGCGCGGAGTTACTCGGAACTGCTGTCACGCCACCAGTTCGACCGCTGCGTGCTGCGTGCCGGACGCGCGATCGACACCACGCTGCCGGACTACCGGTTGCTCGACGACCTGATGGGCTGATGCCGCGTTCGGGTCCCGCGGCGCGCCGGTCCGGTGCGCCGGCGGGCCTTCGTGGCGCGCCTTCGCCCGGCGCGCCACACCGGTGCGCACCAGCTTCGCACCGGTGATAAGCAGGCCTTACCTGCATAACGAGCGCCTGTACTTTTCCTCTCGCCGGCGCGGCGATAAAGTGAATCCACGCTGATCACTGGCCTATGCGCCTTGGGGGCTGAATTGCTGCACGGCTGGTTTCCTGAAAACCGCTACTTTCCCTACCTCACCTCGCCGGACGTGGCCGCGCTGGAGGACAAGGAAAATACGGTCATCCTGCTGCCGGTGGCCGCCATCGAGCAGCATGGCGCCCATTTGCCGCTGGCCGTGGATACCGCTATCGTCTGCGGCGTGCTGGGCCAGGCCCTGCACCGTCTGGACGCCGCCACGCCGTGTTTCGTGCTGCCGCCGCTGTGTTATGGCAAATCGAATGAACACATTCATTTTCCTGGCACCCTCACGCTCGACGCGGTCACACTGCTGCAGACCGTGATGCAACTCGGCGCCTCGGTGTACCGCGCGGGTTTTCGCAAGCTCGCGATCGTCAACTCGCATGGCGGGCAGCCCGAGGTGATGGCCATCGCCGCGCGCGACCTGCGCATCGCGCAGGCCGGGCTCACGGTCTTCTCGACCTTCCTGTGGGCGGTACCGAACCGCCGCCAGGACCTGTTCCCCGAGCGCGAGCGCCTCGGCGGGCTGCACGCCGGCGGCGACGAAACCTCGGTGCTGCTGCACCTGCTGCCGCAGCAGGTGAAGCTGGAGCGGGCCCAGGCCCACTACGCGCCGGACAGCGGCGGCTGGCTGGCGCCCGAGGGTGGCCTGGCCTACGCCTGGAAAACGGATGACATCGCACCCGGCGGCGTGCTGGGCGATCCCTTCCTCGCCTCCGTGGAAAAGGGGCGGGAACTGGTGGATTCAATGGCGGCGTCCTGGGTCACGCTGATCCGGGAAATGCATGCCTTCCGCCAGCCGACTTTCCCGATCAGGACTTGAGATGCTCGTCACGAGACAACCGACCATTCGCAGATTCTGGTATCCGGTGATACCTTCGGACAGGGTTTCCGACGGGCCGAAGCCTTTCACGCTGCTGGGCGAGAATATCGTCGTCTGGCGCGATGGCGCGGGCCGCGCCAGCGCCATGGCCGACCGCTGCTGCCACCGCACCGCGCAGTTGTCGCGTGGTTTCTACGACGAGGGCGCACTGGTTTGCGGATACCACGGCTGGTCCTACGACCATGCAGGCCGGTGCATCCAGATTCCGCAGATGCCGGGGCGCCAGGTCAGCGAGCGTATCTGCGTGCGCGCCTACCGCACCGCCGAGCGCTACGGCTACATCTGGGTGTGCCTTGACGACGCGCCGCTGACGGAGATTCCCGACATCGCGGAAATCTCCGACCCGGGTTTCAGGACGATTCAGCAATTCTACGAACCGTGGGCCTGCTCGGGGCTTCGGATCATGGAAAACTCCTTCGATCCCGCGCACGTCAACTTCGTCCACCGTGGCACCTTCGGCGACCAGGCCGACGCCGGCGCCGTGGTGATGGAGATCTCGGACGAAGACGACTGGGGTTTCACGATGCGCACCCTCACGCCGGTGAAGAACCCCGAGGGCGCCCGGCACGTCACCCGCACCAACGACGAGAAGACCACCCGCGACATCACCGCCCGCTGGTGGATGCCATTTGCGCGGGCCTCGCGCTTCCAGTACCCGAACGGGCTGGTCCACAGCATCTTCACGGCCGCCACGCCGATCGACGACCGGCGCTCGATGGTGTGCCAGTTCGCGTGGCGCAACGACACCGAGGCCGACGTCAGCAGCGCGGACGTGATCGAGTTCGACCGGCGGGTCACCGCCGAGGACAAGTACATCCTGGAGACCACCGACCCCGACGTGCCGCTGGCGGAGCGCGCATCCGAGATCAGCATGGCCAGCGACCGCGCCGGCGTCCTGATGCGCAGGAAGCTGCACCAGCTGCTGTCGGTGCACGGCGAGGACGAGGCAACGACGCCTCCCGTGCGCTGACCCCTCCCGTCCACACGCGAAGCCGCCCCGTGCTGACACAGATCACCCGCAGACTGCTCGCTGGCTGCCTGACCCTGCTGCTGGTCGGCGTGGCCGCGTTCGGCATCTTCCAGCACCTCGGCGATCCGGTCATCAGCATGGCCGGGCTCGAAGCGACCGAGGCCGAACGCCAGGCCTTCCGGCAGGAGCTGGGCCTCGACGATTCGCAGTGGGTGCAGCTCGGGCGCTTCCTGAAGAATGTGGCGCGGGGCGAGTTCGGCCTGTCCTATCACTCGGGCCGCTCGGTGTCGAGGCTGATCGCGGAGCGGCTGCCAGCCACGCTGGACCTGGTGCTCGTGGCCTCGGTGCTGTCGCTCGTGCTCGGCATCGCACTGGGCGTGTACACCGGGCTCAGGCCCGACACGCCCGTGACGCGCGGCGTGCTCTCACTCTCGCTGGTCGGCATCTCGCTGCCGACCTTCGTGACCGGGACCCTGCTGATCTACGTCTTCACGATGCAGCTGAATCTGCTGCCCTCGTTCGGCCGCGGCGAACTGGTCGCGTTCGGCGAATGGACCACCGGCCTGTTGACCCGCAGCGGACTGCTGTCCCTGGTGATGCCGTCGATCACGCTGGCGCTGTTCCAAATGACGCTGATCCAGCGCCTGACACGGGCCGAGATGATGGAGGTGGCACGCGCCGACTTCATCCGCTTCGGCCGCGCCCGCGGCCTGCCGTACCGCCGGGTCTACCTGCGCCATGCGTTGCGCAACGCCCTGCTGCCGGTGATCACCATCGCCGGCCTGAACATCGGCGCCGTGATCGGTTTCTCGATCATCACCGAGACCATCTTCCAGTGGCCGGGCATGGGGCTGCTGTTCATCGAGGCGGTGCGCTTCAGCGACGTGCCGGTCCTCGCGGCCTACCTCTTGCTGATCGCGCTGATCTTCACGGTCATCAACATCGGCATCGACATCCTCTACGTGATCATCGATCCCCGCCTGCGGGCACCGGAAGGCACCCCGTGACGGCGCAGCCAGACATGATCTCCAACACGGCGCAGCCGGCGCCGGGCCCGGGCATCCCGGCCGCCGACGCCGCGCCGCCGGAAAGGCCGCCGTCCTCGCTGCGCCGCTGGACCGAGCTGCCGCCGGGCGCCCGGGTGTCACTGGCCACGCTGGCCGGGATTGCCGCGGCCGCCGCCTTCGCGCCCTGGCTGGCCCCGCACACCCCGTTCGACCCGGCCACGCTGGACCTGGCCGACGCCCTGCTGCCCCCGGCCTGGATGGACGGCGGGCGCTCGACCTACCTTCTCGGCACCGACGAGCAGGGGCGCGACCTGCTGTCCGTGCTGATGTACGGCAGCCGCATCTCGCTGGTCGTCGCGGCCGCGAGCGTCCTGGTCTCGATGCTGATCGGCGTGCTCGTCGGTATGGTCGCCGGCTACTTCGGCGGCTGGCTGGACGGCCTGCTGATGCGCGTCGTCGACGTCCAGCTGACGCTGCCCAGCATCCTGCTGGCACTCTTCCTCGACGGCGTCGCCCGCGCAGCGCTGCCGAAGGCGGTGTACGAGGAGCTCGCGCTGGTGACGCTGACGCTGGCCATCGGCCTGTCGCAGTGGCCGCGCTTCGCCCGGCTGGCGCGCAGCCGCACGCTGGTGCAGCGCGGCGCGGAGTACGTCGCCGCGGCGCGCATCGTCGGCGTCACGCCGCTGCGCATCATGGCCAGCCACATCCTGCCGAATGCCAGCGCCCCGATCCTGGTCCTGCTGACGGTGGACTTCGGCATCGCGGTGCTCAACGAGGCCTCGCTGTCGTTCCTGGGCGTCGGCGCTCCGCCGACCAGCCCCTCGCTCGGCACGCTGGTCCGTACCGGCACGGACATCCTCTTCTCCGGCCAATGGTGGCCGTTCGCGATGCCGGCGCTCGTCCTGGTGCTGCTGGTGCTCTCCGTCAACACGCTGGGCGATGCCCTGCGCGACGTCCTCAACCCGCGCCTGCTGCGCCGGGTCTGAATCCCCCTGCCTTCCCACCGACGACCATGCGCACCACCCGACCACCCGCCCTGCGACGCCTGATCGCGTCCGCCTGCCTGCTCGCCACCTTGGCCACCGTCGGCGCGGCGCGGGCGCAAGAGAGCTTCAACTGGTCGACGCAGGCGGGCATCGCCTCGCTCGACCCCGCCGCGGCCGGCGACTCGGCCACCCGCAACGTGCTGCTGAACGTCTACGAATCGCTCGTGCGCCAGGACCGGCAGTCGCAGATCGAGCCGGAGCTGGCGGTGTCGTGGACGGCGCTGTCGCCGACGGTGCTGCGTTTCAAGCTGCGGCCCGGCGTGCGTTTCCACGGCGGCGAGGCCTTCACCGCGAAGGACGTGGTCTTCTCGTACAAACGATCGACCAGCCCCTCCTCCGACATCCGCGGCAAGCTGAGGGCCATCAAGGACGTGCGGGCGGTGGACGATCTGACGGTGGACATCGAGGGCTTCCGGCCCAACCCGATCCTGCTGAACGACGTCGCCTGGCTGCCGGTCTTCAGCGAGGAATGGGCCACGCGCAACGGCGCGGCCGTGCCAGCCGACAACCGCCGCACCGGGACCGAGAACCACGCTTCGCGGCATGCCAACGGCACCGGGCCCTTCAAGGTGGCAGCCTACGAGACCGACGTCAAGGTGGAGTTGGAACGCAACCCGCAGTGGTGGGACCGGCGCAGCGACAACCTGAAGACGGCCACGCTGCTGCCGATCAAGTCGGCCAGCACGCGGGTGGCGGCACTGCTGTCGGGGCGGGTCGACCTGATCGCGCCGCTGCCGCCGCAGGACGAGGCGCGCGTCAACGCCACACCCGGCTACACGACGGTGCGCGTGCCGGAGGCGCGGGTGGTCTACCTCGGCTTCGACCAGGCGCGCGAGGTGCTGATCAACAGCAGCGTCAAGGACCGCAACCCCTTCAAGGACGTCCGTGTCCGGCGCGCCTTCTCGCGCGTGATCGACACCCCGCTGCTGCAGCGCACGGTGATGCGCGGCGTGGCCGAGCCCGTCGACGTGCTGATCCCGCGCGGGGTCGTCGGCTGGGACCCGTCCTTCGCCGAGCGTCCCCCGGTGGACCTGGCGCTGGCCCGCCAGCTGCTCGCCGAGGCCGGCTACCCGAACGGCTTCTCGGTGACGTTGGACTGCCCCACCGAGGGGATCATGAACGCCGAACAGCTGTGCGTCGCCGTGGCGGGCATGCTGGGCAAGGTCGGCATCCAGGTGAACCTCGCGATGCAGCCGGTCGCGCTGCACGTCGGCAAGCTGGCGCGCAAGGAGACGAGCTTCTTCCTGCACAGCTGGGGCACGAACCTCGACGCCCAGGGCACGATGGACATGATCATGTCCACGCCCAACCCCGCCGGCGGCTTCGGCCTGTGGAACGTGGGCAGCTACTCGAACGAGGCGCTGGACCGCCAGATGCGCGCCGCCGGCGCCGAGATGGACCCGGCCCGCCGCCGCCAGATGGTCGTCGAGGCGCTGCGCCGCTTCCGGGAAGACGTCGGCGCGATCCCGCTGCACCAGCAGGTGCTGCTGTACGGCGTCAGCAAGAAGGTCCAGTTCTCTCCACGCGTGGACGACGCGATCCAACTCCGATGGGTGACGGTGAAATGAGCATGCGAATCAACCCGCTGGCCGACGGCTTTGCCGCCGAAGTGACCGGCTACGACCTGCGCACGATGGACGACCGCGGCGACATCGACCGCGTGATCTCGCTGCTCGACGAGCACCAGGTGCTGGTGTTCCGGGACCAGCACCTGCAGCCCGACGACCAGATCGCGATCGGCCGCCGGCTCGGGCCGCTGCAGTTCCACATCCTCGACCAGTTCCGCCTGCCCAGCCACCCCGAGATCTACGTGCTGACCAACCTCAAGGACGAGACCGGGCGGCCACTGGGCAATGCCAACGACGGCATCACCTGGCACACCGACCTCGCCGGCGACGTCAAGGCACGGGTCTACACCCTGCTCTACGGCGTCGAGGTGCCGCCGGAAGGCGGCGACACGCTGTTCGCGTCGACGCAGCTGGCCTGGGACCGCCTGCCCGCGGAGAAGCAGCAGGCACTGGAGCGGCTGGTGGCCACCTACAGCTACGAGCAGCTCTACAACGCACGGCGCGAGATGCTGGCCGCCCAGGGCATCGACAACGACTACGGCGAGCTCTCCGGCGAGAAGCTGGCGGCCGCACGCAAGCTGCGGCGCGTGGAGCCGATCGTGCGCCGGCACCCCGCGACGGGCCGCAAGGGCCTGTACCTCGGCACGCTGAGCTTCGAGTCGATCGAGGGCATGGAGCCCGACACGGCGCGCCGGACAATGGAGGAGCTGGTCGACTACGCCACTGGCGAGGCCTTCCGCTACCGGCACCGCTGGCAGCGCGGCGACGTCGTCGTCTGGGATAACCGCGGGCTGCTGCACGTCGCCACCCCCTACGACAAGGCCCGGCACCGCCGGGTGGTCCATCGCCTGTCGATGGAAGGCGCGCCGCCGCTGTGAGCCCCTGGAGCCCTGCCATGTCCGCGCCGGTCCCCGCCGTGCTCAAGCTCAGCCACCTGCGGGTCGAACTCGCCGGCAGCACCCCGACCGTGGTGGCGCTGGACGACGTGTGCCTGGAGATCGCCCCTGGCGAGATCCTCGGCGTCGTCGGCGAATCGGGCGCAGGCAAGTCGCTCACCGGCCTGGCGGTCACCGGCCTGCTGGACCCGCCATGCCGCATCACGGGCGGCCGCATCGAGCTGAACGGACAGCCGCTGTCGGGCCTGCCGGAGCGCCGGCTGCAGGCGATCCGCGGCCGCGACGTGGGCACCGTCTTCCAGGACCCACTGACCGCGCTCGACCCGCTGTTCCGCATCGGCGAACAGCTCGTCGAGACGATCCGGGTTCACACCCCGTTGGGCCGCGCTGCGGCGCGCGAGCGGGCGGTCGATCTGCTGGCCCAGGTGGAGCTGCCCTCGCCGGCCGCCCTGATGGACGCCTACCCCCACCAGCTCTCCGGCGGCATGCGCCAGCGGGTGGTGATTGCCCTCGCGCTGTGCGCGGACCCGCGGCTGCTGATCGCCGATGAACCGACGACGGCGCTGGACGTGTCGATCCAGGCGCAGATCATGGCCTTGCTGACGAAGCTGTGCCACGAGCGCCGGCTCGGCGTGATGCTGATCACGCACGATCTGGGCGTGGTGGGCGAGATCGCCGATCGCGTGGCGGTGATGTATGCCGGCAGGGTGGTCGAGACCGGCCCGGTGGCCCAGGTACTGACCGCCCCGATGCACCCCTACACGCGCGGCCTGATGGGCGCGGTCCCCCAGCTCACGGGCTCGCCGCAGCGCCTGGCCCAGATCCGGGGCGCGATGCCGTCGCTGAAAGCGCTGCCGCCGGGCTGCGCCTTCGAGGCGCGGTGCCCGCAGGCGCTGGCGCGCTGCCGCGCGGAGCGGCCGCCGCAGACGATGGCCGCCGCCGACCGCACGCTGCGCTGCTGGGCCTACGAAGGCGCGCAGGCGCCGTACGACGGGAGCCGGCCATGATCGCGACCGGGGGCCGCGTCGACGGTGGGCAGGCCGCGGCGGTGGTCGACGTCGACCGGCTGTCGCGCCACTTCCAGCGCCCGCGCAGTTGGCTGGACCGGCTGGCGAACCGGGCCACCGGCCCGGCGCTGCGGGCCGTCGACGAGGTCAGCTTCGCGATCCCCGCCGGCAAGACCTTCGCGCTGGTGGGCGAGTCCGGCTGCGGCAAGTCCACGCTGGCGCGCACGCTGGTGGGCCTGTACCGGCCGACGGCAGGTACGGTTCGCTACGGCGGCAGCGGGCTGCATCGCCAGCCCGTGCGGGGGCAGGTCCAGATGATCTTCCAGGACCCGTTCTCCAGCCTGGACCCGCGCTGGCGGGCGGCCGAGATCATCGCCGAGCCGATCCGCGCGCTGCGGCTGCGGCCCGCCGACGCGGTGGCGGCCCGGGTGGACGAACTGCTGACGCTGGTCGGCCTGTCGCCCGAGGACGCTCGCAAGTACCCGCACCAGTTCTCCGGTGGTCAGCGGCAGCGCATCTCGATCGCGCGCGCGCTGGCCGGCGAGCCCCGCTTCCTCGTCTGCGACGAGCCCACCTCGGCGCTGGACGTGTCGGTGCAGGCGCAGATCCTGAACCTGCTGCGCGACCTGCAGGTCCGGCTGGGCCTGACCTACCTGTTCATCTCGCACAACCTGGCGGTGGTGCGCCACGTGGCCGACGAAGTCGGGGTGATGTACCTCGGGCGCATCGTCGAGCGCGCCGAGACCCGGGCCCTGTTCGAGCATCCGCGCCATCCCTACACGCGCATGCTGCTGGCCTCGGTGCCCGACCTCGGCCGGCGCGGCGCGCCGCGCGAGCGGGCCGCCGGCGAGGTCGCGAGCCTGCGCAACGCCCCGACGGGCTGTGCCTTCCACCCCCGCTGCCGCCAGGCGACCGAACGCTGCCGCAGCGAACGTCCCGAGGCCCGGCCAGCAGCCGATGCGCCCGACACGGTCGTGGCCTGCCACCTGGTCGACTGAGTTCCCCGAAACCCGTCGCACGCGGGCACAGGCCGCGGCGTCCCCCCTGCAAGGAGTTCCCGCATGAAGTTCCATGAATCCCTGATCGACGGCGCCAGGCGTTACCCGGACCACGTGGCGCTGCACTGGATCGATCGCGACAAGCGCCTGACCTACGCGCAGGCCGTCGAGCAGATGGAACGCGTGGCCGCCGGCCTCGCCTCGCTCGGCGTGCAGCGTGGCGACCGCGTCGGCATCTTCGCCCACAACGGCCTCGACTACGTGCTGGCGATGTACGGCGCCTGGCGCCTGGGCGCGATCAGCGCCCACATCAACGTGCAGTACGCCGACACGCTGGACTACTTCCTGAACGACTGCACGCCCAAGGTCCTGATCTATACGCACGACCACCTGGCGACGATCAACCGGCACCGTGCGGCCTGCCCGAGCGTGCAGCACTACGTCTGCTTCGACGGCCGGCAGGACGGCGCGATCGACTGGTCCGAGCTGATCGCGACGCCGGGGCCGGCCCCGTCGGTGGATTTCGACGACGCCGAGGGCGCCCACCTGTCCTACACCTCCGGCACCTCGGGCCGGCCGAAGGGCGCACTGATCGGGCACGAACCGACGCACCGCGCCTGCCGTTGCATCGCCGAGCGCCTGGGCTTCGACCACCAGGACGTCACCTACGGCGCCTCGACGCTGTCCAGCTCCTACCACCTCGTCGCCAACCTGCTGCCCGGCATCCACGCCGGCGCCACCGTGGGCATCGCGACGCGCTGGGACGCCGCGAAGGCCTGGGATGCGATGGAGCGGCAGGGCAGCACCGTGCTGCCGAGCAACGCCACCGCGCTGGCCGAACTGCTGGAACACTGCCGCAGCCGCGGCGCCGCACCCGGCCGGCTCCGGCTGGCCGTCTCGGGCGGCGGCCCGGTGCCGCCGACCGTCAAGCGCGCCTTCCGCGACGAGCTCAAGCTGCCGCTGGCCGAGAGCTACGGACAGACCGAGCTGGGCGGCTTCGTCGGCCTCGGCCCGGCCCGCCTGCCGGACGAAGAGAAGCTGCTGGCCTGCGGGCCCTCGTTGCCGGACCGCCACGCGCGCATCGTGGATCCCATCACCGGCCAGGACGTGCCAACGGGGGAGGTCGGCGACATCGCGGTCGGTGGCGGTCACATGCTGGGCTACTGGGGCCGCCCCGAGCAGACCGCCCAGGTGGTGCGCCAGGGCTACCTGTACACCGGTGACGTCGGCCGCATGGACGCCGAGGGCTACGTCTACGTACGCGGCCGCTCGAGCGAGCGGCTGATGGTGCAGGGCGAGGCCTGGTACCCGCGCGACGTCGAGGAAGCGCTGATGGAACAGCAGGCCGTCGCATCGGCAGCGCTGATCGGCCTGCCGGACGGCGCCGGCGAGGACCGACCCGTCGCCTACGTGATCCTGCGCGACGGCATCGCGGTGGCCGAGGCGCAGCTGCTGCAGGCGGCCGGCCAACGCGTGAAGCGCGATCTGTCGCGGCTGGAGCTGCGCTGCGTGGACCGCCTGCCGCTGACCCCGACCGGCAAGATCAGCAAGGCCGAACTGAAGGCCGAGGCCCTGCAGGCGGCCGGAGGCGCGATGCATCCCGGCTGAGCTGGCCGCCGGCCCGCGCCGGGACGCCCCCGTCCCGCGCCCGGCCGGTGACCCACCCCCTTACGAGTGCAGAGGGCCCTCCCGCCCGTCACGGCGGGAGGGCATGGCACCGCCTTGCCCGTCGCTTCTGGGCAGCCGGGCGGTCTCCCCGGGGCACGCCCGCAGAGCGCGACCCCGGAACGCCCAGAAGCATCCCCGCCGCATCATCCACCACGAGGATCCTCCGATGAATTCCGCCGCCGCCCGCGTCGCCCTGGCCAGCCTGCTCCCACTGGCCGCCCAGGCCCAGTCCAACGTCAACGTCTACGCGGTACTGGACGTGTCGCCCCAGCTGCTCGAGCTGAAGAATGCGCCCGCCGGCGACCAGCACGTGGTGCGCCTGTACGACAACAGCCAGATCGGCTTCCGCGGCCGCGAGGACCTCGGCAGCGGGCTGGCCGCCTTCTGGCAGATCGAGTACGCCGTCAGCGCCGCCAAGGGCTCGATGAGCCCGAACTTCCGCAACACCGGCATCGGCCTGTCCAGCCCCGGCGGCACGCTGCTGCTCGGGCACTGGGACACACCCTACAAGATCTCGACCATCCTGGTCGACCCCTTCTTCAACACGCGGCTCGCCAGCTACATCAACATCACCGGCGGCAATTCCTCGGTCACCGGGAACAACCTGGCGGCGCGCCAGTCCTTCGCGCGACGGCAGAACAACATGGTTCAGTACTGGTCGCCGGACTTCTCCGGCGTCAGCGTGAGGCTCGGCACCTCGATGAGCGAGGAGACGAGCGCACCCGGCTCGCCGCGCCTGCTCTCCGCCGCGCTGCACTACCGCCAGGGCCCGCTGTTCCTGACCTACGGGCTGGAGCAGCATCGCGACTACGGCGGCGCCGGCAACCGGGACCTGGGGCAGAAGGTCGGCGCCACCTACGACTGGCAGGCCTGGACCTTCGCACTCACCTACGAGCGCCTCAAGTGGCGCGGCGGTACGCTGTCGGAACTGGTCAAGGGCGTCACGACGCCGGCGGGCACCTCCTCGGTCGCGGTGGACTCGGTGTTCGCCGCCGTCACCCGGCGCATCGGCGCCCACGCGCTGATCGCGACGCTGGGCAAGGACAGCGGCCTGTCCGCGAACGGCCGGCGCATCGGCCAGAGCAGCGCCACGGCCCTGGTGCTGAACTACACCTACAACTTCTCGAAGAACACCTCGGTCTACACCGAGTTCACTCAGCTCAGGAACCAGGCCAACTCGGCCAACAACTACGCCATCATCGGCTGGGCGGGCGGCGTGCCCAAGGGGGCGGACCTGCAGAGCCTGAGCCTCGGGCTCAAGAGCCAGTTCTGAGGTCGGGGCCACGCTTGCCGGTCATGGCCGAGGATCCGGCGGCGACGCTTCCGGTGCGCGTCGCGCGCATCCGCCGGGAAACCGAGGACGTCCGCAGCTTCGAGCTGGTGAGCGCCGACGGCGCGCCGCTGCCCGCGTTCTCGGCCGGGGCGCACATCGATGTCCACCTGGGCGCGGCGCTGGTGCGCCCCTACTCGCTTTGCAACGGGCCCGCAGACACCGACCGATACACCATCGGCGTGAAGCGCGAACCCCGCTCGCGAGGCGCCTCGGCAGCGCTACACGAGCGCGTGGTCGAAGGAGACCTGCTGCGCATCGGCCGGCCGCGCAACCACTTCCCATTGCACGACGGCGACGCGCCCGGTCTGCTCCTCGCCGCCGGGATCGGCATCACGCCGCTGCTGTCGATGGCCCGGCACCTGCTGGCGCGGGAGGGCGTGTTCTCGCTGCACCACTTTGCCCGCTCGGCGGCCCAGTCCGCCTTCCACGGGGTACTCGCCGCGCCGGCCCTCGCGCCCCATGTCGCATTCCACTGGGGGCTGGACGCGAACACGGTGACGGCCCGCCTGCGCAGCCTGCTGGCCGAGCGCGAGGCGGGGGCCCAGCTCTACCTGTGCGGCCCGCGCGCCTTCATGGACGCGGTGCAGGACGCGGCCCGCGCGGCCTGGCCCGCCGACGCGGTCCACCTGGAGCACTTCGGTGGCGAGGCCGCCGCCGACCTGGCCCCCGGCGACCGCTTCCTCGTGCGCCTCGCCCGCCGCGGCCTCAGCTGCACGGTCGAGCCGGGCCAGAGCGTGGTGCAGGCGCTGCAGGCCCGGGGCATCGCGCTGCCGGTCGCCTGCGAGCAGGGGGTGTGCGGAACCTGCCTGACCCGCGTGCTGGCCGGGCGACCGGCGCACCGCGACGCCTACCTGAGCGAGGCGGAGCGGCAGGCGGGGGACTGCTTCCTGCCCTGCGTGTCGCGCTCGCTGGACCCGGTGCTGGTCCTCGACGCGTGACGCCGCCAGGCCGGGCCACCGCCCGGCCGCGGCGTGAATACCGCCTTAATCGAGGCCGGCGCACACTGGGACATCGACCCGCTGTCCTGCCCCGCCATGCCCCTGTCGTCGGCGCCCCTGCCTCCCTTTGCGCTCCGCGGCCCGCAACCGGTCGCTGCTGGGGGTCTACGGCTGCTCGGGCGGCCCGGCACGCCACCTCCGCCGGCTCCACGACGGGCTGGCGGTGGCACGTGCCGGCGACCTCCTGATGTGCCATCCCGGCCTGCCCGCCCACCGCCCGGACGCGCTGGCCGCGGCCCGCGCCGCCGAGTACCTGGCGCTCGCCAGCCCCGAGGCGGGGCGCCTGATCGAGGGGCTCGGCCTGCGGCTGCGCCCGATGCGCTGCATCCTGGCGGACCAGGCCGGGCGACGCGACGCAGGCCCGGCCGACGCGGCCGACGGCGCGCGCTCGGACGGCACCGGGCGGTAGGACGGACATCGGGTCGACGAGGCAGTGGCGGACCGTGCGGCGCCGCGCCATCGCCCCCGCGCGCGTGCTCAGGCCCCGGCCGCCACGACCGGCTGCGCGGCCTCCCGCTCGAACACCGCCAGGCTTTCGACGTGCGCGGTGTGCGGGAACATGTTCACGGCGCCCGCCGCGGTGCAGCGGTAGCCGCCGGGATGGCAGAGCAGCCCGGCATCGCGCGCCAGCGTGGCGGGGTTGCAGCTGACGTAGACGATGCGGCGCGGCAGCACGTCGGCAGCGGCCGGGTCGGCGGCGAGGTCGGCCACGGCCTTGGCGAGCGCGAAGGCACCCTCGCGCGGCGGATCGACCAGCCAGCGGTCGGCGCGGCCATAGGCCACCAGGTCCTGCGGGCCCAGCTCGAACAGGTTGCGCGCCTCGAAGCGCAGCCGCGCCTCCAGGCCGTTGGCGCGCGCGTTCTCCATCGAGCGGCGCACCAGGGACTCGCTGCCCTCGATGCCGAGCACGCTGGCGGCGCGGGTCGCGATCGGCAGCGTGAAGTTGCCGAGGCCGCAGAACCAGTCGATCACGCGCTCGCCCGGCTGGACATCGAGCAGCCGCAGCGCGCGACCGACCAGCGCCTGGTTGATCTCGTGGTTGACCTGGGTGAAGTCGGTCGGGCGGAAGGCCATCGTGACGCCGAACTCGGGCAGGCGGTAGGTCAGCGCCGGGCCCGACTCGTCGAGGCGGTGGACCGTGTCGGGGCCTTTGGGCTGCAGCCACCACTGCACGCCGTGCGCCTGCGCGAAGTCGCGCAGCCGGCCGCGGTCGGCCTCGCCGAGGGGCTCCAGGTGGCGCAGCACCAGCGCGGTCACCTCGTGGCCCACGGCCACCTCGATCTGCGGCAGGCGGTCGCGCTGGTCCATGCCCTCGATCAGGCGCCGCAGCAGCGGCAGCAGCGCGCTGACGTGGCGCGGCAGCACCTCGCAGCTGTCCATGTCGGCCACGTAGCTGGACTTGCGCTCGTGGAAGCCGACCAGCACCCCGCCCTTCTTCGGCACGTGGCGCACCGACAGCCGGGCCCGGTAGCGGTAGCCCCAGGCCGGCCCCTCGATCGGCCGCAGCAGGCGCTCGGGCCGCACCTTGCCGAGGTGCCAGAGCGCATCCTCCAGCGCACGCTGCTTCGTTGCGACCTGCGCGCCGACGTGCAGGTGCTGCATCTTGCAGCCGCCGCAGGTGCCGAAGTGCCGGCAGGCCGGGCGCACCCGCTGCGCGCTCTCGCGCCGCAGCGCGGCAACGCTGCCCTGCTCCCACTGCGCCTTGCGCCGGTGCACCCGCACCTGCACCTGCTCGCCGGGCAGCGCGCCTTCGATGAAGACCACCTTGCCGGCCGCGTCGTGGGCCACGCCCTGGGCCTCGAGGTCGAGCGACTCGACCGTCAGCCATTCCTGCTCTTGAGACATCGGGCGATTATCCGGGCCACCCGCGGCCGGCGCCGGCGCCATCCGGGGTGGCCCGGGCCGCCGCGCGGGCCGGCCGCCTCAGCGCGACGGCAGCAGCCGCGCCGGGTCGACCGGCTTGCCCTGCTTGCGGATCTCGAAGTGCAGCTGCACGCGGTCCGCATCGGTCGAGCCCATCTCGGCGATCTTCTGACCGCGGCGCACCGACTGGTCCTCCTTCACCAGCAGCGCCTGGTTGTGCGCATAGGCGGTGAGGTAGGTGTTGTTGTGCTTCAGGATCACGAGGTTGCCGTAGCCGCGCAGGCCCGAGCCCGCGTAGACGACGCGGCCGTCGGCCGCGGCCAGCACCGGGTCGCCGGCCTTGCCGGCGATCGCCAGGCCCTTGCTGCGCCCCTCGTCGAAGTTGCCGACCACGGTGCCATTGGCCGGCCAGGCCCAGTTGATGTCGTCGTCCCCGTCGCGCGCGGCCGGCGTCGGGGCGATCGGCACCGGCACCGGCGCGGGAACCGGCGCGGCGGCGACGGCCGGGGGCGCCGACGCGGCCGGGGCCGCGGGCTTGCTGTCCAGCGGACGCGGCTCGACGCGCGGCGCCGCGATCGGCCGCGTGCCGGCGACCGTCGGGTCCACGCCGGGCGGCACCACGCGCAGCACCTGCCCGACCTCGATCAGGTTCGGGTTCTCGAGGTTGTTCCAGCGGACGAGGTCCTTCCAGTTCTGCCCGTTCTCGAGGCCGATCCGGATCAGCGTGTCGCCGGGCTTGACCTGGTAGTAGCCGGGCTTGCCGAGGTTCTCGATGCCGGGCGGCGGCGGCTTGGCCGGCTCGGCCGGGGTGGCCGCGGTCGGCGGCAGCCCGCCCACTGTCGCCGACGGGCCCGGCCCGCGGTCCTCGACGGGCGCCCGGTTGCTGGACGCGCAGCCGACCAGCAGCCCCGCCGCCAGGCCGAACAGCCCCACCGTGCGCAGCAGGCGGCCGGCGACGCGCCGGACCGGCACCGCGATCGCGTTCTCGAAGCTCGAATCGACACCCGTCATGAAGAGGAACCCGCCGTCATCGGACCAAGCCGGATTTTAGGGGGACGAAGGCCACGCCCTCGAAGGTCTCGCGGCGATAGCCCCGTTCGTCGCGGTCGACCACCACCAGCACCTGCCGGCGCGACCCGTCCTCGACCGGCGCCACCAGGCGCCCGCCCACCGCGAGCTGCTCCAGCCAGGCGGGCGGCAGCGCCTCGCCGCCGGCGGCCGCGATGATGCTGTCGTAGGGGGCATTCGGCGGGTGGCCGAGCATGCCGTCGCCGTGCACCAGGCGGATGCGGCTGCGCCAGGCCGGCAGCGCCTCCAGGTTCGCACGGGCCCGGTCGTGCAGGGCCTTGAGCCGCTCGATCGAGACCACCTGGCGCCCCAGGTGCGCGAGCACCGCGGCCTGGTAGCCGCAGCCGCTGCCGATCTCCAGCACCCGGCCGAGCCCGCCCTGGGACCGCGCCGTGGCGCCGCCCCGCAGCAGCGCGATCATCCGCGCCACCACCGAGGGCTTGGAGATCGTCTGCCCGTGGCCCAGCGGCAGGCTGGTGTCCTCGTAGGCCTGGGCCACCCAGGCGCTGTCGACGAAGGCGTGGCGCGGCACCTCGGCCAGCGCGGCGGCGACCGCCTCGTCCTGCAGGCCGCCGGCGCGCAGGCGCTCGACCATGCGGCGCCGCACGTCGGCCGAGTCCAGGCCCTGGCCGGCCGGCACGCGGGTGGCGGCCTGGGCGGCCAGCGCGGCCGCGTGCTGCAGCGGCGCCTGCGGGCGCAGCACCGCGCGGGCCGCCGCCGCGGTCGGCGTCGGGCGGCCGCCCGGCGTGCCGGCGGCAGGGGGCAGGCTCGCCGCGGTCGGCGCGGCCGCGGGCCCGCGCGCCGCGGCGCCGGGGGGCGCCGGCTCGCGCAGCTGCTCGAGGCGCAACGGAAAGCCGGCGCGCCGGCCCGGAGGCCGCGGCGGGTTCATGCGGCGCGCAGCGCCAGGCTCATTGGCCGGCGCCGGTTGCGCGCGCCGACCAGCGGCCCCAGTCGCCGAGTGCCGCGTGGTCGGTCAGGTCCACCTGCAGCGGCGTGATCGAGACCTGCCCGTTCGCGGTCGCGTGGAAATCGCTGCCCTCACCCGCCTCGCGCGCATCGCCGGCCGGGCCGATCCAGTAGATCGGCTCGCCGCGCGGGCTGGTCTGGCGGATCACCGGCTCGCTCGCGTGGCGCCGGCCGAGGCGGGTGATGCGCCACGGCAGCGCGTCGGCATCGCTGCGGTTCGGGATGTTGACGTTCAGCAGCCACGGGGCCCGGCCGGCGCCGATCTCCGGCAGCGCCGATTCGACGACGCGCCGCGCGGTGCGGCCGGCCGCCTCGAGCTGGACCCAGCCCTTGTCGACCTGCGAGAAGGCGATCGACGGGATGCCGAACAGGAAGCCCTCCATCGCCGCGGCGACGGTGCCGGAGTACAGCGTGTCGTCCCCCATGTTGGCGCCCTGGTTGATGCCGGAGACGACCAGGTCGGGCCGGTGCCCGAGCAGGCCGGTGAGCGCGACGTGCACGCAGTCTGACGGGGTGCCGTTCACGTAGCGGACGCCGTTGGCCGCCGTGAAGACCGACAGCGGGCGGTTCAGCGTCAGCGAGTTGGAGGTGCCGCTGGCGTTCTGCTCGGGCGCGATCACGTCGATCTCGCCGAGGCCGCGACAGGCCTCGACGAGCGCCGCGAGGCCCGGGGCGAGGTAGCCGTCGTCGTTGGCGATCAGGATGCGCATGCAACGAATTGTAGGAGCCGGCGCCCGCGACGCGCGCCGTCGCCTGGGCGACGCGGGCCGCCCGGGGCCGCTGCGTATGATGCCCGCCGCCACCGCGCGCGGCACCTGCGCGCCCGACGAACATCCCCTGGAGACGACCCGATGCACGCCTGGCTCTGCGAGAACCCGACCGGCCCCGAGGCCCTGGCGTGGAAGGAACTGCCCACGCCCCAGCCCGGCCCCGGCGAGGTGCGCGTCGCGATCGCGGCCGCCAGCCTGAACTTTCCCGACCTGCTAATCGTCCAGAACAAGTACCAGTTCAAGCCGCCGCTGCCCTTCGTGCCCGGCGCCGAGTTCGCCGGGCACGTGGAGGCGCTGGGCGAGGGCGTGACGGGGCTGGCGGTCGGCGACGCCGTGGCCTCGTTCGGCGGCACCGGCGGCTTCGGCACCCACACCACGGTCGCCGCCCCGCTGCTGCTGCGGCTGCCGGCCGGCTTCCCGATGGACGAGGCGGCGGCGCTGCTGTGCACCTACGGCACCAGCCACCACGCGCTGGTGGACCGCGCCGCGCTGCGCGCCGGCGAAACGGTGCTGATCCTCGGCGCCGCCGGCGGCGTCGGCACGGCCGCGCTGCAGATCGCGAAGGCCGTCGGCGCGCGCGTGATCGCCGCCGCGTCCAGCGACGAGAAGTGCGACTTCTGCCGCGGGCTCGGCGCCGATGCGACGATCAACTACACGCGCCAGAACCTGCGCGAAGAGCTCAAGGCCCTGACCGGCGGACGCGGGCCGGACGTCGTCTACGACCCGGTGGGCGGCGACCTCGCCGAGCCCGCGTTCCGCTCCATCGCGTGGCGCGGCCGCTACCTCGTGATCGGCTTCGCGCAGGGCGGCATCCCCGCGCTGCCGCTGAACCTCGCGCTGCTCAAGGGGGCGTCGATCGTCGGCGTGTTCTGGGGCGAGTTCGCGCGCCGCGAGCCGCAGGCCAACGCCCGTGCGCTGGCCGAGCTGCTGGCCTGGCACGCCGAGGGCCGCATCCGGCCGGTGCTGGACAGCCGGCTGCCGATGTCCGAGCTGCCCGCGGCCTTCGAGCGGATGGGCAGCCGCGGCGTGCGCGGCAAGGTCGTGCTGCTCAACGGCTGAGCCCGGTCGCCACCGCCGCGGGCGGCCCGCACGCGGCTGCCGTGCGCCGCCGCGCGGCGTGCAATCCGACACGCCGCCTCGCCGGAGCCCCCGTGCCGGACTGCTAGGATGGGCCATCGGGTGGGTGGGGCAGGCGGCAGATGGCAGTCAGGGTGTTGATCGTCGAGGACAATCCGGTCGCGCGGAATTTCCTCGAACGGGTCGTGCGCGAAAGCTTCAGCGACGAGTTGCAGGTCGTCGGCGCGGGCGACCTGGCCACCGCCCGCCGCCTCGTCGGCTGGCGCAGCGGCCGCGCCCAGCCGCTGCCCGCGGATCCCTTCCAGCTCGTCTTGCTCGACCTGGAACTGCCCGACGGCAATGGCATGGAACTGCTGGCCGAGCTGATCGGCTACCCGACGATGCGCATCGTCACCACGCTCTACTCGGACGACGACCACCTCTTCCCCGCGCTGCAGGCCGGCGCCGAGGGCTACCTGCTGAAGGAAGACCGCTTCGAGGTGCTGGTGGAGGAACTGCAGCGCATCGTGCGCGGCCAGCCGCCGCTGTCACCGGCGATCGCGCGCCGCCTGCTCGGCCACTTCCGCGGCGGCAGCCAGCCCGCCGCCGAGCCGACGCCGCCGAAGTTCAGCGCCCGGCCGCCCGGGCCGCGCCCGGCGCCGGCCGAGCACGGCCGGCTCACGCCGCGCGAGAACGAGGTGCTGACCTACCTGAGCAAGGGCTTCACGATCAAGGAGATCGCGAACCTGATGGGCATCAAGTGGTTCACCGTCAACGACCACATCAAGTCGATCTACAAGAAGCTCGACGTCTCCAGCCGTGCCGAGGCGGCCGTGCTGGCCAGCAAGCAAGGCCTGGTCTGAGCGCGGCGCGGCGCGCCGCACCGGCCCGCGGCGCGCCGGACGCGGCTAGAATGCGCCCCGCTGCGGGTGTAGTTCAATGGTAGAACGGCAGCTTCCCAAGCGTGCGACCTGAGAGTCGCCCAGTCAGCTGTGACTGGCCACACTGCTTCGAAGTGTGGGTGAGACAGCCCTAGAGCTGCGGTCCTTTGGGGTCGCATGGTCGGGTGAAAGCCCGATCGAGTATGGCCTTCGAGCCGTGGACCTCGGCAACCGAGGTCGGGTTGTTCACGCGGTGCAAGCCGTGTGATGAGTTGTTGCCCGGGCGCAAGCCCGTCCGCAACCTGGCGTTCAGCCGCCAGTAGCCTAGGTGCAGTGCGAGACCGGCAACGGTCTCGTGCCGAGCGCACTGACAACGTAGCCACCCTTCGCGGGTACGCGGTGCCCGTGAGGGTCGCCGTGTGATTCTGGGAGTCGAATCCGGATGAGGCGCAAGGCTGGGTCAAAGGACCAACGTACGTGAACCACTGATAAATGCCGTCAAGCTTTGAAGAGCCAAATCGACTGACAGGCTCTGACCAAAACGGTACATGACCGGTTGTCTCCCTGCTTGGTGGGGACACGCTGACATGCGGTCATCGGCAGAAAGGTGGGGTCCTCCTGACCCGTGCTCGTCGCACGGAACAGGGTAAGCCCGTAGCGGAGTCGCGCCGCGAGGCGCGACGAGTTTGGTTGTAAGATCAAGCGCAACTGTTGCGGGTAGAGGATCGCGGAGCAAGCGAATGCCGGGCTGTAATGGTCCGGATAGGGGATGCAACGATCGCCCCGGCTCGAAAGAGCGCTGACTTCCGCGTGGTGGCCTGTCGCGAGACAGGTCTGCGCTAACCTCCCGAGGGGACATGCCCTTCGGGGCAGTTGTCCATCCTTCGGGACCGGGCGGGCGTAGTTCAATGGTAGAACTTCTGCTTCCCAAGCAGATAGCGTGGGTTCGATTCCCATCGCCCGCTCCACGTCAACGGAGGTTGATATGGACGCAAGCGATTGCGATGTCGCCTCCACCAACTGGACGCACTGGCACGGCATACCGTGGCAGGACGCGCATCAGGTGGTCGGAAGGCTGCAGGCAAGAATCGCGAGAGCAGCAAAGGCAGGCGACTGGCGCAACGTCAGAAGACTGCAGAGACTCCTCACCCGCTCGCTGAGCGCGAAAGCGCTGGCGGTCAAGCGGGTCACCGAGAACCAGGGTCGCAAGACCCCGGGGATCGACCGGCAGACATGGAGTACTCCGGACGAGAAGTGGCAGGCGGTCGGCACCTTGCACCACAAGGGCTACAAGCCGAAGCCGATGAGACGGGTCTACATCCCGAAAGCGAATGGTGATCGGCGCCCCCTGGGCATCCCCACCATGCGCGACCGGGCCATGCAAGCGCTGCACCTGCTGGCGCTCGACCCGACCGCGGAGACGACCGGCGACAGTCACTCATACGGCTTCCGCCGCGAGCGTTCAACGGCAGATGCAATCGAACAGGTGCGCAACGCGCTTGGACGAAAGCATTCGCCGAAATGGGTGCTCGAGGGTGACATCAAGGGTTGCTTCGATAACATCGATCATGAGTGGCTGCTTGCCCATGTCCCCATGGACAAGGGCGTGCTGCGCAAGTGGTTGAAAGCCGGGTACTTCGAGGGCAACACCCTCTTCCCGACAGAGAGCGGAACACCGCAGGGCGGGATCATCTCGCCCGTTCTGGCGAACCTGGCCCTGGACGGCCTGCAGAGCAAACTGGCGGAACTCTTCCGCACGGTGCGCGAGGCACGGGCGGCCAAGGTCAACTTCGTGCGTTACGCCGACGACTTCATCATCACCGGCACCTCGCGAGAGTTGCTGGAAGAAAGGGTGAAGCCGCTCGTGCAGGAGTTCATGCGCGAGCGCGGGCTCGAACTCTCGGAGAAGAAGACGCTGATCACGCAGGTGACCGACGGCTTCGACTTCCTGGGGTGGACGGTCCGCTGGCAAGGCCGCATGCTTTTGACGCGGCCATCGGGGAAGAACGTCAAGAACTTCCTTGAGAAGGTTCGAGGAACACTGCGGGAGATGCGCACGGCCCGACAGGCTGACGTGATCGACAAGCTCAACCCGGTCATCCGGGGCTGGGCGAACTATCACCGAAGCCAGATGGCCACGCGCACGTTCGCCAAGACCGACCATCGAATCTGGCAGGCGCTGTGGCGCTGGGCCCGCCGTCGGCATCCCAACAAGGGTGAACGATGGATCAAGGCCCGGTACTTCCGGCGCTTCGACGGACGAGACTGGCGGTTTGCAGAGAAGGACAAGGCGCTGACGACCCTGACGAGCTTCCACAAGAAGCCCCACGTCAAGGTCGACGGCAGCCGAAATCCGTACAGCCCGGAAGACGAGGACTACTTCGACGCGCGCCTCGCGCGCAGGATGGCGTCCGACCTGAAGGGCCGCCGGAAGCTGGCGTGGTTGTGGTACTGGCAGGAAGGACTGTGTCCGTGCTGCAACCAGAAGATCACGAAGGCGACGGGGTGGCACATCCACCACGTCATCAAGCGATCGAACGGCGGGTCGGAGCAGATGAGCAACCTGCAACTGCTTCATCCCAACTGCCATCGGCAGCACCACGCCAACGAGTGAGTCTCGACATGAACGAGGATCAGACGGAAAGAGATGGGCTCGCGCCCGAAGGTGATTCCATGCTCCGTGCCATGCACGGGGACAGGGAGACACTGGAACGGCGGTTGATGTGGGCGATCCTGTTCGACCATCCGGACAAAGAAGCCCTCACGCGCCGCCTGACACCGGCCGCGAACTCGACTCTGTACGTCGACGATTCGAGCGAATGACAACTTTGCAGCGGTCGCCCACGCCGGAAACGGTGGGCGATTTCAGGCTGCTTGAGCCGGATGCGGGGAAACTTGCACGTCCGGTTCTTAGGGGAGGAACACGCCGCGAGGCGTGTTCCTTACCCGACTTCATACGAGGGTTCGATTCCCTTCACCCGCTCCACTGTATCAATCTGCGGACTTCCGCAGAAGTCCAAGAGAGTCTGCAAGTCGTTGCCGCACAAAGACTTTTCCTCTCTTTGACGGTCTGCCGTAGTCCACTGCGATCCGCCTACAGCCGGGACTTTTAAGTCCACAAACAAGTCCATTTTTGCGGGCGCGGCTGATTCCGGATTGTTGATGGAGGGGCGAGGTCGACGTGACCAGCATCTGGTTCCTGACTCATGTTCAGGAGCAAGAGCATGGCACTCTCAGACCTGGCCGTTCGACAGGCCAAGGCAACTGGCAAGGCATACACCCTCCCTGACTTGGATGGCCTCTCCCTGGCCGTCACGGCTGCAGGGGGCAGGACTTGGCACTTCCGCTACTACTGGGCGGGCAAGCAGAAGCGGATGTCGCTCGGCACCTACCCGGAGGTGACGCTTCGCGAGGCCCGCAGCCTGCGCGACGAAGCGCGCGCCCTGCTGGCCAAAGGCACCAATCCTCGCGTTCACCGCAAGCAGAAGCGCACCGCTGTCCGGCTCGCCGACGAAAACACCTTCGAGGCGGTGTATCGCAAGTGGCTCAAGCATCGCGGGCTCAGCCTCAAGGAAGGCCGGCAGACGACCCTCTCGATACTTCCGCGCATCTTCGACAAAGATGTGCTGCCCGCCCTGGGCAAGCGGTCGATCTATGAGATCAAGCGTCCCGACCTCTTGGAGGTGATCGCCAAGATCGAGAAGCGCAGGGCGCTCTCCGTCGCCGAGAAAGTCAGGACGTGGTTCAACCAACTGTTCCGCTACGCGCTGGTGATCGTGCCGGGCCTGGAGCAGAACCCCGCCTCCGATCTCGATGTGGTGGCGCTGCCGCTGCCACCCGTCAACCACAACCCGTTCCTGCGCATGGCCGAGCTGCCGAAGCTGTTGCAGCGGCTGCGCAGCTATCGCGGCAGGCGGCAGACCCAGCTCGGGCTGCGGCTATTGCTGCTGACCGGCGTGCGAACCGGCGAGCTGCGACAGGCGATGCCGGATCAATTCGATCTGGACCGTGGGTTGTGGATCATCCCGCCCGACGTCGTGAAGCAACTCCAGTTGGATATGCGCAAGAAGCGGCAGCAGGCGAAGGACATCCCGCCCTACATCGTGCCGCTGTCGATTCAGGCCATGGAGATCGTCCGGCACCTGCTCGATGAGTTCAAGCCGGCCCAGCGCCACCTGTTCCGGCACGACAGCGACTTGAAGAAGCGCATCAGCGAGAACACCCTCAATGGTGCCCTCAAGCGCATGGGCTATCAGGAACGCCTGACCGGACACGGCATCCGCGGCACGATGTCCACTGCGCTCAACGAGATCGGCTACCCGAAAGTCTGGGTGGATGCACAGCTCTCGCACGTCGATCCCAACAAGGTCAGCGCGACCTACAACCATGCCGAGTACGTGGAGCAGCGTCGCCGCATGATGCAGGACTGGGCCGATCGGCTCGACCTCTTCGAGCAGAACCAGGTCGAGGCGGCCAGCATGCCCCTCACCGTGCATCTGGAAGGCGTGCCCGCATTCCCGAGTGAGCAAACCGCAAACGCCCCCTCTACGCCGGTTGCTGCTTCGCCAATCCTGCTCGTGACAAAGCCGGGTGACGCCATGCCGTTGGTTTCTGCCGCCGCACATCGGCTGCCGGGGGTTCCGCCCCCTCGATCGGCCGCGCCGCTGGTGCCTTCGGACATTCAGCGCGAGCGGATGGAGCTGTTCGATGTCTTCGAAGCGCCGCACAACCTTCCCGTCGCTGCGTTTGCCAAGATGGCAGGCAAATCCCGCAGGTGGATCAGCTACGAGATCAAGGCGGGCAACTTGCTGGCTTTGAACGTAGGCAACCGCGGCCAGCGCGTGCCGGACTGGCACCTCGACCCGCTCAAGCACGAGCTGATCCAGTCCGTCCTGAAGCTGACCAGGGATGCGGACCCTTGGCAGATCTACCATGCACTGCTGCAACCGCGCTCGATGCTGCGGGGGCGTTCGGCACTGGAGGGCGTGACTGCCAGCAATCTCGACAAGCTCGCCATGGCAGTGAGCACGGCCGTGAAGGAAAGCGAATGGACCCCGCCGCGAGTCGGGGTCGCCTAGCAGGGGAAGCCACAGAATTTGGGAAAAATCGTACGCTAAACGCCAGCGCTGGCCTCGTCTCGGGTGCTGACGGTATGGCAAGAACAATTCACGAGCCCTTGAAGAATGCCGCACGCCTCGACGGGTCGTGCGCCGGCGCACTTTTCACGCAAGGCCGTCAAATGCAGCCTTAGCTGCAACAACGCCTCGACCCGCGCCTCCACCTGCCGGATATGGTCATCCAGCAGGGCATTCACTTTTCCGCAATCCTGGGTGGGGCTGTCCCACAGGTTCAGTAAGGTCCGAATCTCGCCCAGCGACATGTCCAGCGAACGGCAGTGGCGAATGAACTGCATGCGCTTGACTTGCTCCTCGCCGTACAGCCGATAGTTCCCGCTGCTTCGCGCCGGCTCAGGCAATAGCCCTTCCTTTTCGTAGTAACGAATGGTCACGACCTCGCATCCCGTGCGCTGCGCCAGTTCGCCGATCCTGATTTCCATGCTGGTCCTCCAATGCTTGACCCTATAGCCACTATAGGGATTTTAATGCATTTGAACGAATGACGACGCCGAGGAATTGCTATGAGTTGCGGATCAAGCGGGTACGGTTGTGCTGATGCTCCCGTTCTCAAATCAGAAACACAGACCAGCGCCACTACCGGGGTGGCGGTTGCCGTCTATCACATCGAGAACATGGACTGCCCCACGGAAGAAGCGCTGATCCGGGGCAAGCTGGGCGGCGTGCCCGGCGTGGTGGAGCTCGATTTCAACCTGATGCGGCGCACCTTGACCGTGCGGCACACCCTGGCGTCGTTGGCCCCCGTGGAACAAGCCTTGGCGGCTGTCGATATGCAGGCGGTGCGACAGGACGACCGCTCGGCGGTGCAGACCACCCGCCTTGCCATCGCCAAGATGGATTGTCCGTCCGAGGAGGCGCTGATCCGCAGCAATCTCGCCACGCTGGCCGGTGTGATCGATCTCGACTTCAACCTGATGCAACGCACGCTCACCGTGCGCCATGCCCCAGCCGTGCTGCCTGACGTGCTGGGTGCTCTGCAATCGCTCGGCTTCGAGGCCCAAGTGCTCGAAGAAGCCAACCGCACGCCTGCGTCATCAGCACCGGGGCAGACCACGACCCATTGGTGGCCGCTCGGCATCTCGCTAGTCGCCGCTGTTGCGGCGGAGGCCGTGTACTGGCTCCAAGGCGGCAATCATTGGTCGGTGATGGTTCTGGCTCTGGTCGCCATCCTCACCGGTGGCCTGTCCACCTACAAGAAAGGATGGATTGCCCTCAAGAACCGCAACCTCAACATGAACGCCCTGATGTCGATTGCCGTCACCGGGGCCATGTTGATCGGGCACTGGCCGGAGGCGGCGATGGTGATGGTGTTGTTCGCTTTGGCCGAGGTCATCGAGGCCAAGTCGCTGGACCGCGCCCGCAACGCCATCGCGGGGCTGCTCGATCTGGCCCCGGAGCGAGCCACGGTGCAACAGCCTGATGGCTCATGGCGCGAGGTGGATGCCAAGCAGGTTGCGATCGGCAGCCGGGTGCGAGTGCGGCCTGGCGAACGCATCGCCCTCGATGGGGAGGTCGTAGAAGGCCGCTCGACCGTGAACCAAGCGCCGATCACCGGGGAGAGTCTGCCCGTCGACAAGGGCCTAGGCGATCCCGTCTTTGCGGGTTCCCTCAACGAGTCAGGCTCGTTCGAGTACCGTGTCACGGCGCTGGCGAACAACTCCACGCTGGCCCGCATCATTCATGCGGTGGAGGCCGCACAAGGCAGCCGCGCGCCGACCCAGCGCTTCGTGGATCAGTTCGCGCGCTGGTACACGCCCGCCGTATTCGCCTTGGCCGTGGTCGTCGCACTGGTGCCGCCGCTCTTTGTGGGAGCGGCATGGCTGGATTGGATCTATCGGGCGCTGGTTTTGCTGGTGATCGCCTGCCCGTGCGCGCTGGTGATTTCGACACCCGTCAGCATCGTCAGCGGGTTGGCCGCAGCGGCACGCCACGGCATTCTCATCAAGGGCGGCGTGTATTTGGAAGAGGGCCGCAAGCTGCGCTGGCTGGCCTTGGACAAGACCGGCACCATCACCCACGGCAAGCCCGCGCAGACCGACTTCGTTGCCTTGGGTAACGCTTCGCCCCAGCACGCCCGTAGTCTCGCGGCCAGCCTGGCCAGCCGCTCCGACCATCCGGTGTCCAAGGCAATCGCGCAAGCCGCCCTTGCCGACGGCGTGGCGCTGCGCGAAGTCGCGGAATTCGCCGCATTGCCCGGCCGAGGCGTGCGCGGCGTGATCGACGGAGTGGCCTATCACCTCGGCAACCATCGGATGCTCGACGAGCTGGGACATTGCTCCCCCGCAATGGAACAACGCATCACCGCACTGGAAGCCGAGGGTAAGACGGCGGTGATGCTGGTGGAGCCCGAGGGCGTGCAGGCGCTCATGGCAGTGGCCGACACCATCAAGGACAGCAGCCGGAGCGCCGTGGCCGAACTGCACGCGCTGGGCATCCAGACCATGATGCTGACCGGCGACAACCCACACACCGCCAAGGCGATTGCCACACAGGCCGGGATCGACCGCGCACAAGGCAACCTGCTCCCCGATGACAAACTGCGCGAGATCGAAGCGCTTGCCCAGTCCGGCGGGGTCGGCATGGTCGGTGATGGAATCAACGACGCTCCGGCGTTGGCTCGTGCCGACATTGGCTTCGCGATGGGCGCGGCGGGCACCGACACGGCCATCGAGACGGCCGACGTGGCGCTGATGGACGATGACCTGCGCAAGATTCCGACCTTCGTGCGGCTGTCCCGCACCACGGCACAGGTGCTCACACAGAACATCGCGCTTGCGCTGGGCATCAAGGCCGTGTTCCTGGTGCTCACCTTCACCGGCCACGCGACCATGTGGATGGCGGTGTTCGCCGACATGGGAGCTAGCCTGCTGGTGGTGGGCAATGGCTTGAGGCTGCTGCGCCGATGAGTTGGAAATTCGTGCTGTATGACTGGGCCGGTCTGAATCTCGCGCTATTTCAAGCGATCAATGCTGGGACGCCCGCAGTGCTGTGGCCGCTGGCGTCGCTCTTCAGCCTAATCGGCAGCTACTGGACCGCGCCCCTAACCGTACTGGGCCTATGGGCATGGTCAAAGGCATCTTCCGATCCGGCCCGCGTTCGGCTAGTGCGGAGCCGTTTGTTGCACTTCGGCGTCGCGTTCTTGCTGGCCTTGGCGGCGGCGTCGGCCTTGAAGTGGTGGCTCGACTTTCCGCGCCCGCATGCGGTGCTGGGCGCAGCGGTGCATGTCATCGGCGCTGTGGAGCTGCATTACAGCCTGCCCAGCGGGCACGCGACCTACGCGGCGCTGGTGGCCGCTGCGTTGTGGCCGCTGCTGGCCTGGCGCGGTCGCGGTTGCCTGTTGATGTATGCCGCCCTGGTTGGCTGGTCACGCATGGCGGCAGGTATGCACTTCCCGGGCGACGTGCTGGCAGGCTGGGGGCTGGGCTTGGGCTGCACCGTGCTCTCGCGGTGGCTGATCTCGTTCGCCACTGCGGCGCGCGCAAAGGGGCTGCTCGCGCCGGCCTTGCCGTGGTACGGGGTGGCTGCGGCAGCGGTTGCTGCTGATCAGGCAGCCAAGCTCTCGATCGAACGGGCGTTCGTCTATGGCAAACAGGTCGAGATCACGCCGTTCTTCAACCTCGTGCATGTGCTGCGCGTCCTCATTCAGTTGAGCGGGGGTTCTCGCAGGTCGTGATCAGCAAGTGGCGCGCCAAGTGATCAGTGAGTAACGCAGGTTGTCGACAGGCACTGACGTGCCAGAAGCGGATCATGATGAGTGGCTGCTTCGCGGGCGGGTTATTGGATTCCAAGGCGAACACTGCTCAACTAACTCTGCTCGAAGTGGCTCAGCTCCAAGCAGCTACAACAACCCTTCGGGCCAGCGGCCGACGTTCCCGAGCAACACCATGGCTGCGCTTCTCAGGAACATTTGTTCGACGGGCCACACTCAACATTCTGGTGGATCGCAGCGTTCCCGGTGCGGTGCAAGGACGCAAGGGCCCGTACATAACCGATGGATCGTTCCCGTAGAAAAGCTAGGCCACGTGACGAAAGGTCAAGTTAAATCGCGACCCGCTGATTTTTGTTCGTTTTGGTACGGCGTGCTCCCAATGATGCTGAAGCGCGCCGGACATGAGAAGCAAAGTGCCGTGTCGCAATGGAAACACAACCTTTTGAGACTTGTCGTCCTTTCTCCGAATCACGAAATCGCGCTCCGCGCCGAAGTTCGCAGAGGCAATTACCGGATTTCTTCCCAGCTCCCTCTCGTCGTCGGAATGCCAGCTCAAATGATCGGCCCCGTCGCGATACCAATTGAGTAGCAGGCTGTTGAACTGAGCTCCGCAGTCCTGCTCTACCAATCGTCGTATGTACAGAAGCCCTTCATTCCACGGGTTGGGCTTTGAGGTAATTCCGGAGTACGTGTAGTTGCGCCCTTCGTCGCCATACCACGCCGTTAACCGAGGCAGAGGAACCGTCTTTCCGTAAAGTCTAATGTTGTCCTGCTTCCAGTTAATATTTTTGAAGCAAATCTTTGAAATGTCTTCGACGTCGCGCCATCGCACATTTTTCCAGTCGTAGCTATCGTTCTCCTGGAAGTACTCAACGCACCTGTCACTGACCTTCTTCTCAAAAAAACACTCCGAGTAGAACATCGCGCCGTTCGGCACCGTGATGTTGTATCCACGTCGGTCTTCTGCCCAAACAGCATCGAACCCCGGCGATCGTGGCATCGCAAATGGCATCTGCTCGGGATTGCCGCTAAAGAGATCCATTCAACACCTCCACTTCAAGCAGCCAAGCGATAGCCGACTGACCACCATTGCATGAAAACTGTCTGATGCTGGAATACTGCACAGAGAACCAGCTTTGGTATTCAGGCCTGCTAACTGCCTCCTCCAAATCTCTGAAGCGTGTCGAGCCTCCATCAAAGTCACGGTCGTGACTTACTGCCATGATGAAATGCCGGCCTTTGCTCTGAAATATCTTAGCGAGGAGGCCGAAGTGATCGTATCCTTCAATGTCCAAAACGTTGGAAAACAGATGTATAGACAATACCCCCGTACTCGCCTTGAGTTCCGAGGGCTCTAGCGCCTCCAATCGCTTTTCTAGCGTGATCACATCGATGTGATTCGCGTAACAGCTGACAATCGCTGCTGCACGCGTCAGAGCCACTTGCGAGGGTTCGACTAAGATCACCTTCCTAAGGGATCTAATAAGGTCTTTCCCAAATCGATCAATGAGAAGTGCTGTTGCCAATCCTTGACCGCACCCGTAGTCGACTACTTGTACTGGCTCAGGGTTGAATGATAGGGGGGCTAGGACCTCGTGCCACTGGTTCCTCGTCATCGGACCATACGAATATAAATACTGATCCAACTGCTCGGTGGACCGCAGGATTGATCGCCCACGCCCCAACTCCTTCCATACGCCGCTGTCACGCCCTGAGATTGCCCTCAATTTGTCAAACGAAATGTCGTTCGCGTTGAGCAGCCCAGATTCGATTGCATGCAGTATTTGGTCGGTCATTGAAGATCACTGCGCGGATACGTGCCAAGAGGCGCTTCTCGCGGAGATTTTTGCAGTGACAGACACATCGTTCGAATAGTTGGGTTCGGGCAGAACGTTTCAGCCATTGTTACGTACTAATCCGACGGGTATTGCCGCAGAGCTAGTCGTGCAATATTCAAAGCGGCGACAGGTATCACGTTTAACTGTCCCAGAACTCGCTTTTTAACTTATCGACGCCCTCTCTTTTAAGTCGGTTGCCATCGATCAGATATGCTGCAGATTGCGACGCATTGACCATGAAGTATCTTGCGCCTTTCTGGTATAGCTTGAATACGTAGATATATTGGGTCGAGTACTGTGCAGTCGAGCTGAACAGCTCATGAAAAGAGTTCCTTCCGAAGTACTGGAATATCGATCTTGCAACTAGATCAAGTCTTTCCTGCCTGCCGACACCCATAGTAAACATGGAATAAGAATCCGAATCATCGAACGCAACAAATGTTTCGACAACGCTATCTTTCGATCTAAAAGCTATGTTGACGACCCGGCCATTCAACTTCTTGTCGCCATCGCGATCGATTTCGAAAAGGTGTTCGACCTTGTCGTTTACAAAAACTACTTGGCCGTCGCGGGCGATGAATAGAACGTCTACATCAACATCCTCTAGCCGCAAGCCAGTCGTGATGCTTAGATTTCTGTGCGGATTTTTGGGACCTGCCGAGTCGCCGCGTTTCCAAAAATTGAAGAATGCCATTTAGTCTCCGAGAGCTTCGCGCCACTGGGTTTTCAGGGGAGACGGATTTACCCCCTGCATCAGTTTATACGCAGCAACGGCCGCTCGGGATAACGGGCGCGCCGCTCCCGTCGCGCGGAGCGATGGGGCGCTGACTACCATCACGATGGGCGCATTACGACGGCTGGCGCTAGACATCACCGTTCCGACTGAAAGCGCTTTCCATACGATCCCGCATGGATGGCCGCAACACTATCGAGCTATCTACTTGACCAGTGGCCGCTTCCGAGTAGCCAGTTCGGCGCACGTGACTTCCGCTCCGGGCTGTTGCCGGTCACGACCGGCGCGAATTGCTGATCAGATCGCATGAGAATCGACGATCACGATCAATGTTTGTCCCCGCTCACGGATGGTGAGCGCGCGCATGTGCTCAATCCGGGCGCCGCGTTCAGCTTTTTGGCCGGAGCGAGTGGCTGGCAACGTTACTTCTTCATCACGTTAGGACTGCTCGTCGCGGTCTGGCTCATCCGACAACTGAAGCAGACGCTGCCGCGCTTCGAAGCCGTCGGCTACAGCCTCATTCTTGGCGGGGCACTTGGCAACGTGGTGGATCGCCTGCTGCGCGGTCAGGTTGTGGACTTCCTCGACTTCCACTGGCAGGGCATGCACTGGCCCGCGTTCAACCTCGCCGATGTTGCGATCTCCATCGGAGTCGGCTGTTTGATCGCTAGGTTCCTTGAAATTCGAGACAAGGGTAACAAGGGTAGATTGTTGTCAGGATGAGCTGCGACGCAGGCGCTGCGCGACTCCGGCAACGGGATCGACGACGGGTTGCTGCAATACCTGTCGCCGCTGGGCTGGGAGCACATCAATTTGATCGGCGACTACGTATGGCGGCAGAGCCGGAGGGCCGAAGACGTGCAGTTCCGGCCGTTACGCATCAATGGGAAGGCCAGCGCATCAGTCAGGACACCAAGCGCGCGCGGCGGGCGAATCTTGCCTGGGTGTCCGACAAGGTAGCGTTGCGGCGGAGCAGGTAAGCCATCACGATCATTGGTGCGCCGGCCAGCGGCCGTACGGCGATGCCTCGGCGTAGGTAGCTCGCCAGTCTCGCGGCAGGCGCAATGGCGATCCCGTACCCGGCAGCAACCAGCGTCATCGCCACATCGAATGTCTCCACCGTTTGCTCCCGCTCCTGCAGCGCGTTTTCGAACACGCGCTGCACGGTCACGCGCCATGGTTCATCGGCCGTGGACTGCGAGCAGATCAAGGGCTGCTTGAGCACTTCCTCGCACGGCACTTCACGGTAGGCCAGCAGGTGGGAGCGCTTGGCCACGGCGACCGCCAGCGTGTCATGCCACAGCGGCTCGCATATCCAGCCAGGCCACTGCCGGGCAGCCGCAGACAAGGCGAAGTCGAAGCCGTCGCCCGGCAGCTCCGCGCCTCGACCGGGATCTGTCCATCCGGCCAGGACGGCATGAGTCTCCGGCTCTTCGGCGCGCTGCAGGGCGAGCACGTCGGCGAGCTGGGGAGGCACCCATTCGCCGAGGACGGCCATGCGAATTTCGGCGGTGATGTCACTCGATTCCACGTCCAGCTCCCCCCAGGCGGTGAAGTCGTGGCAACTGATCTCGAAGTCGTTGAATGAGTTAAGTTTAACGTGGTTTAAATCGTGACCGTGTTCGACGCTCTTGGCAATGCCAAAGCGTTCGATCCAAAGGGGCCGCCCCACCGGCACCACTACCTACGAAGCGGAACCAGCCATCGCGTTTGGGGCTGCCGTGCGGGAAGAAAGAACCAACCAGGGCATCGCTCAGGAAACGCTGGCCCACATGGCCGGCATCGAACGGTCGCACATGGGCAAGATCGAGCGCGGCGAGCATGTCCCCACGCTCCCTCTCATCCTCAAGATTGCCCGTGCGCTGAAATGCAGTTCCGCCCACTTGATGACTCTGACCGAAGCCAAGCTGGCGGAGTCGGCCCCATCCGCAGATTGAAGCCGGCCCGCACAGCGGTCGCATGCCTACGCCTGATCGTCGTCCTTGGCCCCAAGGGCTGAATCTTCGCGCTTTGCGGCCTCGTTGAGGAGCCGCAGGTATGGGTTGTCTGGCGGCGTCTCCTGGAACAGCGCATCCGGGCTGACGAGCAGGTAGCCGTGCAGCCGGCGCGACTTGCGCGGCCCCGTGACTTCGCAGGTCCAGATGTTCAGCCCGCTCGGCTGCTTGCGGTGCTGTCCCAACTTCTCGAAGCGCTTCTGCACCCACTGCCACCCCTCCAGCTTCTCCTGCTTGGCCAGCGCGGCGACTTGAAGGTACTCCTGCGCGTAGCGCTGGAACACGCCGGGGCTGACGAGATAGGTCGTACCGGCGACGGTATGCACCAGGGCCTTGGCGTCGTTGATGATGAGCTTGCGCGTCTGGACGCTCTGACGCAGCCAGGCCATGAAGTGCGCCCCAGAGGGCTCCGCGCGATCCTGGGAAGGCGCGAGGCTCATCTGCGGCGGGGGCATGGTCGAAGGGGCCGGCTTGGGCTCGGCAACAGGGGAACTCGGGGTCTCCGGCGCGGTGGGTGGAGCGGTGTCGCCCAGCAGGTCGAGCAGCGCTGCGACGCCGGTGTCCATGGCTGCGGATGCGATCGGCGCCGCGCTCGCGGGTGCAGCTTCGGTGCCTTCCACGCGCGGCCCATCAGCCACCGCCGGCGCCTGCGGCGTCGGCTCCGCTTGTTCCTCTTCGACCTGCACACGGCCTGCGAACGGCGCCGGCCGGTCGGCGGCATCCCAGATCATCGCCGGCGAGAGCTTCAGGAAGGTGAAGGCGTGCGACCAGCCGGCGTCGCTGGTGACGGTAGCCTTCCAGATCGCCTTGCCATCCGGCGTCGGTTGCACGATGCCGTGATCCTGCAGCACGTTGAACACCGCCGTATTGCTGGCCGGGATGCCGTCGATGCCCTGTGACAGCAGATGTGCGCGCAGCTTGTCGGAGACAGTCTTGCTCACCAGCCACAAGGCGTCTTGGGTCAGCCAACCGTCCGCCGGGCCGGCCTGGTTCAACTTGAACGCTTCCTTGAGCAGGTAGCGCAAGCCGTCGAGCAATTTGCGTTGCAGCGCATGCTTGGGCGCCGCCAGCGCCTTGCTGGGATCGCCGCCGAGTTCCTGGGCGACCGATGCCTGGTCGGCCTGCACGACCAGCTCGCCGAGCGTGCCGGAGTGCTCGTACTGGCCGGCCAGCACGTACAGCAGCGCGGCCCAGAGGTCGGGATAGCCGCTGAGCCAGTCGAAGATGTCCCGATCGAGAAGGCGCGCGTAGAGCAGCCCGGTGGCGGCGCTGTGCAGGCGGTACTCACGCTCCTTTCGGTAACGGAAGCGGTAGGGCTTTCGCAGTGGGCCGTGCCAGGGATGCCAGACGCTGCCGTCGGCATGCTCGACGTGCAGATCGACCGCAATCTTGCCGATGTCGTGCAGCAGGGCCGCGTAGGCCGTGCCTGCGGTCCAGGCCTCGGCCTGGGCCGCCTGTGCCTCCGGCGTGACGCCCGCAGGCAGCAGGTATGACTGCCGCAGCTTCAGCGCATAGGCGACGATCTCCAGGCCGTGGTCCAGCATGCCGCCCGGATAGGCATGGTGGTGGTTCTCGGAGGCCGGGAACTGCTGGACCAGCTCGGCGTAGCGCTCCAGTGGGGCGAGGTAGAGCGTGGCGAACTGCCGGCGCGAGAGCGATGTGCGCTGCCAGATGTGTTCCAGCAGTTTCTGCCGGCGCGGCGTGGCCAGCAGCGATGCGGCCGACTCCGGCCGCATCGACCCTTTCGGAGTTTCGATGGCGGAGGTGGGCGGCGTGCCGGCGGTGGGTGGCACCCTTTTGCGCTGGAACAGCGAGAGCATGGCGAACCCCGGATGACGGGCTGCTCGGGGGCGCCTTTTGGCCTTTTCAGGATAGGGCCTTTCCCCTTGGCGCCCTTCCTTTGCCCCTTCCCAGCCCTTTGGCCTTTGTCGGAAGCTTTTGGGTATAGGGCCGCTGCTGCGCGGGTGCCACGATGAATGCGGCATGGGGCAATCCCGGCAAGCCGGAAGCTGCGGGATGTTCGTCAGCTCTGGCCCAAGCCGGTGTCGAGGGCGGCGGATTGCGCTGCGAAGTCGTCGGGACGGCGCTTGCGGAAGGTTTCGAGATTGGCGAGCTTCCAGCGCAGTGCCGGCAGTTGCGCGGCGTGCTGGCATTGCACCAGCGACCAGTCCGGTTCTGCGCGCGCCAGCCCGCTCAGAAACTGCTTGTGCGCGGTGCTCAGTCGCTGTGGCAGCTCGCGCCGCACCCTGGCGCGAGCGTCGAGCAGTGTCTCCAGGGAGCAGCCCACTTCGGTCATGCCGACAAAGGCCCGCTCGTACTCGCCGGCGATGTCCTTGTCGTTGCCGAACAGCACTTCGTGGGGCGGCCGGTTGTGGCCCGCCAGATAGATCACGAAGCACTCGACCATGCCGTCGCTGATGTCGCCCGATTCGTAGAGCTGCCACACGTCGAACAGGTCGCGGGGGTGCTGCCGATCCAGCGCGGCCACCAGCTTGCTGGCGTACAGCTCGTCCGGTGCCAGAACCGGCAGCTCGAACTCGACGCCGAACAGATCGCTGGTCTTTGCGCTCAGCGGCCGCCGCTCGACGGGCAGCACGCTGCCTCGGAACACGACGTTGACCTCGATCTTCACCTGGCTGGCGTCGTTCTCGACGATCAGCTTGGTGTCTCCCAGGTCCTTGGCGCGAACCAGGCGTGTCTGCACGCCCAGTGGCGCAACGCGCGTGGCGATGGCGGCCAGCTCCTGGTTGATGGCTTGCAGCGCTTCGTCGCGCGGCGTCTGCCACGGGAGGTACACCACGTCGATGTCCACCGAAAGGCGCGGCATGTCCCGCACGAAGAGGTTGATGGCCGTGCCGCCCTTCATGGCGAAGATGTCGTTGGCGAACACGTCGGGCGCGACGGCCAGCAGCAGGCGAACGGTGTCCGCGTAGGTCTTATCCATGAGGTCTCAGGCTCAGCAAGGTGCCGTCATCGAGCCGGCTCATCCAGCGCGTGTTGCTGCCGGTGCGAACCGGGTACTGCTCCAGCAGGGCATCGACATCCACGAGGCTGGTCTCGCGCGCCCAGGTCAGGAACAGGCGCACGGCCTTCACGCTGGTGCAGCAGGACAGCAGTTGTCCGAGCAAGTCCTTGCGGGGGGAACGCAGTCCATCAAAGAGGTTGCGGGCCTCTTCGAGGCTCTGCTTGACGCCGGCTTCGTACAGCAGCTCCAGAACGGCACGCTCGGGGGCTGCCACCCGCAGATCCTCGGGCAGGCCAGGCGGCGTGGTCAGGGTCTTGCCGGCCAGCGCCGTGTCCGGCCAGTCGAACAGGCGGGCGTGGACATAGCGGGCCGGAAAGCGCGAAGTGAACCAGGCCGGCAACGCGAAGCGACCGTCGCCCCACAGCACCAGCGCCTCCCGGCTGCCCAGGTTGTGCCG
Organism: Pseudideonella sakaiensis; assembly: GCF_001293525.1. Lineage (GTDB taxonomy): Bacteria > Pseudomonadota > Gammaproteobacteria > Burkholderiales > Burkholderiaceae_C > Ideonella_A > Ideonella_A sakaiensis. The sequence continues at coordinate 20,144 of NZ_BBYR01000068.1, read as the reverse complement.
CACCCCCTGCAGGGCCAGGGCGCTCTTGCCGCCGACGTGCAGGCCGGGCACGCGCTGTTGCAGGAACTTCAGCGCACCGTAGACCCCGAACTCATCGTTCGGGAAGGCATAGACGCCATGGGCCAGGCGCACGAGCCACCCGCCGTCGGCATAGTGGGCGGCGAGCTGGGGCGACACCCCGAACTGGCTCAGGGTGGCAAGGTCGAACGGCGCCCCGCGGGGGAGTCCCGCCTGCAGTCGCTTGATTACCTGGTGCCGAGAATTTCCATCCATGTTATAAAAATAACACAGAATCCAATCGACCCTAGAACCATTGCAAGAACGTGCATGGAAAGTAGCATTAGGTTTGATTTATCGTGCAGAATCTAATCGATCTGCGACCCGAGCCAACCCGGCTCTGCCGGCCGCAACCCGCCCTCCTGATCGCGGTCTATGCTGGAGGGCAGGCCACGACCGGCCGCTCCGCGAGGTGAGGCACCACTGAAGCCGAGGCATATGAGCATGACCACCAACACGCACAACGGACGCTGGAGCCACCGGCTGGGCCGGGGGGCTGGCCGTGCCTGGCGTGGATACCTGCGCCGCGAGCAGCGTGTCGCCGGCTGGCTGGTGACGCGCGGGGTGCCTGCGGGCGCGGCGACGGCGGTGCTCTGGATCGTCAAGCTCGCCGTGCTCGGTGCGCTGCTCTACTCCGCGTTCTGGCTGGCCCTGCTGCTTGCCTTTGCGGTGACTGCTGCATGGCTCGTGCAGCACGACGACCCTGATCAAGAGGAACCGCAACCCGAGTGGAGGGAAGGCCCCAACGGCTTCGGGCTTTATGACAAGAGCGACTGGCGCATCGACCCGCATGTGACCGACGACGACTGAACGGCGGTCACTTCTTCGATACGGCGCTCATTGCCATACCAGCGCCACGCCCCCCAGCGCCCTTGGCGTCCGAGGTGGCGGTGGACAACCCCTGCACGATATTTCCCGTGCGAACGCCTGCCCAAGCCAATGCCATGACCCAAAACGTCGGCAGCACGATGAACATCATCGCCATGACGAAGTTAAGGAGCATGTCGCCAAAGGCGTTGTTCAAGCCGATCAGCGGATCGAAGTTCGTGTGCGGCCTGTCCGCGCCAAACCCCCAGCCGTAGAGCGCATCCAGGATCGTGCTGTCTATCCAGCGCGCGAGCTGGAACCAGAAGTCCACGAAGAACAGCGCGAACTGGACGCAGCTCACCGTCACCACCGTCTTCAGGTCGTAGGTGCCGATCAGCAGCACCAGCGGGATGCAGATGACGAGCGCCATCTTGAGCATGGACAGCACCATCGGCAGCGCCTGGCGCACCACGTCCATCGCCGGAAAGAAGCCCAGCGAGCCGACGGTCAGCCCCAGGTCGCTCGCGCCGCGCGTGACGATGTTCGGCAGCGTCTTGTCGATCTGGCCGCCGTAGTCGGTGTAGACGGCGCCCTGGTTCATCTTCTGCTGCCGCGGTGAGACGACGGCGCGGATCACCGAGTCATTGACCTCGCTCTGCGACAGGAAGCCCACCCAGCGCCCGATGCGGGTCAGCAGGTCCGGGTCGACCTGTGCCAGCAGCCGGCTGCGCAGTCCCTGGCCGCCATCGGCCCACCACTGCCGGCAGGACGGATAGCCGCCGCCGCTGTCCACCTGTGCCAGCCCCGCATCGCGGGTCGCGTCGTAGGGCCAGGCCGTGCGTGGGGTCTTGGCGCGATAGGTGTCATAGAAGCCGGGCGTGTCGAGGAAGTAACTCGACCCGATCCAGGTCACGTCGTTCATCTGCTCGTCGGAGAGCGTCGGCCGGTTCATGAACAGCTTGGCGCGCGACGGCCCGTAGCAGTCGTGCGTGAAGTCGGCGACCTCCTGTGCCAGCACCGGATCGTCGATGCGCGTGGCATCCACATCCATGCGGATCTGACGCAGGTCCGTGCCGCAGGGGATCGCCGCCACCGCGGAGCCCGTCACGGCTTTCGACAGCGCGTGCATGAAGAACCACCACACCGGCACCAGCGCGCTCTGGTCGTTGAGCGCCGTGTAGACGTTGGACCAGCCCGTGTCGTTGGGCAGCGGGACGTTGACCTGGCATTGCGCGGAGCGCGTGGTGTCGAACCTGATCGTGGCGAGATCCACCGGGATGAACGGGATGCCGGCGAACATGATGACCACGATCGCCACCCATACCCGGTTCTCGATGCGCATCGACGACAGCACGCCCTTGTTGCCCTCGTCCGCACCTTCGCTGCGGGCCTTGAGCCATTCCTGGATCACGATGGCCACGAACGGCAGCGCGAACACGCCGCTGGCCACGAGGATGCTCCAGATGCCGTTGTTGACCACCCAAGCTACCAGGGTCAGGTAATACTCCAGGTAGTCCGTGGTGTAGAGCGTCATGCCTGCCTCCCGGTCTCAGCCGTGCCGCAGCAGTTGGCTGGCTTCCAGCGCGACCACGGAGATCACGGCCGCGATCTCCGTGCGCAGCAGGCGCTGATGCGTCTCGCGGGACGGCTCCCGCCGCAACAGGCGCCGACGCGTCCACCACCAGCCGTAAGCCGTCGCTCCGTAGAGGCACAGCCGCCACACGAAGAAGTGGCCGGCGTGCGCCTGCAGCCAGTGCTGCCAGCCCTCGACGCCGCCGACCACGTGGATGCCGGCGATGTTCACCGCCACCGCGGCGGCGACCACGAGCAAGGTCCACAGCAGCGCCACACCGACGCGGCGGTTGAACAGCCATGGCAGCCGCAGCCAGGCCAGCCGGCTCATGGCGTACCGCTCCGCGGCCTCTGGACTTCCCGCAGACGGTCGCGCGTGGTGTCGCCCTCGAAGACGCCGCGCGAACCGGCAGCGCGGGTGCTGTGGCGCTGGATGATCGCCATCGCCGAGTTGCCGGCCAGCGTGCGCCGCAGCTCCAGTTCGGTCTTGAGGTTGTTGATCTCCTGCTCCAGCGCGCTGTTCTCCTGGTCTACCGCCTGCACGGCCAGTTCGTTGGCGGCGACGTTCGGCTCCTTCTTGCCAGTGAGCAACGTGCGTTGCAGCAGCAGGGCCTTCTCCAGCACGCTGGACAGCGCCGCCTCCGACGCCAGGCGCTTGCCCAGCACGTCCTGGTCGGGTTCGTCACGCAGGGCCTCGATCACGCCGCGGGTGATCGGCAGCGAGCTGCTGCCGGCCGCGTCGAGATTGGCCAGCGTCGTCGGCCGGGTGCCCGTCACCAGTTCCTGCAGCGCCTGCAGCTTGGTCTCGTACTCTTCCTGGATCATTGGCGTGAGCCCGACGCCAGGCGTGGTCTGGGTCTTCGTGCAGTTTTCGCAGGTGCGCTGCTCACGTTCACCCAACACGCGGGTCGCCCAGTCCGCGGCCGCCTGGGGCGAGGACCAGGTTTGGCAGGTCAGGCCGTTGCCGCAGGCGTTGCGCGCGATCGACGAGGTATCGGTGGCGCTGCGCCCGTTGAGCAGGTTGTAGCCCGCGCGCGTCACGTCGCCGACCACCTTGATCGAACTCTGACCGGAGCCGCCCGCGTTGCCGCCGCCGACCCAGGGCACGCCGTTGTTCCCTTTGTTGGACTCGGCCTGCTCGATGGCGGAGACGGCATCGGTGCTGCTGACCGCATCCCGCAGCGCCATCCCCTCAGCGAGCTGGTCCCAGCCGGCTTGGCCACCGGCCATGTCCGCCATCCGATTGGCGATGGCCCGGCAGGTCATCTTCGAGCGGTCGAAGTCCAGGCGCGCCTGGAGGATGCCGTTGGTCAGCAGGTTGTAGAGCCCCGGGTCGGCGCGCTGGATGATCAGGGCCGGCAGCGAGGCCACGGCGCTGGTGGCGTTCTGGATCACGTTGCTCATGATCGTCTGGAAGCCGTTGGTGATGCCGTTGAGCTGGTTCTGCAGCGTCGTGGTGATGCTCATGTCGCCGCAGATCAGGTTGCTGTTCCAGCCGATCCCCACGCCGATGCTCTGCATGTTGCCGGCACCACCCATCGACACGGCCCGGCCGCCGCCGATGCTGTAGAGCACGTCGTCGCCGATCACGCTGCCGCTGACGTTCACGCCATTGGGGTCGATGCGCGTCTGCGCCCAGGCGGCGCCGACGACCAGCGTGATGGCCGCCACGAGCAGCGTGGCCCGCAGGGGCGACTTCGCACGGCGCAGGAAGTCAGGAAGGGAGGCGTTCATCGTGGGTTCCTCACATGAAATCGACGCTGCCGAGGAAGACCTGGCCACGACGCCGGCAGCAGGAGTACGGCCGCCACAAGGCCCAGGCGTAGTCGCCTTGCTGGGCCTGCACGCGGGTGCGGCTGTGCGGGAAGACCTCGCAACTGTTCGAGAGCGTTGGCGTCAGCTCCTGCCACTTGCCCGTCGAGGCGTCGGTCTCCATCAGCGCGCCGGCCGGCCAGTAGCCGTCGCGGGCGTTGGCCAGCAGCGGCTGGTACACGTGGATCTGGCCGCGGCGCGTCACGATGTCGCCCGCGCGCTGTGCGACCACGGCGCCGCTCTTGTGGTCGTCGGTCTGGTGTAGGAAGCCCCCGCGGGGATACACGTTGCCCCAGAGGTTCAGGCCGGTGCGCGTACCGATTTCGCGCCGGCCGGGGATGAGCGCTTCGGGGTAGAGCGCTTCCGGGATGTTGTAGCGCCAGGCCAGTGTGTCGAGCGTGCTCAGCAGATACGGCATGAAGACCGTGCCCGCGCCTTCGCAGGTGTAGCCGGAGGCGCTGGCGAACTGGCTGAACACCATCCCGGCCGGATGGCCGATGACATCGGCGTTCTTGAACTTGGCGAGGTTGTTCTCGTTGTCGTGATTGGTCGTGCCGTCACCGCCAGCCTTGGCGGTCGGGTTGGGCATGCTCATCGCCCTGACTTCCAGCCACGGGTTTTCGCCGGTGTTCGAGTAGCTCGACACCACCGCATCGGGGACGTAGTGGCGCACCTTGACGGACGTGCGAACCGAGCAGCCGAATGGCGTGCAGTACAGCCAGTAGCAAATACCCGCGACGCGGTACTCCAGGCAGTCGGGGGACAGCGCCGACGAGACGATGGTGGCGGTGTCCAGGGCGAACGTCGACGTGGCCGCGCTCAGCAGCAGCGAGGCGACGGTAGCGCGCAGGCGCCGGGATGCCAGCAGGAGGCTCATGGCTGCGTGCTCCGGTAGGCGTTGATGCGCGCGACGGCGCGGGGCACGTCGGGCTCGCCGTAGACCACGTAGCGTCGATCGACCACCACGGCGGGAATCTTGGCGATGCCCAACCCCCAGGCATCCGCGACACCTTGGTAGGCATGGCCGATGCGGCGCTGCAGGGCCTCGCCGCCGTCATGCAACCGCTGCCGCACCAGGGCCGCGGCCTGTTGGGGGTCGGCCGGCAGGTGCGCCGCGAGTTCGCCCTCGATGCGCGTGGCCTGGTCCAGCTCGATGACCCGCACGCCGGCCGGGGCCTGCACCGGATGACGGCTGTCGGTGACGACGAGCACATCGGCTGCTGCAGTCTGGGTGAACATGAACAGCACTGCCCACAGTCCGGGGGCAATGCGGATGGTCGGCAGCCAGTGCGAAGCCTTGAAGAAGGGGGCCGGCATATCGGGCGTCCTTGGAGTCGATCAAGGTCACAGTCGACTTCAAGTGCCGATCTGACGCGACAAGGAAACCGCATTCGGCCCCTGCCGGTTTCATGCGCTACGCCGCTGTGGGCGTTGTGTTTGCCCCCTGTCGGAGGCGGAGGTCAGGTGCGTGGCTCTGAGGTGCCCGCGAACCCAAGAAACGCGATGTGGGCGAATCGGCATCGACGGCTTGGAGCGTTTGCATTCGATGCCTTGAATTGACGCTTCAGCTACAATTGAGTTTTAACTATAACTCGATGTAGAATCTATTACATACTTCACTGCTTGCTGACCAAGGAGCCCGTGCTTGAGATTTATTGCCCTATTCGTCAGCCTGCCCACCAAGGCATCGACCGGTCGCATGCGCGTCTGGCGCTCCGTCAAGGCGCTGGGCTGCGCGACGCTGCGCGATGGGGTCTATCTGCTGCCCGACTCGGCCGATAGCGCTACGGCGCTGGACGAAGTGGCGGCGCAGTCGGTCGAGGCCGGGGGCAGCGGCGAGGTCTATCGACTGTCGGGGTGTGACGAAGCTCAGGAAGCCGCGCTGCGCGCCCTGTTCGACCGGGGCGAGGAGTACGCGGGCATCGTCGAGGAGATCAAAGGGCTCGGACGGAGCCTGGCATCCCTGGACGGCGCAGCCGCCGCGCGCAAGCTCCAGCCGCTCGTGCGCCGCTTCGAGCAGGTGGCGCGCATCGACTTCTTCCCCGGCGAGGCGCAGCGGCAGACCTTGAGCCTGCTCGACGACCTGCGCGACGCGCTCACCCGCCGGCTTTCTCCCGACGAGCCGACCCCTCGGCAGGCTGACATTCCGCGACTGGAGCGGGCCGACTATCGGGGCCGTGTCTGGGCCACGCGGGCCCGTCCGTGGGTCGACCGGCTCGCCTCGGCCTGGCTGATCCGCCGGTTTATCGACCCGAAGGCCCGCATCGTCTGGCTGACGAGTCCCGCCGACTGCAAAGCCGATTGGCTCGGCTTCGATTTCGACGGTGCGACGTTCAGCCACGTCGGTACCAAGGTCACCTTCGAGACGCTGCTGGCGAGTTTTGGCCTGGAGGACGACCGGGCGCTGACGCGCCTGGGCGAAGTGGTGCATTGCCTGGACGTGGGCGGACTGCCGGTACCGGAAGCGCCGGGCATCGAACAACTGCTCGCGGGCCTGAGGGCATCCGAATCCGACGACGACGCGCTGCTTGTTCGCGCGTGCGAAGTTTTTGATTGGCTGTTGAAGAGTTACGAGGAAAAAACAACGTGAACACCCTGACCCGTCCTCAGACGGATGCCACGACTGAAGCCGTCCCTCCAGCGATGAGCTACCTGCAGCTCTTCGTTCGCTTCCTCAAGTTCGGCTTGCTCGCATGGGGCGGGCCTGTGGCTCAGATCGGCATGTTGCGCCGCGAGCTCGTGGACGAGGAACGCTGGATCTCCGTCAAACGCTTCAACAAGCTGCTTGCGGTGATGCAGGTGCTGCCCGGACCCGAAGCCCACGAATTATGCGTTCATTTGGGCATCCGAGCGAAAGGGCGGCTGGGTGGCATGCTGGCGGGACTCGGGTTCATGCTTCCCGGATTCTTGCTGATGTTCGCGCTGTCCTGGTTGTACTTCCAGATTGACATCGTGGGTACCGCGCTGGGCGCTGCGTTCCTTGGCGTGCAGGCGGCCGTGATCGCCCTGATCGTACGCGCCGTGCACCGCATCGGCGAGCACATCCTGCTCGATCGCTGGTTGTGGGCCATTGCCATCGTTTGCGCGCTGGCAGCCATAGTTCGTGTCGACTTTTGGATCACCCTGCCGGCGGGTGGGCTTGTGTACGCCCTGCTCGTGCTCAAGCATCGGGCCTCAGCACTGCTAGTGACGCTGGCAGCGGTGGCGCTGGCCACGGCCATGGCATTTTGGGCTGAGCCAACAGCAAAGCTGGTGGAAACGGTCGTTCGGGGCCAAGCCTCGGTGTTGCTCATCTTCGCCTCAGGCCTCAAGGCCGGCTTGCTCACCTTCGGCGGCGCCTACACAGCGATTCCGTTCGTTCGCAACGACGCCGTCGGGCGCGGGTGGATGACGGATGGGCAGTTCCTGGACGGCCTGGCGCTGTCCGGTGTGCTGCCGGCACCGCTCATCATCTTCGCCACGTTCGTCGGCTATGTGGCGGGGGGGGCGATCGGGGCGGTGGCCATGACGGTGGGGGTGTTTCTTCCGGCCTTTGCGTTCTCGCTGATTTTCTACGATCGGCTGGAGGCGGTCGTGGAGAACAAACGGCTACACGCCTTTCTGGACGGCGTCGCGGCTGGGGTAGTCGGCCTGATCGGCGCAACCACAATCGACTTGGCGCGGGTCACTGCCGAACGCGTGCCATCGCTGACGGCGGGCATGTCGATCTTCGCCGCGGCCCTGGCATTCCTTTATGTCTGGAAGAACAAGCTCAACGTCGTCGTCGTGATCCTCGCGGCGGGACTGGCGGGGTGGCTGGTGTTTCCGGGCCAAGGCTGAACCTGATCGAGTCAGCCTTCGTCGCGCCGTTTCCGATCCACCTTGCTGAGGAAGCCAAGATGCCTTACGAACTGAAGTCCCTTTCATGCGATCCGGCCAAACTCACCGGCCTGTCTGAGAAACTCATCGTCAGCCATTGGGAGAACAACTACGGCGGCGCTGTCAAGCGTCTCAACGCCATCGAGCAAGAGCTGGCGCAATTGAACTGGGGAGCGGCGCCGGTGTTCGAGATCAACGGCCTCAAGCGCGAGGAGATGATCGCCAGCGGTTCCATGATCCTGCACGAGGTGTACTTCGATTCCCTCGGTGGCGCGGGAGGCGACCCTGGCGGGACGCTGAAGGCGGCCATCGAGCGCGATTTCGGCTCCATGGACGCCTGGCGCGCCCAATTCACGGCCATGGGCAAGGCCCAGGGCGGCGGCTCCGGCTGGACCCTGTTGGTGTGGAGTCCGCGCCGGGGGCGTCTCGTGAACGCCTGGGCCGCCGACCACGCCCACAACCTGGCCGGCGCCACGCCGCTGATCGCCCTCGACATGTACGAGCACAGCTACCACATGGACTTCGGCGCCAAGGCCGGGGCTTACGTGGACGCCTTCATGCAAGACTTGTCCTGGACCACCGCCGAAGCGGCTTTCACCCGATTGGGAGCCTGAACATGGACCGCACCATCAAACCCGAAACCCCGAAATCCGAACTCGCCAGCACGTTCAATCCTGCTGCGGGAGGGATGCGCCCGAAACGATGTGTTGATCGCTTATCCCCACCAGGAGGCAATATGACCCGTAAAACCCGAATCCTTTTCGCCGCAGCAACAGCAGTCTGCATGCAAATGGCCGTTGCGGCCGGACCGACGGTCGACACGGCAACGATCGAGTCCGTGACGGGACTCAAGGGCAACTACAACAAGACCGAGAACGTCTTCAAGGTCAGCAAGCCGCGCGATGACGTGAAGATCAGCGTGGATCGCTGGACGATGCCCCCCTTCATGGGCCTGACATCGTGGGCTGCATTCACGCCGATGGGCGGCAGCACGATGATGATGGGCGACACGGTGCTGTTCGAGGACGAGGTCAATCCGGCCATGAGCGCCGCTCTTGAAGCCGGCCTGGAAGTGACGGCGCTGCACAACCACTTTTTCTTCGACCAGCCCAAGGTTTACTTCATGCACATCGGCGGGATGGGCGATGCGCGGCAACTGGCCACAGGGGTCAAGGCTGTGTATGACCGGGTCGCGCAGGTGCGAGCAAGCCAACCCAAACCCGCAAAGGCCTTTGGCGGCAGCATTCCCACGCCCAGCAGCATCACCGCGGCGCGCATCGAGGAAATCCTCGGCGCCAAGGCGCAAGTGAAGGACGGCATGGTCAAGGTGAGCTTCGGGCGCGAGGCGAAGATGCACGGCACACCCGTCGGCAATGAGATGGGCGTCAACACCTGGGCTGCGTTTGCAGGGACCGACGAGCGGGCCGTGGTGGACGGTGACTTCGCGATGCGTGAGGAGGAACTCCAGACCGTACTCAAGGTGTTGCGGCGAGAAGGAATCAACATCGTGGCGATCCACAACCACATGACGCACGAGGAGCCGCGCTACGTCTTTCTGCACTACTGGGGCAAAGGCAAAGCGGCGGAGCTGGCGCAGTCGTTGAAAAGGACTTTGGACGCACAGAAGGCCGTGAAATGACGCGGGCCGGCCCCTGGCGCTCTTTGCCCTGCCTCGTGGCTTGCCTGGTTGCGGCGAGGGCTGGCAGTTCGAACGCTCAGGAACAAGAGTAGGAGACCGTCATGCAATGGATTACCCGTGAACGCCCGAAAATCGACCGCATCGCCTGTCCCTGGCTGATTGCCCGCTTCATCGACGAAAGCCCGGAGTTTCTCTACGTGCCGTCGGGCGACGTCATGAGGATCGCCGCCGAGACCGGGGCTACCCCCTATGACGTCTCCGGGGCGGAACTGGGTCACCAGGGCGATCAATGCAGCTTCGATGCTTTCATCGCCAAATACCAGCTGACGGACCCGTCCGTGCAGAAGCTGGCCATCATCGTGCGCGCCGCCGACTGCGCCCAGCCGCAACTGGCGAAGGAAGCGGCCGGCCTGCTCGCCATCTCGAAAGGGCTGTCGCTCAACTTCGCCGACGACCACGAGATGCTGAAGGCAGGCATGGTGATGTACGACGCGCTCTACGCCTGGTGCGCCGACACGCCACTGAAGAAGGTCGCTCGCCTGCTTGGTTTGAAGTGATGCTGCTGCCCGCCGGAGCTGCGCCCGAGGCGCGCCTGCTGCTGATCGGTCGCGCCCTGCGGGCCTTCACCGACGGCTTCATCGCCATCCTGCTGCCGGTCTATCTGCTGGCCCTGGGGCTGGGCATGTGGGAAGTCGGGCTGATCAGCACCGCCACCCTGCTCGGATCGGCGCTGGCGACCCTGGCCGTCGGGCAGTGGGGACATCGCTTCGGGCAGCGCCGGCTGTTGCTCGCCGCCGCCTGGCTGATGGCCGCAACTGGTTTGCTGCTGGCCGGCCTGGGCGGCATCGGCGCCTCCTGGCCGCTGCTGGTCGTCGCCTTCGTCGGTACGATGAACCCCAGTGCCGGCGACGTCAGCGTCTTCCTGCCGCTGGAGCATGCGCGGCTGGCCGAATCGGCGCAGGGCGAGGCGCGCACCTTCCTGTTCGCGCGCTATACCTTCGTCGGCGCCTTGTGTGCCGCGACCGGTTCGCTGGCGACAGTGATCCCGCAAGTGCTGACCGATGCCGGCCTGGCCCAGCTCGACGCGTTGCGTCTGATGTTCGTCGCCTACGGGCTGACCGGCGTCGTGATCTTCGTCCTGTATCGCGCCTTGCCGGACCACCGTGTGCATGCGCAGGCGGCACCCGCGCCGCTGGGGCCTTCGCGCGGCATCGTGATCAAACTGGCGGCGCTGTTCTCGGTCGATGCCTTCGCCGGCGGGTTGATCGTCAATACCTTGCTCGCGCTCTGGCTGTTCGAGCGTTTCGACCTTTCGCTCGCCGCCGCCGGCCAGTTCTTCTTCTGGGCCGGGCTGCTGTCGGCCGGCTCCCAGCTCGCCGCGCCCTGGGTGGCGCGCCGCATTGGCCTGATCAACACGATGGTGTTTACCCACATCCCGTCGAGCGTCTGTCTGATCCTCGCCGCCTTCGCCGACAGCCTGCCGGTGGCGCTCGCGCTGCTGTTCCTGCGCAGCGCCCTGTCGCAGATGGACGTGCCGACGCGCTCGGCCTTCGTCATGGCGGTGGTAACGCCGGCCGAGCGCGCCGCGGCGGCAAGCTTCACCGCCGTCCCCAGGAGCCTCGCCGCCGCAGCGAGCCCCGCCATTGGCGGCGCCTTGTTCGCCGCTGGCTGGCTGGCGGCGCCGCTGGTGGCCTGCGGCCTGCTCAAGATCGCCTATGACGTTGCACTTTGGCGCGCGTTTCGGAAGTACGAGGAACCCTCCTCTTGAGAGCGCTCGCGCGCAAGCACATGGCGCGCTTCCGAAAATCGTGACCATCAGACAGAGCGCATCGCGAACGTGGCAACCGGAACTTTCCACGGCAGTTCTTGTGGAGAGGGGCAAGAGGCACAGGCGCCCCCCGAAAGGGGCGCCTGCGGACTACAACAAGCCGGCTTCGGCGAACGAGTACGGGCTGCCCTTGCCGACGATGAAGTGATCCAGCACCCGGACATCGACGGTGGCCAGGGCGCTCTTCAGCCGCTCGGTGATCGCGCGATCAGCGGCCGAGGGCTCAGTGGTCCCCGAGGGGTGCTGATGCGCCAGGATCAGCGCCGAAGCGTTGAGCGCCAGCGCACGCTGGACAACCACCCTCGGATACACCGAAGTCTGGTCGACCGTGCCCTTGAACAGCGGCTCGAAGGCGAGCACCTGGTGCTGGCTGTCGAGAAATACGACGGCGAAGATTTCGTTCGGCTCCGCGACCAGTTTCAGGCGCAGGTAGTCGCGCACGGCGGCGGGACTGCCCAGCGCTGGACCGGCCTTGAACACGCGGTTCTCCAGCAGGGTAATGGCCTGCCGGATGATCCAGTCTTCGTGCTGGGCGGCGATCAGGGTGAGCGACTCCGGGCGGGAGTCGGCGATGACGAGAGACATGGCGAACCTCCAATGGATGAGATCGGAGGGCGCCTGCCCCTGGAGGGCAAACCCTCCTGGGGACGATGGGGATGGAACAGGTGACGAGCGGGCATCCACCACCGCGGATGCGGTGGCTGTTCGCGTCAAGGGATGCGATGCGAACGGGTTTCGATCAACGCGGACGAGCCGCGCCGCAGCCTTGAAGATCGATGGCTACCTGGGCATGTCACCGGCAACGCCGGCGGGCATGTCTGGGGAATGGGCGGGTTCGGCTGCGGTCGTGCTGCCGGCGGCGAGCAGGTCGATGGCCGACAGCAAGGCATCGCCTTCGACGGGACCGTGCAGCAGGAGGGTCTTGCCGGACTCGCGGTCGCGCAGTTGTAGGGCCGGCGTGGCCGCTATGCCCTGCTGTGCGGCTTCCACCGCCTGGGCATGGACTACGGCATCCGGGCGCACGCTGTCGAGACAACCCTGCATGGCTGGCGTGAGGTCGGGATAGCGCAGGCCCTCCGGCAGGCCCTGGCCGTCGCCACGGGTGTTCGAGTAGAGCCACGCCACGGCCTGCCAGAACGCGGCATGTCCGCCAGTCTCGCCCGCGCACTCGGCCAGGCGTGCCCCGGCGGTCGCGGCCGGCTCGTGCATGGACAGCGGCAGGTGGTGCCACTGCCAGTTCACCTCGGGATGGGCGTCGATCCAGCGCTTGAGCGCGGGGAAGTAGGCCCGGCAGTACGGACACTCCAGGTCGGCGTACCCGACCACCGTGAAGCGCGCATCGGCACGGCCATACAGCCAGGGCGGGCCGGCCGGTTTCGACGCTTCGGACCCGGCGGCGGCCAGGGGCATGGACTCGGTTGCCGGATGCGGCGCGCGCAGCAGCATCCACGAGGCAACCCCAATCGTCGCCACGATCAGCAGACCGATCCAGGGATGACGGCGGGCGAATGAAGGCATGCGCATCGTGTTGCTCCCGTCAGGCCAACGTGTCCAGCGCCAGGGGTTCGATGCCCCGCGCACGGTCGATCTTCTCGGCCACGCGGAAGGCGGCATCCAGTTCGCTGATGCCGTGCTGCTGCATCAACTGGAAGCGTTCGGCCTTCTCCTCGGGTTCGGTCATCGCCATCGCCAGGTAGAGGCTGGGCGGCACGGCGCGGAACAGCACCTCCATCGACTTGGACAGGATGACGCCCTCGCTGAACTTGCCGGCTTCCTTGCGTGCCGAGAGCATCAGCGCCTTCTGCGAAGCGTTGAGTTCGCGGAAGCGCGCGATCTTCTCGACTTCATCGGGTGGCATCGACAGGCAGATCCACCACTCGATCATGTTGAGCATGGGCTCGGCCGCTTTCGGCAGGTCGTCCAGGTTCTGCGTGGCGAGCCAGAACCAGGCGCCGAGCTTGCGCCACATCTTGGTGATCTTGACCACGTAGGGCGCGAGCAGCGGGTTCTTCGTGATGATGTGGCCTTCGTCCGTCACGTTGATGATCGGGCGGCCCAGGAACTGGTCGCGCTCGGCGATGTTGTTGACGGTGTTGATGAGCGAGATGTAGGCAATCGAGAGTTGGGCGTTGTAGCCCTCGCGCGCGAAGGTGGCCAGGTCCACGATGGTGATGTCCGCCTCGGGCCACGGCGTGCCGGAGCGGTCGAACATCTCGCCGTCCACGCCCTGGCAGAACATGTCCATGGCGTCGGCCATCTCCAGCAGCCGTGCGCGCCGCATCTCCGGCAGCGTGGCGTCGCGGGCGCGCTCGCGAAGCGCGTCGCGCACATCGCGCGTGAGCACCGTGCGTCTGTCCGCCACGCAATGCTGTGCCGCATCGAGAATGCACTGGCGGATCAGGCTGCGGTCGGCGCGCGTCATGCGCGCTTCTTCCTTGTCCTCGCCGCCGGTGATCATCAGCCGTGCAGTGATCTCAAGTTCGCCGAGCACGTCGCGCTGCTCGTCGCCTTCCACGGCCATGCCGGCATCGGGCTGGTCTTCGTCGAGGGCATCGGCGTCCAGCGTCTGTACCTGGCTCGGCGTATCGACCAGGCGCCAGGCGTCGGCGAACGGAGCCAGACTGACGCCCGCGCCCGGCGCAAGTTTCACGCGATGCACGGTGAGGCCCAGCCGTGCCGCGAAGTCGCCGAACAGGCCGAAGCTGTTGCCCGCCTCGACGATGAACAGGCGCGGCCGGTAGATCGCCGTCACCTGGTTCAGGATGTTGTTGAGCGTCGCGCTCTTGCCCGAACCCGTGGGGCCGAACAGGAATAGATGCGCGTTCATCTGCCGGTCGAGGCGGTTCAACGGATCGAAGGTGATCGGGCCGCCGCCGCGGTTGAAGAACGTGATGCCCGGATGCCCCGTGCCCTGGCTGCGGCCCCAGACCGGCGCCAGGTTCGCCGCATGTTGCGCGAACATGAGCTGGGTGTACCACTGGCGCTTGTCGGCAGCCGGATCGAACACGCACGGCAGCCAGCGCAGATAGCTGTTCAGCGGCGCCACCTCGTCCTCTTCGCGTACCGGTTGCAGGCCGGCGTTGAGCATCACGTTGACGAGCTGCAGGCCGCGCGCATCGAGCTGGGCCAGGTCGCGGCCGCGCAGGTAGAACGCCAGCGCGCCGCGGTAGAGCTTGTGCGCGCTGCCGATCAGGCCGCGCGCCTGCTGCACGTCCTGCCGCGTCTGCTCCGAGGCCAGGGTCTCGCCGACGGCCTTCCTGGCGAGGTGGTTGAGGTGTGCCTCCAGCACGTCCTGGGGTGTGGCGACCAGCGTCAGGCACATCACGGTGTCCTCGGGCATCTGGTCGAACAGCGCGTTCATGGCATCGCCGCCTTTGCGCGTCTCGCCCGTCAGATGGCCCGTCACGGGTGGCGTGCGCAGGCGATCCATCACGATCACCCGATGCGGCATGCCGTCGAAGAACCACAGGCCGTTGGGCACGTCCGAACGGGGCTGGCCGAAGAACAGCCGTTGTGCGAAGTCGGTGCCGCTGGCGAGTTCGATCTCGCCCTCCTCCCGCTCTTCCGGATAGCGGGTCAGCGCGTAGAAGCGTTCCCGGTCTTCGGCAGTGGCGCCGAGCAAGGTCGGATTCGGGTTGAACCAGCGCAGCAGCCAGGCGTGAATGTCCGCCGCGCCGAGACGCCGGGCCTTCACGCCGGCATTCGCCAGCCCGCCGACGAGGCGGTCGCAGATCGTGGTCAGCGCCTGCTCGGGCGACTGGCCGCGCCGTGGGGTCGGGGCCGCGGACGTGCGGCGGTAGACCACCATGCGCACGCGCCGCACCTGGCCGCGCCACGGCAGGCGCGTCACCGTGGTGTCTTCGAACAGGCCACCCGGCTTGGCGATGGCCCGCAGGTGATGGGCGAAGAAGCGCAGGTAGAAGTCGCTGAACGCGCTGCCCTGCGCACGTGGCTGCAGATAGTTCGCCAGGGAGCGCAGATAGTTGTCCCAGTCGGCCTCGTCCTGGGCGTAGAGCTGCACCACCCATGGGTTGTCGTCCAACTCGTCGAAGGAGTCCTGCAGGGCGTTCTCCAGCGCATCGCGCGCCTGCCATAGCCAGGCCATCTCGCGGCCCTCGGTGCCGACCGGCGCCAGCTCGAAGAAGGCCGCCACCGACTGGCCGTCTTCCAGCAGCATGCACTTGCTGCCGGGCAGGTACTCGACCCAGGGCAGCAAGTCCGCGAACGACGGCGCGACGCCATAGAGCGCATCGTGGTCGGCCTGGGTGGCCGGCCTGCGCTGGCCCCGGCCGAGCGCGCTGCCCGGCTCGGCGACACCCTGTGCCGCCAGGGCCGTTACGTGCCGTGCCCAGGCATCATCGGCCGCATCCACGGCGTCAGCAGGCGATGCGCCGGGCTTGCGTGACCACCAGGCCATCAGTAGTCCTCCACGCGCTCGCCCGGCATCGCGTACTGCACGCGCTGGTAGAGCGGGAACACCGTGCTGTAGCCGGGCACCGGCACCGGGTCGGTGCCCACCAGGTGCGGGAATACGTACATCACCAGGTCGGGGTTCGGCAGGCGGTGGAACTGGCGGTAGATCTCGTTCTGCGCGGTACGGGTGTAGCGCGCCTGCATGCCGGGCGTTGCCTGCACAGCGGCCTCGGTCAGCGGCCGGCGCAGGCCCTGGCGCGCATCGAGCAGTTGCCGGGCGGCTTGGCCGCCGCCCGCGCTGCCGCCGGTCTCCTGATGCCAGATGTCGAGCATGGTGCTGTCGCCGTGCGGCAGCAGCTTCTCCTTGCTGGTGGCGCAGCCGCCGAGCAGAGTGGCCGCCAGCAGCACGGCGGCCGTGTCAATCCAGATCCGAGGCATGGGCTTCTCCGGTGCGTTGGTGGACCCGACGCCCCTTGGCGTCGTAGTCGATGTCGAGCGGCTGCTCCAGATGCACGGCCACCCTGGCGCCAGGCTGCACGTAGACCGCCGCGAAGGCCTGGCCGTAGAGCTTGTTGACCCAATCGGCCATGTCGCGCACGCCGCCCGCGAGGATGCGGCCCATCGCTTCGTTGCCGCTGATGCCGACGGTGCCCAGCGAGCCGTTGCTGTTGGCGACCACGGCCACGCTGCCGTTGTCGGACTTGATGAGCGAGGCCGCGCCGGCGCCGGCCGCGGTGATGAGTGCCTGGCTGCCCAGGTACTGCTGGGCGTTGCTGCGCCGCTCGCCGCTGACGCAGGGAATGCCGTAGGGGTCGCTGATCCAGCCCAGGCCGCCTTGGATGCTGGCGCCGTTGTGCCCCGAGTTGCCGCCGCTGCTACTGCCCTTGCTGCTGTCCTCCGGCACCGTGCGGATGGTGCCGTCCTGGAACACGAACGTGACCGAGCGGATTTGCCCGCGCACGCACGAGAGCGTCCAGTCGCCCGAGGCCGTGCCGCTGACCACGGCGCCGGCCACATCGGGAATGTCGATGCCGTTGGCGGTGAGGTTGTCCGGGCCGATCAGCACCTTGAACGGGTACGGGTCGTTGACGGTTCCATCGATCGGCACGCGCCCGATCAGCGCCGTCATGGCAATCGAGCCCATGAGTGTCGAGTTCGACGGCACGGTGTAGACCGCCTTCGTGGATGCGCCCACCGCGCGGCTGCCGACGTCGGCGACGGACTCCACTGCGGCCGACAGGCTTTTCTGGGCTGGCCCGAAGCTCAGGGGAAAGCTCGGCTCCTTGCTGCCGCTCTTGGCGTCGACCTTGGCATCGTCGGGCTCGACCCACTGCGTGCCACTGGTGCTGCGGTTCAAGCGCTTGCTGTCACCCTCTTCCAGCCCCAGCCCGACGGGCAGGTCGGACGGGCCACCCTTGCCGGAAAGGCCGTCCAGTTGCCGCTGTAGATCCTGCAGCAGCCCCTGGGTCTGCTGCCTGTCGCTGGCCACCTGGGTGCGTTCCTGCTCCAGACGGTTGCGCTCGCCTTCCAGCGCGCTCTGGATGCGTTGGTCGATCGCGCTTTCCCGCGCACGCAGGCGCTCGTTCTCGGCCTTGTGCTGCTTGTTGTCGCCGAGCGCGCTCTGCAGCTCCGTGCGCAACTGCTTCACCTGGGCCACCAGCGTGGCAACGGTATCGCGCGGCGTGTCGCCTGCGATGCCCAGGGCTTTCATCTCCTCGGGCGTGAGCGTACTGGCCGTGCCCTTGGGGGCGGGTTGGCCGCCGGGGGCGCCGGAGAACAGCTTGATGCCGACGAACACCAGCAGCAGCGCCATCGGGATCAGCAGCCACTTGAGCAGCGGATTACTCTTCATCGCGCGCTCCTCCGGTCGAGCCGGCCGCGGCGGCCGGCGCCAGGTTCACGGTGGCGTCGATCGGGCTCAGCGCCGGCAGCAGCGACTCGGCCAGGCCGTGCCCGCGCGTGACCAGGTAGAGCACCGTGGTGTCGGACGCGGTGCCGGCCGGCCCCAGGTTGGGATGCTGGAAGGTCGCCGCCACGAAGTTCCCCTGCAGGGCGCGCGGGTCGAGATCGAGCCAGCGCGCCGAGGTGTTGGTGAGTCGCACGGCCGTCACCCACTGGTCTTCCAGGCGCCACGCGGCCAGTGCCCGCGCGTGCACCGGCAGCGTCGGCAGCAAGGTGTCCAGCGCGAGGTCGCGGCGCAGGTTTACGCGCCCGATGCCGGCGACCGGCTCGACGGTGCGCAGCGGCGCGTACAGGTTCTGTGCGGCATGGCGCGTCAGCACGACCGGTACCGGCGTTTCGCGCCGGGGAACGGATTTGTCTGCGGGCGCATCGGCCTGCTCGTCCGCACCGCTTGCTGCACCGCCGCCGTAGCGCTTCGCGGGGGCTGCCGCTTCCACGATGCGCACCGGCTCCAGCGGCGCCTGGCCGTCCTTCGCCGGCTCGGCGGCGATGTCGAGCAGGATCAGCGCGCCGGATTCCACGTCCTGCAGTTGCAGCCGCGTGGGCGGAATCGGCTCGCTCGCCCGCAGGTAGATCGCGCCGCCCGCACTCTGCACACGTAGATGGTCGCCGACGCTTGCCGGCACGCCGACGCGCACATTGCGGTCGATGAAGACCACGCGCTCCTGACCGACCACCAGCGGCACCGGCAGGGGCAGGCGCTCCCAGCGCAGGATTTCCACGGCCTGGCTGGCCGGCACGAAACCGAGGATCAGCAGGACGCCGGCCAGGGCCGACAAGGCAATGGGCTTCATGGGGAGTCTCCCTGCAGGTGGCCGGAGGCGTTGGCGGGCGCGCCGGCCTGGGTCGGCGTCGGCGGCGGTTCGATGCGCTGGGGTGCGCCGGCGTAGCAGTCCAGCGCCAGGCCGAAGGGGTTGCGCTCGGGGTCGATGTCCAGCCGGACGACCTTGATGGGGTAGCGCACCAGAGCGCGCTTGACCTGCTCGGAGCCGTAGTATTCGTCCGCGCTCACGTCGAGCGTGACGATCCAATCGCGGTCGGAAACCACCTTGACGCGCGTGGCCGGATCATCGCCGTAGCCGCGGCCGGGAATCTCGTAGATGCCGCGCACGCGCTGACGCAGCTCGCCACTGGCGCGCCGGTACTCGTAGTCCTGTTGCAGAAAGGCCCGGCAGCTCGGCGTCAGGTAGGCCGACAGCGCGCGCAGGTTGCGCGGGTAGTCCTCTTCGCCGTTCGTGGGCCAGCGCTGTACCTGCTGCCAGATGTAGAACGAGAAGGCATACACGCTCTCGGGCGGCACGTCCCACCACTTGCGCGTGCTGCCCGCGCGCAAGTCCGGCGGCACATGGATGGTCAGACTCTTCGGCGCACTCCACCAGCCGAAGCCGAGCAGCAGCGCCACCGCGAACAACGCGCCGGCCCCCAGACGCAGCGTCTTCACGTGCGCCTGCAGGTGCGCAATCTCGTTCTTGAAACGGCTCATGGCGCACCTCGATCGGCATTGCGCCGGGTCGTCCAGTAGCCCGAGCGGGTGATGAGGCGCTGGCCGCCCAGGAGCGCTGCCAGCGCCGGGTGCCGCAATGCCAGCCGCCACTGGAGCTGCCGGTACAGCCAGGTGTCGGGCCGGCCGCGCTTCTGCGCGCGCAGGAAGCCACCGCCGATGAAGACGCCCAGCGCGATGCCGGCGACGATCAGCGTGGGCACCATGGCGATGCTGTGCGTGAACCAGGCCAGCGGCAGGCCGAGCGCGAACCCGGCTGCGGCCGACAGGCCGGCGCAGATCCACAACTCGTCGGCGGTCAGCCCGCGCACGACCACCGGCTGGCGGTTCAGCCGGTGCGGCAGAAAGGTCACCAGCGTGTCGCGCGGGGTCTCCGAAGGGACGGCCATCGTTTGTCGCCCTTACAGCACGCCGGTGGCCTTGGTGAGCAGCCAGATGCCGACCACCAGCAGGATCGCGCCCACGGCGACCGTCAGGCCGAACTGGCCCCAGGTGGCGCGGCCGGTGTGGATCTCCGAGTAGCGCGTGTAGGCGTGATAGCAGACACCGACGAACATCGAGGCGACCACCAGCAGCGCGATCAGCAGCACGATGTCGTAGCCGTAGTTCTGCAAGGTCTGCAGGATGCCGCTGCCCTGGCCGCGCGATGGGTCTTCCATGGTCGGCAGGCCCTGCGCGAAGGCCGACAGCGGCAG
>NZ_BBYR01000067.1 GCF_001293525.1 Pseudideonella sakaiensis | reverse complement strand
CGACCGGCGACCGGCGACCGGCGGCGCTCCGCGATGACTGGAACCAGGAGACACCCCATGCCCCTGCTCGGAACGGCGGCCCTGCTGCTCTCCTTCGACGTCGCGCCGGAGGTGGTGGCCGAGCACGACCGCTGGCACACCCAGGAGCACCTGCCCGAGCGGCTCGCGATCCCGGGCTTCCTGCGCGGGACGCGCTGGGTCGCGGTGGCCGGCGGGCCGCGCTACCTGGTGCTCTACGAGGTCGCGGACCTCGCGGTGCTCGCGGGCCCGGACTACCTGGCGCGCCTGAACGCCCCCAGCCCCTGGACGCAGGCGCTGATGCCGCACTACCGCGGCATGCGGCGCGGCCTGTGCCGCGTGCGGGCGAGCGTCGGGCCGGGGCTCGGCGGCGAGGCGCTGCTGCTGCGCTTCGCGGCGCCGCCGGAGCGCGCCGAGGCCCTCGCGCAGTGGCTGGCCGACGAGGGCCTGCCCGCGCTCGTGCAGTTGCCCGGCCTGGGCAGCGCCCACCTGCTGGAGGCGGCTGCGCCGGCGGCGATGACCCGTGAACAGCGCCTGCGCGGGGCCGACCTCGGCTTCGACGCGGCGCTCGTCGTGACCGGATACGACGGCGCCGCGCTCGGCGCCTGCGCAGCCCGGCTCGCGGGGCCGGGCGGCCTGCCCGACCGGGGGGCCGTGCTGTCCGAGCCGGTGCGCTACCGCGGCGCCTACCTGCTGGAAGCGGCCGGACGCGCGCCCGCAGCGGGTGCGGCCGCTTCCCCGGCCTGAGCGGACGCGGCCTCCCGCATCCTCCGTCGGTGGGATGCCGCGCCGGTGGTGTGCCCGGTCGGCCGCTCCGCGGCCCGTATCCTGGGGCGATGACCCGAAGCTCCTCGCCGGCCCGCGCCGGCCTCCCCCTGCTGCTGGCCAGCGCGCTGCTCGCCGGCTGCGCCGCCGCGCCGCTCGGCCAGCCCATCGTCGGCTACACCTGCTGCAACCTGCGCGCCCAGGGCGGCTGGGTGTCCAGCAACAACGTGCAGGGCGGCGACCTGATCCCCGCCGGCACGCCGGTGCGCCTGACCTCGATCAAGCGCAAGTACTACCTCTACGGCCTGGCCGGCACGCAGGAGATCGCCTTCCGCGACGACGCGGCCCAGTCCGAGGCGCAGACCCTGCGCTGGATCCGCCAGGTGGTGGTGCCGCAGGACCCGCAGCCGCTGCTCGCCAGCTGGCCGAAGGAGGTGCAGACGGCGGTGGCCACCGTGCGCGTCTTCCCCGGCATGACGCGCGAGCAGGTCGCGATGGCGATCGGCCACCCGTCGCCGACCGACACGCCCGACCTCGCCGCATCGACCTGGCGCTACTGGACCCCGGCCGAGGACCAGCCGGTCGACCTGCGCTTCGGCGAGGACGGCCGGCTGGCCGACATCACCGGCAAGCCGAGCGCCGTGCGCACCGTGGCCCTGCCGCGCTGACGCGCACACGGGCCGCGGCCCCGACGGGCACCCCAGGCGCCGCCGGATGCGACGGCGGGGGAGGCCGACGGCATCGCGCGGGGGTCGCGCCCGCAGCGGCTGCGTGGCCGGCCCGATCCCGCGCATACTTCCCGCTCGCGCCGAACAGGCCACGCCGGGGCCCCGTCGTCCGGCCGCTGCCCGCGGCAGCGCCCGGGCCGAGCGCGGTCCGCGGGCGAGACGGCCCGGTGGCTGCAGGGGCACGGCCGGGAGGAGGGAAGGTCATGGCAGCAGGCATCCAGAAGATCCGATGGCGCGCTGGGCGGCTCGCGCAGCTCGCGCTGGCCTGCGCGCTGGTGGCCGGCGGGTGGGGAGCGTCCGGCGCGGCGGCCGCGGCGGGGCTGTCGACCGCGGTGGTCCCGGCCGCGGGCGGGGCACGCAGCCTCGAGCTGATGCTGTGGAGCCCGTGTGCAGCGCCGCCGTCCACGCTGTCGATCGGTCCCTACCAGGTGCAGGCGCGGCGCGACTGTCCGCGCCCGGCCGGGCCGCTGCCGCTGGTGCTGATCTCCCACGGCCAGGGCGGGACCCGCCTCGGCCACCACGACACGGCCACGGCGCTCGCCGACGCGGGCTACCTGGTGGCGAGCTTCAACCACCCCGGCGATTCGTATGGCGACGACGCCGGGGCCAGCGAGCCCGCGATCTTCGCGTCGCGGCCCGCCGACGTGTCGCGCGCCATCACCTACCTCGTCGAGCAGTGGCCCGAGCGCGAGCGCGTGGACGCCGGCGCGATCGGCGTGTTCGGTTTCTCGCGCGGCGGCTACACCGCGCTCGCGCTGGCCGGCGGCGTGCCGGATCGCGCCGCCAGCGCCGAGCGCCACTGCGGCTCCTGGCGGGCGCTGCTGCTCACCGTGTGCCGCCGCCTCGGCCGCAGCGACGCGCAGCTCACCGCGCGGCCGGACCCGCGCGTGCGTGCCATCGTCGCGGCCGATCCGCTCAACCTGTTCGGGCCCGCGAGCT
Source organism: Pseudideonella sakaiensis (assembly GCF_001293525.1). GTDB lineage: Bacteria > Pseudomonadota > Gammaproteobacteria > Burkholderiales > Burkholderiaceae_C > Ideonella_A > Ideonella_A sakaiensis. Next base: position 10,374 of record NZ_BBYR01000067.1, on the reverse strand, counting down.
TCCGCGGCGTGGGGATCCCGGTGCAGCTCTGGGCCTCGGCGCTCGGCGGCGACGGTGTCTCGCTCGCCGACGTGCAGGCGATCCAGCGCGCGCTGCCCGCGCCGCCGGCGTTCCAGGTCGTCGCGGGGGCCGGCCATTTCGCCTTCCTCGCGCCCTGCACCGACGCCTTCCGCGAGGAGGCGCGCCGCCTGTGCGAGGACCCGCCCGGCTTCGACCACGTGCGCTGGCACGCGACGCTGAACGCGGCCGTCGTGGCCTTCTTCGACCGCAACCTGCGCCGCCCCGCGCCTGCCCGCTAGCCGCATGTTCTCCCACGTCTTCGTCGGCGTCACCGACTTCGACCGTGCGCTGGCCTTCTACCGGGCGCTGATGCCGGTGCTGGGCCTGCCCGAGCGCTTCTGCGAACCCGCCCGGCCCTGGGCGGGCTGGCAGTCCGCGCCCGGCCCGCGGCCGCTGTTCCTGATCGGCCGGCCCTTCGACGGCGCCCCGCACCAGCCCGGCAACGGCCAGATGGCGGCCTTCCTCGCGGCCTCGCGCGCGGTGGTCGACCGCGCCCATGCCACCGCCCTCGCCCACGGCGGCCGCTGCGAGGGCCCGCCGGGCCTGCGGCCGCAGTACCACCCGCATTACTACGGCGCCTATTTCCGCGACACCGAGGGCAACAAGCTCGGCGTGGCCTGCCACGACGCGCCTTGAACGAGCGCCCGCGCGGGGCCCGGCCGGCGACTGAACTCCGGTGCCGCGCGCGGCTCTGACGTCCACCCTCGTCGAATCGCCCGCCCATGCCTTCCCACGCCCTTCCGCACCGGCCTCGCCAGGCCCTCGGCTTCGCCGGCTGGCTCGCGCTGTGCATCGCCACCAGCGCGATCGGCGCGCTGGCCTCGGTCGATGCGCGCAGCTTCTACGCCCAGCTCGCGCAGCCCGCGTGGTCGCCGCCGGGCTGGGTGTTCGGGCCGGTGTGGTCGGTGCTCTTCCTGGCGATGGCGGTGGCGGCCTGGCTGGTCTGGCGCCAGCCCGCCGGCGGCCGGGCGCGCACGCAGGCGCTGGGGCTGTTCGTCGCGCAGCTCGCGGCCAATGCGCTGTGGAGCTGGCTCTTCTTCGGCTGGCGCCTCGGCGGCGCGGCCTTCGCCGAGGTGCTGCTGCTGTGGGCGCTGGTGGCGGCCACGATGCTCGCCTTCTGGCGCCAGGTGCCGGCTGCCGGTTGGCTGTTCGTGCCCTACCTGGCCTGGGTCAGCTTCGCCTCGGCGCTGAACCTGGTGCTGTGGCGGATGAACCCGGGCCTGCTCGGCTGAATCGCCGCGCTCCGGGGCCCGGCGTCGCCTGCAGCCAGGGCCGGTCTCCCGCGCCCGCGGCCCGGCGGCGGCGCGGGCAGCCCACGCCGCTGTGTTGAAATCGGCGCCCCCAACAAAGGAGACAGCGGCCCATGTTCAGCCACGTGATGGTCGGGACGAACGACATCGAGCGCTCGAAGCGCTTCTACGACGCCGTGCTCGCCGTGCTCGGTGCCGGCGAGCCGGTGCGCGACGTCAACGCGACGGGCCAGACCCGCCTGTTCTATCGCCACGACGGCGCCAGTTTCTGCATCAGCGAGCCGATCGACGGCGAGCCCGCGGGCGTCGCCAACGGCGCGACGATCGGCTTCAAGTGCAGCTCGCCCGAGCAGCTGCAGCAGTTCCACGACGTGGCCGTCGCCCATGGCGGCACCTCGATCGAGCAGCCGCCCGGCCCGCGCGCCGGCGGCCTGCACCTGGCCTACGTGCGCGACCCGGACGGCCACAAGCTGTGCGCGCTGCACCGCCCGAAGACGCCGCGCTGACGCGCACTGGCGCGCCTGCCTGAGCGGCGCGCCGACGCGTCCGTCCGCCGAGACCGGCCCGACACCCCGCTGCCCATGCGCTACCGCCTGCGCGACGACGAGCTCGAGTTCACCGCGCTGCGCGCGCAGGGCCCGGGCGGGCAGCACGTGAACAAGGCCTCGACCGCGGTGCAGCTGCGCTTCCGGGTCGCGGCCTCCGGCCTGCCGCCGGCGGTGCAGGCCCGGCTGCTCGCGCAGGCCGACCAGCGCATCACGCAGGACGGCGAGGTCGTCATCAAGGCCCAGGGCGAGCGCAGCCAGGAGGCCAACAAGGCCGAGGCGCGGGCCCGGCTGGCCGAGATGATCGCCCGCGCCGAGCACGAGCCGCGGGTGCGCCGCGCCACCCGGCCGACGCTCGGCTCGCAGCGCCGCCGGCTGGAGGGCAAGGCGCGGCGCGGCGAGGTGAAGGCGGGGCGCGGACGCGTGGCCGAATAGGCTCCTTCCGGTGCCCGCCGGGCCGGCCGCCGGATCGCCCGGCGCCGGCCTCCGCGACCCCGTGACAAGGCGCGTAGGTGCACGCCTACCTGCGAACGGGCGCCGTGCCGCTGGTCGCGCCTGGGCCCTGCGGCGACGATGCCGCCATGCCCCCCAAGGAGACCGTGATGACGCAGACCGCCCATGTCGTAGGAGAGGTGGCCTTTCGCCCGGGCGACGGCCCCCTGATGCCGATCCCGCCCGGCCCGATCGAGGTCCGCCCCGGGTCGACCGAGGTGACGCTGAGCTGGGCCGACGGTGACGCGCGCGGCGCGGCGACGATGCCGATCCGCGAGTTCAGCCGCTATGTCGCGGATGGCGCGATCCGGCTCGATGCCTGAGCGGCGCACGCCCCGCGGGACAGGGAGCCGACGATGAGCCGCCGCCGTTCCAACGCCCGGACGCTGACCGAGCTCGCGCTCGCCGCGCCCCAGGTGGTCGCCCACCGCGTGACACGGATGGCGGCGTCCGGTGGCGTGCCCGGTGCGCGCGACCAGCGCGAGTTCATCGGCATGGTCACCGAGAAGCAGCTGGCTTTCAGCCAGGCCTGGTTGGGCATGGCGCTGCAGATGCTGCGCCTGCAGCAGGCCTTCTGGACCTCGCTGTGGTTCGGCCGCGCGCCCGCGAGTGCGGCCGCCGCGGGCCAGGCCCTGCTGGCCAGCGCCCTGGCGCCGGTGCACCGCAAGGCGGTGGCGAATGCGCGGCGGCTGAACCGCGCCCGGCGCTGAACCCGACCCGTCCGGGGATGCCGGGTCGGACCGGGCGGCTGCCTCAGGCCCGTCCCGAGCGCCGGCTGCGCGGCTGCAGCTTGTCGAGGGCCGCGAACTCCTGCTTCAAGAGCAGCATCAGCGTGCGCGCGTGCTCCACCGGCAGCCGCAGGCAGGTGCCGCCGGCGCCGTCGTCGCGCGCCGCGCGCGCCAGCACCAGCGCATCGAGCTGGAGCTCGATCAGTCCCTTGTCGTGCTTGAGGGACTTCAGGCGCTGGACTTCGATGTCGTAGGGCTTCACGCGCGATCTCCGGAACGGGGCGGCGGCGATTGTCCGCCGGGGCGTGCGGCGCTGCCGCCAGGCTCCGAGCCGATGCCCGCCTGTCGGGGGCCGGCGGGGTCACTGCCCCCAGCTCTCGGTCCCCAGCTTCAAGCCCTCCGCCATCAGCGCGTTGTACTCGTCGAGCAGCTGGTACTTGCTGGCGCCGACCAGGTTCTTGGCCTGCGACTGCTTCAGCAGCGCCAGCCGCACCGAGCGCTCGCGGTACAGCTTCAGCACGTGCTGGCCGAGCTGCAGCACGACCTCGCGGTTGCGGCTGCCATCGCCCTTCTGGACGATGTGGCTGTGCACCTGCCCGAGGATCTGCTCCAGCACGTTGAGCGCCTCGCGCTGGCCCTCGGCGTCGGTGCGGCCGGCGACGACGCCGTACTCGTGCAGCAGCTTGTCGATCTTCAGCACCTGGCCGCGCCGCACGCTGAAACTGCCGGGCTTGGTCGCCTTCTGCCAGGTGCCCACGTCCAGCAGGTAGCTGGGCGGCTGATCGTTGGAGGGGAGCCGCTCGAGCTCGATCTCCTTCGCCGCCTCGTTGCGCGCCTTCAGCGCGCTGTCCAGCTTCAGCGCCCACGCCTCGATGCTGTTCGGCGTCCACAGGTTGAAGGCGCGCGTCGGCGGCTTGCAGTAGCGCGCCGCGCCGCCGGCCAGCAGGCACATCGCAGCCACCCGGGAGCAGTTCAGCTTCAGGATGTTGAACTCGTTCGAGCCGCTGTGGGTGAACAGATTCCACCAGCGCACCATCGCGCCGATGTCCAGGCCGAACACCAGGCCCGCATTGCCCAGGCCGGGCAGGCGGATCTTCGCGTCGGCGCTCAGGCCCCAGGCGTTGGCGTCGGTCAGCGGGTCCTCGCCGAGCTTCGGCTCGTAGGGCAGAGAGGCCTTCTGCCGGCCCATCGCCTTGAACCGGCCGGAGGCGAGGGCCTGGCGGGTCTTCGGGCTGAGTTCCTCGCGGCGGTCGCTGCGGTAGCTCGTCGACGGCGCCGCATCGCGCCAGCGCAGGCCGCCCGGGTCGTTCGGCCCGCCGCGCGGCCACCAGCTCACGTACTGGTGCTGCTTGCCGTTGGCCGCCGGGTTCAGCAGGCCGGGCGCCTTCAGCTTGATCGACGCGTGCCCGGTGCGGAACCCGCTGAACCGCCAGACGTAGACCAGCACCTCGTGCTCGTACAGTTGCATCTGCTTCTCCCCACCCGGCCCGAATCCGGACGACAACCGGTCAGCTTAGGCGGATTTGCCACGGCGACCTACTCCCCCCTCCGCCGGCCGCGGCGGCGCCGGCCCGACCGGCCCGCCGCGCCGCCCGCCCCGAGCCATGCCGCCCCCCGACCTGCCTGCCACGCCCGTCTCCCGTGCCGCCGTCGCTGCCTCGCCGGATCCGCCGCCGGATCCACCGCGGGAGAAGGGCGGCAGCGCCGTGCCGGCCGGTCCGGCCCCGGGGAGGGTCGGCGTCGGCGTCGGCGTGCTCGTGGTCCACCAGGGCCTGGTCCTGCTGGGGCGCCGGCTCGGCGCCCACGGTGCCGGCAGCTGGGCCGCGCCCGGCGGCGCGCTGGCCTTCGGCGAAGGCCTGGAGGCCTGTGCGGCCCGCGAGCTGCACGAGGAAACCGGCCTCGAGGCCCGCCACTACGAGCTCGGCCCGTACACCAGCGACGTGCATGCCGAGGCCGGCCGGCACGACCTGACGGTCTTCGTCGTCGCCCGCGGCATCGTCGGCACGCCGGCCCGGCGCGAGCCCGACCGCTGCGAAGGCTGGGCCTGGTTCCCCTGGGACCGCTGGCCGCAGCCCCTGTTCGCGCCGCTGGCCTCGCTGCGCGCGATCGGCTGGCGGCCCGGTGGCGCCTGAAGGGCGGGCGATGTCGGCCGCACCGTCGCGCATCGACCACCTCGTCGTCGTGTCCCCCGGGCTCGACGCGGGCTGCGCCGCCGTGGCCGGCTGGCTCGGCGTCGCGCCCGAGGGCGGCGGCGCGCACCCGCACATGGGCACGCACAACCGGTTGCTGCGGCTCGGCGACCACTGCTACCTGGAGGTGATCGCCATCGACCCCGCGGCGCCGCCGCCGGCGCGCGCCCGCTGGTTCGGGCTGGACCGGCTGGCGCCGGACGCGGCCCCCCGGCTGGCCACCTGGGTGGCCGCGACACCGGCGCTCGACGCGGCCTTGGCCGCCGTCCCCGAGCCGCTGGGCCGGGCCGAGGCGCAGTCGCGCGGCCCCTGGCACTGGCGCATCGCGCTGCCGGACGACGGCGAGCCGCCGCTCGGCGGCGTGGCGCCGGCGCTGATCGAGTGGCCGGCCGGCGCGCACCCCGCGCCGACGCTGCCGGACCGCGGCTGCCGCCTGGTCGGCCTGGACCTGTGGCATCCCGCGCCGGCCCGGCTGGAGGCCGTGCTCGCGGCACTGTGGCTCGACCCGGGCGTCCCGCTGCGCGTCGCCGCCGGCGCACGGCCGGCGCTGCGCGCGCGCATCGAGACGCCGCGCGGACCGCGCACCCTGGGCGCCGCGCCGGCCGGGGGTTGACCTCGAGCCGCCGCCCTGCTCGGTGCGTTGTGCGACGCCCGGCCGACCGCGACCGCGCCGCACCGCACCGCCGCACCGCCGCGCCACCGCGTCCCCGACCGGCAGGACGCGCGCTGGCGCGTTTCGTGCGATCGTGCCGGCGCTCTCCGTCCCCGCCGTGACGGGCTTGGCAGCCAAACCGATTGCCGTGCGCCCGCAAAGCAGGGAGGATGCGGCCTCGTCGCGCCGCCACCGCCGGCCGAGCCTGTTGCCTCCATGACGAACGTCCACCGACTCGGCAAGTACGAAGTCCGGCGCGAGATCGGCCGCGGCGCGATGGGCCTCGTCTTCGAGGCCTTCGATCCCTTCATCGAGCGCACCGTCGCGCTGAAGATGCTGCGGCTGGAGGACCTGCGCGAGGAGGACCTGCCGGCGCTGCGCACGCGCTTCCGGCGCGAGGCGCAGGCGGCCGGGCGGCTGGCGCACCCGAACATCGTCGCGATCTACGACTACGGCGAGTCCGACGACCCGCCGTCGGCCTACATCGCGATGGAGCTGGTGGACGGCACCGACCTGCGCAGCGTGCTCGCGCGCGGCGACCGCTTCGCCTGGCCGCAGGCGCTGCACCTGGCCCAGCAGCTGCTGGCGGCGCTGCAGCACGCGCACGAGCGCGGCGTGATCCACCGCGACATCAAGCCCGCCAACGTGCTGCTGCCCACCGATGGCTCGGTCAAGGTGGCGGACTTCGGCATCGCCAAGTTCGAGGCCTCGGACCTGACCCAGGCCGGCGCGGTGCTCGGCACGATGTCGCACATGTCGCCGGAGCAGCTGCACGGCGTCGCGGTCGACCGACGCACCGACGTCTTTTCCGCCGGGCTGGTGATCTACCAGCTGCTGACCGGGCTGCCGGCCTTCTCCGGGTCGGCCGCGACCGTCGTGCACCAGGTGCTCAACGTGATGCCGGCCGCGCCGTCGGCGCTGCGGCCGGAGCTGCCGGCCGCGCTCGACGCGGCGGTGATGAAGGCCCTCGCGAAGCACCCCGACGAGCGCTACCCGAGCGCGGCCGCGTTCGCGCAGGCGCTGCTCGAGGCGGTGGAGGCGCCCGCCGGCGCGGCGGACGACGAGGAAGAGCGCACGGTGATCCAGCGCGTCGCGCGGCCGGCGCCGGGACCCGCCGCCCGGCCGATCACCTCGGCCTTGCCCGTGTCCGTGCCGGTGCCGGCACCGCAGCCGCAGCCGCAGCCGCAGCCGCAGCCTCAGCCTCAGCCTCAGCCTCAGCCTCAGCCTCAGCCTCAGCCTCAGCCGCAGCCGCAGCCGCAGCCGCAGCCGCAGCCGCAGCCGCAGCCGCCCGCAGCGTCGCCGCTGCCGCGCGTGGCTCCGTCGTCGCCGAGCCCGACGCCGATCGCGATCCCGACCGCGACCGCCCCGCCGACCGCGGCCAGACCCCCCGTGCCGCCGGCTGCCGACAGGCCTGCACCGCACCCGTCCGACGCCGCGCCGGCCGCACCGCGGCCGCCGGCCCCGCTGCCGCCCGCGCCGGCCCCGGTGTTCGCGTCGATCGACGAACTCTTCGCGTCGCTGCCACCGGCGCCGGGTGCCGCGGTCGGGGCGGCCGTGCCGGCAGCGGGCGCGGGCCCGGCGGGGCCTGGCGCCGCCGTTCCCTCGTACCGCCCGGGCGGCGGATGGGGCCGAGGGCTCGGGATCGGCGCCGCGCTGGCGGCGCTCGCCGCGGTGATCGCCTGGATGGCCAGTGCCGGCCCGGGATCCGAGCCGGAACCGGTCGCCGGGCCGGCACCGGCCGCGGCGCCGGCCGAGCCGCTGCCGGCCGGCAACCAGGCGGCTGGCGACGGCGGTGGCCGCGAGTCGTCCTTGCCGGTGGCCGGCACGCGGGCGGCCGTCGATGCGGCAGGCAGCGCGCCGCCGGCCCGCCGGGCCAGCGCGCCGGGTCCCGTCGCCCCGCCGGCCCCGGACACCCAGCGGGCCCCGGTGGCCACGGCCACGGCGGCGGCCCCGCGGCCCCCGGCGTCGGCCGCCGGCCCCTCGGCCGCGACGTCCACGACGTCCACGGCGGCCGCGGCCACGCCGTCCGCCGGGCGCGCGGGGAGTGCGCCGGGCGCGGCGACCAGCCCGGCACGCTTGCCCGCCGCGGCCTCCGCCGCGACGCCGGTGCGCACGGCAGCCGCCCCGGCCGCGGCGCCGTCACCGCCCCCGGCCGCGCTGTCGCCGCCCGCCACCCCGGTGGCGGCCGATGCCGCCGAATGGGAACAGGTGCGCCGCAGCCGACGGCGCGAGGCGCTCGCGGCCTTCCTGGCGCGCCATCCGAACTCCCCGCATGCGCCCGCCGCACGGCGCGCGCTGGAGGCGCTGGGCCCGGCCGGTCCCGCGTCGGCCGCCCCGGCCCCGGCCCCGGCCGTCGCGCGCACCGATGCCGGCCCGCCCCCGGCTGCGCCGGGCGCGACGCCCTGCCTGGAGGAGGCGCGCCGCGGCGATGCACGCTGCCAGGCGCTGCTGGCGGCGGCCTACCGCAGCGGCCGCGGCGTCGCCGCCAACCCGGCCGAGGCGCTGCACTGGTACCGTGCGGCCGCCGAGCAGGGCCTGGCCGGCGCGCAGTTCGAGCTGGCGACCATGCTGATGGCCGGCCAGGGCGGGCCGCGCGACCTGGCCCAGGCCAGTCAGTGGGCCGACAAGGCCGCCGCGCAGGGCGGCGTCCCGGCCCAGTTCCTCGCCGGGCAGCTGCATGCGGAGCTGGCGCGCGGCGGCGACGCCAGCCACTACGAGCGGGCCTACGCGTGGTACCAGCGGGCCGGCGCGCAGGGCCACGGCGCCGCGCTCGCCGCGCAGGCCAACCTCAGCTGGTACGGTCGCGGCACGCCGAAGGACCCCGAGCGCGCCCTCGAGCAGTGGCGCTCGGCCTGCGAGCGCAGCCACACCGCGAGCTGCTTCGTGCTCGCACAGATCTATGCCGAGGGCTCGCGGGCCCAACCCGAGGAGGCCGCCCGCTACTATCGCCGCGCGCTTGCGCTGCCCGGGCTGGGCGAGAGCGAACGCCAGCAGGCGCAGGCCTACCTGCGCCGCACGCCGCCATGACGGCGGCCTCGGGAGGATCCCTGCGCTTCGGCTACACCATCGCCTACGTCGCGGACGTCGCCGCCTCGCTCGACTTCTTCGAGCGCGCCTTCGGCTTCGCGCGGCGTTTCCTGCACGACAGCGGCAGCTACGGCGAGCTCGACACCGGCGCGACGACGCTGGCCTTCGCCGCGCATGCACTCGCCGACACGAACTTCGCCGGCGGCCACGTGGCGGCCGATGCCTCGCCCCGGCCGCTGGGCATCGAGATCGCCTTCGTCACCGACGACGTGGCGGCGGCGCACGCCCGGGCGATCGCCGCCGGCGCGCGCGAGATGGCCGCGCCGCAGCCGCGCCCCTGGGGCCAGGTGGTGTCCTATGTCCGCTGCCCGGACGGTCTGCTGGTCGAGCTCTGCACGCCGGTGGGCGGCTGAGGCGGCGCCCCGGGAGGCCGCGGCGGGTCCGCTTCCCGGCGGCGACTCTCAGGCCATGGCGAGTGAAGGCGTCGCTGCCCGGGCCCTGGCCTCCGGCGCCGTGCCTACCGCCGCCGCTGCGGTCGCGGGCGAGGCGGCCGGGGCATCGACCTGCCGGTAGACGCCGCAGCCGAGCGCGAGCTGGTCGTCGATCGGCACCACGTAGGAGGCCTTCGGCTGGACCTGGCCGGTCTCGAGGTTGAGGATGTCGTACTCGACCCAGCCGCCGCCGCGGCCGGCCACGGCCCAGACGTCGGCCACGAAGCGGTCGCCGTCGATGCCCGGGATGGCGTGCACGCGCTGGCCCTCGGAGCCCGGCTTGGCGCCATGCACGCGGTAGGTGCCCTGGCGGTCGACGACCCAGATGTAGAGGTCGCGGTCGACGTAGCCCTGGCTGCGGTCGCGGAAGGCCTCCGCGGCGCGCAGCAGGCCCACCTGCTGGACCTGCGCGATCGCCCGCTCGACCAGCGCGCGCGCCTCGTCGGCGCTGCCCTGGCGCAGCCGGATCGACGCCACCGCGCCGCGCAGGCGGTCGGCGCGCTCCACCAGCTCCTGCGAGGCCAGCGTGGATTCCTCCACCATGAAGGCGTTCTGCCGCGTGATCTCGTCGAGGTTGCCGACGCTGGCGGTCATCTCGCGCAGCCCGGTGCTCTGCTCCACGCTGGCGTCGGCGATGCCGCGCAGCCGCGTCGACACGTCCTGCACGCCGGCCACCACCGCGGCGAGCGTCTCGCTGACGCGGTTGATCCGCGTGACCGAGCCGCCGACCTGCTCGGTCGAGTCCTTGATCAGCGCCCGGATCTCACCGGCCGCCGCGCTGCTGCGCTGCGCGAGGTTGCGCACCTCGCCGGCCACCACCGCGAAGCCGCGGCCGGCCTCGCCCGCGCGCGCCGCCTCGACGGCGGCGTTCAGCGCGAGGATGTTGGTCTGGAAGGCGATGCCGTCGATCACGCCGATGATCTCGCCGATCTTGCGGCTG
>NZ_BBYR01000066.1 GCF_001293525.1 Pseudideonella sakaiensis | reverse complement strand
TTCACCGCCGTGCCGGAACTGGTGGAGGCCGCGTGATCGTCGTGGGCAGCCTCGCCGAGCTGGCCGACCGCGTCGGCGACGACCTGGGCAGCAGCGACTGGAAGACGATCGACCAGCCGATGATCGACTACGGGCTCAGCAAGGTCCGCTTCCCGGCGCCGGTGCCGGCCGGCTCGCGGGTGCGGCTGCGCATGACCGTCGCGTCCGCGGAGGCGCAGGCCGCTGGCACCCTGCTGTGCCGCGGCTACACCATGGAGCTGGAGGGCTCGCAGAAGCCGGCCATGGTCGCGGAGATGATGACGCTCATCGTCGCGGCCTGACGACCAGGCCATGACGACCTCAACGCGCGGACGGCCCCGCATCGGCCAGACCGGCCACGCGCTGCGCTTCGATGTAGTCGCTGACGTGCCGCAGGTGCTTGGTCATCACCGCGCAGGCCCGGTCGGCATCGCGCGCGCGCATGTAGCGCAGCACGCGGCTGCGGGCGGAGATCATGTTCTCGTTGGGCTTCGGGTCGATGCGCGCGGTGAAGGTGCGCACGATCTCGGACAGCGCATCCACCAGCATCTCGATCACCTCGTTGTGCGTGGCGCGCGCCACCAGGCGATAGAACTCGCTGACCGAGGCGTTGGTGCGCGAGCCCTGCCCCAGCCGGAACAGTTCGGCATGGGCGGCGATGTCGGCGGCAATCGCGTCGAACTCCTCCTCCGAGCCGCGTTCGCAGGCGAGCCGGATCGCCACGTTGGTGAGCTCGATGCGCGCCTCCATCACGCTCGCCGTGGGCACCTGCCCGAGCCCCACCATGTCGCGGACGGCCTGGGCGATCCCGTCGGAGCCGCCGTTCTTGATGAAGAAGCCCCCGTTGACGCCGGTGCGCGACTGCACGATGCCGGCCAGCTCGAGGTTGCGCAGGGCCTGGCGCACCGCGCTGCGGCTGATGTCGAACTCCTCGGCCAGCTCGCGTTCGCCGGGCAGCCGGTGGCCGGGCAGCAGCAGGCCGTCGGCGACCTGTCGGCGGATCTGCTCGCACACCGCCTCGAAGGCGCGCCGGGGCCGCACCGGCTGGAACTTCGGTTCGGCCGGCTCGGCGGCGGTCGCCGGCCTCCTGCTCGCCGGCAGTTGTCGGGTCTCGGTCATGTTGCCTTCAGCGGACTGCACACGCGGCAAGTGTAGTCCCAGGTCAATTCGGTTCAACCATTTATTGGAGAAGTTGTCAATGAGCGACGATGCATCCTCCCGGGACTCCCGCGACCTTCCGCCCGCCGGTCCGCTGCGCGGCATCCGGATCGTCGAGTTCGCCGCCATCGGCCCGGCGCCCTACGCCGGCCAGCTGCTGGCCGAACTCGGTGCCGACATCATCCGCATCGACCGCGCGGAACGCGCCGGCCAGAAGCCCGGCATCCTGTCGCGCGGCCGGCGCTCGGTGGCGCTGGACCTCAAGCAGCCGGCGGCGATCGAGACCTGCTTGTCGCTGCTCGAGCGTGCCGACGCCTGCACCGAGGGCTTCCGCCCCGGCGTGATGGAACGCCTGGGCCTCGGCCCCGAGACGGCGCTCGCCCGCAACCCGAAGCTGGTGTACACGCGCATGACCGGCTGGGGACAGACCGGACCGCTGGCCCAGGCGGCGGGCCACGACCTCAACTACATCTCGCTCAGCGGGGCTGCGCATGCGATCGGGTCGCCGGAGGCGCCGGTCCCGCCGCTGAACCTGGTCGGCGACTTCGGCGGTGGCTCGCTGTTCCTGGCCATGGGCCTGCTCGCGGGGGTGCTCAACGCGCGCGCCACCGGCGCCGGCCAGGTCGTCGACGTGTCGATGGTCGAGGGCTCGGCGTCGCTGATGTCGATGTTCTACGAGATGCAGGCCGGCGGCCGCTGGGGCGGGCGCGGCACCAACCTGGTCGACGGTGGCGCGCCGTTCTACGGTCCGTACCGCTGCGCCGACGGCAAGTGGATCAGCCTCGGCTCGATCGAGCCGCAGTTCTACGCGCTGATGCTCGACCGGCTGGGCCTGCGCGAGCGGCTGGCGTCCGTCGATCAGAACGACCGCAGCCAGTGGCCCGCGACCCGGCGGATCGTCGCGGAGGCGGTCGCGACCCGGACGCGCGACGAGTGGTGCGCCGCGATGGAGGGCAGCGACGTCTGCTTCGCACCGGTGCTCGACCTGGCCGAGGCGCCGGCCCATCCGCACAACGTCGCCCGCGGCAGCTTCGTCGAGGCCGACGGAAAGCTCGTGCCCGGCCCCGCCCCGCGCTTCCTGTCCACGCCGGGGCGAACGGCCCGCGCGCCGAGCTCGATCGGCGCCGACACCCTGTCCGCGCTGGCCGACTGGGGCGTGGCCGCGCCCGCGTGCTGAAGGCGGGCTCGGGGCGACGTCAGCACCTGCCCGCCACCGACCGAGAGGCACTGGCCGGTCACGCAGCGCCACCGGGGCAACCCCTCCCTTGTCGCCGTGGATCCACCTCGCTATGATTCTGGTAGAACCATTGGCAATCTTGGCGCCATCCCCGAACGGCGGCACGGCCACGAACCCGGCATGACCACACCCACCATCTTTCTCGACGACCGCGGCATCGCCCGGGCCGAGGTGCTCGCACGCGCCGCCCGCGCGGCGCGCGGTTTCGACCGCGCCGGCGTCCGCGAGGGCGACACCGTCGCGCTGCTGATGCGCAACGACTTCGCGTTCTTCGAGGCCCAGCAGGCGGCCGCCGCCGTCGGCGCCTACGGCGTGCCGATCAACTGGCACGGCAAGGCCGACGAGGTCTGCTACATCCTGCAGGACGCCGCGCCCAAGGTGCTGGTGGCCCATGCCGACCTGCTCGCGCCACTGCGCGATCGCCTGCCGGCAGGCCTCACCGTGCTCGTCGTGCAGACGCCGCCCGAGGTTCAGGCCCGCTACGGCATCTCGCCCGACCTCGCCGCACCGCGTGACGGCGACGTCGCCTGGGACGAGTGGCTGTCCGGCTTCGAGCCCTGGGACGGCCCGCCCAAGCGCAGCCGCGCGACGATGATCTACACCTCCGGCACCACCGGCCACCCGAAGGGCGTCCGGCGCGAGGCCGCGACGCCGGAGCAATCGGCGGCCTACGTCAAGCTGCTGGCCCAGGTCTACGGCATCGTGCCCGGCGTCCGCGCGCTGGTCGCCGGGCCGCTGTACCACGCGTCGCCGAACGCCTACGGCCGCCAGGCGCTGCCGAACGCCGACGTGCTGGTGATGCAGTCCAAGTTCGATCCGGAGGAGACGCTCGCGCTGATCGCGAAGCACCGCATCACCCACGCGGTGATGGTGCCGACGATGTTCGTGCGCCTGGTGAAGCTGCCCGCCGAGGTCCGCGCCCGTTACGACGTGAGCTCGCTGACCTGGGTCACCCACACCGGTGCCCCCTGCCCGGTCGAGATCAAGCGCGAACTGATGGACTGGTGGGGCCCGGTCGTCTATGAGACCTACGGCGGCTCGGAGGTCGGCACCGCGACGCTGTCCACGCCCACCGACTGGCTCGCCTTCCCGGGCAGCGTCGGCGTGCCCACGCCCGACACGCGCATCGCCTTCTACGGCGAGGACGGCCAGCCGGTGGGGCCCGGCGAGGTCGGCGAGATCTACATGCGGGTGCCCGCCTACGCGGATTTCGTCTACCTCAACAGCCCGGAGAAGCGCGCCAAGGCCGAGCGCGACGGGCTGATCAGCGTCGGCGACGTCGGCTACCTGAAGGACGGCCACGTCTACCTCTGCGATCGCCGCTCCGACATGGTCATCTCCGCCGGCACGAACATCTACCCGGCGGAGATCGAGATGGCGCTGCTCCAGTGCCCCGGCGTGCAGGACTGCGCGGTCTTCGGCATCCCTGACGAGGAGTTCGGCGAATCGCTGGCGGCGGCGGTCGAGCCGGCGCCCGGTGCCGAGCTCACCGTCGCCCAGGTCAAGGCCTTCCTCGGCGCACGGCTGGCGAAGTACAAGGTGCCCGCCCGGGTCGACTTCCACGCCGCGCTGCCGCGCGAGGACAGCGGAAAGATCTTCAAGCGCCGTCTGCGCGAGCCGTTCTGGGCCGACGCCGGCCGCAAGATCTGATGGCCGTCGACCGGGTGGCGAGCGCCCCGGCCGAGGTCGCGAACGCCCTCGCCGCGGCACTCGGCCGTGACGACGGACCCGGCGAGGTGCAGGCGCTTCAGCGGCTGACCGGCGGCGCCACCAAGCGGACCTGGGCTTTCGACTGGGTGCGTGCCGGGCGGCGGACGCCGTTGATCCTGCAGCAGACACCCTCGGCCCCCGGTGCCCGCCACGGCGCGCCTAAGCTCACCGCCGCCGAGGACGCGGCGCTGATGATCGTCGCGCGCGCCGGCGGCGTGCCGGCGCCGGTCGTCCGCCGGGTGCTGGCGGAGACCGACGGCCTCGGCCCCGCCTACGTGACCGAGCGCATCGAGGGCGAGACCCTGGGCCGGCGCGTCGCCACGCATGCCGACCTGGCGGCCGCCCGGCCGCAGATGGCGGGCCAGTGCGGCGAGATCCTGGCGCGCATCCACCGCCTGCCGGCGGCGGAACTGCCCTTCCTCGCAACGCTGTCGCCCGCCGACGAGCTGGCGACCTGCGTGCGCCTGCTGGAAGACCATGCGCAGCGCCAGCCTGCCCTCGCCTACGCGTTGCGCTGGGTCGGCGAGCACCTGCCGACGCGCTGGGACCGGGGCGTCGTGCATGCCGACTTCCGAACCGGCAACCTGATCGTCGGCCCCGACGGCGTGCGCTGCGTCCTCGACTGGGAGATCGCGCGGCTGGGCGACCCGATGCAGGACCTGGGCGTGCTGTGCATGCGCACCTGGCGCTTCGGCGGCGCGGGGCCGGTCGGCGGCTTCGGCTCGCGCGAGGCGCTGTACGCCGCCTACGAGCGGACGTCCGGTCGCAGCGTCGACCCGGCGCGCGTGCGGTTCTGGGAGGCGTTCTCCAACCTGAAGTGGGCCGTCGCCTGCGTGCGCCGCGGCCTCGCGCGGCGCGCCGACGGCGCGCCGGCCAGCGTCGAGCTGTGCGCGGTCGGCCGCCGCCTGGAGGAGCCGCTGTGGGACTTCTTCGCCCTCATCGAGGAGCCGACATCTTGAGCAATCGCGTACCCACCACCGACGTGCTGCTGCGCGCGACGCTCGACTACCTCGACCAGGAGCTGCTGCCGACCCTGGAGGGCTACCACCGCTTCCAGACCCGCGTGTGCATCAACGTGCTGCGGACCGTCCAGCGCGAGTTCGCCCTGTCCGATGCCGCCGACGCCGCCGAGCACGCGCGCCTGGCCGACCTGCTCGGCCATCCCGGCGAGGGCGTCGACCCCAACCCGGCGCTCAACGCCGAGCTGGCCGAGGCGATCGCGTCCGGTCGGCTCGCGCTCGACGCGCCCGGCCTGGTCGAGCACTTGCGGCGAACGCTCGCCGACTCGCTGGCGATCGACAACCCCCGTTGGATCGCCGGCGAGGCGAACTGACATCCGAGAACCATCAAAGGAGACATTCCGTGGACGCCAACCGCCGCCGTACCCTCGTCCTTTCCGCCGGTCTTCCGGCGAGCCTGTGGCTGCCGACCGCGCGCGCCCAGGCCTATCCCAGCAAGCCGGTCCGCATCGTGGTCCCGTTCACGCCCGGCAGCGTGCTGGACGTGCTCGCACGCCTGTACGCCGACCGCCTGCAGCCGGCGCTCGGCCAGCCGGTGATCGTCGACAACAAGCCGGGCGCGAACCAGCTGATCGGCGTGCGCAGCGTCACCACCTCGCCGGCCGACGGCTACACCGTGCTGCTGAGCACCACCGAGCTGGTGCGCGCGCCACTGACCTATCCGAACGCGAAGTTCGACCCGATGACCGAGTTCACGCCGATCGCGCGCGTGGGATCGACCTCCATCTTCTTCGTGGTGCCCGCGAGCAGCCCGGCCCACACGCTGCAGGAGTTCGTCGAGCTCAGCCGCAAGGCCCCCGGCGGCCTCAACTGGGGCAGTCTCGGCCAGGGCTCCGGCCCGCACTTCTACGGCGAGCTGATCGCCAGCCAGACGGGCGCGAAGATGAACCACGTGCCCTACAAGGGCGAGGTCCCGATGCTGCCGGACCTGTTCGACGGTCGCCTGGCCGCCGGCTGGGTGTCCGGGCTGCCGGCCGCGCAGTACACGAAGGAAGGCAAGCTGCGCGCGCTGGGCGCGGGCAGCGTGAAGAAGCGCGTGGCCAGCCTGCCGCAGGTGCCCACGCTGGCGGAGCTCGGCATCGCCGGCACCGACGTCGAGGGCTTCATCGGCTACTTCGTGGCCGCCGGCACGCCGCCTGCCGCGGTGAAGCGGCTGTCCACCGAGATGGACCGCATCGCGTCGCTTCCCGAGATGCGCGAGCGGATGCTGTCCTTCGGCTTCGAGCCGCAGTTCGGCGGCACGCCGGAGAGCTTCCGCGCCGCGATGCAGGACGTGCACGACGGCTGGTCGCGCGTGAACAAGATGGTCAAGATCGTCATCGACTGACCCCGCCCCGGAAGGACGAGACCATGCGTGTATTCGATGGCTTGAAGGTGCTGGACGTCGCGAGCTACGTGGCCGCGCCCGCGGCCGCCACCATCCTGTCGGACTTCGGCGCCGAGGTGGTCAAGATCGAGCCGCCGCAGGGCGGCGACGGCTACCGCCTGATGGCGGGCTCGCTGCCCAACCTGCCCCGCAGCGAGCACAACTACGCCTGGGCGCTGGCCTCGCGCAACAAGCGCGGTCTGGCGCTCGACCTGCAGCAGGCCGCAGGCCGTGCCGTGCTGCACCGCCTGGCCGCCCAGGCCGACGTGCTGATCACCAACTACCCGCCGTCGGTCCGGCCTCGGCTGGGCCTGGATCCACAGGCGCTGGCGGCGATCAACCCGCGGCTGGTGTTCGCGTCCATCACCGGCTACGGCGAGACCGGTCCCGAGGCCGACCGCCGCGGCTACGACGCCACGGCCTACTTCGCCCGCTCGGGCCTCACCGACGTCACGCGCTGCGACGAGCACGCACCGCCGGCCGCACCGGCGCTCGGCCAGGGTGACGGCCCGACGGCCAGCACGCTGTATGGCGCGATCGTCACGGCGCTCTACCGTCGCGAGCGGACTGGCCGCGGCGGCTACGTGAGCAGCTCGCTGCTCGCCAACGGCATCTGGTCCAACGGCCCCACGGTGCAGGCGGCGCTGTGCGGCGCCGAGATTCCCTACCGCTGGCCGCGCACCGCACCGCGCAGCGCGCTCAGCAACTTCTACCTGTGCCGGGACGGGCGCTGGTTCTCCATCGCGATGGCGGCAGAGGAGCGGCTGTGGCCCGGCATCGTGCGTCTGCTCGCGCTGGACGAGATCGCCCGCGACCCGCGCTTCGCGACGCTGCCGGAACGGCGGCGGCATGCGCGGGCGCTCACCGAGATCCTCGACGGCGTCTTCGCGCGCCGTGACGCGGTCGAGTGGCAGCGGTTGTTCGAGTCCGAAGGCCACACGGTGTCGGTGGTGGCCCGCGTCGCCGATGTCGCCGCCGACGCGCAGGCGATCCACGCGGGCGCGCTCGTGCCGGCCGACGGCATCGGCGGCGCCAGCTGGACCGTGGACAGCCCGTTCCGGATCGACGGCGAGGAGAAGTGCCGTCCGCGGGCCGCGCCGGCGCTGGGCGAGCACAGCGACCAGGTGCTGGCGGACTACGGTTTCGGCGCCGAGGAGATCGCCGCGCTGCGCGCCGAGGGCGTGGTGACCGGCGCGGCGGAGACGACGACGCCGGCAGCATCGGCGGCCACGGCCTCCTCATGAGCCTGCCACCCGACCTCGCCCGCCGGCTCGCGCTGCCGCTGATCGCGGCGCCGATGCTGAAGGTCTCCGGTCCCGAACTGGTGATCGCCGCCTGCCGGGAGGGCGTCGTCGGCGCCTTCCCGACCGCCAACGCCGGCGGCCTGGCGGGCCTCGATGCGTGGCTCGGGACCATCGGCGCCGCCGTCGACGACACGCATGCCCCCTGCTGCCCCAACCTGATCATCCACCGCCCGCCGCAGGTGCTGGCGGAAGAGATCGCCTTGCTGCGCCGCCACCGGATCGAGCTCGTGATCACCAGCGTCGGTTCGCCGGCCGCCGTCGTCGGCCCGCTGCACGACGCGGGCTGCCGCGTCTTCGCCGACGTGGGGACGGTGGCGCACGCCCGCAAGGCCGTCGCGGCCGGCGTCGATGGCCTGGTGCTGCTGAGCGCCGGGGCCGGCGGCCAGACCGGCTGGCTCAACGGCCTCGCCTTCGTGCGCGCCGTGCGCGGCTTCCACGACGGCCCGCTGGTGCTGGCCGGCGGGATCTCGGACGGGGCGGCGCTGTGGGCCGCGCAGGCCGCCGGCGCCGACCTGGCCTACATGGGCACCCGGTTCATCGCGACCGAGGAGAGCCTGGCGCCGCCCGCCTACCGCCAGCTGCTGGTGGACTGCAGCATGGACGACGTGCAGCTGACGCGCGCGTTCACCGGCCTGCCCACCAACATGCTGCGCCCGACGATCGCCGCGGCAGGACTGGACCCGGACGCGCTCGACGAGGCGGTGACGCCCGCCCGGGCGCGCGAGCTGTTCGGCGCGGCGCAGGCGACCTTCGAGAGCGGCGGCACGGTGGCCTCGGGGCCGAAGCGCTGGTCGGACATCCGCAGCGCGGGCCATTCGGTCAGCGGCGTCGAGGCCGTGCTGCCGGTCGCGCGGCTGGTCGAGGCGACGCGGCGCGAGTACCGCGAGGCGATGCGGCGCTCGCTGGCACAGATCGAGGCAGCGCGCTGACGCCGGCCGAGGACGGTCGGCCTGTCCGACACCGCCGGCAGATCGCCCGAGACGAGGTGGTGGTCCGAAGGGCACAGGCCGCTGGCCGCGACGCGGATGCGGACCTCGTCCGTGGCGC
Source organism: Pseudideonella sakaiensis (assembly GCF_001293525.1). Classification (GTDB taxonomy): domain Bacteria; phylum Pseudomonadota; class Gammaproteobacteria; order Burkholderiales; family Burkholderiaceae_C; genus Ideonella_A; species Ideonella_A sakaiensis. The sequence goes on along the minus strand of NZ_BBYR01000066.1, from coordinate 26,378 downwards.
AGTCGTCGAGCACCAGGTCCTCGATCGCCAGCGGCGTCCCGACCGCAGGCAGGACGGCGGCCTTCACGGCATCGCTCGAGCTCGCCGTCAACGCCGTGCGCTCCTCGGCGGTCAGGCGAAGCGCTCGTTGCGCTCGGCCTTGTCCAGCAGCAGCGTCGGCGGCGCGAATCGTGCGCCGTAGCGTTCGGCGAGCTGGGCCGCCCGCTCGGCGAAGCGGCGCGCGCCGATCATGTTGACGAACTGCAGCGTGCCGCCGGTCCAGCGCGGGAAGCCGATGCCGAGGACCGACCCGATGTTGGCGTCGCGCGCATGCTCGATGACGCCCTCCTCCATCGTCCGGATCGACTCGATCGACTGGATGTACAGGATGCGGTCCTGCAGGTCCTCCAGCGGCAGGTCGACGCCCTCCCGGCCGAACTCGGCGGCCAGGCCGGCCCACAGCCGCTTCGGACCATCGGCCGGATAGTCGTAGAAGCCGCCCCCGCCGGCCCGGCCCGGTCGCTTCAGCTCGCCGGCCATCCGCTCGATCACCGCCCAGCCCGGGTGCGACGGGAAGGGCCGGCCCTCGGCGGCCAGGTCGGCCTCGGTCTGCTTCTTGACCGACAGCGTGAGCGCCATCGAGGTCTCGTCCATCACCGCCAGCGGCCCGACCGGCATGCCGACGCCCATCGCCACGTTCTCGATCAGCGCGGCGGGCACGCCCTCGGCCAGCATCGCCGCCCCTTCCTTGGTGAAGGTGCCGAAGACGCGGCTGGTGAAGAACCCGCGCGAGTCGTTGACGACGATCGGCGTCTTGCCGATCTGCTGCACGTAGTCGAGCGCACGGGCCAGCGTCTCGGGCGAGGTCCTGCGCCCCTTGATGACCTCGACCAGGGGCATGCGGTCGACCGGCGAGAAGAAGTGGAGGCCGATGAAGTTCTCGGGCCGCACCGACGCGTCGGCCAGGCCGCTGATCGGCAGGGTCGAGGTGTTGGACGCGAAGATGCCGCCGTCCGCGAGCCGGGGCTCGGCCTCCCGGGTGACCTCGGCCTTCAGCGCGCGGTTCTCGAACACCGCTTCGATGATCAGCTGGCTGCCGTCCAGGTCGGCCGCGTCGCCGGTCGGGACGATCTTCGCGAGCAGCGCGTCCCGCCTGGCCTCGCTCATCGCGCCCTTCGCCACGCGCTTGTCCAGGTTGGCCCGCACGCGTTCCTTGCCCTTGGCCGCCTGCTCGGCGCTGGCGTCCTTCAGCACCGTCGTGATGCCCCGCGCGGCGCTCACCTGCGCGATGCCCGCGCCCATCATCCCGGCGCCCAGCATGCCGATGCGATCGAAGGCGGCGACCGGAACGCCCTCGGGCCGGCCGCGGCCCGCCTTGATCTCGTTCATCTGGAAGAAGAAGGTCGTGATCAGGTTCTTGGCGACGCCGCCGGTCGCGAGGCCGACGAAATGGCGGCTCTCGATGCGCATCGCGTTGTCGAAGTCGACCACCGCGCCCTCCACCGCCGCCGACATGATCGCCAGCGGCGCCGGATAGCGGCCGCGCGTCTTCTTCATCAGCAGCACCGGCGCCGTGCGCAGGAAGACCAGCGAGGCCGGTGCGCTCGCCGTCGCCCCGGGCAGGCGCCAACCCTTGCGGTCCCAGGGCTGGGTCGGCGCGGGGTTCGCGGCGATCCAGTCGCGGGCGAGCCGCAGCAGCGCGTCCGTGTCGGCGGCCAGGCCGTCGATCAGCTTCAGCTCGAGGGCCCGCGCCGGCGCGAGCTGCGTGCCGTCGATCAGCAGCGGCATCGCCGCCTCGAGCCCGAGCAGGCGCACCAGCCGCACCACGCCGCCGCCGCCCGGCAGCAGGCCGAGGCCCGACTCGGGGAGGCCGACCATCAGCTTGGGATCGTCCAGCGCGAAGCGGGCGTGGCAGGCCAGGCACAGCTCGAAGCCGCCGCCCAGCGCCGCGCCGTTGATGGCGGCGACGACCGGCTTGCCGAGGGTCTCCAGCCGGCGCAGCACCGCCTTCATCGCCATCGAGCGCTGGAACAGGGCCTCCTTCTCCTCCGGTCCCACGGCGAGCAGGCTGTTGAGGTCGCCGCCCGCGAAGAAGGTCCTCTTCGCCGACGTGACGATCACGCCACTCACGCCGTCGATATCGGCCGCGATCCGCTCGACCACGTCGCGGTAGGCGTCGCGGAACACCGTGTTCATGGTGTTCGCCGACTGGCCGGGCATGTCGATGGTCAGGGTGACGACGCCGCCGGCGTCCTTCTCGTAGCGGATGGCTTCTTGGGTGGTTGCAGTCACGGTGCGGTCCTCAGACGCGTTCGATGATGGTGGCGATGCCCATGCCGCCGGCCACGCAGGCGGTGACCAGGCCGCGCTTCAGGCCGCGGCGCTCGAGCTCGTCCAGCACGGTGCCCATCAGCATGCAGCCGGTAGCGCCCAGCGGGTGGCCCATGGCGATGGCCCCGCCGTTGACGTTGACCTTCGCCGGATCGACGTCCATCTCGTCCAGGTAGCGCAGCACCACCGACGAGAAGGCCTCGTTGACCTCGATCAGGTCGATGTCCTGGATGCGCAGCCCGGCCTTCTTCAGCGCGAGCCGGCTGGCTGGCGCAGGCCCGGCCAGCATCAGGGTGGGCTCGGTGCCGACCACGCCGACCGAGACGATGCGCGCGCGCGGCGTCAGCCCCAGCGCCCGGCCCTTGGCCTCGGTGCCGACCAGCATCAGCGACGCCCCGTCCACGATGCCCGACGAGTTGCCGCCGGTGTGCACGTGGTGGATGCGCGCCAGCTGCGGGTACTTCATCTGCGCGAGCGCGTCGAAGCCGCCCTGCTCCCCCATCGCCTGGAAGGACGGCTTCAGCGCGCCCAGCTTCTCCAGCGTGGTGTCCGCGCGGATCGCCTCGTCCTCGGCGAGGATGGTCAGCCCGTTCGCGTCCTTCACCGGGACGAGCGACTTCGCGAAGTACCCCTGGGCGCGGGCATGTGCCGCACGCCGCTGCGACTCGAGCGCGTAGCGGTCGACGTCCTCGCGGGTGCGGCCGTCGAGCGTCGCCAGCAGGTCGGCGGCGACGCCGGTGGGCACCGGCTTCATCTGGAACACCATCTCCGGCTTGGTGTCGCGCGGGCCCGGCGCGCCGCCCATCGAGATGCGCGACATCGACTCGACGCCGCCGGCCACGATCAGCGATTCCCAGCCGGAGCGCACCTTGGCGGCGGCGATGTTGATGGCCTCCAGCCCGGAGCCGCAGTAGCGGTCCAGCTGGACGCCCGGCACCTGCCAGTCCCAGCCGGCGCGCAGCGCCGCGGTCTTCGCGATGCAGCCGCTCTGCTCGCCGTAGGGCATCACGCAGCCGATCAGCGTGTCCTCGACCTCGGCGGTGTCCAGCCGGTTGCGCTGCTGCAGCGCCTGCATCAGGCCGGCGAGCAGGTCGACCGGGTTGACCTCGTGCAGGCTGCCGTCGGCGCGCCCGCGGCCGCGGGGCGTGCGGATGGCGTCGAAGATCAGGGCCTCGTTCATGGGGGTTCCTCGAGAGGGGGTGATGAGGGGATGGGGGGACGGACGGCGGGCGGCGGCAGCGTGCGCGTCAGCGCGCGGGCCGCGGAGGCGGCGCGGCCAGCGCGTCCGCGGAGGCGTCGCCGAGGCCGGAGCCGCCGTCGCAGTCGATGATGGCGCCGGTGATGTAGCGTGCGTTGCCGCTGGCGAGAAACAGCGCGGTGTCGGCGATGTCGCCCAGCGAGCCGTAGTCGCGCAGCGCGAGCCGCTGCTTGATCAGCGCCTCTCGCTCCGGCGTGGCCGCCAGGCGGGCCATGCCCTCGGTGCCGGCGATCGGGCCGGGCGAGATGGCGTTGACGCGCACGCCGGCAGGGCCCCACTCCATCGCGAGACAGCGCGTCATCATGTTGATGCCCGCCTTCGCGGCATTCGCGTGGACCTGGAACATCGTGGGGTGCGTCCCGCCGGGCGCGGTGATGGACATCAGCGAGGCGCCCGGCTTGTTCAGGTGCGCGAAGCTCGCACGCAGCACGTTGAAGGTGCCGATCAGGTCGATCTCGATGACGGTGCGGAAGCCGTTCGGCGACAGGTGGGCCGCGCCGGCGTGGAAGTTGCCCGCCGCGCCGGAGACGACGATGTCCACCGGGCCGAAGGCGGCGACGGTGTCGTGGAACACCGCGTCGATCGCGTCGAAGTCGCGGACGTCGGCGGCGCGCGCCAGCACTGGGTGGCCTTCGGCGGCGATGGTCGCGGCCGCCGCCTCGATGCGCTCGGCCGTCCGGCTCAGGATGGCCACCTTCGCCCCAGCGCGCGCGAAACGCTGGGCGATGCCCAGGTTGATGCCGCTCGACGCGCCGGCCAGCAGCGCCACCTTGCCGCGCAGAGCCCCGGGGGCGAAGGCGTCCTCATGGCGGTCCATCTCGCTTTCCATTAATATTTATTGGTTCAACCTTTGTACTTCATCGTAGCCGCATCCGGAGCGCCTTGTCAATCCGGCCCGAGACAGTCGCTTGAAGACCGTCGCTTGACCCAGAAACCCGAAGGTTGAACCTTTGATGCAATGCGACTACGATCCGATGCATCCCGCCCCTTCCGCCGGAGCCGACTTGAGAACACCCGCCGCCGCGCCGCCGTTCTGGCCCAAGGCGCTGCCGACCGAAGCCCATGTCCCGCGCACCCTGCTGTGGGAGAACCTCGAGATCGCGGCCCGCCGCTACCCCGACAAGGTCGCCTACCGCGTCTACGGACAGGACACGTCCTTCGGCGCTCTCTGGCGGGATGCTCAGCGGCTCGCCGGCTGGCTGCAGCACCGCTGCGCCCTCGCGCCCGGCGACCGCGTGCTGCTGAGCGGCCAGAGCTCGGCGCAGTTCGCGACCGCCTTCTTCGCGATCCTGCGCGCCGGCGGGATCGCCGTGCCGGTCAACCCGATGTATCTCGCCGACGAGTTCGCCCACGTGGCCGCCGACAGCGGCGCCCGCATGGCGATCGTCGCGCCGGAGCTGTGGACACGGATCGAGCCGCTGCTGGGTCGCGGCGTGGACCACGCCGTCGTCTTCGGCTATGCGCGCGACGCTGACGCGCTGGACGCGGACACGCCCGGCTGGTTCCACGCGGCGCCGCCCGCGCTCGCCGATGACCGCGCCGTGACGCTCGCCGCCGCCCTGGACGCTGCCGAGGTGCCGCGGCTGCCCGACCGCCGGGCGGACGACCTGTGCCTCATCGCCTACACCTCGGGCACGACGGCGCGCCCGAAGGGCTGCACGCAGACGCATCTCTCGCTGATGACCGGGGCGGTCGCGCCCGCCCTCTGGCGCAACGACACCGCCGACCTGGTCTTCCTCGGCGCGTCGCCGATGTTCCACATGCAGGGCCTGCAGATCGTCAACACGACGATGTACCTCGGCGCGAGCATGGTCCTGCTGCCGCGCTGGGACACCCGGCGCGCCGCCGAGCTGATCGCCACCTGGCGCGTCAACCGCTTCGGCGCTTCGCCGCCGATGCTGCTCGACCTGCTGGCGCTGCCCGGGCTCGCGCCGGATGCGCTGGCCAGCGTCGGCGTCATCACCGGCGGCGGCTCGGTGCTGGCCGAGTCCGTCAGCCAGCGGCTGTCGGACGAGCTGGAGATCACCTACCTCGAGGGCTGGGGCATGACCGAGACCTGCTCGATGGCGATGTGCAACCCGCCGCGCCGCACCAAGCGGCAGTGCCTGGGGATTCCGACCTTCGGCGTGCGGGCCCTGGTGGTCGACCCGGACACCCTCGAAGCCTACCCGGACGGCCCGACTCCCAGCGCCGGCGAGCTGTGGGTGTCGGCGGACCAGGTGAGCCCGCACGGCTACTGGAACAACGACGCCGCGAACCGCGAGGCCTTCGTCCAGCGCGACGGCCGGCGCTGGCTGCGGACGGGCGACCTGGTCACCCGCGATGCCGACGGCTACCACTTCCTCGTGGACCGGCTCAAGCGCATGATCAACGCGGGTGGCTACAAGGTCTGGCCGTCCGAGGTGGAGACCCTGCTGCATGGCCACCCGGCGGTGCAGGAAGCCTGCGTCGTCGCGACGCTCGACCCGCGGCGGGGCGAACAGGTCACGGCGGTGCTGGTGCTGCGTCCCGGCGAGCGGCTCGACGCCGCGGCGGTCATCGATTGGGCCCGCGGCCGCATGGCCGCCTACAAGTGCCCGCGGGCGGTGGAGTTCGTCGAGCGCCTGCCGCGCGCGGGCACCGGGAAGATCGACTGGCGCGGCCTGCAGGACGGGCTGCGCGCGCGGGACGCTTCCGCTTCGGCGCGCAAGGAAGCCGCATGAAGGCGCTGCGTGTCCATGGCTACGGGCCGGACGACCGGATCGTCCTCGACGACCTGCCGGTGCCCGAGCCCCGCGCCGGCGAGGTCCGCGTGCGGGTGGAAGCCTGCGGCATCTCCTTCGTCGACCTGCTGGTGGCGCGCGGCGGCTACCAGGTGCGGCCGACACCGCCCTTCGTGCCGGGCAGCGAGTTCAGCGGCGTCGTCGACGCGATCGGCCCCGGCACGCCGACCGGTCTGAAGCCCGGCGACCGGGTCTGCGGCTCCCGCCAGGGCGCCTGGGCCGAGGCGATCTGCCTGCCGGCCACCGCGGTGTTCGCCGTCGCCGACGACGCACCCTTCGTGCAGACCGCGGTGCTGATGGCGCCCTATGGCACCGCGCTCTACGCCTTGCGCGAGCGCGGCCAGCTGCGCGCCGGCGACACCCTGCTGGTGCTCGGCGCCGCCGGCAGCGTCGGCCATGCCGCGATTCAGCTGGGCCGGGCGCTGGGTGCCCGCGTCATCGCGGTCGCCTCCAGCGTCGCCAAGCGGACCGCGGCGCGCGAGGCCGGCGCGGAGGCCGCCATCGACGCGACGAGCGACTGGAAGGACGAGGTCAAGCGCATCACCGGGCCGCGCGGCGTCGACGTGGTGCTCGATCCCGTCGGCGGCGATGCCACCGACACCGCCTTCCGCACCCTCGGCTGGGGCGGGCGCCACCTGATGGTCGGCTTCGCCGCCGGCGGCATTCATGCGCTGAAGACGAACCTGCCGCTGGTCAAGGGCGCGTCGCTGGTCGGCGTCGACTTTCGGCAGGCCGGCGAGCGGGACCCGGCCACGACGCTGGCCGTCAAGCAGGACATCATCGGCTACTACGGCGCGGGACGGATCGAACCGCTCATCCGGCACGTGCTGCCGGTGGCCCGCTTCGACGAGGCGGCTGCCCTGCTGGGTCACCGCGCCACGCTCGGCCGGGTCGTCTTCACCTTCGGCGACGCCGACTGAGGCCGTCCGCCCCCGCGGCACGGCTCCTGCGGCTTCAGGGCCGAGTGAGGTCGTCCGTCAGCAACCGTGCCGCGAGCCGTTCGCGGGCGGCCGCGCCGAGGCCGAGGGCCCGGTCGAGGTAGGCGTCGACCGAGCCCCACTCGCCGGCGATCGCCGCGAAGGCGGTGTCCAGGTACTCCGCGCGGACCTGGGAGATCACCGTCCAGTCCCGCGAGGTGTCCGTCGGCTGCCAGCGCTCGTTGCTGACCAGGAAGTCGTCCAGGATCGCGTCGCGGGAGACGCCCAGCGCCAGCAGCGTCACGACGGCGGCCGCGGTCCTTGCCGGCGGTGCAGTGGAACAGCAGCGGCACGCTGTCGACCGCCTGCAGCCGGGCGAGAAAGGCGGCGAACACCGGCGCGTGCTGGAGGACGAAGCGCCGGTACGCGGTGTGCATCAGGTCCACCACGGCCGCCTCGTCGACGGTTCCCGCCCGCCGCAGTTCGCGCAGCGCGCCGAGGCCGCGCGGCTCGATCGGCAGGTGCAGCCGGCCCGCCGGGTCGAGCGCGAGCCCGCGGCTCGGCGCCAGGTCGCGCTCGTGCAGGCCGCGGAAGTCGACCACGGTGCGCAAGCCGAGCGCCGCCAGCGCGGGCTCGTCGGCCGGCGTCAGCGCATGCAGGTGGCTGGAGCGGAACAACCGGCCGTGCGCGATGCACCGGCCGCCGTCGCCCACCAGCCCGCCGAGATCGCGCAGGTTGGGGACGCTGGCGATCAGCCGGGCCTGCGACGGCGACGGCGCCGTCATCCGCACCGCCGGGACGCGTCGGCGAGGGCAGCCCGGCACTGCGCCACCATGCGCTCCAGCAGCTCGCCGCAGCTCGGGATGTCGTCGACCAGCCCGACCACCTGCCCGGCCCACACGACGCCGTCGTCGACCTCGCCCGACGCCAGCGTGGCGCGGCCGCGTGGCCCCGCGACCAGCGGCCGCAGGTCGTCGAAGGTGGCGCCGCCGTCACGGCGCTCGAGCGCCACCACCTCCTCGCTGATCGCGTTGCGCAGCACGCGCGCGGTGTTCTTCAGGGTCCGGAACATCAGGCGCGTGTCGGTTTCTCGCGCGTCGACCAGCGCCTGCTTGATGCGCGGGTGCACCGGCGCCTCGCGCGTCGCGACGAAGCGGGTGCCCATGTTGACGCCGTCGGCGCCGAGGGCCAGCGCCGCCGCCATGCCGGCACCGTCGGCGATGCCGCCCGAGGCGATCACCGGGATCTTCAGCGCGCGCGTCGCCGCCGGGATCAGCACCAGGCCGGGCACGTCGTCCTCGCCCGGGTGGCCGGCGCATTCGAAGCCGTCGATGCTGACGATGTCGACGCCGCGCTTCTCGGCCGCCAGCGCGTGGCGCACGGAGGTGCACTTGTGGATGACGGTCACGCCCGCTGCGCGCAGGCGGTCGAACACCTCGGCCGGCACGTTGCCGGCGGTCTCCACGATGCGCACGCCGTGCTCGACGATCACGTCGAAGATCCGGTCGTAGGGCGGCGCGTTCATCGTCCGCAGCATCGTCACGTTGACGCCGAAGGGGCGGTCGGTGAGCGTGCGGCAGCGGTCGATCTCGCGCCCCAGGTCCTCGGGCGTCGGCTGCGTCAGCGCGCTCAGCGTGCCGAGGCCGCCGGCGTTGCTGACCGCCGCCGCCATCTCCGCCAGCCCGACCCACTGCATGCCGCCCTGGACGATCGGCAGCCGGATGCCCAGCGCTTCGGTGACGCGTGTCTTCATCGACTACTCCAGCTTGATGTTGTTCGCCCGCACGATCGCGCCCCAGCGCTGGATGTCGCCGGCAATCGCCTGCGCGAACTCCTCGCGCGTGGTGCCGGCGGGCTCGAAGCCCAGCTGCAGGATCCTCGCCTGCACCTCCGGCAGCGCGACGATGCGCCGCAGCTCGGCGGTGTACTTGTCGACGATCGCCGGCGGCGTCGCCGCCGGCAGCAGCATGCCGCCCCAGCCGGCCAGGTTGACGTCGGGATAGCCGCCCTCGGCGAAGGTCGGCACGTTGGGGAAGGCCTTCAGCCGCTTGGGGCTGGCGACCGCGATCAGCTTGACCTTGCCGGTGCCGACCTGGCTCGAATAGAAGCCCGTCGAGCCGTACGCCAGCCCGATCTGTCCGCTCACCAGGTCGGGGAACGCGGCCGCCTCGCCCTTGTAGGGCACGTGGTTGAGCCGGATGCCGGCCGCCTTGTTCAGGCCCTCGCCGATGATGTGGCCGCCCGAGCCTACGCCGTAGCTGCCGAAGCTGATGGTGTCGGGCTTCTCGTGCGCCAGCTTCACCACCTCCTGCAGCGTGTTCGCGGGCAGGTTGGCGTTCGCCGCCAGCGCGATCGGGAAGACGGCGACCATCGAGACGGGCGCGAAGTCTGCCACCTTGTAGGGCGGGCTCGGCATCAGCACCAGGTTCTGGACGAAGCCGCTGAGGGTGAACAGCGCGGTGTAGCCGTCGGGCGGGGACTTGGCCACGGCGGTCGTCGCCAGCACCGTGTTCGCACCCGCGCGCGACTCGACGATCACCTGCTGGCCCCAGGAGGCCGTCATCTTCTCGGCGACGATCCGGGCCAGGGTGTCCATGTTCCCGCCCGGGGCGGTGGGGATCAGGATCTTCACCGGGCGCGACGGGAACGCGTCCTGCGCGCCGGCCGGCGCGGCCGCGAGGCCGCCCAGGGCGGTCGCCAGGAGCACCGCTCGGCCCATGCGGCCGATGCGCTGTCGTGTGGTCTGGAACATCTTGCCTCCTTGGTTGAACCAATGAATTATGTGGCATTTCGGCCGGCGATTCAACGCAGCAGCCGGGCGTAGTCGCGCAGGTCGTCGACGAACAGAACGGGCTGCTCCAGGGCGGCGAAGTGGCCGCCGCGGGGCTGGACGCGCCAGTGGCGGATGTCGGTGCAGAGCTCGTCCATCCAGCGGCGCACCGGCGGCACGATCTCTTCCGGATAGACCGCCACGCCCGTCGGGACATGGACCACCGGCTGCGCGCCGCGCCGGCCGCCGAAGCTCTCCCAGTAGAGCCGCGCGGAGGACGCGGCCATGTGTGTCGTCTCCTGCCGGTCGGCCTCGACACGTGCGGCATGCAGACACATGCGACGCGCTTGACACGTGCGAGGCGCATCAATACATTCATCGGTACTACCAATGAAATGTAAGGCAACCGGCCTCCCATGGACTTCAACCTTCCCCCCGACGCTGCGGAGATGCAGCAGGCCACCCGCGCCGTGGTCGAGCGCCTGCTCAAGCTGGAGCCCGCGTACCACGCGACGGGCGTCGTTCCGGACGAGGTCGAGACCGCGCTGCGCGAGATGGGCTTCTACGGCATGTCGATCCCCGAGGCCTACGGCGGCACGCCGCTGGACCGCATCACCAGCACCGCGATCCAGCTCGAGCTCGCGCGCCTGCCGCCGCAGTTCTGGCCGTTCGTGCGCTCGGCGCTCGGGCCGGGGGTGCATATCATCGTCGACGAAGGTTCCGAGGAGATCAAGAAGACCTGGCTGCCGGGCATCGCCGCCGGCACCTCGCGCAACTGCATCGCGATCACCGAGCCGCACGCGGGCTCCGACGCCGCCAAGATGGCGACGACGGCCGTGCGCGACGGCGACCACTACGTGCTGAACGGCAGCAAGACCTTCATCTCCAACGCGAACCACGCGCACTCGATCACCGTGCTCGCGTCGACCGACCGGAGCAAGGGCAAGCACGGGATCTCGGCCTTCCTGCTCGACACCACCACGCCGGGCTTCAAGGTCGACCGGGCGATGACGACCATGGGCTGGATGGACGACAGCCTCTGCGAGATCAGCTTCACCGACTGCCGCATCCCGGCCTCGCACCTGCTCGGCGAAGAGGGCCGCGGGCTGCGCTACGCGATGACCGGCATGAACGAGGGCCGGCTGAACGTGGGCTGCCAGGCGCTCGGCCCGGCGACGATCGCGCTGGAACAGGCGATCGAGCACGCCAAGACCCGCGTGACCTTTGGCCAGGCCCTGGGCGAGCACCAGGCGATCCAGCACATGCTGGCGGACATGGCGATGGACCTGCATGCCGCGCGCATGGTGCTGTGGGAAGCCGTCTGGCGCGCCGAGCGCGGCGAGGACGCCCGGCTGAAGGCCTCGATGGTCAAGGTCATCTGCACCGAGGCGGCCTGCCGCGTGGCGGACAAGGCGCTGCAGATCTTCGGCGGGTCCGGCTACTGCCGCGGAACGATCGCCGAGCGGGTCTACCGCGACCTGCGCGTGCTGCGGATCTACGAGGGTGCCTCGGAGATCCACCGCAACATGATCGCCAAGCTGCTGCTGGCCTGAGCGCCGGCGCCATGGCCGAGCGCGGCGCCTGCCGCGCCGGTCGACGCCTCGCGCGGCGTCTGAGCGCCGCACCCCCGCGTCAGGCGCGCGCCAGGCGCGCCGCCTCGTCCAGCACCTCCCGTGTGTGCTCGCCCAGCGCCGGCACCTTGGCGCGCACGCCAATGTGCGCCCCCGACAGCTTGAACGGGAGGTTCGGCACCCGGAACGCGCCGGCGGCGTCGTGCACCGTCGCCAGACTGCCTCGGTGCGCCAGCTGGGGTTCCGCGAGCGCGTCGCGCACGCTGCCGTAGCGCGTGATCGGCACGCCGGCGTCGCCGATCACCCGCACGCACTCGGCCGCGGTGCGGCTCGAGGTCCAAGCTTCGACGCGTGTCATGACCTCGCCCCAGTGCTGCTGGCGCCCGCGGTCGGTGGCGAGCATCGGGTCGTCGCGCCAGCCGTCGAAGCCGATGGCGTCGAGCAGGGCCTCGAAGTTGCGCGGCGAGACCGCCGACAGCATCACGAAACCGTCGCTCGCCTTGAGCGGCGGATAGACGGGTCGGCGGCGGGCCGCCGGGAACTGCGCCTCCTGCACCTCGTAGGGCATCAGCAGCAGCATGCTCTCGAACAGGGTGGTGTCGACATGCTGTCCGAGGCCGGTGACGTGCCGCTGGTTCAGCGCAGCGAGGATGCCGGCGTAGGCGAACAGCGCGCCCAGCACGTCGGCCGTGAAGATGGCCTGGTTGGCGGGCCGGGTCTCGGTCGTGCCGTCGCCCTGGTAGCCGGCGAAGGCCAGCTCGAAGCCCGACGCCGCCTGCACGATCTGCGCGTAGGCCGCGCGCTGCGCGTCCGGCCCGGTCTGGCCGAAGCCGGAGATCGAGCAGTAGATCAGCCGCGGGTTCAGCGCCTTGAGCTCGTCGTAGCCCAGGCCGAGCCGCTGCATCGCGCCGGGCCGGAAGTTCTCGACGAGGACGTCGCAGCTGCGCACGAGCGTCTTCACCGCGGCCAGCGAAGCGGGATCCTTCAGGTCGAGGCAGGCGCTGCGCTTGCCGGCGTTCAGGTGGCCGAAGTAGGCGCTGTGCCCGTCGCGCAGCGGTTCGCGCTGGCGGATGTAGTCGCCTTCCGGCGACTCGATCTTGATCACGTCGGCGCCCATGTCGGCGAGGAAGCGTGTGCAGTACGGGCCGGCCATCATGGTCGTGAAATCGAGCACGCGCTGGCCGTGCAGCGGATCGGGGGTCGGGTCGGTCATGGGGTGTCCTGGGCCGGGCGATGGAGGCCGGCTTGCCATTCGGGATCGCCCCATGCTATCAATGGTTGTACCATGTGACAATGACGGTCTTCACCGCGGGCAGCAGACAGTGGGCACCTCCAGGCCTCCACGCACCGGCCCGCTGGCCGGCCTGAAAGTCGTCGTCGGGCTGCTGGCCGCGGTGCTCGAGGCGCGCCGCTCCGGCCAGGGTCAGGTCGTCGACGCCGGCATCGTGGACGGCGCGCTGTCGCTGATGACGATGCACTACGGCAGCCTCGCCGGCGGCCTGATCGGCACCGCGCGCGGCAGCAACGTCGGCGATGGCGGCGCACCCTTCTACAACGTCTACGCGTGCGCGGACGGCGGCTGGGTCTCGGTCGCGGCCGTCGAGACGCGCTTCTTCGACGAACTGCTGCGGCGGCTGGAGATCCCGGCCTCGCTCGTGCCAGACCGCACCGACCGCGAAGCCTGGCCCCGCCTCCACCAGGCACTGGCCGACCGCTTCCGGAGCCGCCCCCGCGCACACTGGTGCGCGCTGCTCAAAGGCAGCGACGCCTGCTTCGCGCCGGTGCTGGCGATGGACGAGGTTGCCGCGCATCCGCACATGGCGCAACGGCATGCCCTGGTCGAGGTCGACGGCATCACGCAGCCGGCACCGGCGCCGCGGTTCAGCCGCACGCCGGCCGGTCCGGTGCGCGGCCCGCGGGTCGCCGATCGCGCCGCGGCCCTGGACTGGCTGGCCGCCTGGTTCGGGCCAGGACGCTTCGAGGCCTTGAACGCCACCGGCGCGCTCGACGCGGTCCGCGGGACGAACACGACAGGAGAACACCGATGAATCGACACCCTTCTCGCCGCACGGCCCTGGCCGCGTTGACGTTCCTCGGACTCCCGGCGGCCAGGGCCGACGACGCGACGCCGCTGCGCATCGTCGTGCCGACCCCGCCCGGCGGCACGAACGACGGCGTCGCGCGGGCGCTGCAGCCGGCCCTGCAGGCGCTGCTCGGCCGTACCGTGATCGTCGACTACAAGCCCGGCGCGGCCGGCTCGGTGGGCTCGGCGCAGGTGGCGCGCGGCAAGCCCGACGGCAGCACGCTGCTGTTGAACAACAACGCGGTGCTGATCAACCCGCTGATCGCCCGCGACACCGGCTACGCGATGGCGGACCTGGCGCCGCTGGTCGTCGCCGCGACCGCGCCGCTGGTGCTGATCTGCAACGCGGACCTCCCGGCCACCGACGTGCGCGGGCTGGTGGCCCATGCGCGGCAGCAGTCGCGACCGCTCGCCTACGCCTCGGCCGGCGGCGTCGGCTCGCTCGGCCACCTGGCGATGGAGCGCTTCGCGCGCGAGGCCGGGATCCAGCTGCTCCACGTCCCGTACACCGGCGGCGGCCCCGCGCAGCTGGCCGTCAGCTCCGGAGAAGTGGCCTGCGTGATGACGACCTTGAACGCCGCGCTGAAAGGCCAGGTCGAGGCCGGCCGCATCCGCCTGCTCGGCGTGGCGGCCGCGCGGCCGACGCCGCTGGTGCCGGGCGTGCCGCCGATCGGCGACACGCTGCCGGGGTTCGCGCTCGACGCGTGGTTCGGCCTGCTGGCGCCGGCGAAGACCGACCCGGCCGTCCTCGGCCGGATCGAGTCGGCCCTGCTGGCGGCGCTGGCGACCGCACCGGTGCGCGCGCAGCTGACGACCATCGGCGTCCAGCCCGTCGCCATCGGCGCCGTCGCCTTCCAGGCCCGTGTCACCGAGGAGTCCCGCAGCTGGGCCGAGGTCATCCGCGAGCGGAAGATCGCCAAGGACTGAGCCAGTTCCGCGGCTGCGAGCCCGGCGAGCGGAACTGCTCGTGCGCGAGGCCGTCCGACAGCCGCATGCCGTCGGACTCCCGCAGCAGCCGCTTGCTGGCGGCGTTGCTGTGGCGAGCGTTGGCGAGGATCTCCGCGGCCAGCGCCGCGACGGTCGCGTCCAGCTGGTCGTCCGCGACGCAGCAGTTCGCCAGCCCGATGCGCTCGGCCTCGCGCCCGTCCAGCCGACGCGAGGTCGCCATCAGCTCCAGCGCGCGCGCCGCGCCGATGCGCCGCGGCAGGCGCTGCGTCATGCCCCAGGCGGGCACCAGGCCGTACTTGCCATGGGTGTCGCCGAAGCGGGCCGACTCGGCCGCGACGATCCAGTCGGCGGCCAAAGCCAGTTCCAGGCCGCCGGTGAAGCAGTGCCCGTGCACCGCCGCGATCACGATCTGCGGCAATTGCCCGAAGACCTCCAGCGTGCGCGACTGGTGGCGCAGGCCCGCCAGGTCGACGCCGCCGACGCCGCCCAGGTCGACCCCGGCGCAGAAGCTGCGGCCCGCGCCGCGCAGCACGATCACGCCGAGGTCGGACGTGTCCTGCTGCAGCTCGCGCAGATGTTCGGCGAGCGTGTCGAACAGGGCCGGATCGATCGCATTGAGCTTGTCGGGCCGGTTGAGCGTCAGCGTGCAGACGCCGCCGGCGTCCTCCCGCCGCACGAACGCCCCGCTGCCGGAGGTGGCGACCATGCTCAGCGGCCCCGCCAGACCGGCTGTCGCCGCTCGGCGAAGGCGAGCGGCCCTTCCTTCGCATCCTCGCTGGCATGGATGCGCTCGGTGACCTCGCGCGCGAGCCCGCGCAAGGTGACGTCGTCCAGCTCGTCCGCGCGCCGCGCCAGCTCGAGGCTCAGCGCGACCGCCAGTGGGGCGTTGGCGCCGACCTGGCGTGCGATCCGTACCGCGGTCTCCAGCACCTGGTCCGGATCGACCACGTGGTTGACCAGGCCCAGCGCCTGCGCGCGCGCCGCGTCGATGGGCTCGCCGGTCGCGATCATCTCCAGCGCGATGCCGCGCGGCACGCGCCGCGGCAGGCGGTAGATGCCGCCCGCCGTCGCCGCCAGCCCCCGCTTGACCTCGGGCAGCCCGAAGATCGCCGCGCGCGAGGCCACCGCCATGTCGCAGGCCAGCATCAGCTCGAAGCCGCCGGCCACCGCGGCGCCGTTGACGGCGGCGATCCACAGCTTGCGCCGAGGCGCGAACACGAAGCCGGCGAAGCCGCCATCGGGCGTGGAGCGCTGCGCGTAGGTCGCGCCCGCCGACATCTCCTTGAGGTCGGCACCGGCGCAGAACGCCTGCGTGCCCGCGCCGGTGAGGATCGCGACCCGGATCGACGGGTCGTCCTCCACGGCGCGGACCCGCGCGGCGAGGCCGCGCGTCAGCGCCGTGCTGACGGCGTTGCGGGACCGAGGACGGTTCAGCGTGACGATCGCGACGTGCTCGCCCTCGCGGCGCAGCGTGACGACGGTCTCCGGGTCTTCGGCAACGGGCGCTTCGAATTCCGACATGAGCAGGCTCCGGTGTGGAGAGAAGGACCGCCGGACGCACAGGCCCGGCGCTGGAGGCGATGGCGGGGCGCTGGAGGCGCTAGAGGTCGAGCCAGACCTTTCCGATGCTGGTGCGCCCGCCGAGGGCCGCCAGCGCGGCGGGCGCCTGCTCGAAGTCGACGCCGCGGTCGACCAGCGGCTGCAGCCGGCCTTCGGCGTGCCAGCCGTAGATCTCGCGCGTGAGCTCGGCGGCGAGCCCGGGGTCGCGCCGGCGCACCTCGCCCCACAGCACGCCGATCGCGCTCGCGTTGTGCAGCAGCAGCCGGTTCGCGGGAAGCGCGGTCAGGCTGCCGCCGGCGAAGCCGATCACCAGGTAGCGCGCCCCGAAACCGAGGCAGCGCAGGCTCTGCACGCCCACCTCGCCGCCGACCGGGTCGACGACCACGTCGATGCCGTCCGGCACCCGGCGCCGGACCTCGGCCACCCAGTCCTGGCCGTCGTAGTCGAACGCCTCGTCGGCCCCGGCGGCCCGGCAGGCCCGGACCTTGTCTGGACCGCCGGCGGTCGCGAGCACCCGTGCCCCCATCAGCTTGCCGAGCTGCACCGCGGCACTGCCGACGCCGCCGGCGCCGGCATGCACGAGCAGCGTCTCGCCGCCGCGCAACCGGGCGGCATGGCGCAGTGCGAACAGCGAGGTAGCGTAGTTGCTGCGCAGGGCGAGCGCGGCCCCGGCGGCCACCTCGTCGCCGATCGCCCAGGCGGCGTTGCGCGGGCACAGCGCGTAGTCGGCGAAGCCGCCGTGGGGGCAGGAACTCGCGATGCGCGTGCCGACCGCCAGGGGCCCGCCGTCGCCGCCGACGATCCTGCCGACGATCTCGGAGCCGGGCGTGAACGGCAGCGGCGGCTTGACCTGGTACTTGCCGCGCACCAGCAGCGTGTCGCCGAAGGCGAGGCCCGCCGCTTCCACCGCCACCAGGTACTGGTCGGGCGACGGGACGGGCACGGCGATCTCGCGCCGCTGCATGTCGCCGGCCTCGGTGATCGCCTCGACCCGCCAGGCGCGCATCGCCGCCGGCAGGCTCACAGCGTGGCCCTGCCGTGGGACAGCACGACCACGTCGCGCTCGGCCACACGGCCACGGAAGGCGACCACCCCGTCAGGCAGGCGCCAGCATTCCAGGCGGATCGTCTCGCCGGGGAACACCGGCGACGACAGCCGCGCCCGGATCGAGGTCAGGCGCGACGGGTCGTACTCGCAGAACGCCTTCACGATGCCGTGGCAGGCGGTGCCGTAGGTGGCCAGCCCGTGCAGGATCGGCTTCGGGAAGCCGGCCCTGGCGGCGACCGCGGGGTCCACGTGCAGCGGATTGAGGTCGCCCGAGAGCCGGTACAGCAGCGCCGCGTCCGGACGCGTCGGCAGCTCGACGACGAGGTCGGGCGGCGTCTCCGGCGTGGCCGGCAGGGCCGGTGCCGGCGCGTCGCCGCCGCCGTGGGCCGAGAAGCCGCCGTTGCCACGCAGGAAGAGCACCTGCTCGGCGGTCGCGATCAGCTGCCCGCTGGCCTCGTCCGCCAGGGTCTTCTCGACGTGCAGCACCGCGCCCCTCCCCTCCCCCTTGTCCACGACGCGCACGACCCGGCTGCGGCCGACCAGGGTGGCCGCGGCCGGCAGCGGCGCGTGCAGGACCACGCCCTGCTCGCCGTGCACCAGCTTCAGGAAGTCGATGCCGAGCTCGGTGCGCTCGCGCATCCAGGCACCGGGCGAGGCCAGCACGGCGGCCATGGTCGGCAGCGCGACCAGGTCCTTCTCGTAGGTGAAGCGCAGCTGCTTCGGGTCCAGCGCGTCGGCACCGATGCCCAGCCCGAGGGCGTAGAGGATGGTGTCCTTGGCGGTGTAGGCGTGGCGCGTGTCGGCGGAGCGCCAGGCGCGGGTCTTCTCGTAGTCGAGCATGGGTGGTCGGGGTCGGGTGGGGAGGTCAGGCGGACGGCCAGCGGAACTGCGCCGGCTCCTTCGCCGCGAAACGGCGGACGGCCTCGGCGGCGTACTCGCTGCCGGCGGCGATCGGCTGGGCCAGGGCCTCGAGGTCGAGCATGGTCGGCAGCTCGCTCTGCAGCGAGGCCTGCAGCGCCTTCTTGCTCAGGCTCATCGCCGTGGCCGAGGCGCCGGCGAAGCTCTGCGCGATCGCCTGCGCACGCGGCAGCAGCGCCTCGGGCGCCAGCACCTCCAGCGCCAGGCCCATGCGCAGCGCCTCCTCGGCGCCGACCTCGCGCGCGGAGAAGACCAGCTCCTTGGCCCGCTGCAGGCCCACCACGCGCGGCAGGGTGTACCAGGCGCCGAGGTCCGGCACGAGGCCGATGCGGTGGAAGACCATCGCCAGCCGCACGCGGCTGCTGACCAGCACGATGTCGGCCGTCAGCGCCATGCTCATGCCGGCACCGTAGGCGACGCCGTCGAGCGCGGCCACCAGCGGCTTGTCGAGCCCCAGCAGCGCGAGCGTCAGCTCGCGGTAGCGGGTCATCGCGGCGCGGCGCTGCTCGGGGTTGCGCGGGCCGCTGCGGCCCATGCCCTTGACGTCGCCGCCGGCGCAGAAGTCGCCGCCGGCACCGGTCAGCACCAGGGCCTTCACGTCCTCGTCGCGCTGCAGGTCCCGCAGGCAGGCGGTCAGCTCGTCGGTCATCTCGACGTCGAGCGCGTTCTTCGTTCCGGGTCGGTCCAGGACGATGGTCGCGACTCCCCCGTCGCGCTGCAGCTGCAACGTCGTCATGCCACCGCCTTCGCGCGACCCGCTTCCGAAATCGGCACGCCATCGTTCATGACGTCGCAGTACTCGGTCATGCCCAGCACCGTGCGGCCCTGGCAGGTGTACTCGGTCATGCTCTCGGTGATCCGGGTGTACGTGCGCCAGTCGGTGCTGCCCACCCGCTTGTGGCGCAGCGGCACCGTCGACAGCACCTTGCCCTCGATGACGTACACGCCCTGGGCCGTGGTCACCTTGACCGTCAGCGAGCGCGGATACCACGCGTCGTCGTAGACCGTCGTGATCTCACCGTCGACGACCGGCTCGTACACGCCATTGCGCAGCACGTTGCCGCTGATGCGATTCGGCCCGCCTTCGGGACGGCCCTTGATCGACAGCAGCACGCCGAAGTCACGGTCGAAGGTGACCGGGATCCACTTGTACCAGAAGAAGCTGTGCCAGTGCCGCGGGCCCCAGGACTTGTCGCGGTAGCCGGTGCCGCCCGACAGGATGTAGGTCATGCCGTCGACGGTGATGTGGCCGTCGACCGCCATGTTCTGCTCGGTGTGGCCGCGGTAGACCGCGTGCTCGGGATCGACCTCGATCGGCTTGCCGTCCAGCGTGACGATCTCGCCGCCGTGCATCGGCGACACGCCGGTGAAGTCGAGCGCGAAGGAGCCGTGTTTCTTCGGATAGGCCTTGAACGCCTTGCCGGGGTCCGCCATCGCGTGCGGGTCGTCCATGATCAGCAGCTCGCCCTCGTAGCTGCAGCGCAGGTGCTTGAAGGGCTCGACGACGTCGAAGCGCATGCCGGCCGCGTCCATCGCGTCGTTGCCCGTGATCGTGGGCCGGCTGAACATGAACGCGACTTTGCCGTCGGGCAGGTAGATGCAGCAGCTCATCTCCGCATGGCCCTCGTTGGGCCGGTTGCCGATGCGGAACCAGGCGCCGATGCGGGTCTTCGAATCGAAGGCGTTGAAGTACATGCTCTCGTTGTAGTTGCCGGCCGCCTCGGGCACGTGCGTGTACTCGTCCTGGGGGTCGAGCCGGAGCTTGGAATCGGGGGGCATGTACATGCGGGTCTCCTGGGGTTCCGTGGCGCCGTCCGCTGGTGGACGGCGGGTTCCGTGCCGGCCCGTTCGAGCCGGCCGATCTGCTTGCGATGGACCTCGGCGACCGCCCCATGGCCTCTGCCGGCGGGGCGTCGTCGAGCTTGCTCAGGCCGCCGCCCTCCCCGTCGTGCGGCAGGCACGGGTTCCAGAGGCCTTCCGCCCGGGCCAGCGCCTTCAGCGCCTCCATCACCGCCGGCTCGCGCCGGCGGCCGCCCGCGTCGAGCTCGGTCGCGCAGCGCCTCGGCGGGATCCACGTGCCGGTCCATGCAGGCGCGCAAGCGGGCCGGCAGGTCGGCCGCGCGCGGGGACAGGGTGAAGTCCAAGGCGTCCTCGCGAGCGGGCGATTCAGTGACCGCGGGCGATGGCCCAGCCCGCCTCGGCCGTGGCCTCGACGCGGGCGGCGACCGCCTGCGCGCGGCTGTTTGCCGCGTTGCCGTCCAGCGCGCGGCGGGCGATGCCTTGCTGGATCGCGGCCAGGCGGAACAGGTTCAGGACGAGGTAGAACGCCCAGTGATCGATGCGCCCGCCGGTCCCGCGCCCGCTGCGTTCGCAGTACGCGGCGACGTGTTCGGCCTCGGTGGGGATGCCGAGCGCGGTGAGCTCGGCATCGTCCATGCCGACCAGCGTGTGGTGCACGCCCAGTCCGATCCGCCAGCTCAGGCAGTGGTAGGCGAAGTCCGCCAGGGGGTCGCCAAGTGTCGACAGCTCCCAGTCCAGCACCGCCACGATGCGCGGCTCGGTGGCGTGGAAGACCACGTTGTCGAGCCGGAAGTCGCCGTGCACCAGGCCCGCGTCGCGCTGCGGCGGAACCTGTGCCGGCAGCCAGGTCGACAGGGCTTCCATCGCCTCGATGCGGCGCGTCTGCGCGTCGCGGTACTGCCGCGTCCAGCGCTCGATCTGCCGTTCGACGTAGCGTTCCTCGCGGCCGAAGCCGGCCAGGCCGACCGCACGGTGGTCGACGGCGTGCAGCGCGGCCATCACCCGGTTCAGCTCGTCGTAGTGGGCACGCCGCTGCGGCGGCGTCATGCCCGGCAGCGTCTGGTCGGTCAGGATCCGGCCGTCGACGAAGTCCATCAGGTAGAACGGGCTGCCGAGGACGTCGGCGTCCTCGCACAGCGTGCGCACGCGGGGCACGGGCACCGCGGAGCCCTGCAGCGCCTTCAGCACGCGGTACTCGCGGTCGACCGCGTGCGCGGACTGCAGCAGCACGCCCGGCGGCTTGCGGCGCAGCACGAAGCGCCGCGTGCCGGCGTCGACGATGAAGGTCGGGTTGGACTGCCCGCCCTCGACCTGGCGGATCCGCGGTTCGCCCTCGAAGTCCGCGACGTGCCGGCGCATGTAGCCGCCCAGGCGCGCCGCGTCCGGCACCGCCGCGCCCGCGCCCGCGGCCGCGTCGTGCGTGCTCACAGGCTGATGTGGAAGCCGCCGTTGACGCCGATGTGCTGGCCGGTCATGTAGCTGGCGGCGTCCGACAGCAGGAAGCCCAGCATCCGCACCGCCTCGTCCGGCGTCGACCAGCGGCCCAGCGGGATCTGTGCGAGCATGCCGTCCCGGAACTTCTCGCCGCGCACGACCTCGGTCATCGGCGTCTCGACCACGCCGAAGCAGATCGAGTTGGTGCGGATGTTGTACCGCCCCCATTCCTTGGCCGCGGTCATCGTCATGCCGAGCAGGCCGGCCTTCGCCGCCGCGTAGTTGATCTGGCCGATCGCACCCTTGCGGCCCGCGTCGGAGGAGATGTTGATGATCGATCCGCCGGTCGCGTCGCCATCGCGCGAGCGGGACACCATGTGGCGGCCGACCGCCTGCAGCCAGTAGAAGCTGCCGGTGAGGTGGACGTCGATGACGTCGCGCCACTGCGTGTCCGTCATCTTCTCGATCATCGCCGGGCGCGTGATCCCGGCGTTGTTGACCAGCCCGTGGATGGCGCCGAAGCGCTCCACCGCCTCCGACACGGAGCGCGTGGCCAGCGCGAGGTCGGACACGCTGCCCACCACCGTCATCACCCGTTCCGCGGGCAGCGGCGCCACCGCCGCCTTCAGCGTGTCGGGGTTCATGTCGACCGCGACGACCTGCCCCCCCAGCTCGATCACGAGCTCCGTCAACGCCTTGCCGATGCCCTGCCCGGCGCCCGTGACGACGACGGTGCGGCCCTGGAGTGACACGAGAGGGTTCATGGTCCTTGTCCTTGTGTGATGGTTCAACCAATGATATTCTCGACCGACAGCCACCGTCAACACGAAAGTGCCCGCATGTCCCTGAAACGGAAGGCCTGCATCGCAGGCGTGTTCGAGCATCCGACCCGCAAGGCGCCTGACAAGACCATCGCCCAGCTCCATGCCGAGTGCGCCCGCGGCGCACTCGAGGACGCCGGCCTGTCGCTGAAGGACGTCGACGGTTACTTCTGCGCCGGCGACGCGCCGGGCCTCGGCGCCAACAGCATGGCCGACTACCTCGGTCTGAAGGTCCGCCACGTCGACACCTCGGACACCGGCGGTTCCGCCTACCTGCTGCACGTCTCGCACGCGGCGCAGGCGATCGCCGCCGGCAAGTGCGACGTGGCCCTGGTCACGCTGTCGGGCCGCCCCCGCAGTGAGGGTTCGAGCGGGGTGGCGCCGCGCTTCGTCACCAGCACGACGCCCGACGTGCCCTGGGAGATGCCCTATGGGCCGGTGACGGTCAACATGTACGCGCTCGCCGCGGCGCGCCACATGCACGAGTACGGGACGACCTCCGAGCAGCTCGCCTGGATCAAGGTCGCCGCGTCGACGCACGCCCAGCACAACCCGAACGCGATGCTGCGCGACGTGGTGACCGTGGAGGACGTCGTCAACTCGCCGATGATCTCGGACCCGCTGCACAAGCTGGACTGCTGCGTCGTGAGCGACGGCGGCGGCGCGCTGCTGGTGGTGCGCCCGGAGATCGCCCGCACGCTGAAGCGGCCGGTCGTCAACCTGCTGGGCGCGGGCGAGGCGATCAAGGGCCAGAGCGGTGGCCAGGTCGACCTCACCTACTCGGGCGCCGTGGTTTCCGGCCCGATCGCCTTCGAGGAGGCCGGCGTGCGCCCGGCCGACATCCAGTACGCGTCGATCTACGACAGCTTCACGATCACGGTGCTGATGCAGCTGGAGGACCTGGGCTTCTGCAGGAAGGGCGAAGGCGGCCGCTTCGTGGCCGACGGCAACCTGATCTCGGGCGTCGGCAGGCTGCCCTTCAACACCGACGGCGGCGGCCTCTGCAACAACCACCCGGCCAACCGCGGCGGCATCACCAAGGTGATCGAGGCGGTGCGCCAGCTGCGCGGGGAAGCGCATCCGAAGGTACAGGTTCCGAACTGTGCCCTCGCCCTCGCGCAGGGCACCGGCGGGCTGCTCGGCTCGCGCCACGGCAGCGGCACCCTGATCATGGAAAGGGCCTGACGACATGACCACGCTCCACCAGGACCGCCCGCTCGCGCCGCCGGTCATCGATGCGGAGACCGGGCCCTATTTCGCCGCCGCGAAACAGGGCATCCTGAAGCTGCGCCGCTGCACCGCCTGCCGCAAGCCTCATTTCTATCCGCGGTCGCTCTGCCCCTTCTGCTTCGCGGACACCGAGTGGGTCGACGCCAGCGG
The DNA here is from genome assembly GCF_001293525.1 of Pseudideonella sakaiensis. Classification (GTDB taxonomy): domain Bacteria; phylum Pseudomonadota; class Gammaproteobacteria; order Burkholderiales; family Burkholderiaceae_C; genus Ideonella_A; species Ideonella_A sakaiensis. The sequence continues at coordinate 2,799 of NZ_BBYR01000066.1, read as the reverse complement.
CCTCGGCGAGATCTACAGCGTCAGCGTGACGCGTCGCGCCGGCCCGATCCCCTACGCCATCGCCTACGTGCGGCTGGACGAGGGCGTGACGATGCTCACCAACATCGTCGACTGCGACCTCGACGCGCTGCGCATCGGCCAGCGCGTCAAGGTGTGCTTCAAGCCCACCGAGGGCGACGGCGCGATGCCGATGTTCACGCCCGCCTGAAGGGATGCCGGCATGGAGACGCTGAGCTTCGAGGTGCGGGACTCGGTCGGCTGGATCCGCCTTGCGCGGCCGCACAAGCGCAACCCGTTCGACAGCCTGCTGCGCCGCGACCTGATGACGGTGCTGGACCGGGTGCGCGATGACCCGGCGGTGCGCGTGCTGGTGCTCGCCGGCAGCCCCGGCGCGTTCTGCGCGGGCGGCAACCTGAAGGACCTGGAAGCCAACATCGATGCCGGACCCGCCTACTGGCAGCAGCGCATCAACAGCGGGTTGCGCCTCGTCAACGACCTGCTGCGCCTCACCCGCCCGCTGATCGCGGTCGTCGACGGGCCGGCCTACGGCGCGGGCTTTTCGCTCGCGCTGACCGCCGACCTCGTCATCGCCTCGCCGCGGGCCCGTTTCTCCATGGCCTACCTGCGGCTCGGGCTGGTGCCGGACCTGGGGCCGCTGTACCTGCTGCCGCGCATCGTCGGCCTGCAGCGCGCCAAGGAGCTGATGTTCTCGACCCGCGAGGTCGACGCCGACGAGGCGCGCTCGCTGGGCATCGTGATGGAGATCCACGAGAGCGCCGTGCTCGAGGCGCGCGCGCAGCAGATCGCGCTGAGCATGGCCCGCGCGTCGCCGACCGCACTGGCGCTCACCAAGTCCGCGCTGAACGCGTCGCTGGACAGCGACCAGTCGACGATGTTCACGCTGGAGGCGAACAGCCAGGCCGCGGCCTTCTCCACCGCGGAGCCGAAGGCGGCGATCGCCGCGATGCTGGCCAGGCAGGCGCCGGCCTACGCCGGCTTCCCGCCGCGCACGGAGGGCGGGGCATGAGCCCCGCCCGGCCGCCCGAAGGGGCTCGCACCGCAGCCCGTCAGGGCGAAGGTACCCAGATGAGCGCCACGGATCGACCCGGCCTGCGCGGCAAGACCCTCTTCGTCACCGGCGCGAGCCGCGGCATCGGCCTCGCGATCGCGCTGCGCGCCGCGCAGGACGGCGCGAACGTCGTCATCGCCGCGAAGACGGCCGAGCCCCACCCCAAGCTGCCGGGCACCATCCACACCGCGGCGGCCGAGATCGAGGCCGCCGGCGGCCGGGCGCTGCCGCTGGTGGTCGACATCCGCCACGAGGACCAGGTGCTCGCGGCGGTCGAGCAGGCGCTCGCCCGCTTCGGCGGCATCGACATCTGCGTCAACAACGCCAGCGCCATCAGCAAGACCGGCACGCTGGCGACGGACATGAAGCGCTTCGACCTGATGCACGGCATCAACGCCCGCGGCACCTACCTGGTCACGCGCGCCTGCCTGCCCCACCTGCTGAAGGCCGCGAACCCGCACGTGCTGATGCTGTCGCCGCCGCTGAACATGGAGGAGCGCTGGTTCGCGCCGAACGTCGCCTACACGATGGCCAAGTTCGGCATGAGCCTGTGCGTGCTCGGCATGGCCGGCGAGTTCCGCGACCGCGTGGCCTTCAACGCGCTGTGGCCGAAGACGGTGATCGGCACCGCCGCGGTCAACAACCTGCTGGGCGGCGACGCGGCGATGAAGCGCACCCGCCACCCGCGGATCGTGGCCGATGCCGCCCACCACATCCTCACCTCCCCGGTCGGGTTCTCCGGCAACTTCTGCGTGGACGAGGCGGTGCTGCGCGCCGCCGGCCGGACCGACTTCTCCGCCTACGGGCCCGCCGACGACGAACTGATGCCGGACGTCTTCCTGTGAGCGGGCATTGGACAACGACATGACGATCCAAGCTTCGTACCAGGCGCTCTACCGGCGATCGATCGAGGACCCGGACGGCTACTGGCGCGAACAGGCGGCGCTGATCGACTGGCACCGGCCATTCGACCAGGTCTGCGACACCAGCCGCCCCCCCTTCGCGCGCTGGTTCGTCGGCGGCCAGACCAGCCTGTGCCACAACGCGGTGGACCGCCACCTCGCGACCCGGCCCGACCAGCCGGCGCTGATCTGCGTCTCCACCGAGACCGGCGAGGAGCGCGTCTACAGCTTCCGCGACCTCCATGCCGAGGTCCAGCGCATGGCCGCGAGCCTGCTCGCGCTGGGCGTTCGGCGCGGCGACCGGGTGCTGATCTACATGCCGATGATCGCCGAGGCGGCGTTCGCGATGCTCGCCTGCGCGCGCATCGGCGCCATCCACTCGGTCGTGTTCGGCGGGTTCGCCAGCCACAGCCTGGCGAGCCGCATCGACGACGCCGAGCCCGTGGTGGTGGTCAGCGCCGACGCCGGCAGCCGCGCCGGCAAGGTCGTGGCCTACAAGCCGCTGCTCGACGAGGCGATCACGCTCGCGCGCCACCAGCCGGCGAAGGTGCTGCTGGTCGACCGCGGCCTCGCGCCGATGGCGCGCACCGCCGGGCGCGACGAGGACTGGACCGCGCTGCGCGAACGCCACCGCGACACGGTCGTGCCCTGCACGTGGCTGGCATCGACCGATGTCAGCTACACCCTCTACACCAGCGGCACCACCGGCCGCCCCAAGGGCGTGCAGCGCGACGTCGGCGGCTACGCGGTGGCGCTCGCGGCCAGCATCGGCCAGATCTTCCAGGGCCGCCCGGGCGAGACCTTCTTCTCCACCAGCGACATCGGCTG